>CANNCQ010000173.1 GCA_947503135.1 uncultured Aquimarina sp. | reverse complement strand
ATAAAATTTGGCATTTACAACGAATGATAAAAGCAAAATATTTATATTTGGCTTATATAATTTATCTTACGTCAGTTCATTTACGCTGCCCTACGATTTCTTATATTTAACGTTGGCATCCATTAATCACCGCGGAAAATTTGTCACGGAATAAAAGTGTTTAAAGTAAAAATAGTCTGTTAAATAGATTATGGAAAATAAAAAACC
>CANNCQ010000172.1 GCA_947503135.1 uncultured Aquimarina sp. | reverse complement strand
TTTATATATTGTTACCTAGCGTTTTAAACTTCTTTTCACAATACTTTTATATTTCTCTAATTCAACTTTTAAGGCTCTGTTTAAGTAATTTTCATTTTACACAACATTGCTAAACTTTACTTTTAAACTGCTTAAATCACGTTATTTTTATCCGAAACCACGCAACAGTTACGTTCGAGTAAAGTCCGAAATATTCACAACAGTTTC
>CANNCQ010000171.1 GCA_947503135.1 uncultured Aquimarina sp. | reverse complement strand
TCATTGACATATTGATAATCAAATACGAGCGTATAACATTAGTGTTATATGTAAATAGAGAAAAAGTAAAATGACTTATTATTTTTAATCGTAAAGATAATAAGGAGTTATTAGTTGTTTTTCGGAACAATTTTAACAGAAATAAAGAGCAAGTTATAAGCAAGACGCATAAGCTAAATAAGGGCGTATGGGGAATGCCTAGGCTCTCA
>CANNCQ010000170.1 GCA_947503135.1 uncultured Aquimarina sp. | reverse complement strand
GAGCGAAGCTAAATAATGGCAGAGCCTTTAAAACATGACCACCGTCAAAGACGGTGGTTTTATATATTCAAATAAAAGTTGAATAAAAGGAAAAAGCCAATACGTGAGTTACTTATGTTTTCGGACTCAACTCAGACGATACTGCTGTAAATATTTCGGACTTTACTCGAGCGAAACTGTTGCGCGCTCTCCGACCCTACTCTAATGTTCTTAATTT
>CANNCQ010000169.1 GCA_947503135.1 uncultured Aquimarina sp. | reverse complement strand
AGATTTTGTAAAATAATCTCCTTTTTTGAGTTCAGATTCAGTGAATAAAGACGTTATTTTGTCCATATTCTGGTTTGTGATTCCAAAGTAGGAAGTAATATATTTTTGTAATTCTGTCAATTTCCTGAATGTTTTTACATTAAGCACAACGGTTTTGTATATGGCTCGTAGCGTGCAAATTAGCAATAACTACTCGGTTAAGCACGAGCCAAATTTTT
>CANNCQ010000168.1 GCA_947503135.1 uncultured Aquimarina sp. | reverse complement strand
CGCCTCTGAGAGCCTAGGCATTCCCCATACGCCCTTATTTAGCTTATGCGTCTTGCTTATAACTTGCTCTTTATTTCGCCTTTAACTATCAGCACTAGGCTGTTAGCTATTAGCTACTCTTTGTGTCACGATTTACAACACAAAAAGTCATTTTACTTTTTCTCTATTTACATATAACACTAATGTTATACGCTCGTATTTGATTATCAATATGTCAATGA
>CANNCQ010000167.1 GCA_947503135.1 uncultured Aquimarina sp. | reverse complement strand
TGCAAAAGTTTGGCTTAGTGCTTATTTCAAAGGTAATTGTTTATCTTCTGCCCTAAATGCCATATATTTAACGTTGTGCTTAATGTAAAAACATTCAGGAAATTGACAGAATTACAAAAATATATTACTTCCTACTTTGGAATCTCAAACCAGAATATGGACAAAATAACGTCTTTATTCACTGAATCTGAACTCAAAAAAGGAGATTATTTTACAAAATCT
>CANNCQ010000166.1 GCA_947503135.1 uncultured Aquimarina sp. | reverse complement strand
AAATTGTTGACAAAAAGTCTCGCCTAGGAGATCTTGAAGTAGATACGATAATTGGAAAAAATCATAAAGGAGCTATTGTAACGATTAATGATCGAGTTTCTGGCATGTTGAAAATGGAGTATGTTGCCAGTAGAGAGGCAAAAGAAGTAGCTGATGTCATAATAAATCAATTAGAGGATTGGAAGCCTTTTATTAAAACTATCACATCTGACAATGGTAAAGA
>CANNCQ010000165.1 GCA_947503135.1 uncultured Aquimarina sp. | reverse complement strand
ATTTGCTTGGTCGTAAAAGCTTTTTTCTTACTTTTATATTCACAAACTAAAACACGGCAAAAGCTTTTACTTGTGCTGGCTTGAAATTCGTTGAATTTCCGCACCGCACTAGTCATAGTTCAGTCGTTGTGCATAAGCGATTAACTGTAAAACATAATAAATAAATGGTTTTCAAAAGTGAGAAAGGAACTTTTTTTAAATTAATCATATTACTAGGGACTTTT
>CANNCQ010000164.1 GCA_947503135.1 uncultured Aquimarina sp. | reverse complement strand
GTTGAGCCTGATCCAGTAGACGTACCAGTAGATGAGCCAACAGTAGTAGATGTATTAGGAAATGATGAAGATCCAGATAACGATCCGTTAACGATCACATCGATTAATGATATACCAGTAGCTCCAGGCGATACCGTAGAATTACCAGATGGAACAATGGTAACATTAAATCCAGATGGAACATTAACCGTAGATCCAGCAGACGACGCAACAGAACCAATCGAGTT
>CANNCQ010000163.1 GCA_947503135.1 uncultured Aquimarina sp. | reverse complement strand
GTTGAGCCTGATCCAGTAGACGTACCAGTAGATGAGCCAACAGTAGTAGATGTATTAGGAAATGATGAAGATCCAGACAACGATCCGTTAACGATCACATCAATCAACGATACACCAGTAGCTCCAGGAGATACAGTAGAATTACCAGACGGAACAATGGTAACATTAAATCCAGATGGAACATTAACCGTAGATCCAGCAGACGACGCAACAGAACCAATCGAGTT
>CANNCQ010000162.1 GCA_947503135.1 uncultured Aquimarina sp. | reverse complement strand
TTTTGCGTTATGGCATAAGTTGCTGAAAGTGTTTGATTCGCATTAGGCGCTAAACTTGTAATAGTTCCAACTAAACTAGGCGTTAACAAACTATCCTCAACATCTATAGAGCTTACCGTTACATTACCTATATTGGTTACTACAAAAGTATAGGTAATTTGATCGCCTGGACTTACAAAACCATCACCATTGGTATCACTATAAGCACTTGTTTTTACAAGTTCTAATTGTGG
>CANNCQ010000161.1 GCA_947503135.1 uncultured Aquimarina sp. | reverse complement strand
GGGTTAGTCGGGACCTAACGCGAACCCGAAAGGGGTAGTGGATGGACAACAGGTTAATATTCCTGTACCTGCTCACATTAAAAGTGACGGATTCGAATAGATGTTGCGTGCTGACGGAATAGCACGTTGAAGCAAGTGGTAACACTGCGATAGTACACCGAGGCTTCGGCTGGCGTGATAATGCATCGAATCGAGTTCCAAGAAAAACAAGTGAAGCAGCCCGTACCCTAAACCGACAC
>CANNCQ010000160.1 GCA_947503135.1 uncultured Aquimarina sp. | reverse complement strand
ATCGTTACAGTCTCTGTTACTGCTGTAAAGTCATCGCCCTCTGTAGCTGTGTCTGATGCTGTTGTGATTTCTACTACAGTGTCTTCGTCACTTGCTACATTTAATGTTACTGGAACTTCTACAGTACCGACTGCTTCACCTTCTATTACGTTTCCTATAGTTACCGTTGGTGCATCGTCGTTATCTTCTACTTGACCTACCCCTGTATCTGTAATATCTCCTACTGGTCCTTCTGTGTTGGTA
>CANNCQ010000159.1 GCA_947503135.1 uncultured Aquimarina sp. | reverse complement strand
AGTGATAATCGTTTGTGTTTTTTTGTGTTCATACAACAAATCTAAAATTTTGATTTGTTGCGTTAAGTTATTGAATTCGGATGAACGCAAAGGCAATGCTAGGTAACGTTAAATATAAAAAATCGTAGGGCATCGCAAATGAACTGACGTAAGATAAATTATATAAGCCAATATAAATATTTTGCTTTTATCATTCGTTGTAAATGCCAAATTTTATATTTGGCGGCTTTGCAGCATAAAACTACC
>CANNCQ010000158.1 GCA_947503135.1 uncultured Aquimarina sp. | reverse complement strand
CTTATCTCTAATGCTTAATTTAGTAACTTAGCTACTTCGCTAAGCGAGTGCAAACTTACAACCTTTTTTTGTTTTAATAACAAACATAATTGAAGTTTTTTAAAAGTTTTTTTTGATCTTTAACAGTATTTAAAACCGCTAAAATCAACTGCTTTATTATTACTTAAAAAAACAAAAACAAAACTCTCTTTTTTATGAACTTCACTACTTGCGTAGCGGGGTGCAAATGTACAGCTTCTTTTGACTT
>CANNCQ010000157.1 GCA_947503135.1 uncultured Aquimarina sp. | reverse complement strand
TCCAGCAGGAGAGACAGAAGCAACAGTAACTATCCCAGTATTAGAGGATGAAGAAGTTGAAGAAGATGAGTTATTAACTGTAGCAGGAACTGTAGTAAGTGGTAACACTGCTAATACAGAAGCATTAGGAAGTGTAACAATCGAAGATAACGACGAGCCAAACACACCACCAACAGTTGAGCCTGATCCAGTAGACGTACCAGTAGATGAGCCAACAGTAGTAGATGTATTAGGAAATGATGAAGATCCAGA
>CANNCQ010000156.1 GCA_947503135.1 uncultured Aquimarina sp. | reverse complement strand
GTAGATGCTGGTAATATTGAAAACACAGCAACGGTTTCTGGAACAAATCCTAATGGAGATCCTGTTACAGATACTTCTGATAGTACCAATCCTAATGATGATGAAGGTCAGCCAGGAAACTCAGATCCAGACACAGATAATACCAACGATCCAACCAACTTACCTATTGCACCAACTCCACAATTAGAACTTGTAAAAACAAGTGCTTATAGTGATACCAATGGTGATGGTTTTGTAAGTCCAGGCGATCAAAT
>CANNCQ010000155.1 GCA_947503135.1 uncultured Aquimarina sp. | reverse complement strand
GTACCGGAAGGTGCGGCTGGAACACCTCCTTTCTAGAGAAAGACTTGTTATATATTAGAGGTAGAGATTATGTTTTAGGATAATCTTTTTAGTCTTAAGCTGTTGATTAATTATTTAGAATTGAGATTTTAGATATTAGAAGTGAGGATTTTTTTTCATGTCTCAATACTATTTTCTTGAATCTAACAAAAGAGTCTCATAGCTCAGCTGGTTAGAGCGCTACACTGATAATGTAGAGGTCGGCAGTTCGAGTCTGCCTGAGA
>CANNCQ010000154.1 GCA_947503135.1 uncultured Aquimarina sp. | reverse complement strand
ATAGCAGAAAGACCATATTCATTTGAATCTGTTGAGTACATAAAAAAAGAATATAGAAGATGTCCTTGTGGAACGGATAGTATATACTACAAAATAAATAAAGGAATAGTTGAAATAATGACGATTGTTGGTAGACAGGATTTAAAAAAAAATATATAACAAATATAATACTATTGCTAACAATGGCTACTTGAATTCAAGTCATAAGTGCAATAGATTTTAAATATTGAGTGGGCTAGCCCACTCAATATTTAAGATTAAAAG
>CANNCQ010000153.1 GCA_947503135.1 uncultured Aquimarina sp. | reverse complement strand
TCTGCCCTAAATGCCATATATTTAACGTTGGCATCCATTAATCAGCGCGGAAAATTTGTCACGGAATAAAAGTGTTTTAAAGTAAAAAATAGTCTGTTAAATAGATTACGGAAAATAAAAAGCCAATACGTGAGTTTATTATGTTTTCGGACCCAACTCAAACGAAACTGTTATAAATATTTCGGACTTTACTCAAGCGAAACTATTGCGTGCTTTCCGACCCTACTCTGATGTTTTTAATTTTGTGTTTAAAATAGAAAGTTGAATA
>CANNCQ010000152.1 GCA_947503135.1 uncultured Aquimarina sp. | reverse complement strand
AATATTTATATTTAGCTAAGTAATAAACCGAAACGATAGTGCTCATCTACTGCCCTACGTTTCTTATACTAACCGTTGTGTGTAATTGAAAACTAATTATGAAAAACATCCCATTATTTCTTCTAATCTTCTTAACATTTCAAATATATGGACAGGATAGTACGAAAAAAGGACTAGATGAACTAAGTTATGAGAACATAATAGCTAAAAAAGCCTGTATCTGTCTTTCTGAAACAGACTCTACTTCTACCCCTCAACAAGCGGTAATAAAATG
>CANNCQ010000151.1 GCA_947503135.1 uncultured Aquimarina sp. | reverse complement strand
GGTCTAATTTTTTCTTTGGAAAAAGCCTTCAAAAAATCGTAGGTTTTTTGCAAAGAAAAAATTAAATTGCACTATAATCAAATAGTAACTTTTGTTGCGTTAAGGCCTTGAATCCACCTCAAAATCAATACTTTATCAAGTTGTTTAAAGTAAAAAAGTTAGCCTGTTAAATAGATTATTAAAAGAAAAAAGCCAGAGCGTGAGCTACTTATGTTTTCGGACCCAACTCGGGCGAAACTGTTGTGAATATTTCGGACTTTACTCAAACGCAACTGTTGTGTGG
>CANNCQ010000150.1 GCA_947503135.1 uncultured Aquimarina sp. | reverse complement strand
TCCAAGCGTTATCCGGAATCATTGGGTTTAAAGGGTCCGTAGGCGGGTTTATAAGTCAGTGGTGAAAGTTTGCGGCTCAACCGTAAAATTGCCATTGATACTGTAGGCCTTGAATCATTGTGAAGTGGTTAGAATAAGTAGTGTAGCGGTGAAATGCATAGATATTACTTAGAATACCGATTGCGAAGGCAGATCACTAACAATGCATTGACGCTGAGGGACGAAAGCGTGGGTAGCGAACAGGATTAGATACCCTGGTAGTCCACGCCGTAAACGATGGTTA
>CANNCQ010000149.1 GCA_947503135.1 uncultured Aquimarina sp. | reverse complement strand
GTCGTAACTACAATTTACTGCTATATAGCAGAATGCTCAACTTTTTTATTCTTTAAATCATAATGCACTACGGGTTATTACTACCAAAAGTTTCTAAAAAAATAGGATCTCCTTTACCTCCCTCACAAAAGTTTGCTAGTTGCCCACAAACAAAAAATGGTATTAAAAAAATAAAACAACAAATTATTTTTTCCACAAAGGGTTATTTTTTTTTATGAATAAGATTTTGATTCTTGAATTCAAGTCATAAGTGCAAGAGATTTTAAATATTGAGTGGGCTAGCCCACTCAATATTTAAGATTAAAA
>CANNCQ010000148.1 GCA_947503135.1 uncultured Aquimarina sp. | reverse complement strand
TATAGCAGTAAATTGTAGTTACGACACAACAATCTAAGATGCACAACTTTTTATCAAATTTCGACAAAATATACGAGGTTTTAAAGCTTATTTCAAACGAAGACTTGCTCCTTTATCAAAGACGTAAGCCCAGACTTTCAGACTTAGCCTTGGTAGCTATTAATTTAACGGCAGAATACTTAGGTTTTGATAGTGAATGTGACTTGTTTAGGAAACTACCTCCAGAATTATCTAGCAAAATAGAGCGCAGCGTTTATAACCGAAGAAAAAGAGGTTTGTTTCCTTATATAGAAAATATTAGAGTTAAACTTTC
>CANNCQ010000147.1 GCA_947503135.1 uncultured Aquimarina sp. | reverse complement strand
TGCATTGGGCTTGCTATAAGGAAATCGGGGTTAATGTCCTTAAATTTTAGCTACCCGCTAGATTTGGTGGTAACGTTTCGGCTATGATTAGTACGGGATTTAAAAATACAGAATTTTCGATTAAGAACTTAGCCAAATCTTTTTATTTTGTTTTAATTTTTTCATTTTAAAGCCAAATCAAAAGATTTGGTGGACATTGTAAAAATACACGAAACTTTGATTAAATACTACAACCCGTATTAATTATAGCCTGCATTCAAGTCATAAGTGCAAAAAGTTAATTTCGTTTACTTTTTTAGCAAAAATGGTTACTGGATTATCAAAGT
>CANNCQ010000146.1 GCA_947503135.1 uncultured Aquimarina sp. | reverse complement strand
AAAAGAAGCTGTACATTTGCACCCCGCTACGCAAGTAGTGAAGTTCATAAAAAAGAGAGTTTTGTTTTTGTTGTTTTGAGTAATACTAAAGCAATTGATTTTAGCGGTTTAAATACTGTCAAAGATTAAAAAAAACTTTTAAAAAAACTTCAATTATGTTTGTTGTTAAAACAAAAAAAGGTTGTAAGTTTGCACTCGCTTAACGAATGAGTTAAGGTTAATGAATTAGGGGCTAGTGATAGCGCTTAATTAACAAAAAAGAGTTCATTGACATATTGATTGACAGCGCGTATGATTAGTTAAATTTATTTAGCGAAGTTATACCA
>CANNCQ010000145.1 GCA_947503135.1 uncultured Aquimarina sp. | reverse complement strand
AATTAGCACGAGCTAAATTTTACATTTTGTTTTTAATTTATCGGTTTAAAAGCCAAATTTAAAATTTGGCGATACTTGGCAAATAAACACAAACTTTACGCTAAAAAACCAATTAGCTATGTTTTATACATGGTGTTGGCATACGTTTTTTATTTTTCTATGTTATTTGCTTTTACAATTACCGATTTTTTTATGATTTAACAAAACTTATTTTTGCGCTCTGAGTTAAGTAATTTTATATTTTAAACACAAAATTAAGAACATTAGAGTAGGGTCGGAGAGCGCGCAACAGTTTCGCTCGAGTAAAGTCCGAAATATTTACAGCAG
>CANNCQ010000144.1 GCA_947503135.1 uncultured Aquimarina sp. | reverse complement strand
GTTAGAAGATACTGAAACAGGTAAAATTGAGCGACAATGTCGTTATTTTAAAGCTAAAGTGCTCGATGATCACAAAGCAGAAGGGGTAAATGATACTGTTGCAACCTCTTTAAATGAACAAAGTATTGTTTTCACTGATAAAAGTACCTCATATGTTGATATTGCCGATTTTGTAGAACTTCATATTACCGAAAAATCAGATAAAGAAACTACAAAAGAAACTTTAAAATGGGTGCATATCACTATAAGTAATGCTAAACGGAACTTACTGGGTAATTTTCATAAGGTTAAAAGAAAATACCTCCAATTATACCTAAACGAGTTTGTTTA
>CANNCQ010000143.1 GCA_947503135.1 uncultured Aquimarina sp. | reverse complement strand
TGGAATCATAAACGTGTACACAGAATTTATATAGAACTAGGTTTACCACTAAGAAGGAAAGTTAAGAAACGTTTACCTGAAAGGGTAAAAGAACCATTAGAGATCCCAGGCGAACTCAATCATACTTGGAGCATGGATTTTGTAACCGATGTATTAGAAAATAAAAGACGCTTTAGAGCATTTAATGTCATAGATGATTATAACCGAGAAGCATTACATATTGAAATAGACTTTTCCTTAACCAGCAATCGTATCGTATGGGTACTGAATCATCTTATCAATAAAAAAGGAAAGCCAAAGAAAATACGAATGGATAATGGCCCTGAATTTAT
>CANNCQ010000142.1 GCA_947503135.1 uncultured Aquimarina sp. | reverse complement strand
ATTAGCCCCATAGGGGCATCACATTAATTCTCTTGGTGTGATTGATATTTCACGTAACGTTTTATCATTTCTTCATCCAACCCTACTGTACTTACGAAATAGCCCCTTGACCAAAAATGATTCCCCCAATAAGGCTTTTGTTTCAAACTAGGATAGGTCTTGAATAATTTGATCGCTATTTTTCCTTTCAAAATTCCCATGAACTCTGAAATGGATACTTTGGGAGGAATCGAACATACCATATGAATATGATCCACTTGAACATTCAATTCTTGAATTCGAACATCTTTCCAACTGCTTATTAATTGCAAATCATGCTCTATCAATGATTTTATCA
>CANNCQ010000141.1 GCA_947503135.1 uncultured Aquimarina sp. | reverse complement strand
CACATTTGTCTTGCATGAAAAATTATAGCCAATTAACCTTAGCTCAAAGGTATGAACTAGAGCGCCTTTTATCGAATAATTTAAGTAAATCAGAGATTGCCATTGAGTTGGATGTTAATCCATCTTCAATTTATCGAGAGTTGAAGCGTAATTCAGATCATCGAGATAATCGATATTATGCTTCTTTGGCTCAGCGTAAGGCTGAAATGCGTCATACAAATAAGCCGAAAAAAGTGCTTTTTACTCCAAGTATTAAACAACAGGTCATAGAGCTTCTCAAAGAAGATTATAGTCCAGAGCAAATAGTAGGATCATTAAAAAAAGACAATAAAGCTAGCGTTTC
>CANNCQ010000140.1 GCA_947503135.1 uncultured Aquimarina sp. | reverse complement strand
ATTTAGGGCAGAAGATAAACAATTACCTTCAAATAAGCACTAAGCCAAACTTTTGCATTTTGATTTATCTTTTTTTAGTAAAGCCAAATCAAAAGATTTGGCGATTTTGCAAATAAACACAGAGCTTTTGGTTGAACACTAATCGCCCTATTTGCTATATATAGTGTTGTAAAACGTTTTTTAGATTATTAAATATAATTCTGTATTAACAGGAATTTCATCAATATATCCAGGTTTGTAATTTAATCTTTTAGCTAATAAATTTCGAATTCTATCATTTTCCTCCGTTGTTAATTTTTTCTTTGTTCTAAATTTAATTGATTTTTTTAGAACTTTGCCTTTTGTGTTAACG
>CANNCQ010000139.1 GCA_947503135.1 uncultured Aquimarina sp. | reverse complement strand
CAAATAGACACAAACTTTACGCTTAAAAACCAATTAGCTATGTTTTATACATGGTGTTGGCATACGTTTTAATTTTTATATTTATTTACTTTTACAATTACCGATTTTTTTGTCATTTTACAAAACTTATTTTCGCGCTCTGGGTTAAGTAATTCTATATTTTAAACACAAAATTAAGAACACTAGAGTAGGGTCGGAAAGCGTGCAACAGTTTCGCTCGAGTAAAGTCCGAAATATTTACAACAGTTTCGTCTGAGTTGAGTCCGAAAACATAAGAAACTCACGTATTGGCTTTTTCCTTTTATTCAACTTTCTATTTTAAACACAAAATTAAAAACATCAGAGTAGGGTCGG
>CANNCQ010000138.1 GCA_947503135.1 uncultured Aquimarina sp. | reverse complement strand
GTTGGGAAAGTGTTCTGGAATCTCTTTTATTGATTCTACGGTACTGAAAGTTTGCCATTATAAGAGAGAAAAGCAACATAAAGTATTCAAAGGTATTGCGGAGAAAAGTTATGGAACCTTAGGCTGGTTCTTTGGTTTCAAGCTCCACCTGATCTGTAATGACAAAGGTCAAATCATTGATTTTCTGATTACTAAAGCTAATGTTGATGACCGATACCCCTTGAAAAACAAAAACTTTCACGACAAATTATTTGGAAAAATATATGGAGATAAAGGCTATTTGGGCAAAGATTTATTTGATAAAATGTTTGTGGATGGTATTCATTTAATAACCAAAGTAAGGAAAAATATGAAGAAGAA
>CANNCQ010000137.1 GCA_947503135.1 uncultured Aquimarina sp. | reverse complement strand
TAACACTAAATACAGTAAGTACTTACCTTTTATTATTAGGCAAGAACCCAAAGAACTTACAAAAGAAAATATTGCTCATAGTCACAAAAATTATGGAACAACATTAAACAATCAATTTTATAAAGAATGGCTGCCTACTGGTAAGAAATCCTATAAAGAATACATATACATATATATGGGGATGTGGGTAGTTTTTATGTTTATATTTCCTATTTACACTTATATACTAAATGGTGAATGGATTGAGTTAAAGTATTACATGATTATTGTTGTTGTATTTTCCCCTTTATTGTACTTGAGTTATAAAGCATACAAGAATTTTATAAAAGCACCCGAAAATAAATATGTCACCTTTGATAGGGAAAAAACATTGCTTA
>CANNCQ010000136.1 GCA_947503135.1 uncultured Aquimarina sp. | reverse complement strand
AATAGAAAGTTGAATACAAAGAAAAAGTCAAAACGTGAGTTACTTATGTTTTCGGACTCAACTCAGACGAAACTGTTATGAATATTTCGGACTTTACTCGAGCGAAACTGTTGCCCGCTTTCCGAACCTACTCGAATGTTCTTAATTTTGTGTTTAAAATATAAAATTACTTAACCCAAAGCGCAAAAATAAGTTTTGTAAAATGACAAAAAAATCGGTAATTGTAAAAGCAAATAAATAGAAAAAAATTAAAACGTATGCCAACACCATGTATAAAACATAGCTAATTGGTTTTTAAGCGTAAAGTTTGTGTTCATTTGCTAAGTATCGCCAAATTTTAAATTTGGCTTTTAAACCGATAAATTAAAAACAAAATGTAAAATTTAGCTCGT
>CANNCQ010000135.1 GCA_947503135.1 uncultured Aquimarina sp. | reverse complement strand
TTAATAACTCATCTTCTTCAACTTCTTCATCCTCTAATACTGGGATAGTTACTGTTGCTTCTGTCTCTCCTGCTGGAATCGTTACAGTCTCTGTTACTGCTGTAAAGTCATCGCCTTCTGTAGCTGTGTCTGATGCTGTTGTGATTTCAACTACTGTATCTTCTTCACTTGCTACATCTAACGTTACTGGAACTTCTACAGTACCGACTGCTTCACCTTCTCTTACATTACCGATCATTACCTCTGGCAATACTGCTGCTGGTAATGGTGTTACAGTTACACTACCTGGAACTTCTTCGTTTACGCCATCACTTACTGTGTATGGGAACTCGATTGGTTCTGTTGCGTCGTCTGCTGGATCTACGGTTAATGTTCCATCTGGATTTAATGTTACCATTGTTCC
>CANNCQ010000134.1 GCA_947503135.1 uncultured Aquimarina sp. | reverse complement strand
TTTTTTAACGAAACTAAACCTCAAAAATTAGGAAGACACGAGTTCATAACAATGGAGGTTGCTCCTTACGAGCCTTGGGCTAAATGGTCTTTATATGTGTGGTATATGGATAAAAACCGTCCGTTACCAACTGGTAGCGCCTTTGATGAATTTAGAGAACAAGATTTTGAACGCAGAAAAGCAGAAGGCTTTCCTCCTCCTTTATTTAAAAGCCGTATTCCTACTCCTGAAGCAACAGCAGAGCAACAGCTAGTTAGAGAAGCTTTTTGGAAAGATGAAGACTATATGGCTACTAAAAAAGAAGCTAAATACAGCTTAAATCCATTTACATAAAAACCATAAATAAAAAGCGTAATTTAACAATAAATGGAATTAGACTTAAAATATCATAAAGCCCCAAAATT
>CANNCQ010000133.1 GCA_947503135.1 uncultured Aquimarina sp. | reverse complement strand
ACTTTGATAGTCCAGTAACCATTTTTGCTAAAAAAGTAAACGAAATTAACTTTTTGCACTTATGACTTGAATGCAGGGTATATAAAAAGAACTGATTTAAAAAACCACGTTATTGACAGAAATACAGTTGTTCTTATTTTAGCTGCAATGCATAGATTAAGCGAGTTAGCAAGATATCAACCACAAACTTTAGAAAAACACCTTGAAAGTGACCACAGTTGGTTATTAATTGAATTTATTAATAAATCTTTACTTCAATTTATAGATAATATTTCATCTGAAATAACTGGAAAGGATTTTAGAGTTACTGGATTTAGAACATAAAAAACTATGCCCAACACCGTATATAATTTATTGCTAGTTCTAGCCTACTTACGAAAATCCTCGCGGATTTTCTATTCGGTTTTTATT
>CANNCQ010000132.1 GCA_947503135.1 uncultured Aquimarina sp. | reverse complement strand
CTCGCGGATTTTCTATTCGGTTTTTATTTGCTAAATTACGTGCTAAACCACGCAACAAACCATATACAAACACGTTGGCATCCATTAATCAGTGCGGAAAATTTGTCACGGAATAAAAGTTTTTTAAAGTAAAAAATATTCTGTTAAATAGATTATGGAAAGTAAAAAGCCAATACGTGAGCATCTTATGTTTTCGGACCCAACTCAAACGAAACTGTTATAAATATTTCGGACTTTACTAAAACGAAACTGTTACGCGCTTTCCGACCTACTCTGATGTTTTTAATTTTGTGTTTAAAGTAAAAAACCTCCGTTAAAAACGGAGGCTTTGGACTTCAAATTAGCCCCATAGGGGCATCACATTAATTCTCTTGGTGTGATTGATATTTCACGTAACGTTTTATCATTTCTTCATC
>CANNCQ010000131.1 GCA_947503135.1 uncultured Aquimarina sp. | reverse complement strand
TCTCAGGCAGACTCGAACTGCCGACCTCTACATTATCAGTGTAGCGCTCTAACCAGCTGAGCTATGAGACTCTTTTGCTAGATTCAAGAAAATAGTATTGAGACATGAGAAAAAATCCTCACTTCTAATATCTAAAATCTCAATTCTAAATAATTAATCAACAGCTTAAGACTAAAAAGATTACTTTAAAACATAATCTCTACCTCTAATATATAACAAGTCTTTCTCTAGAAAGGAGGTGTTCCAGCCGCACCTTCCGGTACGGCTACCTTGTTACGACTTAGCCCCAGTTACCAGTTTTACCCTAGGCCGCTCCTTGCGGTGACGGACTTCAGGTACTCCCAGCTTCCATGGCTTGACGGGCGGTGTGTACAAGGCCCGGGAACGTATTCACCGGATCATGGCTGATATCCGATT
>CANNCQ010000130.1 GCA_947503135.1 uncultured Aquimarina sp. | reverse complement strand
AAAGCTAGCGTTTCGCATGAACGTATATATCAGTTCATTTGGTCAGATAAGAAAAATAAAGGACACTATTATAAACATCTTAGAAACAGGGGCAAAAGATATCGAAAGCGAGGAGCTAAAAAAGATAGTAGAGGGTTGATTTCAAACCGAATAGCAATAAGTAAACGTCCTAAAATTGTTGACAAAAAGTCTCGCCTAGGAGATCTTGAAGTAGATACGATAATTGGAAAAAATCATAAAGGAGCTATTGTAACGATTAATGATCGAGTTTCTGGCATGTTGAAAATGGAGTATGTTGCCAGTAGAGAGGCAAAAGAAGTAGCTGATGTCATAATAAATCAATTAGAGGATTGGAAGCCTTTTATTAAAACTATCACATCTGACAATGGTAAAGAGTTTGCAGACCACCAAAGGATCGCAGA
>CANNCQ010000129.1 GCA_947503135.1 uncultured Aquimarina sp. | reverse complement strand
ACCAAGCTACTGCAAATGCTTCTGATCCTAATGGTGATCCGATTACAGATGTTTCTGATTCAGGTAACCCTGCTGATAACACAGGTGAAGATGATGATATTACCAATACAGACCTTCCTGTGGTAAGCAGTATCGAACTGACGAAAACTGCTGGTGCACTTACCGATACCAATGGGGATAACTTAATTGGATTAGGTGATCAAGTCACTTATACTTTTACGGTAACCAATACTGGAAATACTACTGTAAGCGGATTAACTGTTAATGACCCTATTATCGGACTTAACAATGCGGTAGTAACCCCAAATAGTTTAGAACCTACAGAAAGTACTTCTATTACAGAAACCTACACCATTACTCAAGCAGATGTAGATGCTGGTAATATTGAAAACACAGCAACGGTTTCTGGAACAAATCCTAATGGAGATCC
>CANNCQ010000128.1 GCA_947503135.1 uncultured Aquimarina sp. | reverse complement strand
TTTTTCTCTATTTACATATAACACTAATGTTATACGCTCGTATTTGATTATCAATATGTCAATGAACTTTATTCTCTTTATATCAAAATAATATCAATGCCTAAAAGTATTTTTTCATTTCTGAATCCTGTAACTTTTAAACTATCTTAATTACTTCTTAAGAATCGTGGAGAATATCGGAGTCGAACCGATGACCTCCTGCGTGCAAGGCAGGCGCTCTAGCCAGCTGAGCTAATCCCCCATTATGTGTTGAAACCCTAAAATCCTAACGAATTTAGTAGTACAATTTAATGTGACTTAAACTCTATCTTCTAGAATTTCCTTTTCAATATGTTGTAATGAACTTATTTGTAGTCTCAGGCAGACTCGAACTGCCGACCTCTACATTATCAGTGTAGCGCTCTAACCAGCTGAGCTATGAGACTCTTTTG
>CANNCQ010000127.1 GCA_947503135.1 uncultured Aquimarina sp. | reverse complement strand
GATGCACCAACGGTAACAGAGGGAGGAGACTTAGAATTCCCAGTAAGTTTAAGTAACCCAAGTGAAGAACCAATTACGTTGACTTTTACACCAAGTGTAGGAGATCCAGTGGAGGTAACCTTTGCACCAGGTGAAACAGAAGCAGTTGTAACAATTCCAACGGAGGACGATCTTATTGATGAGCCAACGGAGGAAATCACATTAGCAGTTACCAACACAGAAGGACCAGTAGGAGATATTACAGATACAGGGGTAGGTCAAGTAGAAGATAATGATGATGCACCAAGTGTAGATATAGCGGATGCACCAACGGTAACAGAGGGAGGAGACTTAGAATTCCCAGTAAGTTTAAGTAACCCAAGTGAAGAACCAATTACGTTGACTTTTACACCAAGTGTAGGAGATCCAGTGGAGGTAACCTTTGCACCAGG
>CANNCQ010000126.1 GCA_947503135.1 uncultured Aquimarina sp. | reverse complement strand
CGGATTCTACTCCCCTATTCAGTATTTAGAAAGTAAAAATCAAAGCGTAAGCTTCTTATGTTTTCGGACTCAACTCGGGCGAAACTGTTGTAAATATTTCGGACTTTACTCGAACGTAACTGTTGCGTGGTTTCGGATAGAAATAACGTGATTTAAGTTGTTTAAACAGTAAAATATAGCAATCTTATCTAAAATTAAAAATTACTTAAACAGTGTCTTAAAAAATTGGATAAAAGTATTATGAAAAGAAGTTTAAAACGCTAGGTAACAATATATAAAAAACATAGGGCAATTGGTTTTATCTAAAAAGATAGTTTTATGCTGCAAAGCCGCCAAATATAAAATTTGGCATTTACAACGAATGATAAAAGCAAAATCTTTATATTTGGCTTATATAATTTATCCTACGTCAGTTTATTTACGCTGCCCTACGATTTCTTATATCAAC
>CANNCQ010000125.1 GCA_947503135.1 uncultured Aquimarina sp. | reverse complement strand
CTTGTTCTCATAATTACTGCTTAAAGTTAAAACTATTTTTATACTTTTAAACAGTTCGGTTTTAAGGGAAGCTTACACTACAGACTTACAAAAAGAATATACTGACATTACATTAAAAGAATATTTTGAAATACAGGAATTATATGATTTTCAATTAGATACTTGTCTTTTTGAGGATAATCTAAAATGGTGTATAACAACCTCTGAAAACGCACCAATTTTATTAGGTTGTAAAAAAGAATTGGAGTCTGAAATTGAACAAAAAATAGATTTAGAATTATTTAAAGTGGAAAATAAAAAAGAAATGTATTAGAATAAACTACGCACAACAAGGTGTATAAAACATAGCTAATAGGTGTTAAACCCAAAGATTTGTGTATATTTAGAAAGTCCGCCAAATTTTTAATTTGGCTTTTAAAAAGAGAAAAATTAAAAACAAAATATAAAAA
>CANNCQ010000124.1 GCA_947503135.1 uncultured Aquimarina sp. | reverse complement strand
TGAATTGTAACACATCACCTGGATTCGCATCAAAATCATCAGCATCACCATCAATATCACTTCCACCACCACTGTATGTTGGGGTAGGCGTTGTTCCTGTACCAGAGAATGTGGTTTCTACAACAGTAATATCATTTACAGTCGTGTTTCCTGTATTCTCTACGATATAGGTATACGTAATGGTATTGCTAGCAAGATCTAAACTAGAACTTTTTACTAAAGTAAGTTCTGGCGTTAAAGGTAAAGGTGTTACCGTATCATCGTCATCGGCAGTCGTATCATCCGCAGGGTTACCAGAATCCGAATCATCACTCACCGGATTACCATTAGGATCTTGCCCTGTAGCAGTAGCGGTATTAATAACCTCTCCCGCATTAATATCGTTTTGCGTTATAGCATAAGTTGCTGAAAGTGTTTGATTCGCATTAGGCGCTAAACTTGTAATAGTTCCCACCAAACTAGG
>CANNCQ010000123.1 GCA_947503135.1 uncultured Aquimarina sp. | reverse complement strand
TAAAAAGTTTTGGCTAAGTGCAAATTCGGAAGTTAATCACTTATTTATTCCCGTACTAATCATAGCCGAAGCCGTTACCTAGCATTGCCTTTTCGTTCAAAATCAATACTTTATCAAGTTGTTTAAAATAAAAAAGTTAGCCTGTTAAGTAGATTATAGAAAATAGAAATCTAACTGTTACTTAAAAGAAAAAAGCCAAAGCGTGAGTTACTTATGTTTTCGGACTCAACTCGAACGTAACTGTTGTAAATACTTCGGACTTTACTCAAACGAAACTGTTGTGTGGTTTCGGATTCTACTCCCCTATTTGGTGTTTATAAAAGAAAAAGCAAAAACGTGAGCTTCTTATGTTTTCGGACTCAACTCGGACGAAACTGTTGCTAATATTTCTGACATTACTCAAACGCAACTGTTGTGTGCTTTCGGATTCTACTCCCCTATTCAGTATTTAGAAAGTAAAAATCAAAGCGTA
>CANNCQ010000122.1 GCA_947503135.1 uncultured Aquimarina sp. | reverse complement strand
ATGTCGTAACCCAAGAAGATATCAACGCGGGTATGGTAACCAACCAAGCTACTGCAAATGCTTCTGATCCTAATGGTAATCCAATTACAGATGTTTCTGATTCGGGTAACCCTGCTGATGACACAGGTGAAGATGATGATATTACCAATACCAATTTACCTGTAGTAAGTAGTATTGAACTGACGAAAACTGCTGGTGCGCTTACCGATACGAATGGCGATGGCTTAATAGGATTAGGTGATGAAGTGACTTATACCTTTACGGTAACAAATACTGGAAATACTACAGTAAGCGGATTAACTGTTAATGATCCTATTATTGGTCTTAACAATGCCGTAGTAACACCTAGTAGTTTAGAACCTACAGAAAGTGCTTCTATTACAGAAACCTACACTATTACTCAAGCAGATGTAGATGCTGGTAATATTGAAAACACAGCAACGGTTTCTGGAACAAATCCTAATGGAGATCC
>CANNCQ010000121.1 GCA_947503135.1 uncultured Aquimarina sp. | reverse complement strand
ATGATGTCGCCAAATTTCCAATTTGGCATTTAGAGAAAAATAAAAGCAAAATATGTAAATTTGGCTTAGTGTGAATTCGAAAGGCAGTGCTTATCTTCTGCCCTACGTACCTTACACCAAACGTTACCTAGCATTGCCTTTGCCTTCAAAATCAATACTTTATCAAGTTGTTTAAAGTAAAAAAGTTAGACTGTTAAATAGATTATTAAAAGAAAAAAGCCAGAGCGTGAGCTACTTATGTTTTCGGACCAAACTCGGGCGAAACTGTTGTGAATATTTCGGACTTTACTCAAAAGAAACTGTTGTGTGGTTTCGGATTCTACTCCCCTATTTGGTGTTTATAAAAGAAAAAGCCAAAACGTGAGCTTCTTATGTTTTCGGACTCAACTCGAACGCAACTGTTGTGAATATTTCGGACTTTACTCGAACGTAACTGTTGCGTGGTTTCGGATAAAAATAACGTGATTTAAGTT
>CANNCQ010000120.1 GCA_947503135.1 uncultured Aquimarina sp. | reverse complement strand
CCGCCCTATGTTTTTTACACGTTGTTGTGTAGCGTTTTATTTTTCTGTTTCAATTATTTCTAATATGTCAATTTCATCAATTCCAGGAGGCGGTGGCGGTGGCGGTGGAAAATCAAAAGCAGCAATTATAATTGTAAATTGAGTATCAGCGTTTAAACTGTCTTTTTCAGATACTGTAATATCTTTAATGTCATTCCCGAATATTTTTTTTGATTTTTGATTTCGGAATATATAAATGCCATTTATTAATTCTTTAAATCTTTTTTTTGTGTCGCTTACCTTCGTTTTCTCAGCCCAATTGAAATTTATAACAATATTTTTTTTGTTATAATCTTCAATATATTTTTTTATTGATTCGGCTAATATTAAAGAAGAGTTTTCTTTTTGATTTACTATATACTCATCCTCAATTAGTACATTGTCATTTTTATTAATCAGATATGAAATCATATACCTGCCACATTTAAAAATGTCAGGGCATCGATTAAAAATAT
>CANNCQ010000119.1 GCA_947503135.1 uncultured Aquimarina sp. | reverse complement strand
AGAAAATATTGCTCGTAGTCACAAAAATTATGGAACAACATTAAACAATCAATTTTATAAAGAATGGAAGCCTACTGGTAAGAAATCCTATAAAGAATACATATATATATATATTGGTATTTGGGCAATGTTTACAATTATATTTCCTTTATTAGATTTAATTACAGAGGGAGAAACTATTGAACTAAAATATTATTTAATAGTTTTTGTTGTATTTTCCCCTTTATTGTACTTGAGTTATAAAGCATACAAGAATTTTATAAAAGCACCCGAAAATAAATACGTCACCTTTGATAGGGAAAAAACTTTGCTTACTATGCCTAGGTACGATGAAAATGAATATTTTACAATTCCTTTCGAGCATTTAAAAGCAACACGCAGAAGCATAGCTATGACGCAATTTAACTCTTCAGGAATTCAATTGCAGTTTTTTAACGAAACTAAACCTCAAAAATTAGGAAGACACGAGTTCATAACAATGGAGGTTGCTCCTTACGAGCCTTG
>CANNCQ010000118.1 GCA_947503135.1 uncultured Aquimarina sp. | reverse complement strand
ATTGATGGTGATGCTGATGATTTTGATGCGAATCCAGGTGATGTGTTACAATTCAGCGCAAGCTATATATTAACTCAAGCTGATATTGATGCAGGTATTGTTAACAATGAAGCTGCAGCTAATGGTACTGACCCTGCTGGAAACCCAGTAACCGATGCTTCGGATTCTGGTAATCCTAATGATGATACAGGTGGAGATGATGACCCAACAAGTTCGTTAATTCCTTCTAATCCTGAAATTGAAATTATCAAAACAAGTACGTTTGTAGATAATGCGCCTACTGGTTTAAATGCAGGAGATGTAATTAATTATGTATATACGGTTGAGAATACAGGTAATGTGACAGCAACTGATGTGAGTGTTACAGAAACCAACTTCTCTGGTACAGGAGCAACTCCTACGCCTGTGTATGATAATGGAGGAGCTAATTTAGGTGGCGATGCGACTATTTTTGATGCCGCTCCTAATGATGTAATTACCTTCTTAGCAAGTTATGTCGTAACCCAAGAAGATATCAACGCGGGTATGGTAACCAACCAAGCTACTGCAAATGCTTCTGATCCTAATGGT
>CANNCQ010000117.1 GCA_947503135.1 uncultured Aquimarina sp. | reverse complement strand
GTAATGAAACAATGGCATCGGTAACTGTAGGTTACGGAGATGCACCAGTTGCCACAGATGATGAGAGTTTAGATAATAGCATAGGAGATGCGGTTTCTTTGGATATCATAAACGCCGATAATGGTAGTGGTATTGATAGTGACACGGATGGTACAATAGATGCTACGAGTGTAAGTTTAACACCACCATCGGGAGCTACTATGGTAATTGTAGATTCAGAGGGAGATGTTACCGGTTTTACAGTACCAAGCGAAGGAGTTTGGGAGGTGAATCCAGTAAGTGGCGAAGTAACCTTTACACCAGAGGATGGTTTTGAGGGTGATCCAACAGACATTACTTATACGGTTGATGACAACGATGGTAATGTAAGTAACACAGCTACGATCAATATCGAGTACAACGAGCCACCAGTGGCGATGGATGATGAAGACTTGGCAAATGTACCGGGAGATGTATTGGATGTAAACTTAATTTCTGATGATACAGATGCAGATGGAATAATAGATCCAGCAAGTGTTAGTTTGGTAGCACCAGCAACAGCATCAAACATCATGACTGATGCATCAGGTGATGT
>CANNCQ010000116.1 GCA_947503135.1 uncultured Aquimarina sp. | reverse complement strand
CTTTGTGATCATCGAGCACTTTAGCTTTAAAATAACGACATTGTCGCTCAATTTTACCTGTTTCAGTATCTTCTAACGGGGTCGATTCAGCCATAATCATAACATTTTGTTTCCCTACTGCTCCACGTCCTCTTTTTCCTTGTTGTTGCTCTATTTCAGAGGATTCAACCGTGAAATATCCTTCATCCATTTCAATCATACCTTCTAAAGTATAACGAGCATCTCGATTACCCATAGCTTTACGAAGCTTATGAACCATAGCCCATACTGGTTCATATCTTTTTAGACCTAATTGCTTCTGAATTTCTTTAGATGAAAAGCCTTTTTTTGTAGTAGTCATTAAAAACATAGCTTTATACCAGATCATAAACGATAAATTGGAACTTTGCATTATTGTTCCACTCCTTAAAGATGTACGACTTCTACATGATTTACATTCATAACTCCAAACTGATTTTATCCAATAATGATGTGGATGACCACATCGACGACAATTAACGCCAATTTTGTCTCTTTCCGTTTTAAAGTGTAGACGACAAGCCTCTTCGCTATCAAAATGGGCAGTAAAACTGAAGATATTCATAA
>CANNCQ010000115.1 GCA_947503135.1 uncultured Aquimarina sp. | reverse complement strand
GGTAAACGTTTCTTAACTTTCCTTCTTAGTGGTAAACCTAGTTCCACATAAATTCTGTGTACACGTTTATGATTCCAAAGGTTGCCTTCTTCTCGTAGTCGATCATAAGCTTTCCAAAAACCTTCTTCTGAGTGTTCTTCAGTCTTTTGTAGTAGCGCCTGTTCTATCTCAGAATTATCCTTAAATAACGGCTTATAATAATACACACTCTTACTCATTCTAAGAACACGGCACGCCCTGCTGATACCGTAATGAATAAGTTCTTTAGTTATGCTCCGTTTAAGGCAAGGCTTTAGAGCTTTTTTTCGATAATCTCTTTGGCCATCTGATGATCTAGTGCTAAAGTAGCATACATCTGTTTGAGTTTGCGGTTTTCTTCTTCTAGTTCTTTGAGTCGCTTTAGTTCCTTGGAATTCATTCCTGCATATTTGGAACGCCATTTATAAAAGGCTGCAGAACTAACTCCATGATCACGGGTAATATCAACAACTGATTTACCGTTATCAAACTCCTTTAAAATCTTTGCGATTTGCTGTGGTGAAAATTTACTTGTTCTCATAATTACTGCTTAAAGTTAAAACTATTTTTA
>CANNCQ010000114.1 GCA_947503135.1 uncultured Aquimarina sp. | reverse complement strand
TTGATCGCCAGGACTTACAAAACCATCACCGTTGGTATCACTATAAGCACTTGTTTTTACAAGTTCTAATTGTGGAGTTGGGGCAATAGGTAAGTTGGTTGGATCGTTGGTATTGTCTGTATCCGGATCTGAGTTTCCTGGCTGACCTTCATCATCATTAGGATTGGTACTATCGGAAGTATCTGTAACAGGATCTCCATTAGGATTTGTTCCAGAAACCGTTGCTGTATTTTCAATATTACCAGCATCTACATCTGCTTGGGTAATGGAGTAGGTTTCAGTAATGGAAGCACTTTCTGTTGGGTTTAAACTACTAGGTGTTACTACGGCATTGTTAAGTCCGATAATAGGGTCATTAACAGTTAATCCGCTTACAGTAGTATTTCCAGTATTAGTTACCGTAAAAGTATAAGTGACTTGATCACCTAATCCTATTAAGTCATCGCCATTCGTATCAGCTAAAACGCCAGCTGTTTTAGTCAGTTCAATACTACTTACCACAGGTAAATCGGTATTGGTAATATCATCATCTTCACCTGTGTCATCAGCAGGGTTACCTGAATCAGAAACATCTGTAATCGGATCACCATTAGGATCAGAAGCATTTGCAGTAGCTTGGT
>CANNCQ010000113.1 GCA_947503135.1 uncultured Aquimarina sp. | reverse complement strand
TTAGCCTTAACGGATGGTCCCGCCAGTTTCACACAGGGTTACACGTGCCCCGCACTACTCAGGATACCACTATCATATAAAATATTACCTATACAGGGCTGTCACCTATATCGCTCAGCTTTCCAACTGATTCTAGTTCTTTTTTATAATCATATCGTGGTCCTACAACCCCAGCATTGCCGTAACAATACTGGTTTGGGCTAATCCGCGTTCGCTCGCCACTACTTACGGAATCACTTTTGTTTTCTTCTCCTCCGGGTACTTAGATGTTTCAGTTCTCCGGGTTTGCTTCTCTTACGAGATGACATATCTTCAATATGCCGGGTTGCCCCATTCGGAAATCTGCGGGTAAATGTATGTGCCACTAACCACAGCTTATCGCAGCTTATCACGTCCTTCTTCGCCTCTGAGAGCCTAGGCATTCCCCATACGCCCTTATTTAGCTTATGCGTCTTGCTTATAACTTGCTCTTTATTTCTGTTAATAATTGTTCCGAAAAACAACTAATAACTCCTTATTATCTTTACGATTAAAAATAATAAGTCATTTTACTTTTTTCTCTATTTACATATAACACTAATGTTATACGCTCGTATTTGATTATCAATATGTCAATGAACTTTATTCTCT
>CANNCQ010000112.1 GCA_947503135.1 uncultured Aquimarina sp. | reverse complement strand
CAACGACTGAACTATGACTAGTGCGGCGCAGAAATTCAGCGAATTTCAAGCCGGCACAAGTGAAAGCTTTTGCCGTTTTTAATTTTGAATATAAAAGTAAGAAAAAAGCTTTTACGGCAATGCAAATCAACCATCATTTCAGCTCAAAAACTATCCCCGCATTAGTTATAGTTTTTGTTGTGCATAGGCTTTTCTCATCGAACTTTAATTTTGTTATTTAGTTTAATCAATTGCTTTACAAACAATTCATTATTTTCTGGAGAAATATAAATTTCATTCTTATCATTAAATCTTAAAGTTAATCCATTATGTGAAGTTGCTACTCTTGTACCTTTCAGTAAATATTTGCCAATTTCAACAGTTTTTATTTTATCTAGTTTTATTTTCCCTTTTGTTAGTCCACTTTTATATCTTAATTCAGTTTTGGTCAGCTCATATTTTGTGTCAAAATAAATCCAAATCAAATATCCTAAAAGTAGGGAGAAAAAAATATCTCCGATGAAATGCTTTAAATCTATTTTATCACTCATGATTTTAAAAGTCATTTTTGCTAAAACAATAAAAGTCCCTAGTAATATGATTAATTTAAAAAAAGTTCCTTTCTCACTTTTGAAAACCATTTATTTATTATGTTTTA
>CANNCQ010000110.1 GCA_947503135.1 uncultured Aquimarina sp. | reverse complement strand
AAGCACAACGGTTTTGTATATGGCTCGTAGCGTGCAAATTAGCAATAACTACTCGGTTAAGCACGAGCCAAATTTTTAAATTTTACTATTTATCTTTTTAATTGAAATCGTCAAATTTAAAAATTTGGCGATTTTCCAAATATGCCTTAACTTCGATTAATCAACTGGCTAGCTATGAGTTATATACGTTGTTGTAAAACGTTTTATTTCGCGTTCTTATTTTTGTCGTCAGTTGCCCATTTTTTTATTTTATCATTCAAAGTCGAGTATCCTAAACCACCTAAAAGCATTCCAATTGGCATTCCAATTAATGTTCTCCAAAATTCTTTAGGATTTCTCCGATAATCAGGCAAATAAGCCCAATATAAAAATCCAGCAAATAGAATAACAAGGATAGAGATAATTATAAATTCAGTCATTTTGTTTAATCTTTCCGTTTGTTATTTCGTTTCCAATCTTTAAATCCAATTACGTCATCTCTTACCTCTTTAATCCACTTTTTTCCTTTTGTCGAATTTAGGTGTTCAAATATAATTCTGTTATAAGCGATTATTATTTCGTTTTCTGGTCCAGTACAACCAAACTCAAAAAAATAAATTCCATATTCTTTTTCAAAAATTGGGTCAGTTGCAATTATCGTTGGTGCAATTCCGCCCATTAATAAAAGAAATGGAATTCCGTTTTTAATATCCAATTCCGCCATTTTTTCAGCC
>CANNCQ010000109.1 GCA_947503135.1 uncultured Aquimarina sp. | reverse complement strand
CGTTGTGCGTAATAGATCAAATCCTATGTAGAAATCTATATTAAGAATATTTAATAATAAATATAAAATGCAAGGAGAAATTCCAAAAAACAGGAGAGTATTAATAAGTAAGTCTAATTACGATACTAATTCCGATTTTTTCTTTGCTGTAAGGGAGATATTAGGTCTTGAAGCTATTAATAATAATCAACTTTCTGAACAAGAAATAATAAGTTTTGAAAGAACTCATAACGTTAAACTACCGAATGAATTAAGAGAATATTTTAAAATTGTAAATGGAATATTTAATGGAGAATGGATTTCAAGTTTATACCCTTTAAATGAGATAACTCATATTTCAAAACATTCTTCGTTTGACAATGATGACTATAAAACTGAAGAATATAAAAATATTTTTATAATAGGAGATATAATGGTAAATTCTCATCAATGGGCTATTACTTTGAATAATGACCAATTAAATGAAACAATCATTGAAATGGATACAGAAACTAAAATAGCCGATAGTATTTCTGATTTTTTAGAGAAATTTATAAATGAATCCCCATACTCTCTTGTAAAATAACTACGCACAACACTATATATAGCAAATAGGGCGGTTAGTGTTAATTCAAAAAGTCTATATTTGTTTGTAGTGTCGCCAAATCTTTTGATTTGGCTTTACTAAAAAAAGATAAATCAAAATGCAAAAGTTTGGCTTAGTGCTTATTTCAAAGGTAATTGTATATCTTCTGCCCTAAATGCCATATATTTAACGTTG
>CANNCQ010000108.1 GCA_947503135.1 uncultured Aquimarina sp. | reverse complement strand
AAGAGTTCATTGACATATTGATTGACAGCGCGTATGATTAGTTAAATTTATTTAGCGAAGTTATACCAAATTAAGAATTAAGACTAGAAATTTTGTTTTGAGACGATTGATAATTTCTGTTTCGTTTATTGTATGTAATAAGTAAAAATTATTTAAAGATTAACGATGAAGAGTTTGATCCTGGCTCAGGATGAACGCTAGCGGCAGGCTTAACACATGCAAGTCGAGGGGTAACAGAGTAGCTTGCTACTGCTGACGACCGGCGCACGGGTGCGTAACGCGTATAGAACCTACCTTTTACTAAGGGATAGCCCAGAGAAATTTGGATTAATACCTTATAGTATTATTGAATGGCATCGTTTAATAATTAAAGATTTATTGGTAAAAGATGGCTATGCGTTCTATTAGTTAGTTGGTAAGGTAACGGCTTACCAAGACATCGATAGATAGGGGTCCTGAGAGGGAGATCCCCCACACTGGTACTGAGACACGGACCAGACTCCTACGGGAGGCAGCAGTGAGGAATATTGGACAATGGAGGCAACTCTGATCCAGCCATGCCGCGTGTAGGAAGACTGCCCTATGGGTTGTAAACTACTTTTGTATAGGAAGAATTGACATTACGTGTAGTGTTTTGACGGTACTATAAGAATAAGGATCGGCTAACTCCGTGCCAGCAGCCGCGGTAATACGGAGGATCCAAGCGTTATCCGGAATCATTGGGTTTAAAGGGTCCGTAGGCGGGTTTATAAGTCAGTGGTGAAAGTTTGCGGCT
>CANNCQ010000107.1 GCA_947503135.1 uncultured Aquimarina sp. | reverse complement strand
CCAAAGACGACCAAGCCATTTTAATTCTGAGTTTTCATTAAAGATTAATATAATAGGTTTAAAAGTCATTCCTTGTAATTTTATTTTAATCTGTTTTCCAACTTTTACTTCTCCAGTAACCGACTTAATAAATGAATTCCATTCGGGATAATTTTCAAAGTCGGTAAGTATTTTCCAAATTTTCTCTTTACTTGCGTTTATCGTAATCGATGTTTTAATCTGCTTTGCCATAATATCTAATTTATTAGACAAAGTTCGATTCAAATGTGGTTTCTGCTCTTGACAAAAATCAAGAAATCTTTTTGTTTCTTATACGACTAAATGTTTCAGGCGACATTCCTAGCATTGAAGCGAGATATTGCAAGGGAACTTGATTAAAAAGCTCTTTGCTATTCTCAAAAAGTTTGTCGTAACGTTCTTCAGCACTAAGGGATAAATGGTTGAAAACTCTATCTTCTAATTGAATGAAACAACCTGCAATAAATTGTTTTTCAATTTCAGCCCAATTTGTAACTAAATTATTCAAAAGCACATAATTTTCTTTATCGATTGTGTAGAGTTCGCAGTCCGTTAATGCTTGAATATTCCACTTCGCTCTTTGTTTGAAAGTAAAACTGTATAAATCAGTTATGAAGTAGCCTTTTGTAGAAATCCATTGCGTAACTTCCTTGTCATTAGCGTTTGCAAAAATTCTAATAAATCCACTTTTTACAAAACTCAGTTTTTCGCAATATTGTCCAGATTTTGTAAAATAATCTCCTTTTTTGAGTTCAGATTCAGTGAATAAAGACGTTATTTTGTCCATATTCTGGTTTG
>CANNCQ010000106.1 GCA_947503135.1 uncultured Aquimarina sp. | reverse complement strand
TCTTTTAATCTTAAATATTGAGTGGGCTAGCCCACTCAATATTTAAAATCTCTTGCACTTATGACTTGAATTCAAGTTGTAAATAAGCTAAAAAAAATGAAACAAACCTTTTTAATTCTGCTTATAATTTCATTTATAAACAGCTGTAAATATGATAAGAATGAAAAAAACCAACAAATAGTTAAAACAAAATCCAGTAAAATTCTTCCAAAAACAATAATAAAAAGTGGTGATACAATTATAGTAAAAAAGGTTAATCAGATAGAAAGCTATGATAGTTCTACCATAAAATCGTTTTCTTATTTTTGGATAACCCAAAAAGATACTCTTGACTTTAAAATTCGCGTCAGAGAATTTGTAATAGATAGTACCAAATCTCATATTAGCATAGATATTGAACATTCAACTATGCATTCAGAAAAAATATTTTTTTCTACTGCATTAAAACATCTTAAAAAGTGTATTTCAATTATTAAACAAAACTTCTCACTAGAAAACTTAGGTTCTATACAATTTGAATATCCTAATGCCTACAAAGATTTTGTAACTAATTTACCCAAAGAATATAAAAACAAATACGGTAAAAAGAGAATAACCTATCTAGAATTGAATGATTTTCTTAAACAGTCTAGTATTGATATTGAATTAAAGAAAATGTTACTTTCTTTAAACAAAGACACCTATAAATATTCAATAGAAAAATTTCAAGTTCGTGATGCAATTATTTCTGGAATAGGTATTCTAATTAACGTGAGTTCGACTTAAGAAACAGGAATTTTATAGAAATAAAAAGCAGAATATTTAGTAAATTAAAGTACT
>CANNCQ010000105.1 GCA_947503135.1 uncultured Aquimarina sp. | reverse complement strand
CGTTGGCATTAATTTAAGAACTACGATGAAGAAAATAATTTTATCTTTCATATTTATTCTAGGATTTAATTTATTAATAGGTCAAACTAGCGAGAATTATTCTGACCGAATATTGTCTTCAACATTTAAGCTATTTAAATCGGCAGATTTAGAACTTGCTGACCATATTCTTCCTTTTCTCAAGGAAAGATTTAAAGCTGAGCTTAAAGATGCATCTAGCTTCACTAACCCTTACGATAGTTTATCGAAATACATTACTATAAAACAAAGCTCTGACAATTTACTTAGATTATACTGTTGGGACGAAAGAAATAATGGTTGCCGATGGACATCAACCTCATTTGCTCAGTTTAGAGCAAAATCGAATGAAATTAAATCTGTAAACTTTGAAGAAATTAGTGCTGATTATGACGAAGACTTATATATTGCAGACTTACAAAAAATTGAAATTAACGACCAACCACATTACTTGATTATTGGATATGGTGGTCAATGTGGTAACCACATTTACCAAATTGCCAGAGTGTTTAAAATTTCAGATAACACTCTTGTAAAATGTGACTCTATTTTCGGTAATAAAAACGAAATTGAAGTTGGAGCAGGCAGAACTGGAAAAATAGAAATGAAATACTCTAAAGAAACAAAAACTTTGTCCTACAACCAATACGAGTTTGACCAAGATATGGGTTTTTATATTGGCAAAAAGTCAAAAATAAGTTGGAAATTAACGAAAAGTGGATTTAAGAAAAAAAACTAATGCCAACACCGTATATAATTTATTGCTAGTTCTAGCCTACTTACGAAAATCCTCGCGGATTTTCTATTCGGTTTTTATT
>CANNCQ010000104.1 GCA_947503135.1 uncultured Aquimarina sp. | reverse complement strand
TAACGTTAAATATATGGCATTTAGGGCGGAAAATAAGCGGTTATTTTCGGTTAAGCACTAAGCCAAACTTTTGCATTTTGATTTATCTTTTTTATCATAAAGCCAAATCAAAAGATTTGGCGACCTCGCAAATAGACAACAACTTTTTGAACCAATACAAACCAGCCCTATTTGCTATATATAGTGTTAGCAAATGTTTTTTTCAATTCTTGAATTTTGTCTGCCCATCATTATTGATATATAGAGATAACTCCAAAGAATAGCCATAAGTGTTAACCACGGATTTCCTATGCAAATAAAACAAACTAATAAAATTAAAGTAGTGACCAAAACTAATGAATACCACAGATTATACGATTTGAATAACAAATCTTTTACTAAACCACCAGCTTTAAAATCATCATTAATTCCGCTAATATTAGCAATAAACCAAATTACAAAAGGAAAAAATGTCATAGGAATATCATCAATAGAGTTTTTTAAATCACCAATAAAGCTCTCATAACCGCTACTCCTCAAAATTGAAAATAAAACATAAGCGAATAGACCAAAAGTTGTTGTAATAAGGGTTATAATTCCTAGTACAAAAGTCTTCCTAGTGCTACTCGGAGTTTTGAATTTTTTCCATCCATTTTTTAATAGTGCAAATATTGTAAATCCTATTATTAATGCAGTGAATCCATAATCTTGAATTCTAAATATTTCTTTTTTTGATTTATTATCAAAGTACTCCTCAATTACATCAAATGAATTTAAACCTAGAATGTCAAACATTGAAAATGTTACAATCAAAAACCCTACAATTATGAAGGCACAACTTATCTTTAAAAACATAATCTAATATTTGCTAACG
>CANNCQ010000103.1 GCA_947503135.1 uncultured Aquimarina sp. | reverse complement strand
TTATAGTGCAATTTAATTTTTTCTTTGCAAAAAACCTACGATTTTTTGAAGGCTTTTTCCAAAGAAAAAATTAGACCGAGTTTTGTTCTATAACTTCCAAAGGGGTCTTATATCCTAGGACCTTTCTAGGTCTGTTATTGAGTTTGTTTTGTATTATTTTTAGTTGGGATTTACTTATAGATTTAAAGTCTGTTTTTTTAGGTAAAAATCGTCTGACAAGTCCATTTGTATTTTCATTTGTTCCCCGTTGCCAAGAAGCATATGGGTTAGCAAAATATATATCCATTTTTGTATTTTTTGATAACCACTTATGGTCAGCCATTTCGGTTCCATTATCATAGGTCATTGTCTTTTTAAGTTGGCTGTCAAAACGATTTAGTTCTTTCGCAAAGGCTCTTGTAACAACCTTAGTAGTTTTGTTTTTAAGAGGTATTATTAGAGTGTATCTAGATTTACGTTCCACGATCGTCCCAATAGCAGATTTTTGAGCTTTACCAATTACTAGGTCACCTTCCCAATGTCCTATTTCCTTTCTGTTTTCAATATGTTTGGGTCTTAGAGCGATGTTTATTTGGTCTTTTATCTTAGAGCCTTTTTTACGCCTAGGCTTAGGTTTTCTACGTCTAGATTTTTGATAAGGAAGTAGCTTTATTAGTTTTTTGTTCAGACTAGCTTGTGGATGCGAATAGATGTGCATATAAATAGCTTCGTGAGATATAGTCATGACAAAGTTATTAGGATAATCGAGTTTTATTCTGCCTGCAATTTGTTCAGGCGACCAGTTTTTCAAGAGCCTCTTGTAGATGTAAAAACGCAGCAAAGAATAGGTGCTTATTTTGTCTAAATTCCGTTTGTTTAGATAATCATCTTTAGCGAGCCAATCGGCAAGTGAAGCATCATATTTATCGTTAG
>CANNCQ010000102.1 GCA_947503135.1 uncultured Aquimarina sp. | reverse complement strand
CGTTAGGTGTAATTGTCCAAAAAAAATGAAAATCCCAAGAATAAAAGGAATAATAGAAAGAAGAATTTTAATCAACTATCAAGTTGATAAAGAAGTTCTGACAAATTATTTACCAAAACCTTTTAAACCTAAACTGGTAAAAGGAAAAGGGATTGCTGGAATTTGTCTAATAAGACTAAAAGAAATTAGACCTAAAGGTTTACCAAAACAAATTGGAATATCATCTGAAAACGGAGCGCACAGAATCGCAGTTGAATGGACCGAAAACGGAGTGCAAAAAGAAGGTGTTTATATTCCAAGAAGAGATACTTCTTCAAAACTAAATTCTTTAGCTGGAGGAACTATATTTCCTGGAATTCATCACTTAGCAGATTTTACAGTAAAAGAGAGTAATGGAAATTATGAGGTGGGATTCGTAAGTGATGACAAAACTTCTTTGTCTATTAAAGCAAGTGAAACCGAGATTTGGAATCAAGAAAGTGTATTTGAAAACCTTAAATGTGTTTCTGATTTTTTTGAAAATGGTTCTATTGGATATTCACCAGACAAAAATGATTATGATGGACTTGAGTTGAAAGCCTATAATTGGAAAGTATCGCTTTTAAATGTTGAAAATGTGAAATCGAGCTTTTTTGAGAATGAAAGTATTTTTCCAAAAGGTTCTGTGAAATTTGATAATGCACTTTTGATGAAAGATATTGAACACGAATGGATAGGATTAAATAAAATAAAAACTACACCTAACACGGTGTATAAAACATAGCTAATAAGTTATTAACCAAAAGGTTTATGTATATTTAGAAAGTCCGCCAAATTTTTAATTTGGCTTTTAAAAGTGATAAATTAAAAACAAAATATAAAAATTCGGCTCTGTGTTAATCCGAAAAGTTAGTGTCTTTTTGCACGCTACGTTTCAT
>CANNCQ010000101.1 GCA_947503135.1 uncultured Aquimarina sp. | reverse complement strand
TTTTATTTTTTCTTATTCAAAAGTCAAATCAAAATGATTTGACGACCTTATAAAAATACACTAAACTTTGGATTAAACATCAAAACCCGTATTAATTATAGCCCTTGTTGTGGTTAGTGTTTTTTCTTTTCAATCCATAAATCTTCTCTCCAGTTTTCCGCAATTGTTATTAAGTCAGAGATTTCCCATTCATTGGTTAATAATTCTAATCCTTTGATGATAGGTGATTCGGTTATGTCAATGTCTTTATTTATTTTTAAACCACAATCTAATAGAATAGTAGAAGTACCTTTTCTTAAATCATTTTCATCATCTCTGTGTTTAAAATAATTTGCTATACCTACAATTAATTCAATTTCGGTTCTTTTAGAGTCAGTTACTAATTTGCCTAATTTGTATTTTTTATATTGATTTTCTAATGTCTCAAATCTATCGTAAATACTACTGTTTATATAATTTTGCAGAGCAATAAATGATAACCCAACTATAGGTTCAACTTCTTCTAAAAACCAAATTCCGTCATACCAGTCTATTTGTTCAAGTTTTGTATCTAACTCAAGTATGGATTTTTCAAGACCTTGAATTGTTAGATTCAAACTTTCTATTCTATAATCACATCTTTTCCAATGCATTTTTCCTTTTTTTTATAAATATCCAAGTAATATGAGAACTTAATGCTCCAATTGTTCCGAAAACCCAAAATGCAAGCGTAATTCCTAAAGCAGGCATTCCGCAATTAATTCCGTCTTTTCTTGGTTCTGGAAAGAAAAATTGAGGAAAAATCAAATAATACCCGATTAAAACTAAAAGTAGAATTATAAAATTCGGAACTTTAATTTGATATCTATAAATCAGATAATAACAAGTCAATTGTACTAAGCTAATTATTAAAATAAGTAGTAAAATCATTTTCTTGTTTTGAGTTTTTACATTAACCACAACGT
>CANNCQ010000100.1 GCA_947503135.1 uncultured Aquimarina sp. | reverse complement strand
CGTTGGCATTAATTTAGAGCAGCCGAACTATAGATGAAAACACTTTTTAAAATATTAATTGGATTAGTTATTATTTCAATACCGATTGGAGTGATTTATATCTTAAAGGCTGATTGCACAAATCAGGATAATCTGATTAATAGACTTCAATGTAAATTGGTTGATAAAAATACCATTGAAATTAAAGAGAATTCATTTGAAATAAATGATTTAGAAATTAGACTATATTCTGGAGATATTGTTTTTCAATCTGGTAAAAAAATAGCCACCATTCCAAGAGAATACGGTGGACTCGATTTTTTGATTTATTACAATGAGAATTTAATCGGACAAGCAGGGATTCATAATCAAAATTGGTGGCAAACGCATAATTTTATATTTGATTTTAGTTCAGAAGACATTGATAAATTTGATTTTAAAGTAAACGGCCCGGGTTCTGAGACTTTATATTACAAGCATTTCAAATTCGATTCTATAAAAAGGACTAAATCTGAGATTTTCTATAACAGCACAGGACTTACAGGTCAGATTAACAAAAACTATTTTAACCAATTAAAAAATCTTGTCGTTGATGAAATATGGATAAACGATACTTTAACAACGTTGAATTTGTACGATAAAGGTGAATTTTCAAAGAATTATACTATCCGTAAACATAACAAGGATATTAAATATGAATTAATTAAAGTTGACACAGTTGGATTTCTTGCATATGATTTGAAAACTGTGAAGTTTGATAAGGCAATGACCGAAAGGATTCTAATAAAAAACTAATGCCAACAATGTATAAAAAACATAGGGCAGTTTAGGCTTGCCCAAAGTTATGTGTTTATTTACAAAGTCGCCAAATATAAAATTTGGCATTTTAAACAAAAAAGATAAAAGCAAAATATTATATTTGGCTTAGTGTTAAACCGAAACGTATTGCTTATCAACTGCCCTACGCTTCTTATACTAGCCGTT
>CANNCQ010000099.1 GCA_947503135.1 uncultured Aquimarina sp. | reverse complement strand
ATGCAAAAGTTTGGCTTAGTGCTTATTTCAAAGGTAATTGTATATCTTCTGCCCTAAATGCCATATATTTAACGTTGCCAGTAATTAAAAGAACCATTGAAAAAACTAATATCATACGGAATCCTAATTTTAATCGCTCTTTCTTGTAATTCGAAAAAGCAGGATTCTGAACTTAACGACAATAAGGAAATGTTTGGACTATTTAAATCTAAAAAAGAACTAACTCGAAAAGAAAAAACAGAAAAGTTTTTAGAGAAGAAAAAAGTAAAAATTAATTATAACCTACCACATATTGAATCAGAAGAAGAAACTACTTTGAGAAACCCTAAAGAAATAGCTCAAAGAGTTACTATTTTGGCAACAACAAATATGGTCGCTTTTAATGGAATGACAGGGAAAGAAGCCACAGAATATTTAAAAAAATATAATCTCTGGGATTATGTGACACCTGACGAAAAGGATTTTTTAGAAAACCCTACTGATGAGAAAAAAAACCAAGAAACTTGGAAATGCGAAGGAATTTGGACTTTAATGTGGTCATTAAAAATTGTTGATGATTTAGGATATCCAAATCAAATGTGTGACTTAAATAATATTCCCGCTGAAAAATATCCTATTGGACAAGATAAAGACCCTAATGATTTTATTACGAGTATCACTGAATCAAGAACCAAGACAGAGATTCTTGATGCCAATGACTTGTACTACCGAATTGACTGGACTTGTGTTGATGCTAGAATTAATGGATTAGACTTAAATGATTTGAATCCTGGTGTTGTATATGAAAGGCATTATACTCTAAATTGGTTAGTTAATTATATGGAGCAAGAATGGGATGAAATTTCAACAGACACATAAAAAAAAACTACTGGCAACACGGTGTATAAAACATAGCTAATAAGTGCTTAACCGAAAGGTTTTTATATATTTAGAAAGTCCACCAAATTTTTAATTTGGCTTTTAAAAATGATAAGTTAAAAACAAAATTTGAATATCCGTTTTTGCTCATAAACCTGTAATACTAGCAATTACAAGCCTATCGAAGAGTTTTTCTTCAAA
>CANNCQ010000098.1 GCA_947503135.1 uncultured Aquimarina sp. | reverse complement strand
TATGATAGTGGTATCCTGAGTAGTGCGGGGCACGTGTAACCCTGTGTGAAACTGGCGGGACCATCCGTTAAGGCTAAATACTCCTGAGAGACCGATAGTGAACTAGTACCGTGAGGGAAAGGTGAAAAGAACCCTGAATAAGGGAGTGAAAAAGATCCTGAAACCATACGCTTACAAGCGGTCGGAGCGGCGTAAGCTGTGACGGCGTGCCTTTTGCATAATGAGCCTACGAGTTACTTTTACTAGCAAGGTTAAGTTGTTCAGCAACGGATCCGTAGCGAAAGCGAGTCTGAATAGGGCGTTTTAGTTAGTAGTAGTAGACGCGAAACCGTGTGATCTATCCATGGGCAGGTTGAAGCTTTGTTAACCCAAAGTGGAGGACCGAACCCGTTGACGTTGAAAAGTCTTGGGATGACCTGTGGATAGGGGTGAAAGGCCAATCAAACTCGGAAATAGCTCGTACTCCCCGAAATGCATTTAGGTGCAGCGTATACAAAGTTTTATAGAGGTAGAGCTACTGATTGGATGCGGGGGCTTCACCGCCTACCAATTCCTGACAAACTCCGAATGCTATAAAATGATTGTATGCAGTGAGGGCATGGGTGCTAAGGTCCATGTCCGAGAGGGAAAGAACCCAGACCATCGGCTAAGGTCCCTAAATATATACTAAGTTGAACTAACGAGGTTGAACTGCTTTGACAGCTAGGATGTTGGCTTGGAAGCAGCCATTCATTTAAAGAGTGCGTAACAGCTCACTAGTCGAGCGGTTCAGCATGGATAATAATCGGGCATAAGTATATTACCGAAGCTATGGATTTATACATTAATTTGTGTAAGTGGTAGGGGAGCATTGTAGTGACTTTGAAGGTGAATCGTAAGGTTTGCTGGAGTAGCTACAAAAGAAAATGTAGGCATAAGTAACGATAATGCGGGCGAGAAACCCGCACGCCGAAAGACTAAGGTTTCCTGGGCTATGCTAATCAGCCCAGGGTTAGTCGGGACCTAACGCGAACCCGAAAGGGGTAGTGGATGGACAACAGGTTAATATTCCTGTACCTGCTCACA
>CANNCQ010000097.1 GCA_947503135.1 uncultured Aquimarina sp. | reverse complement strand
TTTTTTTAGAAAATCTAAAGAAAATAAATTAGTCCAAGGGGCATGAGTAATATTGTTTAGTTCAAAAGCATTTTTAGATAATTTACCAACAGAATAATTTTTTTCTAAATTATCTTCATAATAAACTACATAATTAGGATTGTGGACTATGACGGTATTATTGTTTTTTTCTATTAATTGAACCATTTCTAATAAAAGATTCTTCTCAATAAAATCATCACCATCTATGAAATAGATGTATTTGCCTGTAGCAATTTCAAGCCCAGTGTTCCTTGCACAACTACTTCCTTTATTAGCGGGATGTCTGACTAATTTTATGTTGGAATATTCTTGTTCGTATTTCTTTAATATTTCATAACTATTATCACTACTAAAATCATCAACGCATATAATTTCAATATTCTTATATGTTTGTTTAATAAGGCTTTCAATACATTCTGCTATATATTCTTCTATATTATAAACAGATACTATGATTGAAATTTTTGGTTTCATTTAATAAAAAATAAAATAATTCTTATCGAAACAGATAAAAACTAAGTTGATTATATAATTAGGAATATAAACCATCATATTTCTAATAGACTTAAACATTTATAAAAGATAAGTAATTGTAGCTATGGATAAATAGGTGGTTAAATATTTGGATTATAAGTATATTTTGAGCAAATTTAATGTATTTTTTTTTACATGAATAGTCAAACTAAACTTTTAATTTACTATAATTTAGATAAAATATTTTAGTTTACATTTACTTAGTATGATAAAAACAAATGATATATCACAATACTCAATTTTTTTATATTGGGAAAACAAAAAAGGTAGAAAAAGACCTGAATATCTAAATAAATGCCTGCAAACAATAAGAAAAAAAAACAGTAATGTAGTTTTGGTAACACCAGAAAATATAACTTTATACATACCAAAAGATAAAATAAATCCTAAAATCTGGAAGTTAGATTTAATTGCTCAACGATCAGATTATTTTAGATACTTATTAATACACCATAATGGAGGTTTGTGGTTAGATTTTGATACCATTTGTCTTAAGAATTTAGATCCGATTTTTAAAAAATTAGAAAATTATGAAT
>CANNCQ010000096.1 GCA_947503135.1 uncultured Aquimarina sp. | reverse complement strand
AAATGCAAAAGTTTGGCTTAGTGCTTATTTGAAGGTAATTGTTTATCTTCTGCCCTAAATGCCATATATTTAACGTTACCACACATTTGAGAGAAACGATATGAATAGAATTATAATCATACTGACTTTAGCATTTTTTTTGACCAATTGCTCTGATAAAAAAATTGAAAAGAAAGGATTTCAAGTAAGTGAAATTTCAGAAGATGAAAACGGACAAAAGATTGTTGGACTGAATATTGACTCTCTAAAACTTGAGACAAGACCAAGAAATGTTCTACTGACTAATAGCCCTGAACATAGAATTTCACCAATTTATAAAGTCAATTATAATAAGAAAAAACAAGCATATACTGGTTCGAACTCATATCATACAAATTGGAACGATAGCTACGAAAAAGGAAACAATTGGAACAAAAATTTTATGCCTGGATTTGAAGCTATATACGGGTACAATTTTGTGAATATTTCCCACTACAATAACAAAACGAAAAAGGAAAACAAATTATTTGAAAAACCAGTTCTCATTAAAACACTTTACTATCCAGCATTTACAAAAGATACTCTAAATTTTGAACCTGTAAATCGAGAATATTATATGGTTTCTGTTTATGACGAAGATTCTAATAAAGACGGTTTTATAAATGTAAAAGATTTGAGAAAATTCTATCATTTTGATATTGAGGGGAAAAACAAGCGAAGTTTAATACCAAAAAATTATTCTGTGATGAACTCAGAATATGACTCTGCAAATGATTTTATGTACGTATTTGCAAAAGCTGACAAAAACCAAAACGGACAAATGGAACAAGATGAACCAACAGATATTTTTTGGATAGATTTAAAGAACCCAGAAAATGTTGGTATACAATACAAAACGAAATAAAAACGTGTGGTAACAAGGTGTATAAAACATAGCTAATAAGCGCTAAATCGAAAGGTTGATGTATATTTACGAAGAACGCCAAATTTTTAAATTTGGCTTTTAGAATAAAAAAATTAAAAACAAAACATAAAAATTCGGCTTTGTGTTATTCCGAAAAGTTAGTGTCTTTCTACACGCACAGACGTTTACATTTAACGTTGCCACTGTAAGCTTCCCTTAAAACCGAACTGTTTAAAAGTATAAAAATAGTTTTAACTTTAAGCAGTAATTATGAGAACAAG
>CANNCQ010000095.1 GCA_947503135.1 uncultured Aquimarina sp. | reverse complement strand
AAGCTTGTTAGCGCTGATGGTACTGCACTTGTGGGAGAGTAAGTCACCGCCTTTTTTAAAGTCCTTTACATTTTTTTTGTAAAGGACTTTTTTTTGCGTTAAACTGAAATAAATACTTCTAGGATCAGCGTTTTGTGTTTTATTAACGTGTATTTCAAGGTCAGTTATATTATATTTACTAAAAATATTTATATGCTTTTATCCAAAATTACCTGGAATTTTCCTGTAGGGATTGATCTCGGTTTTTATACTATTCATTTTTATAGTTTAATGTTTGTTGTTGCTTTTTCTTTAGGTTACCAACTAATGGGTAGTATTTATAAAAGAGAGGGTCGCTCTAAGGAAGATTTAGAGTCGGTATTTATGTATGCTGTTTTTGCAACAATTATTGGAGCGAGATTAGGTCAGGTATTTTTTTATCAGTGGGATTATTTTCAGAATAACTTACTTGAAATATTTTTACCGGTTAAATTTAAACCAGAATTTAGATTTACAGGTTTTCAAGGGTTGGCTAGTCATGGTGCTGCTATAGGCTTTGTGATTGCAATGTATTTGTATGCTAAGAAAATTAAAAAAACTACTCTTTGGGCTTTAGATAGGGTTACTATTCCTGCTGCGTTTGGAGGTATATTTGTTCGAATTGGTAATTTTTTCAATTCTGAAATAATAGGAAAGCCAACTGAGGCTTTTACAGGAGTTCAGTTTATTAAATCAGATATAAGCGAATATCAAGCAGTTAAAGTAACAGGTATAAAGAATGTAAATAAGGCATATACTGAAATTGTTAGAAATCCAAAATATTCTTCAATTTTGGAATCGATTGATTTTAGACATCCAGCTCAACTTTATGAAGCTTTTGGATATATTTTTGTTTCATTTATATTATTGTATTTGTACTGGAAAACCGATAAGAGAAATAATCCAGGATTTATGTTTGGTGCTTATATGTTTTTGATTTTCTTAGTGCGTTTTTTAGTAGAGAATGTAAAAGAAAGCCAAGGAGGCTGGTTTGAAGAGCTTTTTGGAGTTTTCTCTACAGGACAATGGCTTAGCATACCTTTTATGATTATAGGTATATATTTTGTGTCAACTTCAAAGAGTAAAAAAATATAATTATTACCCGTAGTGCATTATGATTTAAAGAATAAAAAAGTTGAGCATTCTGCTCTATAGCAGTAAATTGTAGTTACGA
>CANNCQ010000094.1 GCA_947503135.1 uncultured Aquimarina sp. | reverse complement strand
TTTAATCTTAAATATTGAGTGGGCTAGCCCACTCAATATTTAAAATCTATTGCACTTATGACTTGAATTCAAGCTATTAAAAGTTTTCCCGTGTAATTATTTGTAGGATTCATTGAATTAAAGAAAGTCTCGTTTGATTTTTTTAATAGTTAATACACTATAAGCAAGCAATTCTTCGTTGTGAAGTTATAACAACATATTATTTACTGAAAAAAGATGAAACACATTTCAATGATTACCACAGCTGTTTTTAATATTAGCATTTTCTTCCTGTGAAAAAAACGTAATAGATTTATTACCAGAAGATGAAATTCCTAAAGGGGAACTGGCACTAGAATCAATTGTAGCAACAGAAACTGAAATAACAACGGAAACAACAAGGGTAAAAACAAACAATGAGGATGGTACAACAACAGCTATTGTTGATACTGCTGTTAATGAAGGTGTTGGTGAAGAACCGTCTAAAAACTCTGAAAGTATTTCAGATGATGGTTTTAATGGGTTTACAGGTAATGAAAGATCAACTTCTTTAGAGGAAACTACTAATGGGGATGGAAATTTTATTAGAATGGGAAGTACAACCAACACAGTTGAGGTAGTTAATGTTAATGGGGTGGATGTAGAAGCACCTGAATCAACAAATACTGATCTAGCTTCCATTGTAACTGATATTCAAACGTTAGTCAATAATCACAGAGCTTCAATAGGGGTGAATGTGTTAACTTTAGATAGCTTTATCTCAAACCTTGCATCAGAGCATAGTAGAAATGTTGCAATGGGTGTTGCAAGTTCTTTAGAGAGGTTTAGCGACAGGCAAAATGCCCTTGTAGTTGAGTTTACCTTAGTTGGAGTTTATGGAGAAAATACCGCACAAAACCAAACCAATGGAGCAGGAGCTGTAGCTCAGTGGTTAAATACACCTAGGCAAAGACAAGATATTGAAAATGTAACTTACACATATACCGGTATCGGTTCGTATCAAGATACTGAAACAGGTATAATTTATTACACACAAATTTTTGCAGAAATAAACTAGTAATCAGATATTTAAAACAATTAATTTAATGTGCTGTTATACAGATTAAAGAAAAGTCGGTAAATATAAATTTACTGACTTTTTGGCTGAAATTATAAAAAGTAATATACCCGTAGTGCATTATGATTTAAAGAATAAAAAAGTTGAGCATTCTGCTCTATAGCAGTAAATTGTAGTTACGACA
>CANNCQ010000093.1 GCA_947503135.1 uncultured Aquimarina sp. | reverse complement strand
AGTGTTCTTTATTGAACGAAAGTTTTCAATTTTAATTCTGGTTATTTTCATTTGTTTTTTTTGCTTGCAGGTAACGTGTTTGTGTAAGATTAGTTGCGTGTTTTAAGCACTAAAGTTAGCAAATAAATCACAGATAGAAAGTCCGCGAGGACTTTCGTAAATTGGCTAAAACCAGCAATTAATTTTACACGGTGTTGGCAATAGTTTTTTTATTATGTTTTTACTTTTTCAGTCAATTCATTAAATATTTTTCTCAATTCAGTCTCTTTGGTTAGCTCAAAAATTTCTAATAAAGAACAAACCGTTTACGCTTCCCACATATTTTGAGTAATATTCCGATTATATTTTTTCAAGAGTTTGTTCAGATTTTTTTTTGGTAACAGTTCCTCCAACTTCTTTTTCCAATACAATAATAAATTCATTTAAATTATTTACTAAAGTTTTCCAATCTCCCCAATCATTTTCCGCTTCGAGTATCTTTTCGGCAATCTTTTTGTCCGACTCGTTTACAAATCGATTTTCTTCGATTAGATCAAATAGTTTGTCAAAGGTCAGATTATTCATTTATTAAATTAGTTTTTAAGTGTAATCGAATTCTTCTATTTCTCCAATAAAATCAAAATTTTCAGTTTTTTCGATTGAACGAGAAATTGAAAAAGGTTCAGAAATCAAATTATTATCCAACAGGAATTTTTTGATTTCATTGTCAAGTTCTTTTTCTGCTCTAAATCTTGGGTTGACAAAATCTTTCAGTTTCTCTAAATAGTAATTGAGTTTACGTTTATAAGCAGATTTTGTAATTACAAAAATTCGATTTTGGGTTTGACTATATTTAATGTCTTCTCTCAAAACAATTTTAATTCTCCAAAATATAGGTTTGTGTTCTTTATAACAAATCAAGTTTCCAATAGGTGTTTCTAAAGTCCCTCCAAATTCATTTTTTATATAATGTTGTAACTCGGCAACAATGACATTTTCATTCCTTTCTTTCCATAAAAGCAGGTATTTGTCTAAAAGGATTGTGTCTTTCATAAATTATTGCCAACGTTAAATATAAGAAATCGTAGGGCAGCGAAAATGAACTGACGTAGGATAAATTATATAAGCCAAATATAAAGATTTTGTATTTATCATTCGTTGTAAATGCCAAATTTTATATTTGGCGGCTTTGCAGCATAAAACTACCTTTTTAGATAAACACCAATTGCCCTATGTTTTTTATATATTGTTACCTAGCGTTTTAAACTTCTTTTCACAATA
>CANNCQ010000091.1 GCA_947503135.1 uncultured Aquimarina sp. | reverse complement strand
GGTTTTTTGCAAAGAAAAAATTAAATTGCACTATAACCAAATAGTAACTTTTGTTGCGTTAAGGCCTTGAATCCACCCTAGACTTTAACACAAATTGCAAACAACTGAAATACAATATTCAATAAAAAAATCATTATCGAGTAGTATTTTCGACTATGTGATATTTATTTTAGGTTTTTACCTCTTAAGTTTAGTCAAAATTGAAGAATTAAAAGTTTTTACTGTTAATAACTATTTGATTCCTTCTCTTTCTTCTATATTTATATTTTTCTACGGCAAAAGAATTATTACAGAATTACTAAATTTTAAAAACAAAATTATTTTTTCAAAAGAGCAATTACAAATAAATAATAATGTTTATAAATGGACCAATATTTCAAAACAAAAAGTAATTACTAAAAAAGAATACACTCCAAAATATAAAATAGAATATGACGAATTTTACTTAAGTCTATGCCATAAAAAAGAGATGATTGAAATTAAAATTGACAATTATTCTTTGAATTCCGATGAATTTAAAGAATTGTTGATTAAGTTTTCAAAAAGTAAAACAAACTCAATAAATAAATCGTTTACAAATATTATTGCTTATGAAGAATATCTAGAACTTGATGAAAGTGATTCAGAAAAAGAAGTATCGAGAACTTTAACTTTATGTAAAAAAAACATAAACGAATTAATAAAATTCTGCGAGGAAAATACTTTTATTGAATCAGATAAAGTCAATTTTATATATTATTGTCTATCAGATGAACCAAAAAAATGGGATAAATTCTTAACAAATGAATTTTTAAGAGTTTATAAATTAGCACTAATTAGCAATGGTTTTAATACATTATTCCCTTTATTAGAAAACATAATGGTTGAAGATATTGCCACAAAAGAAGCCGAAATAGTTAGAAAAGAGTTGTTTAATCAAATTAACTCAACTAACTTATCAATTCGACTAAAAACAATTCAGTTAATAAATTATTGGGTTGACAAGGATATTTTAATAAAAAAACCAGTTTTAACTTTAAAATTAAAATCCAAGCTAGATGACGAAAATTGGAAGGTTCGCTGGAATTCACATTATGTATTAAAAGAGAATGAAATAGAGGTTGACAATTTAAGAGTTATTGATAGTATAAAAGCAAAATATCAAAATCAATATGAAATATAACTTCTGCTAACATAGTGTATAAAACATAGCTAATAAGTGCTTAACCGAAAAGTTTTGTATATTTAGAAAGTCCGCCAAATTTTTAATTTGGTTTTTAAAAAGAGAAAAATAAAAAACAAAATATAAAAATTCGGCTCTGTGTTAATCCGAAAAGTTAGTGTCTTTTTGCACGCTACGTTTCATACACAAGTCCGTTAGCAATAATAAAAAAAACTTGACTTTGATTCAAATTTGATGTATTTTTACACCAAAAAGTAAAATTATGGCAAGACAAAGCATATC
>CANNCQ010000090.1 GCA_947503135.1 uncultured Aquimarina sp. | reverse complement strand
AAAATGTTACAATCAAAAACCCTACAATTATGAAGGCACAACTTATCTTTAAAAACATAATCTAATATTTGCTAACGCCACTTGTATGATTTCGTTGCTATCCCGATAGGGTAGCTATGAATTATACAAATTGTTACAAAATGTTTTCTATCACTCAAAGCTATAGATATTCATCCTATTTGTTTTTTTATTTTCTGAATAGATTATTTTTTTACTACGATTTACTTTAAAAGATTTTATAGTGTCTCTATTCTCTATTATTAAATGATTAATCGTATCAATCTTTATTTCAAAACTTAAATACTTTTCGATTAAATTTAGATTTAATTGACGTTTAGCAGGATTTCTATAATAGTAGACAAGACCTTCTGCTGCTGATTTACCTATTTTTGTGATTTTACCATTTTTATTAAAATCAATATCTCGTTCTAATGGATAATTATAATCGTTAAACAGGAATAATTCAGTAGCATTAACCTTTTTATTATGAATAATTACTTTCTTATTTGTTATTAATGAAATTCCATTCAATTTTGAATTCTCTTTCTCACATGATGAAAATAATATTAGCAGAAGAAAAAAACTACTGATCTTTAAGTATTCTAAATTTTTCAACGTTGTTTCTTTTTTTAATTAATACATGTAATTCTTCTTGTTTACCTTTATATGTTGCAACCTCATTTAAAAACTTCTTATATGTTGTATTAGAAACTTCTTCTTCTTCAAAACTATTATCTTCTCTCCATTCTTCCATTTTAGATTTTGAACCCATTTGATGTTTAGGAATAAAGCCAAAACATCCATAAGATCCAGCAAGTTTATTCTTTTTAGATTTTTCATTATGATAATATCCCGCTATATGAATCATAACCTCTGTTGCTTCGGCTAAGTTAGGTCTTGCTTCATTAATTGGTTCTCCATTAGCAAATGTATTCATTTTTACTGTATGAGCTTCTGCTTTTAAAGTAGCACTATTGTTCTGAACTAAATTATAAGCATCTATACCATAATAATTTAATGGAACTGTTGCAAATAAGTTAACATACCCATCAGCAGGTTCAAAATGTCTATTTGTCAATTCAAAGTCATCATTCATATTAAGAAAACCTTTACTAGCAATAATCCCCCTTGAATACCATGAATCTCTAGTGACTCCAAAAGATTTAGTGGATTTCCCTTTTAGCTCTAAATCCATTCGATATACAGGAACAACAATAGATTCATAATCAATATCATTAATTTGACCATAGATGTGCTGGCAAGTATAACCTATAATTTTATCTGTAATTACTAGTCGTGGAATTGGATCTACCACTTTAGGAAGTTTAATTTCCATTCTAGTATCAGGATAACCCTCTATTTCAACCCAAGCCATATTTTAGTTTTTTTAATGTTTTGTAACGGTTAGTATAAGAAACGTAGGGCAGTAGATGAGCACTATCGTTTCGGTTTATTACTTAGCTAAATATAAATATT
>CANNCQ010000089.1 GCA_947503135.1 uncultured Aquimarina sp. | reverse complement strand
AAGGCTTCGCGCACTAGTTGCTGTTGAGGTGTAAATTCAAGTGTTGGTTCTATGCTATTGAATAAAGGAGGAGGAAAACCTTCTGCTTTTCTACGTTCAAAATCAGCTTGTCTAAATTTGTCAAAAGCACTTCCTGGCGGTAAAGGTCTATTCCTGTCCATGTACCATACATAAAAAGACCAACTGTATAGTTTACTTGCATTAGAGCCAAATATATACATATCCATTAATAAATATAATTCCCTCCAGGGTTTAGGAGGTACAATTTCATTTAAAAAATACAAGCTTTGCGTCCCTGTTACTTCAAATTTTATAATAGCTCTTAAGTGTTGAAATGGGATTGTAAATTGTTTCCATTCATTTTTTTTAGGCATGGTTAATAAGCCGTTTTTTCGATCGAAAATTATATTTATATTATCCGGAGATTTAAAGTATTGAATACTATTTGTAATTAATAACAATAAGCAAGGCAGAGCTAATAATAGACAAACATAGTAATAATCATCTTGCATAAAATCGTCAAATGTCAAGTAAGGTAACACTATGGTTAAAGCTATTATTAACGATATATATATATATATTGATGTTCTGAATCCTAATTTTCTTGAAAACTTCTTTAATTTAATTTCATTTTCATTTAAAGTAACATAGTAATTTTTATTATTACCTAAATAATCTTCTGTGAATGTATTTTTTATATTAAAAAATACAAAAGGCAATGGGTTAAGGTACTTTCTTTTAAACCATTTGGCATGTTGATATTCTAAGTCTATTTCTGGCTCCATTCTGTTTTATTCAATATATTTTTAGCGTATCCACTACAACTAAATTGTTAATGTCAATGGTGTCAAAAACACCTGTTCTCATACCATTACTAACCATTGTAGGATGAATTGAAGCTAAGTAACGAGGCGTCTCTTTTTCTAGTAAGGGTATATATAGGTTCTTCATCAGGCTCACCAAAAATTTCTATAATTTTATCGTAGGAATCTCCAATAAAAAAAGCTTGATCGTTGTATTTAAATTCGCAGCGATCAATTTCAAAACGGTGTTCTTGTTTGGCAAACGCAACGTCTAGGGCTTTAAACTTGGGATGGTCGTAGTTGGGTTGTACTACGTAGCCTTCCTCAGTGTTTTGTGCTTTGGATGGATTCGTAAAAAAAGCTACAGGAAACCATACTTAGTATTATTGTGGTTATACTCAGTTTTTTTAGGAGTTGTATAGAATAATTATTCTTCATGTTTAATTTTATTAATGTGGTATGGCCAATACTAAAACAAGGTCAGTACAGGTAATTTAATCTGCCTAATGAAATCTAAGATAGCCTGCGTAATAGCATTGGTACCACTACACATAGGGCAAATGTGCATACTTCCGATCGTTGCAATTGGTTTTCCTGCCATGACTTAATTTTTTTTTACAAATCCCATATAGAAGCTTCTGATTGAACCTGTTGTGTTTGGATCACCCCCCCCCCACGAGTGGTCATATGCCCACCAGTAGGTTGCACGGCAGTACTGCCTTGGGATAATATAACTGTATCTTCTTCGGATATTAATTTTGGGGCTTTATGATATTTTAAGTCTAATTCCATTTATTGTTAAATTACGCTTTTTATTTATGGTTTTTATGT
>CANNCQ010000088.1 GCA_947503135.1 uncultured Aquimarina sp. | reverse complement strand
AACGGTTAGTATAAGAAACGTAGGGCAGTAGATGAGCACTATCGTTTCGGTTTATTACTTAGCTAAATATAAATATTTTGCTTTTATCTTTTATACTATAAATGCCAAATTTTATATTTAGCGGACTTTGTAAATGAACAAAGACTTTCGCGGTTAACACAAAAGCCCTATGTTTTTTATACATTGTTACCTGCTGGCTTTTTTAGTATGACAATTCCCAACATTTTTCAAGAGCTTGAAAACAAATACCTAATTCATTTTCAAATTGTTCTTGTGATATATTAAGGCCAACGTGTTTTGCTAATTTCTTCTTTTTTGAACCTGTTATTATTTTTTTTCCTTTCTCATTTACAGCATCAAGTTCTTCTTGTGTTTTTCTCCAGTTTCCATATACAGGACATTCTTGATTTGGATATGATTGTTCAAGGTCTCTTCCTGCTAATTGAAAAAATTGTCCATTTTGATTTAGTGACTTATAGTTTTGGTGAAATTGATTTACTCCTCCTATTGTTTGTTCACTTGGTTCATCTATTAAGATAATAGTTTTTGCACCATAGATACTTGAGTTTAATGGAATGAAAGCTTTTTCAATTGCATTAATTGTTCTTTCGACTTGGTCAATATCTCCATTAGCTTTAATTATTTGAATCCTAGGTTTGTCTGAGTAAAACCTCTTAATGACCCTTGTTAATAATTCAAACTCTGATTGCCCCTCTACAATCATAAAATTTTTAGGTAGAAGTAAATCGCTAGGACTACCTCCTAAAAGTTCAAATACAACATATGGTTTATCTAAATCAGTAGTTAATTCAAATTCTGTTTGACCTTCTAGCTTTTCTACTTTTAAAATTGATTGATTTTCAAAGTTGTCAGCAACAAAAACTGAGGAATGTGTATTTATAAAAACTTGGTCATTATTATTTGATAACGTATGTAACACATCCTTTAGTTTTCTTTGCGCTGTAGGATGTAAATGAAGTTCAGCTTCGTCAATAAAGAATAAAAAAGATTTACCTAAATCATCATTAGATTTTCTAAAATCTGCATAAGCTTGAATTATAGCTAACATTAAAGCTCTTTGCATTCCATCTCCTTTTTCTTCCGCTGTTGTTTCAACACCGTCATCTATAGTTGTTTCGAAATTTTTGAGTAAGTCATCAAAAACAGGTGCAGTAACTTCGAATTTTACTTTTGTACAATCAGGAAATTGTTTTTCTAAATAGACTTGGACTTTGTTTCCAACATTATCAAATTCTGTTTTTATTTCTGATGTATCATCTTCAAATAATTCTCTAAATTTAGTTTGAAATTCTTGATACTGAACATTTTCTTGTAAGATTGCAGAAAGAACACCTGATAGCATAATTCCCATTGGTGTTGTTTTTCCATATTTAGCTACCGCATCGTAGTATTGTTTAGTAGTAACATATTCAAACTTAGGTAAGAAGTCATTTAGAGCTTTGTCAAAACCTGTACCTGGATTAACTTCTTCACCATTTACTACAAATTTTCTTTTTTTTGCATCAATTGAGCTTCTAGAAACGACTACTGTATCATTTTCAGATAATGCATTTAATATCTTAGTTTTATTAGCTTGATTTTGCATATTTTCAGCACCTTGCAAAGCTCCCGAAAATTCTAATTCAACAAAAATTTCATTTGTAGATTGTCTCTTATATTTTAGTTCAGTAATGTTTTGTCCTCTTCCTAGTCCATTATAGAAAAATTGAATTGCTTCAAAAAAATTAGTCTTTCCACAATTATTCTGTCCAACAGCAATATTAAAATCTGAGGTGTTAAATTCAGTGTTCTTTATTGAACGAAAGTTTTCAATTTTAATTCTGGTTATTTTCATTTGTTTTTTTTGCTTGCAGGTAACGT
>CANNCQ010000087.1 GCA_947503135.1 uncultured Aquimarina sp. | reverse complement strand
AAAATTACAGCAATGACCATGATTCAATATATCAACAAATTCATTTTTGATAGAAAAATTAATAATATCAAAATTAGTATTGTTTAAAATGCACAACGGGTTATTATAGTATTAAATTACTTTTAAATAACGATTTAGTTTAAGTATGTACACTTTTTCTGCAAAAAAAAACAGCTACCATATTTATATATAGTAGCTGATAATAAATAGGATTAGTATATTATTTTATCGAATTTTCAATAATAGCATCTGCTTGTTCTTGAGAATCCCAAATCAAAGTATTTCTATCTAAAGCTTTATACCAACCACCGTCATCCCAAAGTACAGTCGGCATTCCTCTTAGTGAGGCTTCTTTCACATAAATTTCAGAGTAATCAGCTCTTTGTTGTTTAGTCGTAGATCTTCTTGTTTCGGTATTGTTATTCACCATAGCCCATTCACCTATAATTACAGGCCTATTATTTTCTGTGATCCATTTTTGTTCAATATTATCTAAGTCATTTCGCAAAGTGTTTAAATCACCCTGGCCATTCCAAGGGCGTTTACCATCATGCGATACATCAAAAGGAGTGTATGCATGAACTGTAATTATTATATTTGGGTCATCATTAGGTATTACTAAAGCATCCATAGCCGTATCATTTGTTTTACCAGCCCATGTCGAAATCATTAGCTGTCTTTTTAAATTGTTACCACCAGTCGATCTAATAGCATCAACACCTACTTTATGAAGGTTGTTAAGTACCCTTCGTGTACTTGAGTTACCAGCATACCATTCTTCACTATTACCTTGTACTCTTGGTTCGTTAAGTATTTCAAAAATTAATTTTTCATCATAGTCTTTAAAATATGTAGCAATTTGAAGCCAAGTGTTTCTTAAACGTTCACTTACTCTTACTTCAGTACTAACTTTAGGTTGGAAAACCTCCGTGTCATGATGGGTATTTAAAAAAATATACATATCATTTTCCATAGCAAAATCAACAACCTTTTGAACTCTTTGTAAATACGATAATTCAATTTGGTAGGGTGGTACATTTTGCTGATGAGTTCTCCATGTTACAGGAATTCTAATCGTATTGAATCCTGTTTCATTAACCTTATCTATTAATTCTTTTGTTGGTTCAGGATTTCCCCAAGTCGATTTATCTCTAAAAGGGACATCAAAATAATTACCCATATTCCAACCAGCGTTCATTTCTCCAACTAAGGCATTAGGTGTTACGTTCGCAACAGTGCCAATTCCGGCCGAAGTCGAATTTGTTGTAGCAACATTAAGTACTAACTCAGCGGTAGAATCAGGTATGTTAATAGCAGGTGTACCCGTCCTTTCGGGAATATCCGAACTGTCACTATCCGAACTACTACATGAAGTAATTACAAAAGCTAATACAAAAAGTTTAATTGTAAACTTAGTTGACTTAGTGAAAAAAGTATGTGTCATGTTTTTTTTACTAAAATAATAAATTTACGGGTTATATCGTTATAGTTGAGGTGATCTTTACAATACTTAACATAATATATGAACCTATACTGGTAGGTGTCAATAATGAAAATTATAAAAAGTTCGGCGATTTAAACAAGTAGAATAATTCTCACCTATTATATAGTATAAAATATAATAGCGCTCTTATTATGTAAGGGCGTTTCCCTTTGGGTCGGGCTCTACGTTATTACGCTTCGCACTTCGCAAGCTCAGGTTGTAGGATAGCCACTGCTATCCCTAACGCAAAATAAAAGGCACTAAAAATCGAATTTATCGATAAAAACCTCATAAAATCGGACAAATTTAAAATTAAAACAGGCTGTAAAGTGTTTTAATATAAGGTGTTGAGTGTTTTTCTTAAAATAAGTTTAAAAAAACGCAAAAAATAAGGCGTTAAAGTCAAAAGAAGCTGTACATT
>CANNCQ010000086.1 GCA_947503135.1 uncultured Aquimarina sp. | reverse complement strand
CAGAATACCGTCTAATTACTTTGTCGTTTTTGTACATAATGTTTAAAATTATGTAGCCTTTATTCAGGACGGGTGTAGGTTATACATAACGTATCGGCTATGATTAGTACGGGAATTAAAAGTAGTGAACTTTCGATTAAGCACTTAGCCAAAACTTTTTATTTTGTTTTAATTTTTCATTTTTAAAGCCAAATCAAAAGATTTGTCGGACTTAGTTAAAATCTCTAAATTTTGGGTTAAGCACCAAAACCCGTATTAATTATAGCCATTGTTAGCTTTTCGTTTATTTTAGTATTTCTTTAATGGATTTATCATCTACTTTTATCCATTTTAATATATATCTCGCTCTTTTTTTATCAGTTTTCAAACATTTTTCAAATTCTTCATTATAATTGATATGATTTAATCTTTCATTAACGGTCATACTTTCTAAACCTATTAATTCACCATTCATATTTGTTTCAAAAGGTTTATGAAGTTTATACCAATATTGAATGAAATAGTCGATATTTAAGATATCGTTTTTCAAAGTTTCTCTTAATTTATATAAATTCCTTTCAAACCCTTTTTTTGTGTAATATGTTTTTAATTTATGATCGTTAAACATAAACCTGTAATTCAATAAAGGCATTCCTTTAAAACTCTCAGTTACTAATCTCATTTCAGTTAAACTATTAGGAGGAATCTTAAACTGTATTCCATCTTTGCTTTTTAATTCTTCTAATGATTTTATTTCAGGAGTTATTTTAAAAATATTTAAGAAGCATTTTATCCATTTATCTCCTTTTGAAATTTGAATTTCAAGTGTGTGAAGTAGTGAATTGTCAATTTTAGAAAAGTTATATGTAAAACCTCCCAAACTATCTTTTCCGTTCCAATTTGAGTTAAAAGGTGATTTCTCAAAACCTTTTTCAAAAATAATAGGTTTGCAAGTTTCAATGAATATTTTATTCCTTGCAGTAACTAATTCTTTTTCGGAAACTTTGTAAAATAATTTCATTTTAATTTTTCTAACCAATGAAAGCTAACGTTAAATGTAAACGACTGTGCGTTTAGAATGTCAGTGACTTTCAATAGGGCACAAGGCGTTACACTTTTTAGTTTTTAAATTTCGATTGTAAAATAATAAAATTTGTGACGCCGACCTCACAAATACAAAACTCCCTTTTCCCAAAACACAAAAAAGCATTGCGTTTACATAGTGTTGTAAAACGTACTTTATCCAGGGTCTTCACTTCTATATTCCATTTTAACTATCAGGTCAGCGCTATTAATATAAATCTTTAAATAATCAGATTCTCCTGCTCCATTTACATATATAATGTCTTTGTCTTGATTTCCATAATTTGGTATCTCAAATCTATCCCAATTTTCGATTTGTTTCCTTAAATCAAAATTTAAGTTATACTTCTTGGGTTTTGTTTTATCACAAGCCCAGCCTTCCCCGTCATTTTTAACTTGTAAAGTTATTATTGAATCAATTTCTGTACTTTTTAAATTGCTTATTTGACCATCTGTTGAACCGTCACATCTATTATCCTTGTGATAGATTAGTATCCAATTTTCATAAAAAAATGAACTCAAATTTTTTCCGCTTTCCAAGTTTTTAACAAATTTAGAAATTCTCAAATTAGCTTTGGTTTGAATTTTTGCAGTTGAATTGTCTGTAATTACTATTTTTTCAATTTGTTTTTTGTCAGTTGCTTTTTCTAGATTATTAATCACATTATTTCTTGTTGAATTTTTACAAGAAATAAAAATAGTGATTAAACCAAGAAGAGTAAGATTTGTCAATTTAGTTATAGTCATTATAGGGTCAGTTTTCAATACTGCTTGGTATGTTTTACAACGTTGATATGTATGGAATGTAGCGTGTTAAAAAGAAATTAACTTCCGAATTAACACGAGCTAAATTTTACATT
>CANNCQ010000085.1 GCA_947503135.1 uncultured Aquimarina sp. | reverse complement strand
GAAATAATAACTAATCCAATTAATATTTTAAAAAGTGTTTTCATCTATAGTTCGGCTGCTCTAAATTAATGCCAACGTTTGTGTATATGAAATGTTGCGGGTTTGCGTGCAAGGATTTTCCGAAGGAAAATCAGAAGCTGGCAAACAAGCAACTAACTTTAGTTAAGGTAAAAATAGCAATGTTTTATATACCGTGTTGGGCATAGTATATTAATTTTCTGAATGGATGAAATCAGTAATAAACTGTCCTATGAAATTTATAATTAAGCTTAATATCCAAATATAATAACCAAAACCATAACTTATTATGTTTTTTTCAGTTCCTCCTTCGTCTATCGGAACTTCATCCCAAAACAAAAAAGTAAGTCCGAATAATATTGCAATAAGTCCAGTAATTTTTGCTTTTTTAGGAGATTTAATTAATAGCAAAAAAATTGATGAGAAAAGGAGAGGGTTTGCTAACCAAACTATACCTTTTAAACTTGGAACGAATACCCACCCTAAAAGTAATCCCATTATTCCAGATCCACCAGAATTACCTCCTTCTACATCAACAAAATACATTGTTTCGAATAAAGAAATTATGAAGATTATTAAAGTGATTATAATTAAAAAATAGTTCGATTTATGTGCTTTTATTTCTGTCAATTTTAATAAGTAGTGTTTTATATGTTTGTCCTGAGGCTTTATTATGCCCAACGGACTTGTGTATGAAACGTAGCGTGTAAAAAGACACTAACTTTTCGGATTAACACAGAGCCGAATTTTTATATTTTGTTTTTAATTTTTCTCTTTTTAAAAGCCAAATTAAAAATTTGGCGGACTTTCTAAATATACACAAGTTTTTCGTGTTAGCTCTTATTAGCTATGTTTTATACACCGTGTTGTATGCAGTTATTTTTTCCATTTATAACTTTCCAATTCGATAGCTTCGTTAAAATATTTTTTGAATTTATCAGACATTTTTTCATCTCTAAATTTTACAATCGTGTATGAACTATCCCAAGCTATTATTTCTATTTTAGAGTTTTCAATTTGTAGATTTCCGTTTTTCCATATTTCAGCATTTCCTTCTGCATAGGGAAATTCAATTCTGTCAGTTTTTAATTCAGCATTTTTGTCAATTGCTGAAAAAGCTCCCCAAACAATTTGAGTATCAGTTTCACAAATGATTTTCATTTCTTTTGATGAAATAAGAAATCCATCTTTTTCGTGATTAATTGGCAATTTTTCCATTTCAGATGTGTTTATATCCAAATCTGAAATCAGCCATTTTAAGTCTTTTATATCATCTTTAATTGGTTCGAGTAGAACATTCAAATTAGTGTGATATTTTAGTTTACTCGTATTTCTAATTATCCAATTCAATTAAATTGTTTTTTGGGTTTCGTTAATTGCATACAACGCTAAGTATAAAACATCGTAGGGCAGGGTATTAACACTGACTTTCTGAGTTTTACATTAAGCCAAATATAAATATTTTGTTTTTATCATTCCGTGTAAACACCAAATTTTATATTTGGCGACATAGCAGATAAGCCCAACCTTTCGAACAATCTTAAGCCGCCCTATGTTTTTTATATGGTGTTAGCTATTGTTATTTCATTAGGAATTCTATTTTCTCTGTCCAGAAATTATTTGTTTGGGGCTTATTATCAATTGGTAATGCAGAAGTTATAATTCGGGTCTTTTTTTGACCATTATTAATTGTATCTATAGTAATAGTTAGGTATATTAATCCTGATATAGTGTCAGATTTACTATAATATTTAAAATCAATATAATTTTGATCAGATGTGAAATTAAATATTTTTGTTGAGTCCTTACTCTTTAAGTTTATTAGACTTAATCCAAGCTCTCTTGTAGTTATGGGGTTAATGATTGTATTATCAAAATCGTTATAAAAAGTTATTCTACCATCTATTGTGTCATCTTTACTTTTGTTATAAGTTAGATTATAATATCTACTCTTATTGTATATCAATTTATCTTTTAAAAAAGTTCTTTTTTGTAAAATACTAGTATCTCCAGTTTTGTTATCGATATACAACTCACATTGTTCTTTGAATCCATCGTTATATTGATATTCTATCCACTCTCTAGAGTATTTGTATTCTTTTTTTTGTGGTTTATTCTTATTACTACAACTCGAAATATAGAATAATAAAACAACTATGACTAATACATTTTTGATAAGTGTCATTAATTTTAATAATAGCTAACGTTGATATGTATGGAATGTAGCGTGTTAAAAAGAAATTAACTTCCGAATTAACACTAGCTAAATTTTACATTTTGTTTTTAATTTATCGGTTTAAAAGCCAAATTTAAAATTTGGCGATACTTAGCAAATAGA
>CANNCQ010000084.1 GCA_947503135.1 uncultured Aquimarina sp. | reverse complement strand
GTAATTAATTATGTATATACGGTTGAGAATACAGGTAATGTGACAGCAACTGATGTGAGTGTTACAGAAACCAACTTTTCTGGTACAGGAACAACTCCTACGCCTATATACGATAATGGAGGTGCTAATTTAGGTGGCGATGCGACTATTTTTGATGCCGCTCCTAATGATGTCATTACCTTCTTAGCAAGTTATGTCGTAACCCAAGAAGATATCAACGCGGGTATGGTAACCAACCAAGCCACAGCTAATGCTACAGATCCTAATGGTGATCCGATCACAGATGTTTCTGATTCGGGTAACCCTGCGGATGATACGGGTGAAGATGATGATATTACCAATACCGATTTACCAGTAGTAAGTAGTATTGAACTGACTAAAACAGCTGGTGCACTTACCGATACCAATGGCGATGGCTTAATAGGATTAGGTGATGAAGTGACTTATACTTTTACGGTAACAAACACCGGAAATACTACAGTAAGCGGATTAACTGTTAATGATCCTATTATTGGACTTAACAATGCGGTAGTAACCCCTAGTAGTTTAGAACCTACAGAAAGTGCATCTATCACAGCAAGCTACACGATCACACAGGCCGATGTAGATGCTGGTAATATTGAAAACACAGCAACGGTTTCTGGAACAAATCCTAATGGAGATCCTGTTACAGATACTTCCGATAGTACAAATCCTAATGATGATGAAGGGCAGCCAGGAAACTCAGATCCAGATACAGACAATACCAACGATCCAACCAACTTACCTATTGCCCCAACACCACAATTAGAACTTGTAAAAACAAGTGCTTATAGTGATACCAACGGTGATGGTTTTGTAAGTCCAGGCGATCAAATTACCTACACTTTTGTAGTAACCAATACAGGTAATGTAACGGTAAGCTCTATTGATGTTGAGGATAGTTTGTTAACGCCTAGTTTAGTTGGAACTATTACAAGTTTAGCGCCTAATGCGAATCAAACACTTTCAGCAACTTATGCCATAACGCAAAATGATATTAATGCCGGAGAGGTTATTAACACCGCTACCGCTACAGGGCAAGATCCTAATGGTAATCCAGTAAGTGATGATTCCGATTCTGGTAACCCTGCGGATGATACGACTGCGGATGACGATGATACGGTAACACCTTTACCTTTAACGCCTGAACTTACTTTAGTAAAAAGTTCTCGTTTAGACCTTATAAGCAATACTATTACGTATACCTATATCGTAGAGAATACAGGAAACACGACGGTAAACGATATTACTGTTGTAGAAACGACATTCTCTGGTACAGGAACAACACCTACCCCAAGATACAGTGGTGGTGGAAGTGATATTGATGGTGATGCTGATGATTTTGATGCGAATCCAGGTGATGTGTTACAATTCAGCGCAAGCTATATATTAACTCAAGCAGATATTGATGCAGGTATTGTTAACAATGAAGCCGCAGCAAATGGTACTGACCCTGCTGGAAACCCAGTAACCGATGCTTCGGATTCTGGTAATCCTGGAGATGATACGGGTGGAGATGACGATCCAACAAGTTCGTTAATTCCATCAAATCCTATGATTGAAATTATCAAAACAAGTACGTTTGTAGATAATGCGCCTGCTGGGTTAAATGCAGGAGATGTAATTAATTATGTATATACGGTAGAGAATACAGGTAATGTGACAGCAACTGATGTAAGCGTTACAGAAACCAACTTCTCTGGTACAGGAGCAACTCCTACGCCTGTATATGATAATGGAGGTGCTAATTTAGGTGGCGATGCGACTATTTTTGATGCCGCACCTAATGATGTCATTACCTTCTTAGCAAGTTATATCGTAACACAAGAAGATATCAACGCGGGTATGGTAACCAACCAAGCTACTGCAAATGCTTCTGACCCTAATGGTAATCCGATTACAGATGTTTCTGATTCGGGTAACCCTGCTGATGATACAGGTGAAGATGATGATATTACCAATACCGATTTACCTGTAGTAAGTAGTATTGAACTGACTAAAACAGCTGGCGTTTTAGCTGATACGAATGGCGATAGCTTAATAGGATTAGGTGATGAAGTGACTTATACTTTTACAGTAACAAACACCGGAAATACTACAGTAAGCGGATTAACTGTTAATGATCCTATTATTGGACTTAACAATGCGGTAGTAACACCTAGTCGTTTAGAACCTACAGAAAGTGCTTCCATTACAGAAACTTATACCATTACGCAAGCAGATGTAGATGCTGGTAATATTGAAAACACAGCAACGGTTTCTGGAACAAATCCTAATGGAGATTCTGTTACAGATACTTCTGATAGTACAAATCCTAATGATGATGAAGGACAGCCAGGAAACTCAGATCCAGATACAGACAATACCAACGATCCAAC
>CANNCQ010000083.1 GCA_947503135.1 uncultured Aquimarina sp. | reverse complement strand
AAAAATTTGGCTCGTGCTTAACCGAGTAGTTATTGCTAATTTGCACGCTACGAGCCATATACAAAACCGTTGTGCTTCATTAGAGAAAAACTGAACGATAAATGAAAATAGAAAAAGTAAAAAATTACAATCAAAAAATACTAGCAATTCTAGGAACACTTGCTATTATTTTAATTATCGTTTCAATTTTAGGAATAGGCGGAATAGCAATTTCTGAACTATTACGATTCAATAATGATGACAATATTGAAACAGGGATTCTTTCAGATGATAAAATTGAGGAATTACAAAAAGAAAATAAACGAGAGCAAGTGATTTCTTATGAAAATCCAAAACTGATTGACACTTTAAATTCAGTATATATTATTCCTGTTTCTCACAAAAACTTAAATAAACCAGAAAACATTAATGGACTTTTAAGTATTAAGAAAGGAAATTATGAATCCGAAGACAGTAGATATTCAAGACGATTTTATGGCTCTTATAACAATTTAATTATCTACAATCAAAAGAATGAAATCATAAAAAAATTGTTTGAAAAAAGGGTTAACTTTAATGATATAAAAGTGGAATATTTTAATGATAATATCCTTTTGCTTTTTAAAGTTGCAGAAAAAGATACTTATAAAGATGGAGTAATAAATTTATTAGATTTTAAATCACTTTATCTTTACTCATTAACCGAAAATAAACTAACGAAAATTGAGAATGATGGAATGGATATCGTTTCTTATAAATTCTTAAACGAAACTAAAGATTTGATTATAAATTTTGGAATTGACAAAAATGGAGACGGAAAATATGAGAATTTAAATGAGCCGACTATCATTAAAAAATATAATTACAAAACAGAAAAACTAATTGATATTATTGGTGAAAAGACAAACTCTGAACTTCAAAAAATGTTAGAAGGAACTGAAAAATAACGAAAGCACAACAATGGCTATAATTAATACGGGTTTTGGTGCTTAACTTAAAAGTAATTGCTTCTAAACTAAGCCCGCCAAATCTTTTGATTTGGCTTTATAATGAAAAAGGTAAAACAAAATAAAAAGTTTTGGCTAATTGCTTAATCGGGAATTCAGTAATTCTAATTCCCGTACTAATCATAGCCGAGACGTTGGCATCCATTAATCAGCGCGGAAAATTTGTCACGGAATAAAAGTGTTTTAAAATAAAAATAGTCTGTTAAATAGATTATAGAAAATAAAAAGCCAATACGTGAGTTTCTTATGTTTTCGGACCCAACTCAAACGAAACTGTTATAAATATTTCGGACTTTACTCAAGCGAAACTGTTACGTGCTTTCCGACCCTACTCTAATGTTTTTAATTTTGTGTTTAAAATAGAAAGTTGAATACAAAGAAAAAGTCAAAACGTGAGTTACTTATGTTTTCGGACTCAACTCAGACGAAACTGTTGCGCGCTTTCCGACCCTACTCGAATGTTCTTAATTTTGTGTTTAAAATATAAAATTACTTAACCCAGAGCGCAAAAAATAAGTTTTGTAAAATGACAAAAAAATCGGTAATTGTAAAAGTAAATAAATAGAAAAAATAAAACGTATGCCAACACCATGTATAAAACATAGCTAATTGGTTTTTAAGCGTAAAGTTTGTGTTTATTTGCTAAGTATCGCCAAATTTTAAATTTGGCTTTTAAACCGATAAATTAAAAACAAAATGTAAAATTTAGCTCGTGCTAATTCGGAAGTTATTTTCTTTTTAACACGCTACATTCCATACATATCAACGTTACCAGCAATTAAAAAAAATGAACCTCAATTATTATCAATATAAAATTGGAAATGCTGAATTAATCGGAGGAGAAATGCACGCTAGTTTACACGAAATTATATTGAATAAAGATTTTATCGAAAATCAGAGTATATTTTCAAAACAATTATTTGATGTTTTAATGGAAACTGAAAAATTTCCAAAATTACTTCGAAAGCATTTAGAGCGAGGAATAAACTTAACGAATGAAAAAAGCACTTGTTTTATAACTGCACCTGATTTACCATTAAAACCTTTTGAACCAAATTATTTTACATCTAAAAAATTAGATTTGGGATTATCGGGAGGAGATATCTGGTGGTATAAACCGGAAAGTTTAAAAGAGGAATACTATTTCTTTTATGAAACAAAGCATCCATTTTCTCAATGGCATAAATCTGAATTTAAGATTGATAATTTGACTTTTAATAGTGCCGAACAATATATGATGTACGGAAAGTCAAAATTATTTAACGATAATGAAGTTGCAGAAAAGATAATGAATACTAAAAATGTTAGGGAACAAAAATATTTAGGGCGTGAAGTAAAAAACTTTGATTTGGAAATCTGGAATCAAAACGCATTAGATATAGTATACAAAGGTAATAAAGCGAAATTTGAACAAAATCCTGAATGTCTGAATTTATTACTCTCAACTAAAGGTAAAACGATAGTTGAAGCAAGTCCTTATGACAATGTTTGGGGAATAGGTTTGCCTTCTGATAATGAAGACTCTCAAAATCCATTAAAATGGAAAGGAACAAATTGGTTAGGAATTGTACTAACTGAATTGCGACAGGACATTATGAATAATAGATTCGAAAATGGATATTGGGAAAGAGAAGATTATGAAAAACATAGTGAATAAAAAATAACTGCTGGTAACAATGTATAAAAAACATAGGGCGTTTGAGCTAAACCGAAAGGTCTGTGAAAATTAACAAAGTCCGCTAAATATAAAATTTGGCGTTTATAGTAAAAAAGATAAAAGCAAAATATTTATATTTAGCTAAGTAATAAACCGAAACGAAAGTACTTATCACCTGCCCTACGTTTCTTATACTTAACGTTGTAAAACATTTACGAAAAACCGTATGAAATTGATATTTAAATTGTTAATTGGAATTTTTACTCTGACTTTGAA
>CANNCQ010000082.1 GCA_947503135.1 uncultured Aquimarina sp. | reverse complement strand
ATAATCGTTTGTGTTTTTTTGTGTTCATACAACAAATCTAAAATTTTGATTTGTTGCGTTAAGTTATTGAATTGGGATAGTTTTGTTAATAATTTCTGCTAACGTTTATCTAGAACTAGTGCGGGGCAGGAGGGCAAATGCCTTCGAGCTAGCACAGGTAAAAGCTTTTTGCGCTTTTTTATTGTTATGTTAAAAGTAAGAAAAAAGGTTTTACCACTAAGCAAACCAACAAACTAATTCGATCCTCAGCTATCGCCCACATTAGTTTTAGGTGTTGTTACCCAACGTTTTTAGTCAACTATCTTTTTTAATTTCCGCTTTCCTTTATTTAATTCAGTTAGTTTTTGTTTTTTTAATCGAAACTTTAAGTCATTGAATTCAATCCACTTTTTATTTGATAGAGCAAAAGTCAGACTATCATTTAAAGTCAATTTATTAGAATTCAAAATCAGCGTGTCATTTCTGTTTTTCCATAAACCTTCGGTAAAATCAGAACCGTGTCCTTTTCTTTTCCAAAATTTAAATGTTCTGTCATCAGTTAGAATTAATTCAATTCCATTATTGTTTTTGCTATAACTAATAAACTTTCCATAGAATCTATAAGTCTTTCCATTTGGTGGCTCAATTTCCATCAAAGAGTACATTTTACTATTGAATATATTGATGAAATTTTTATCACGATATGAGTCAGTGCAACCGTGACAAAACTTTAAGTTAGTAATCTCTATATTGTTTAATTTAATGGTATCAATCATTTTTTCTGGACAACCAGAATAACCTCCAACAGCAGTAATTAAAATTTTTTTTCCATCAAGAAATAGTGCAGTTGCAATTTGCCTAATTCTATTCTCCAACCATAACTTGTCTTCTATAGAAAATTTAAGACCGTCTCTAAAATTGTTATACATTTTTAAACTCCCTATTGAATTTATTTTGCCTTTTAGGAATCGACTTTCAGGTCTATTAATTGAGTCAATTTTTATATTTTTTGGGATATAGCTTAATATGTCATTATACTCTCTTTCCCATTTAGTCAAAGATTCAGAGTTTTGAGCAATAATGAATGTGCTGAAAATAATGTTTAATATGAATATTGTTTTTCTCAAATGTTGGGTAACGTTTAGCTAGAACTAGTGCGGGGCAGGAGTGCAATCACCTTCGAGCCAGCACAGGTAAAAGCTTTTTTCGCTTTTTTATTGTTTTGTTAAAAGTAAGAAAAAAGGTTTTATCACCAAGAAAATCAACAAGTTAATTCGACCAGAAATCACCGACCGCATTAGTTTTAGGTGTTGTTATCTTTAGTTTTTAAATGAGATTAATTTTTTCTCCTGTTTCTGCAGCTTTGTATATTCCTTCAATCACTTTCATATCTTTTAATCCCTCCTCCCCAGAAATATGACTTGGTAGTTGCTGTCCATTAATAATCAATTTACCAATTCCGTCTAATTGTGCAGCTTGTTGATTAATTACAGGAAAGTTAAACTCTTTTTCACTTGTACGTCCTTTAAACGGTCCATAGCTTATTGCAGGACTTAATTCAAAACTGCCTTTTTCAGCAGATGCATAAAAACGGTCAATATTACAATTTGAAGATACTGTAGATGTACAAACAGCACCACTTGGAAAATTTAGTTGCCAAGTTATATTTTCTTCAACTTCAGTAAATAAATCGGGCATTATTTTAGGAGCAAATTGAGCAGTAACAGATATAGGTTCTTCTCCTAATACATAACGGTTACTTTGGATACAGTAAACACCTAAATTCATTAAAGCACCACCACCTGCGAGTGATTTTTTCAAATGCCAATCATTTAAAGGGGTTCCAGTTAGATTATAACCTAGTGATGCATGAATTAAACGGACTTTTCCAAAAACCTGTTCTTGACCAAGTCTTTTTATTTCGATATGATGCGGTTCATAATGTAACCTGTATCCAACAGCTAATTGAACTTTTGCACTTTTACAAGCGTCAATCATTTCTTGACAGTCTTTTGCTGTTATAGCCATTGGTTTCTCAACTATTACATGTTTACCAGCTTTAGCAGCTTTGATTGTATATTCTTTATGCATGCCATTCGGTAAAACAATATAAATTAGATCTATATCATCATTTTTGACGATGTCATCAAAATTTTCATAATTGTAAATATTTTTTTGTGGAATGTTATATTTCTTTTTCCAGCTTTCTGCTTTCGAAGGAGTACCTGTAATAATGCCCGATAGTTGACAAAAATTAGATTCTATTAAACCTTTTGCTAGAATATTAGCGTAACGACCTAACCCACATAACGCAACATTTAATTTTTTTCCTGAATAATTTTTTTCTTCATTTTCGGTATTATGATTGAAAGAAACAAGAGGCGTTAAAATAGCCGCTGATCCAACTCCAATACCTATTTTTTTAACGAAAGAGCGTCTAGTTACTTTTTTCATATATTTTTAGTAAGTTTTTTTGCAATTAAAGATAACGACTGAACTATAACTAGTGCTGCGCAGAAATTCAACGAATTTCAAGCTAGCACAAGTAAAAGCTTTTGCCGTTTTTTAATTTTGAATATAAAAGTAAGAAAAAAGCTTTTACGACAAAGCAAATCAACCATCATTTCAGCTCAAAAACTAACCCGCGTTAGTTATAGTTTTTGTTGTAACTTGTTTTTTGTTTACAGGAAATCAGTAAAATAGGGCAGAGTGTATCGGACAAGATCTAATTTAGTAACAATCAATCTGTCACATTTATCAACTCATTAGTGCGTCTCAATTTGTCATTTTTGGTTTAGTAATAATTATTAAACGGCTCTATTTTTTTGTCAGCGATTTTTAAAAACTACGCCGAATAAATGCGAGACTTAAAAGAAGCACTAGTTAGCGACAAGATGGTTAACGTCAGCCATGACGTTTGAATAAGTTACAACGGCTCCGGCTATGATTAGTGCGGGAATAGGGAAGCGGAGGCTTTCCGATTAAGCACTAAGGCGAAGCATTTTGT
>CANNCQ010000081.1 GCA_947503135.1 uncultured Aquimarina sp. | reverse complement strand
ATGGTACTGCATTTGTGGGAGAGTAAGTCACCGCCTTTTTTAAAGTCCTTTACATTTTTTTGTAAAGGACTTTTTTTTGAATATAATTATGCTATCAGCACCGAATGCGGTATGGCGAATAAAACAAGGGCTACTCTAGTCTATGACTAGTGGCTATAACGTATATGAAAAACGGTATTAGTATTTAATATTAATTAACCTTTACTTTTTACTAGTATTCTAATAAAGTAATTCAAAAAAAAACTTATTTTGCAGTAGTGCAAAAGATGAATACATTTCACGCCAAACCCGGAAACATCAAAACTATGGTAACCAGTTTGTTGAATACCAACGAAACTAAGCTGCCCATTTTGCAAAACAACTTAATACCTACGACCAGTTGAATAGTATTGCTAATTACGACGGTTAAAATACCGCTGGAGGTTTGGAATACCATACGGATTACATCTACGATAAAAATGGAAATTTAGATACCCTTAATAGAAAAGTAGGCGCGAATCACTTTGATTCTTTGTGCTACAATTATAAACCAATAGCAATCAATTAACAGTAGTTACAGACACGACGGGCAACCAAACGCAATCTAGCGGTATTAACGATTTAGCCAACCAAGTAACAGCGTTACAAAATTTAGGTATAAACCAAACAAATTACCCAACACACAATTATATTTACGACGAAATAGGCCAGTTGGTAGAGGACCGTACCGAGGGTTTAATTATAAATTGGCGTGTAGATGGCAAAGTAAAAAATGATAACCTAAAGAGACTGAACAATTATTAGTTTTGATCACGACAGTTTAGGTAATCGCGTTAGTAAAATCCTAAATTCGCCTTGAGACGATACAATAGGGGGTATTGTAAAAATTACCTTATACAACCGCGATGCCCAATGTAATGTACTTGTAGTTTAACAAATCGGAAAAGCGGTTAGCATAGCACCTGCGCAAGCACTTACATTAACAGGTGTAATAAATACACAGCAACAAGCAATAGAAACAATAAATGTAAATAATGCTGAAAATACCATTTTTAGAACCCATAACAATTTTAGGGAGCACTGATGGATCTATACAGGTTATAAATAGCACCATAGCTCCTGGCGGATGGTTAAAATTTGCCTAGTAGAAGAAATAGAAACAGGAGAAGTTGTAGTGGGCTTTCACTTACCGAGCAGAACATAATGGAAGTAGCCGTTTAGGATTACAAGAGCCTACAGATATTATGTTTGATGGTAGTTTATATCCATAATATCTAGTATCTTGATAAGCACAATATCCTCTATTAGGGCTACTAAAATTCTGTTCTTTATATATGCTATTTCTAGAAGCTCTCGATATTTTACAAACTTCAAGAGGCATGCTACCTACAATAAAGTATTTTTCATCTTGATTAAATTTATAGGCTAATTTACTTCTCATTAACTCCAACTCAAGAAAAAGCTTGCGTCTTCGCTTATTATAAACACTACGTTCTATCTTTGAAGATAAACTAAAAGGAAGTTTTCTAAATAGATCATACTCACTGTCAATACCAAGATATTCTGAGGTAATCGACAATGCTAACAGTTCTTTATCCGTTAGTTTTGGTTTATGCTTTTGAAAAATAAAATTATTCTTGGGCTCAATACTCTTTAATACTTCAAGGATTTTATTGTAAATTGTTTTTAAGTTGTGCATCTTGAAAGGTTTTGTCAATATTTAAGATAATGCTTATTATAGGCTTGCATAACTTTTTTATTAATGCACTACGGGTATAATTATTAATAAAAAATTATGAAAAAAATATCCCTTACCTCCATTTACATTAGAAACAGCAAAACAAAAAGTTCTAGCTACTGAGGTTGCTTGGAATTCAAAAAATCTCCAAAAAGTTTCTATGGCCTATTCTGTAGATACCGAATGGAGAAATCGAGTTGATTTTTTAAATGGAAGAAAACAAGTAGCTGATTTTTTAAAGAATAAATGGAATACAGAGTTAGACTACAAATTTAAAAAAGAATCATGGAGTTTTACCGAAAACAGGATTGCCGTTAGAATTGAATACGAATTTAGAAATGTTAAAAATGAGAGGTTTAGAGCTTATGGTAATAAAAATTGGGAGTTTGATGAAAACGGACTTATGCAAAAACGTTATGCCAGTATAAACGATTTACCTATCAGGGAATCAAAGAGTAAACTTTAATTGATTCTATTTTAAATTATATTCAATCAATTAAATGTAACTTTCTTATAAGTTTCTAAATTCATAATGATGTTATCAAATGTTTTATATAGTTTTCTTTTTCAATGTTAAAGTTTTGTGATTCTGTATTAAAAAGATAATCTATTCGTTCGTTTAACAGTATATTGTTTATATCAACTAAATTTAAAATTAGCTCAACGTGAAAAAAATTAAACAATCAATTACTCTTTCCCTAATATTTGCAGTCTGTATAATTAATGCACAAACTAAAGTCAAAAAAACTACTAGTTGTAGCTCTAAAACCAAAGGTTGCACTAATGTAACAATGAGTGCGACTAAGGATTTAACAATTTAAGTATTAACACTTTTGTAACTGCTTATAAGGATAATACTCGTAATGCAATTGCAATTGATGCCGCTATTTATAAAGATAAGGTTGCCGCTTCAGAGAGTGTGTTTAGAGGGGCTTCGGGAAATTATAATATTACGATAACGACTTTGACGGAGTTGGACGGAGAATCTTCATATAATTTATATGTAGATGGAAAAATGGTAGGAAATTACCAAAATCCATCAACTACTGTAGATTATAGGGCAACAATAAAAACTTTTGAAAATATCGAAGTCAGTCATGGTGCCGCTATAAGAGTATCATCTAATAGTACTTCTAATGGAAAAATCCCTGAAGGAAATGGTTTTGCTTATTCCAGAGGACGCTGGAGTAAATTAGATTTTGAGTGTATATATTAATTAACTTGTAGTTAAGAAACCGATTATAACTTACTAACTTAAAAAAACAATTGTAGTCCTATTTATAATATTTAATGCTTTGAACTTTATCAAAAAAATGAACTAATTTTGAGTTGCATTATTCACATCTTGAATTCAAGTCATAAGTGCAATAGATTTTAAATATTGAGTGGGCTAGCCCACTCAATATTTAAGATTAAAAG
>CANNCQ010000080.1 GCA_947503135.1 uncultured Aquimarina sp. | reverse complement strand
GTATTTTGAAGAAAAACTCTTCGATAGGCTTGTAATTGCTAGCATTACAGGTTTATGAGCAAAAACGGATATTCAAAAAATATATATCTTTTTACCAACTTTCTATTATAGACCATGAAAAAATTAATACTTTCAAAAATTTGCTTTTTCCTTTTTGTTACATCAATGTTTGCTCAAAATCTTAAAAGTGCTTCCAGTAATAGTCCAGCTGTAGTAAGTGACGAAGTTTTTAAGACAATTATTCAATTTTATGATTATGATAAAGAAATTGATTTACAACCTAAAATTGTAGCAACAAAAGAGTTTTCCTATGGAAATAGAGAGAAAATAATATTTACTGGTATAAACAACAGTAGGGTTCCTTCTTACCTAATTACTCCAAAAGATACAACTAAAATTCATCCTGTAGTTTTAATTGCTGATGGTGTTTATGGCTCAAAAGAGAGATGGTTCGATGATAAGAGCTGGCCTAAAGGAGGTTTGGTTACCAAAGCTTTACTAGATGATGGCTTTGCAGTAATGATTTTAGACGCAGTCAACCATGGAGAACGATCTGCTGAAAATGATTTTGCCGGTCCTCCCCTACAACATCTTATAGCGTCAAGAAATATGATTATGCAAACTGCCATAGAATATCGACGAGCAATTGATTATTTAGAAACTCGAAGTGACATCGATGTTAATCGAATAGGCGTTATGGGACTTAGCTTAGGTGGATTAATTACACATCAATTAGCTAGTGTTGATACGCGCATTAAATCAGCTGCCGCAGGAGTTACACCTTATATTACAGAACCTAAATTACAAGCAGTCTCATCAATTACTTTTGCAAGTCATATTTCGTGTGATTCGTATTTGGTTTTTGTTGGGAATAAAGACACCTATTATACACTTGATCAAGCTCAAAGTTTATATAATAGAATCCCAATTTCTAAAAAAGAATTTATTGTATATGATAGTGGCCATGAGCCTCCTATTGAATATGTAAAAAAAGTATCTGATTGGTTTACCAAATACCTTTAAAAATCTAATCAAATAAAATCAGTTATATTGTTAGCTAATAATAAAATAGAATAATCAGTAGTTTTTAATACTCTATTTATTTAAACTAAATAGTCAATTAGTTTAATAGTTACCCTAGCCACCCTTCTCTATCTAAACTTCTATATTGTATAGCCTCCATGATGTGATGATTTTTAATATTTTTTGATTTTTCCAGATCGGCAATAGTTCTAGATACTTTTAATATTCTATCGTAAGCTCTTGCTGAAAGATTTAATTTTTCCATAGCTTCTTTTAAAAGTACTAATGATTCTTTTGAAAGTATGCAATATTCTCTAATTTGCTTTACTCCCATTTGAGCGTTATAGTGAATATTAGTTTTTTCCTTAAAACGTTCCGTTTGAATTTTACGAGCATTAATAACACGTTCTCTCACAATTTTACTCGGTTCGCCGTTACGTTTGTCACTTAATTTTTCAAAAGGTACTGGAGTAACTTCTATGTGTATGTCTATCCGATCTAATAACGGTCCCGATATTTTACTTAAGTATCTTTGCATTTCTGCAGGTGAAGACGTAACAGGGGCATCGGGGTCGTTAAAATACCCACCAGGACTAGGATTCATACTCGCAACTAGCATAAAACTAGAAGGATAAGTGATGGTGAATTTAGCTCTCGATATAGTAACTTCCCTATCCTCCAAGGGTTGTCTCATTACCTCCAAAACAGTCCGTTGAAATTCAGGTAATTCATCTAAAAACAACACGCCATTATGGGCCAAGGAGATTTCTCCTGGTTGAGGATAAGTTCCACCACCTACTAAGGCTACATTTGAAATAGTATGATGAGGGCTTCTAAAAGGACGAATGGACAATAAGCCGCACTCTTCTTTTAGTTTTCCCGATACACTGTGTATTTTTGTAGTTTCAAGAGCTTCATGTAACGTCATTGGAGGTAAAATACTTGGCAGTCTTTTAGCTAGCATTGTTTTTCCGCTTCCGGGTGGCCCAACCAATATAATATTATGTCCTCCCGCTGCTGCTATTTCCATACAGCGTTTAATACTTTCCTGGCCTTTTACGTCTTCAAAGTCAAAGTCGGTGTTACTATTCGCATTTTCAAATTCTACTCTAGTATCTACAATTGTAGGTTCTAAAGAAGCATCTTTGTCAAAAAAATTGATCACCTCGCTAATATGATCTATTCCGTATACTGTTAAATTATCTACTATGGCAGCTTCTTTAGCGTTTTTCTTGGGTAAAATAAATCCTTTAAAACCTTCTTCTCGCGCCTTTATAGCAATAGGCAAAACTCCTTTTATTGGCTGTAAACTTCCATCTAAAGAAAGTTCACCCATAATAATATAATCACCAATAGTTGTAGCTTGTATTTGGCTACTTGCAGCTAGAATCCCTAAAGCCAATGTTAAATCATAAGCTGCACCTTCTTTACGAAGGTCTGCAGGTGCCATATTAACAGTTATTTTTTTTCCGGGAAATTTATATCCTACATTTTTTAATGCAGCCGCTATACGATAACTACTTTCTCGTATAGCATTATCGGGTAATCCTACCAGGTGGTAACCTACTCCTTTATCAATATTAACTTCAACTGTAATTGTAGTTGCTTCTACGCCGAAAACAGAGCTACCATAAACTTTAATTAGCATTAAATCAACGATTTGTGTTTTGCTAACTTAAGTATTAATTTTTATCCTAAAAAACTGAATTACAGTTGTTTATAGTTTTTTATAAGAGAATTTAAACTATTAAAGCTTAATAATGAAAATTTTACTCGTTGGTTAGATGACTTAAAGCTTTATAAAAGGCATAAAATGAAAAAAGCTTCAAATAAATTTGAAGCTTTTTTGCGGTCTGGACGGGACTCGAACCCGCGACCCCCTGCGTGACAGGCAGGTATTCTAACCAGCTGAACTACCAGACCATTGCTTAGTGCGGGTGCAAATATACAACTAATTTTATGTTTTGAAAGTTTTTTTCTGTTTTATTTCAAATAAAAAAAACCTCATCTTTTAGTAACTTGAATTATCTTTCTAAAGCTTTTTTTAATAATGCATTAAAAAGATTACCCTTTTCATCTACTAGCTGATTTTTTTTATTATTATCATAGGTGTGATTGTATAATTTAACAATCATTTGTTTCTCATTTAAGAAATTTTCTAATTTTACCGATGTGGAAAATATTATCTTATTATTTTCAGGCTCCCAATTGTAAGG
>CANNCQ010000079.1 GCA_947503135.1 uncultured Aquimarina sp. | reverse complement strand
TAAAACACCGAATATGGTATATTTAAAAACAGCTTGAATTTAATTATTAACCTGTAGCCATATTTCAGGACTAGACACCTAAAAAAAATGAGGATATTAACAATACTTTTTACTTGTAAATTATTATATAGCTGCTCTTATGAGTCGAAAAAAGTAAATAATTTTTTAAGTGAATTAGAAAATATAACGGATACTATTTATAAAATTGATGAATCAAGTCTAATAGTAATAATAAAAAAAGATTCAACTATTTTAGAGAGTTATGAATACATTTTAAACAAAAAAAGTATCTTAGATACAATCAACAATACAATAGCAACATATGAATACAAAAGCCCTGATGCGTTAGGAGGAAAATGGACTGAATACTACTCAAATGGCAAAATTAAGGTAAAAGGACAATCAACGGACAAATTTGGATGTTGGATGAATAATGGAGATTTTGAATATTATGATTCTGATGGGATTTTACTGAGAAAACTAACCTATGATAATTGGTTAAAAAAAAATAGTGATGGTTGTCATTTAACGATAGTTGATATGAAACTAATTGAATATTATAAGAATGGAAATATAAAAGCTGAAAAAAAATACCAAAGTGGTTATGAAGATATGACGTTTGACGAATTTTATAATAACTCTGAATGGGAAAATGAATATAAATCTGGAAAATGGAAGTTTTACAATCAAAATGGGAAAGTAATAAAAAAAGAAGAATATAAAATTCGTTGGAAAAAAGGCAACACATAACAACATGTATAAAACATAGCTGTTGAGTGCTTAACCAAAAGGTTTGTGTATATTTAGAAAGTCCGCCAAATTTTTAATTTAGTTTTTAAGATTGATAAATTAAAATAAAATATAAAAATTCGGCTCTGTGTTTATCCGAAAAGTTGGTGTCTTTTTGCACGCTACGTTTCATACACAAATCCGTTACCACACATATGTCTAAAAAACTGAAGTTGACAAAAAAACAAAAAAAAATATTTTATAAATCAATTTTTATAGTTGGTTTGATTTTAATAATTTTTGAAATCTCAATTTACAGAAAAACAATAATTGACATAAAAATACTCTTATCTATAATTCTAGCAGTTGGAATATCAACTTCATTTTTGAGTTTAAAGGACTTTGATGAATTGTTTGGATACGAAAAGAAAATATCTCTTTATTTCTGGACAATATTCCAGAGTGTTATAAGCTGGGGATTCATTGTGTGCTCACTTTTTATGATTATAAATTATTACCTAGCTGACAAAGTAACTGTAAAAAAATCATTTGAAATTATTGAACGTTCCTCTATGACGGGAAGAAAATATCATAGAGATGAAAGAAAACCAACTTTTCAAATAAATTATGAAGGAAAAACTAAGGAATTGGTTTTTCCTCATAAATATTTTGGAAAAATGGACTCTTATAAAAACGTGGAATTGGAAGTGAGGAAAGGTGTTTTTGGATTTGACATTTTAGAAAACAAAACTCTGAATTGAATAAAGTAAAACGTGTGGTAACAACACCTATGCGATAATGCGGGGTTTAGGCTTAGTCGAAAGGTTATTGTCCGTTTGGTTTGTCGCCAAAGATTTAAATTTAGTATTTTAGAAAATATAAAAACAAAACATAAACTTTGGCTAAGTACTAGATCGGAAAAACAGTGATTTTCTGCTTCCGCACTACGCATAGCTAAACGTTGTAACTTATTCAAACGTCATGGCTGACGTTAACCATCTTGTCGCTCACTAGTGCTTCTTTTGAGCCTCGCATTTATTCGACGTAGTTTTTAAAAATCGCTGACAAAAAAATAGAGCCGTTTAATGATTATTAATAAACCAAAAATGACAAAAAGAGGTGCACTAATGAGCTGATAATTGTGGTAGTTTGATTGTTGCTAAATTAGAGCTTGTCCGATACGCTCTTCCCTATTTTGATTGGTTTCTTAAAGCAAAAAACAAGTTACAACAAAAACTATAACTAATGCGGGGGTAGTTTTTGAGCTGAAATGTTGGTTGATTTGCTTGGTCGTAAAAGCTTTTTTCTTACTTTTATATTCACAAACTAAAACACGGCAAAAGCTTTTACTTGTGCTAGCTTGAAATTCGTTGAATTTCTGCGCCGCACTAGTTATAGTTTAGTCGTTAGCTACAATTATGAAAAAAATCTTACTGCTAATATTAATATTAACTCTCTCAATGAGTTCATTTGGACAGAATAGTAATTTGTCAAGTGATAAAGCAATTGAGGAATTTGAGATTATCAATGAAAAGCTGAATAATAGAATTGTAGAACAGGACTCGTTATTGAAAGAAATAAAAAATGAATTTGGTCAGCTGAAAAGAGAAAATGAAATGTCTAAAACAGCATTAGAGCTAAACTCAAATACATTTGGAACAATATCAACTTACTTTTCAGTTATAGCTATTTTGCTTTCGATTATTTTTATTGCAATTCCTATTATAAATTATTTTCTAGTCTTAAAACCAAATCAAAAAATTGTAAGTAAAGTTGAGAATTTAGAAACAGAAGTTCTTGAAAAAATTGAAGGTAATTTTGAAAACTATTTCGAAAACTTGAGAAAGAAAAAAACTCAAAGCATTATCAGCCTACTGGACGATAGAATGAGAATTTCGGAAGTGACAAATTATTTTTTAATTAACGATTCAGACAATCTTGAAGAAAAGGACATAATAAAACTGATTAATTTTGTAAATGACAATCCAGACATAGAAAGTTTTGATGCCTCAATTTTAAACTCGACTATAATACATAGTGGTTTCAACATTGTAGAAAAGCATTACAAGTCAATATTTGAAATAGAAGATGAAGAAAACTACGAATATGGAATCAAATATTTAGTTGCAGAAAATTTTTCTGAACACATTAATTACATTCAAAAAATCATAACAGCAAACAAGAAAGGACACCACCTACTCATTGATTTCTACAAACATATATCCGAGACATATTTAGGACATTGGGATGACAAAAAAGCACCTGAAAAACGTGAAATCGGAATATCATACGTTAAATTATTATTTGATAATGATAAAGTGCTAGAAGGAATAAAAGATGATGAAATTCCTAAAACTTTCGGATTAGAAAAACATCCAATAAACATTAATGTAATTAATCAAAATCCATTTTTAAGAGAAACTAAGTATTACGAAATTTATCTAAAAGAAGAAGATAAGAAGTACAAATAACTGTAGCTAACACGGTGTATAAAACATAGCTAATAAGTGCTTAACCGAAAGGTCTGTGTATATTTAGAAAGCCCGCTGTAAACTTCCCTTAAAACCGAACTGTTTAAAAGTATAAAAATAGTTTTAACTTTAAGCAGTAATTATGAGAACAAGTAAATT
>CANNCQ010000078.1 GCA_947503135.1 uncultured Aquimarina sp. | reverse complement strand
TTTGATAATCCAGTAACCATTTTTGCTAAAAAAGTAAACGAAATTAACTTTTTGCACTTATGACTTGAATGCAGGTTATAATAAAGACACTTAGTTAAATTTTACCATCTCGTAAACGGTAATTTAACTAAGCTAGAGTTATAGTACTTTTTTTGACCTGTAACTTCCTTACCCAACCATATTGGTTTTTCAAAAATTTCTGTTTCACTTTTTAGTTCAACTTCTGCAACTATTAGCCCTTTATTCTCACCAAAAAATTCATCAACTTCGTAACAATGATTTCCTATAGGTATTTCATAACGAATTTTATCAATACTTCCTGGCTCACACAATGGCAAAAGGTTTTCTGCATCTTTAACAGAAATTTCATTTTCCCATTCAAACCGTGACATTCCTGTTTCGTTTCCTTTTCCTTTTACGGTAAGTATTCCTTTACCTGCTTTTATCCTTACTCGTACCGATCGCTCAGGGTGGCTATTTAAATAAGCTTGAACTATTCGGGTTTGCTTAGTAGCTACTTCTTTAAAAACTAATGAATTCACTAAAAATTTACGTTCTATTTCTAGCATATTTATTTACTTTTAACAACAATAGCCTCTTTTACTTGCTCTGCTATACGACGTGCTTCCTTTATATCTTGATTCACAATAGTTACATGTCCCATTTTTCGGAAAGGTCGTGTTTCACGCTTACCGTAAATATGTGGCGTAACACCTGGTAAAGCCATTATTTTTTCGATGTTTTTATAATGCACATCCCCTTGATAACCTTCAGCACCCACTAAATTCACCATTACACCGGCAACTTTACTTTCGGTGCTTCCTAAAGGCAAATTTAATACGCTTCGCAAGTGTTGTTCAAACTGATTCGTAAAACTAGCTTCTATACTAAAATGTCCGCTATTATGTGTTCTTGGTGCAACTTCATTTACTAATATCTCATCATCTTGTGTTTGAAACATTTCCACAGCTAGTAAGCCAACATGCTCAAATTTTTCTGAAACCATAGTGGCTATTGCTCTTGCTTTTTGAGCAACCTCGTTACTTATTCGCGCGGGGCAAATAACGTATTCTACTTGGTTGGCTTCTGGGTGAAATTCCATTTCTACCACCGGGTAAGTTTTCACTTCTCCCGAGGGATTACGGACTACAATAACCGCTAATTCATTTTTAAAATCTATCAACTGCTCAGCAATACATTCTAAATCAGGTAAATTATTAACAGCTTCTTCTTCTTTTATGATAGAAACTCCTTTACCGTCATACCCTCCTTCGGTACACTTCCACACAAAGGGTAACGTTATTTTATTAGTAGCTACAGCTGTTTGTAAATCTTGTTTTGTTTCAAAATAGGTAAAATCGGCGGTAGGAATATTTTGCTCGCTATAAAACAGCTTTTGTTTACCCTTATTTTTGATTTGCTGTAGTGTTTTTGAAGAAGGATATACCTTGACTCCTTCTTTCTCTAACTTAGCTAAAGCTTCAACATTTACTGCTTCTATTTCAAACGTAAGCACCTCTAAATCTTTTCCAAAATTATAAACGGTATCAAAATCCAACAAATCTCCTTGTACAAACTCATCACAAGCTATTTTACTTGGCGCTTCGGCACTAGGGTCTAATACTTTTGTTTTCACATCGTACTTGCGAGTTTCATATAATAACATTTTACCTAATTGACCTCCACCAAGTATGCCTAAAGTAAAATCTGAAGAAAAAAAATGTGCCATAATTTGAATTTGTAAAATGCAAAATTACTTTTTTCTGAAACAAAAACAGCACCTAACTTACATATATAGTAATCCTCATTAGTCTTCATTCTTAAATTAGTATATTTGCCCCTTATTCAGAATTAAAACTTCGATTATGATTAACGTTGTACTTTTTGGCCCTCCTGGTGCCGGTAAAGGAACTCAAGCAGAGTTTTTAAAAGAAAAATACCAACTTGTTCACATCTCTACCGGAGATGTTTTTCGTTTCAATATAAAAAACGCTACAGAACTTGGTGTACTTGCAAAATCTTATATAGATAAAGGTCAATTAGTACCCGACGAGGTTACTATTGATATGCTTAACGCAGAAGTTGATAAAAATTCTGATGCTAAAGGTTTTATTTTTGACGGTTTCCCTAGAACAGAAGCACAAGCAAATGCCTTAGGAAAATTATTAGTTTCTAAACAAACTGATGTTACTGCAATGGTTGCTTTAGAAGTTGAAGATGAAGTACTTGTAAAACGTTTATTAGAACGTGGAAAAACTTCGGGCCGTGCGGACGATGCGGATGAATCTGTAATTCGTAATAGAATTAAAGTTTACTATGCAGAAACTGCTATTTTAAAAGGATATTACGAAAAACAAAGTAAATATTACGGTATTGATGGCGTAGGTTCTATTCCTGAAATTACAGAGCGTATTAGCGCTGTATTAGATACTTTTTAAATAGTACTAGGTAAGACATGTAGGGTGTTTTATACCACTACAAAGTTTTACTCACTGCTAAACATAAAAAAATGACTGAAGGAAATTTTGTTGATTACGTAAAATTGCATGTAACTTCTGGTAACGGAGGAAAAGGTTCTGTACATCTACACCGAGAAAAATTCATTACCAAAGGTGGTCCCGATGGTGGTGATGGTGGTCGTGGAGGCCATATTATTTTACGGGCAAGTTCCAACCTATGGACATTGCATCATTTAAAATTTAAACGCCATCTAAAAGCAGATCATGGTATGCATGGTTCTTCAGGGAGAAGTTCAGGGTCGGATGGCCAAGATGAATATATAGATGTTCCTTTAGGCACTGTGGTTAGAGATTCTGAAACGCAAAAAATTATTCACGAACTTACTGAAGAAGGACAAGAAATCATCATCGTTGAAGGTGGTATGGGAGGTCGCGGAAATTGGCACTTTAAAAGTAGTACCAATCAAACCCCGAGATATGCTCAACCTGGCATTCCTGGTTCTGAAACTAATATAACACTAGAGCTTAAAGTCTTGGCTGATGTTGGTTTAGTTGGGTTCCCTAATGCAGGTAAATCAACATTACTTTCTGTTATTACAGCCGCAAAACCAAAAATTGCAGCTTATGAATTTACTACCCTAAAACCAAATTTAGGAATAGTACAGTACCGCGATTTTCAAACTTTTGTAATGGCCGATATTCCCGGAATTATTGAGGGAGCAGCTGAGGGTAAAGGAATTGGACATCGGTTTTTACGCCATATTGAACGTAATTCTACCCTGTTATTTTTAGTACCCGCAGATGCTGATGATATTGTAGAACAATATAATATTCTTGTAGACGAATTAAAACGCTACAACCCTGAAATGCTAGATAAGCAACGGTTTTTAGCGATCTCTAAATCGGATATGTTAGACGATGAGTTAAAAGCAGAAATCTCGGTTGAAATAAAAGAATCATTAGATGTTCCCTTTTTATTTATATCCTCTGTTGCGCAACAAGGCTTAGTAGAGCTTAAAGATGCTCTTTGGAAAATGCTGAACTAACATAAGATTCAAAATAATTAATAAAAAAAAGACCGCAAATTGCGGTCTTTTTTTGGTTTCGAAAGATCTGAAGTGCTTTATTAGATAAAACTTCTTTACTTGAGGGTTAATACATAAATTAACGTGAGTTCGATCTAATTTACACCAATATTAGGTAAAAAGTGCTGAATTTTAATGCTTGGTTTCTTGTCTA
>CANNCQ010000077.1 GCA_947503135.1 uncultured Aquimarina sp. | reverse complement strand
GAAGATATTCATAAGAAATTTTTTCTCTAAAATAAGACTTTTTAAACTAATATGGGTAATTACGGATATTCAAAAAACAAAATATAAAAATTTGGCTATGTGTTAATCCGAAAAGCTAGTGTCTTTTTGCACGCTACGTTTCATACACATATCCGTTACCTAGCATTGCCTTGACGTTAAAAATCAATACTTTACCAAGTTTTAAAGTTAATAATGTTAGCCTGTTAAAATAGATTCTTAAAAGAAAAAAGCCAGAGCGTGAGCTACTTATGTTTTCGGACCCAACTCGGACGAAACTGTTGTGAATATTTCGGACTTTACTCAAACGCAACTGTTGTGTGGTTTCGGACTTTACTCAAATGTAACTGTTGCGTGGTTTCGGATAAAAATAACGTGATTTAAGTTGTTTAAACAGTAAAGTATAGCAATCTTATCTAAAATTAAAAATTACTTAAACAGTGTCTTAAAAGTTGGATAAAAGTATTGTGAAAAGAAGTTTAAAACGCTAGGTAACGGACTTGTGTATGAAACGTAGCGTGCAAAAAGACACTAACTTTTCGGGTTAACACAGAGCCGAATTTTTATATTTTGTTTTTAATTTTTCATTTTTTAAAAGCCAATTTAAAAATTTGGCGGACTTTCTAAATATACACAAACCTTTCGGTTAAGCACTTATTAGCTATGTTTTATACACCGTGTTGTAAGCAGTTTTTATGAATTAAATCCGATAGATACAAGTCTATGCTCTATAAAATCACTTTTAGGTATTAAACTATCTATTTTTAGAATCAATTTAAAAATTTGCTCTTGAATTAAAATAAGTTTTTTAAAAGTCAAATTATTTACTGAATTCAAATTTAAGTCAATTAGAACTTCATTCGATTCAATTATTGAGTCAGAATCGTCAATTTTCAACTGCTTATCGGCTTTAGTTTGAAAGCCAAAATTATGTATTGTATTTCTCAAGTAGCAATAGAATTCAAACAGTTCTTTTTCTTCATTGGTTATACTAATGAACAAATTTGTTTTAGTTATGTCTGTTAAATTCTTAAATGTCATTCCAATTGAATTAACATTAATTTTGTTATTTGAACTTTCGTAAAACTCAGCTATTTGTCTAATATGATTCTCAACAGAAACGAATAGTTTAATAAAAAAAGAATCTTTAATGAATCCATCAAAAGCGTATTCCAATGTTGAAATGTCTGAATTAATTATATTAGGATTTATATTTTCTTTACAATAGTTAATGTCAGAAATATGTTTTGATAGTACTAAGCTAATAAAAAAACTTTCGCTAATCTGGTAAAATGAATATGTTGTTACACTTCTAATATCATCTTGGTTTTGGAAAGTGTCTTTGCTTTGAATAAAACTTATAAAATCTTTAATTAAATCTATTTTGTTTTCTATTTCCATAAGTTTTAGAAACTGTTTTTTTAATTGCTTACAACAATATATAAAAAACATAGGGCAATTGGTTTTATCTAAAAAGGTAGTTTTATGCTGCAAAGCCGCCAAATATAAAATTTGGCATTTACAACGAATGATAAAAGCAAAATATTTATATTTGGCTTATATAATTTATCCTACGTCAGTTTATAAACCTGCCCTACGATTTCTTATATTTAACGTTAGGGTTAATTTAAAAAAATATTTAGTTTCTTAAATTTAAATTAAAGATATTTGTAAAAACATATCATACATAAAAGTGATTACTAAAATTGAAATATCTGGATATAAAAGCATCAAGAAATTAGAACTTGACATCAAACCTATAAATATACTTTTAGGTAGCAATGGTGTTGGTAAAAGTAATTTTATTTCAATATTTACATTAATCCGAAATATTTACAATCAAAATTTACAAAATTATATTCAAAAAAAAGGAGGAGCAAATAGCATCCTGCATTTTGGACAAAAAAACACATCAAATATTGAGTTAAAGTTGTTTTTCAATAATGATGATGATAATGAAAATCAATTTTCTATTAATTTAGAATCTGGACAAAATTCTTTATTTATCAAAGAAACAAAGACAGCATTCAAATGGGGGAATTGGAGAGAAAAAATGTATGAGACAAATGTAATCGAATCTGGTTTTAGATTTAAAAAAACAGGGCAAGCTTATTGGGTTAATAATAGGTTAAATGAATTTGATGTATATCACTTTCATGATACCAGTGATAATTCACCTATGAAAATGATGTCAGATTTACATGATAATGAATATTTAAAACGTGATGGTTCTAACATAGCTTCTTTCCTTTATTTTTTAAAAGAAAAAGAACCTAACACTTATAAACGAATAGAATTAACTATTAAATCTATAGCTCCTTTTTTTAGTCATTTCATATTAAAACCAAACAGGTTAAATGAACAAAAAATTCAATTAGAATGGTCTGAAAATGGCTTTCCTGATTCATATTTTAATGCGCATCATTTATCCGATGGAACATTAAGGTTTATCTGCTTAGCTACATTATTAATGCAACCTGAACCTCCAAAAACAATAATAATTGATGAACCTGAATTAGGTTTACACCCTGTTGCTATCAATAAATTAGCTTCTTTAATTAGAAAAATTTCAACAAAAACCCAAATTATATTATCAACACAATCAATTAATTTTATTGACCAGTTCAATCCTGAAGATATTATAATAACAGACAGAAGTAATAGTAGTTCTATTTTTCGAAGGTTAACAAAAGAAGAACTTAGTGAATGGCTTGATGAATATACTTTAGGTGATTTATGGGGGAAAAATAAATTTGGAGCTCAACCTTTTAATATATGAGTAAAAGATTAGTTTTTATTGTAGAAGGTGATACAGAAATTATTTTTATTCAGAATCATGTTTGTCCTTATCTTTTGAAAAAAGGATTTAATATTAGTATGCATGCACAAACTATTACTACTAATCGAAAACTTCATAAAAAAGGAGGAAATACTTCTTATGGTAAATATAAGAATGATATAACAAGAACATTATCTCAAGGAAATGTAATTGTAACATCATTGGTTGATTTTTTTAAATTACCGACCGACTTTCCAGGGTTTACAACTGATTCTCTAAAAATTGATGATATAGAGAAGGCAATATCATTAGATATTAATAACACTAATTTTATTCCATATATTCAAAGACACGAAGTTGAATCATTAATGTTCTCAGATAAAACTGGATTTGAATTAGTTATAGATAATGATGAAAAACTTTCATTAATAGATGATATACTTCAAGAGTATTCTAATCCTGAAGATATAAATAGTTCTCCACAGAAAGCTCCGTCTAAACGACTAGAATCAATATATAATTATGATAAAGTAGCTGATGGAGAAATGATTTTTGAATTAATTGACTTTGATTTAATAATTAACAAGTGTCCTAGGTTTAGAAATTGGATTGATAAAATAGTCACAAAACTATCAGAATAAACTAACCCTAACAATGTATAAAAAACATAGGGCATTTGTGCTAAACCGAAAGGTTTGTGCTTATTAATTAAGTCCGCTAAATATAAAATTTGGCGTTTATAGTAGAAAAGATAAAAACAAAATATTTATATTTAGCTCAGTAATAAACCGAAACAAAAGTGCTCATCACCTGCCCTACGTTTCTTATACGAACCGTTGGCATTAATTTAAGAACTACGATGAAGAAAATAATTTTATCTTTCATATTTATTCTAGGATTTAATTTATTAA
>CANNCQ010000076.1 GCA_947503135.1 uncultured Aquimarina sp. | reverse complement strand
TCTTTTAATCTTAAATATTGAGTGGGCTAGCCCACTCAATATTTAAAATCTCTTGCACTTATGACTTGAATTCAAGAATAAATTCAGTTTAAAATATATAAAAAGTGGGTTTATAAGCCGGATCCTGTATTTTAATAAAATTAAAACCCTTATCATTTATCTACGTTGTTTATTGCTAAACAACTGTAACTGCTTACCCTCCAACTTATGCGCGAAACATTCAAGCGTTGGTTTACATAGCATTGCACCACATAGAGTTTACCTGGTTTCACTACAGCATTACCTGTACCTGCTTTCTGTTGCACTTGTCCATATTAGTAATAAATTACTAACCGACGGGAGTTACCCGCTATGTTACGCTATGGTGTCCGGACTTTCCTCTTCAAAATAAATTTAAAGCGATAAGGCAACCCACTTTTTATAAATTATTCTACAGCTAAGTTAATAACTAATATATTCATCTCCTTTGTTTAGCACATCCGATTTTCCTGTAGGGCCAATAATACATTCGAAAGGTTTAGATTCATAGCCAGTTAAATCTCTACTTAAAATTTGAATTTCAACATGTAAATTGGGTTCTTTTGCTTTTCCTGTAAATCCGCTTCTGCCAATTCGTTGCCCCACATTTACGTAGTCGCCTATTTTTTTATTACTTCCGTTAGGTAGTAAATTCTTATAAACAGCCACTGTGCCATCGTAATGTACAATTTTAATATAATTAGAAAACATTTCACAACCTTTTTCTTCGCATGCATTGTTTCCGTTTAATTTCATAGCAAAAATTTGCCCAGCTCGCATGGCATGCACTGCAGTTCCTTCGGGCATAGCAAAGTCTAATGCGGCTTTACCTTCGTGTGAAAACTTTTCATTATACCCTTGAATAACTTTATATTTCTCTCCTTTAGGGTAGGGAAGTTGGTATTTGTGCCCCAATATTTTACGTACGTGTATACTCCCAACCGATTCTAGCCAGCTGTACCCTAAAATCATTTTGTTTTTCTTCTTTTCTTTTTTAAGAGTGTAAATTACCCGCTTAGTTTCAGGACTAATAGTATCGGATTTTATAGTATAGTCATCGGTTTTAAAGTTTTTTCCTCTAAGAGTAACTTTAAAGGATCGGATTTGTTTCGTAGGGTTCTCCACATAAACTTTATAAGTTTTATTATCTACAGCTTCGTGCGAAAACTTTAACTGATTTTGATTGTTTTGTGCGACAACTATGTTGCCAACAAAATAAAAGAAAAGTAGTAAGTATTTAATCATTTAATAGGTTTAAATGTTTTATTAGGTATTGCAAAAATAATAAGTAAAGCTAAGCCTTTCTCGTAAAATTTAATAAATATAATTGTGGATAACTACACTAAAAAAACTATGCCAAACTACATATAGCATTTATGGGATTTGTATTTTTACAGTAATAATATGGAACAATTTATAGTATCAGCTCGTAAATACAGACCTCAAACTTTTCAGGAAGTAGTGGGGCAGCAGGCTATTACTAATACGCTTCTTAATGCTATTAAAAATAATCATTTGGCGCAAGCCTTATTGTTTACAGGCCCAAGAGGTGTTGGGAAAACCAGTTGTGCTCGTATTTTAGCAAAGCAAATTAATAGTGAGGGTACTATAAATCAGTCTGAAGATTTTGCTTTTAATATTTTTGAGCTTGATGCAGCCTCTAATAATTCTGTAGATGATATTAGAGCCTTAGTGGATCAAGTTCGTTTTCCTCCTCAGGTAGGAAAATATAAGGTTTATATTATTGATGAGGTACATATGTTATCTCAAAGTGCTTTTAATGCTTTTTTAAAAACATTAGAAGAGCCTCCTAAACACGCTATTTTTATTTTAGCAACTACGGAAAAGCACAAAATTATCCCAACCATACTATCGCGATGTCAAATTTTTGATTTTAAGCGAATAGGTGTTGCAGATGCTAAAAAGCATTTAATGCATGTTTGTGAGCAGGAAAATATTACTTACGATGAAGATGCACTGCAAATAATTGCTCAGAAAGCAGATGGTGCAATGCGTGATGCACTTTCAATTTTTGATAGGGTAGTAAGTTATAGTGGTAATAATATTACAAGACAAGCGGTTACTGAAAACCTTAATGTTTTAGATTATGATACCTACTTTTCTGTAACCGATCAAATTTTTAAAAATGATATTCCAGCGTTATTGCTAAGTCTTAATACTATTGTAGTAACAGGTTTTGATACGCATCATTTTATAGCAGGATTAGCATCTCATTTTAGAGATTTATTGGTGTGTCAAAACCCGCAAACTATCAATTTATTAGAGGTTAGTCAGCAAATTAAAGAGCGTTACCACGAACAAGCAAAAAGTACTTCACCTGCTTTTTTGGTAAAAGCCATAGAATTAGCAAATACTTGCGACTTGCAATATAAAACAAGTAAAAACCAACGTTTGTTGGTAGAGCTTTGTTTAATGAAGTTAGCATCAATAGGTATTGAGGACGAAAAAAAAAAAGCTCTTTTGAAATAATACCCCCATCCTTCTTTAAGAAAAAAATAACGTCCGTAAAAATAGTAGAAGAGGTTTCGTCCCCCCGAAAGGATTCCATAAATAAAGATTCTAAACATGTGGAAGCAACCACTTCAACAACGAATACTGTTGCTAAACCTCCTAGTATTCATATCTCTAGGCGCGGAGGTTCGGCCTTATCCTTAAAGAGTATTCAACAAAAAAAGGAATTTGAAAAAAACAAAAAGAAACTTGTTGTAACAGATGCTAAAGATTTACCTAAAGACGAGTTTTCTGAAAAAGAATTAATTAAACTTTGGAATAATTTTGGACGAAAAAAGGAAAAGCAAGGAGAGCGCTTCTTAGCATCTACTTTTTCAATGCACAAACCTAAACTAGAAAAAGGTTTTGTTATAGCAGTTGAAGTTCCTAATCAGGGTATGCAAGTTGATTTAGAAAGAATTAGAGTGCCTTTGTTAGAATATTTCCATGAAGGTTTAAATAATTATAGTATCGATATAAAGGTTACCGTCAATGAAATTATTTCAGATGAGTTGGCTTACACCAAAGAAGATAAATACAAGAAATTGAAAGAGAAAAATCCGTTGATTGATCTTTTACGAACTAAGTTTGATTTAGATTTATAAATTATGATGTTAGGTTTAAAACTCCCTACCGATCCTCGTTGGGTTAATATAGTAGAAAAAAATATTGAAGAAATATTAATAGATCATGCTTATTGCGAGCTAAAAGCAGCATCTACTGCAATATCGTTAATTAATAGTTTTCCTGAATATACGGAGCTTGTTGATGAAATGGTAGCTTTGGTTAAAGAAGAAATGAGCCATTTTAAAATGGTACAAACAAAATTACTCGACCGAGGTTATATTCTTGGTAGAGACAGAAAGGACGAATATGTAGTTGAGCTTCATAAATTTTTTCCAAAAGGAGGAAGTAGAACCACGCAATTAGTGCATAGGTTGCTTTATGCAGGTTTAATAGAGGCTAGGAGTTGTGAACGTTTTAAACTGCTTTCCGAACAGTTAGTAGACGAAGAACTGTGTAAATTCTACAGAGATTTAATGGTTAGTGAGGCGAATCACTATTCTATGTTTTTAAAATTTGCACGTTTTTACGGCGATAAGGAGGAGGTAGATACCAAATGGCAAGAGTTACTCGATTATGAAGCAGAAATAATTGGAAACTTAAATAAAGATGCTAAAATGCATGGATAGTATTAAAATTATTTACTGTATAATTTTTAGTTAAAATTGAATTTTTATTAAACAATTTTTTGAATATCCGTTTTTGCTCATAAACCTGTAATACTAGCAATTACAAGCCTATCGAAGAGTTTTTCTTCAAAA
>CANNCQ010000075.1 GCA_947503135.1 uncultured Aquimarina sp. | reverse complement strand
GGTATTTTGAAGAAAAACTCTTCGATAGGCTTGTAATTGCTAGTATTACAGGTTTATGAGCAAAAACGGATATTCAATTTTTTTTTTATACATAATTTTAAAAATGATTTACTTTGTAAAAAAACCTGATAACAAAATATAGCGCCATGTAACCCAACGCTTATATGATTTATCAGGAACAGCCCAAGAATTATTCCCGCTCCCATCTAAAAAATTCTCGCTTTGATGTTTATAATAATCTAAATCACGATTAATATATTGAACTTTAAAGTATCCATAATAAACATTTTGGTTTAAGTTAAGTGGTTTCCAGCCAAGTGAAATAGCTTCTTTAGTAGCTTTATCATAAGAATGAGCATATAATGCAGAACAGCAAATGATAGATTCAGACATGTTTTTAAACCAAACAGGATAAACCTTTGTTTTTGTTCCTGCTGCTTTTCTGATAGCTATGCTACCATCAATTTCTCTAAGGTCAATAAATTTAGATTTTCCAGGAAATACAGCAGTATAATCAATAGCTAACAACCCTGTAGTTCCTGTGCCACGTGGTTTATATGAACTATCTAAATTGCCACCATTTCTTAGCATTTTTAAAGTTGAACCCTTTCTTCAAATATAGTTAAAAATTGATATAGAATAATTCCCAATTTCTATTTGATATTGTCCCCTTTTAATTGATTTTCTAAAGGTTAAAAAATTAGGTTTCATTACCTCATTATTAAAAGTAATTTTCAAATCTTACAATCAAGATCAGTTAATTCATTACCACCTAGTTATGATGATTTAGTTCCAACGAATAATCCAGTTCGTATTGTTAACACTAGTAAGCCACACGAAGTGAATGTTCTCATCTAGTGCCTACTCTATGTTGCATGATGAATATAAAATCAGGCCAGTAAGTGTAAATAAACCACTATGGACTTCAAGTCCATAGTGGTTTATTTACTTTAGTAACTTAAGTTATTTACGTTTAGATACAAGTAAGTATACTACAAATTATAATTTAATTAATACAGTAAAAATAGTAGTAAATTCAATGGAAAGCCTGTGCAATAAAAAATAACAAATGTGTGTGGAAGTTTTGAGTTGAAATGATGACCGATTTGCATTGCCGCAAAAGTTTTTTCCTTACTTTTATATTATAAGTAAAAAAACAACAAAAAATTTTACTTTTAGCAGCTTGAAATTCGTTAGGTTTCTGCGAACTACTATTAATAGTTCAGTTGTTGCGTATATTAAAAAACAATACTTGTTCCATCTATACAAAAACTTGATGAAATATATTATTTTTTCCTTTTTTCTTTTTTTTTTACAATGTCAAACTATTACTAAAAAAAAGCACAAACCAATATTTACTGAAAAAGGGTTTGTTATTTATAAATATACAGAACAAAAAAATATCGACACATTAGGTTACCATTTCAACTTAAAAAATAAAGAACAAAATCTAAATAACGGAGATTCTAAAAAGTGGACAACTCTTCAGCTTAAGGAATTTGAACAAAAAATGGACACATTAAGTTCTTTATATAATTTAAACTCACAAGAGTATATTAGTTTTAGTAGTAACCTATTAAACTATAGTAAGCAAGGAGATATTAAAGAAAGGTTACCATTAATTCTCAAGCTATTTTCTAAGATCAAAATTAGTTCAAGTGAATTTATCTCTCAATTAGATTTTGAGTACGTTTTAGACCATATTATACTTAACGAAAGTGAAGAAGTTAAAAAAATAGTAAATAATGCACTCGTTAAAAGATTATACAATGGTACACCAAATGATTTTGATTACATCGCTCCATTGTTTCTAGACAATACCTCTAAAAAGTATTACAATGCATTAATACAGATGTACAGAAATATTGAAGATAATAACTATTTAAAAACTGTTTATTATTATAATGTGTTACCAGAAATAGCTAGAATTGCAGGAAGAAAAGGGATTGAACATATATTTAAATGTTTTAGACACGAATTATCAAACGGAGGAAATATTGAGAGGATTATTTATCACATGGAAAGTATTTTAGCTCGATTAGAACATTTTCACGACATAGATAATGATTTAATTAAAATTATTACTGAACAGACAAAAAAAAGTAAAATACTATTTGCACTTTACGACTTTAAAAAAAATCCAGTCAAAGTCTCTTCAGATAAGGAACAAATAATAAATATTATAAAAAAAGCACAAGCAAATAATCTATTACCATTAAATATTCCTAAAAGACTACAATACAGAATAATAAGTAACTATTGTAATAATTATTACAATATCGATACAGAAGAATTTTTAGAAATCATTAAAGCCACTTTTAAATATAATTCAAGTTCATTTACAGGATCTAGTCATTTCGTAGACAAATCTCGAGGTTATAGGACAATCATGGAGAAGTTTATGATTACATCTCAATCAGATTTACCAAACTTTTATGCCGGTCAGAATTTAAGGCATACTGAAAACTTCTCGTTATTTTTAGGGAGTCAAAAAGAAGGCTACGTAATTAAAGTAAATGGAGAAGAATTTTTGAATAAAAATCATATTGCAATTTCAGAATTATTTAATCACGTTTTAAAAGAAAATAAAATTGGTAAGCAGTTTTCTGTAAAAAACTTATCAAAACAAAAAGAACACGAAATGTTTGTTAGCTATCAAAATCTTAATCAGATAGATAACTTCTTAAAATCTATTGAATAGAGGTTTTTGAAAAATAGTGTTTAAATTATAATTTTTAAACGACGCAAAATAAGTATCTTTATAGTGATGATTAGCTGTAATAGAAGCATTTTTTTCGAAATCCATTTGCTTTACAAAATTATGTAACTCTACTCCTTTAGCTGTTTCATATTCTTAAAATGTTGATTTTTGTATCTATTTTAGTTTTCTACTATATCTGCATTATCAATTACTATAATTTTATATTCATCGGGTTTATATAATGAAAAATACTTCAAATAGGTTTTAAAGTTAACAGTTTCAACTCCATTAATTTTCCATACAAAACTATCGTCATTAATTAGAGAAAAGCTATCATATAGGTAAGTTTTTTTTTAAAATGTGTTGACATGCTGCTAATGGTTTTGTTTTGACCCTAAATTAAAGTAAAAGCTATGGGGCTAATTTAAAAATCAATGCCTCCGTTTCTAACGGAGGTTTTTATATAGTGCGCCAAATCAAAAGATTTGGCGCACTATATAAAAACACACTAAACTTTGGATAAAATACCAAACCCGTATTAATTATAGTTATTGTTAGCTGCTTTTTTGTCAGTATTTTTATTGTAGACTTCAGTAAATCTTATATGTTTTTATTTACTCCCAATAATATTTGAATTTAAATTCTTTATAATTTAAATTTTCTCTTTTTGGTATAATAATCTTTCCATAAAAAGCCATTGCTTCTCCAACATCAGGACAAATCTCTTTAGGTTCTGACCAATTTATATTCACAAGATTATTTTCTAATTCTATCGATATTTCGCTAGGTGATGCTCCAAAACAACCACCTCCAACCTGAAATAGGTATACAGCATTATTACTATAAAATTTATTTTCAGTATCACTTTCTTTACATAAACCAATTTTTAAAGCTTCTTTATAAGTTTCTACTAATTTATCTGGATACTCCCTACCGATTGAAAAGTCAATTTCTTCAAATGATAATCGTATTTTTTTTTCTTGTCCATTAATTGAGCTACTTAGAATTAATAAAATAATTAAAATCAAATTTTTATTAATATTTTTCTTAAAAAAAATCATATTTATTTCGAGTTTTAGCTTCTTAAGTGGGCAAGACATTTTATTTAATAGTTACTATTAGTTAGTGTAAGAAACGTAGGACTGGTTATAAGATAAGCAATACTTTTCGCTTTGTTACTCTGTAAGCTTCCCCTAATTAGAACTGTTTATTTTTCTAATTTTCTATAAAGTTATTGTTTTTAATTCTTGAATTCAAGTCATAAGTGCAATAGATTTTAAATATTGAGTGGGCTAGCCCACTCAATATTTAAGATTAAAA
>CANNCQ010000074.1 GCA_947503135.1 uncultured Aquimarina sp. | reverse complement strand
AATGCAAAAGTTTGGCTTAGTGCTTAACCGAAAATAACCGCTTATTTTCCGCCCTAAATGCCATATATTTAACGTTAGGTGTAATTACCAAAAACCACTTTATTCCGTACATTTACAGAAAAACAAAAATTTGAAATACTATTTATTCCTTGATGAAAGTGGAGACCACGGATTAAAGACAATTGACAAAAGCTTCCCGATTTTTTTATTGTGTGGGATTCTCATTTCAGAGAAAAACTACAAATTAATTAGAACCGAAATCAATCAAATAAAAACTGAATTTTGGGATAATAAGAATGTAATATTTCATTCAAGAGATATTCGGAAATGTAATAATGAATTCCAAATATTGTTTGATTTAAGCACTAAAAATAAATTCTATGAAGCTATTAATAATTTAGTAGAAAAACCTTTATACAAAATTATTGCCGCTTCAATAAATAAAACTGAATTCATAAAAAAATATGGAAAATTAGAAAATGATGTGTACGAAATATCACTTTCTTTTATTCTCGAAAGAACTGTCTTTTGTTTAGATAATCTTGGAAATTGTAGTGAGTTAGAAATAATTATTGAAAGACGAGGAAAAAAAGAAGACACAAAATTGGGAGAGCATATACAAAAAGTTAGACAAATTGGAACGTACTATGTCGATTCAAAAAGAATACAAAATTACGGTTTCAAGTCTAAATTTAGTTGGAAAAATGAAAACATTAATGGACTTCAACTTTCTGATTTAATAGCTTATCCGATTGCAAGGAGCATTTTAAATCCACAAGGAGTAAATTTATCATTTGACAAATTCAAACATAATTTTTACACAAAAAATGGAAGAGTTTACGGACTTAAAAAATTCCCTTAAAAAAACAAAAAGGCTGAGAAAACTCAACCTTTTATGCCGACCGGGGACACCCCAATCCTAATATTTTTAATAACATTTCTGTCATTTCTATAGTGCAAAAGTAATAAAAATAAATAACTACACCTAACACAGTATATAAAAAATAGCTTAATAAGTGTTAAAAACTATTTGCACTACTTATTTAATAACGTTATTTTAGTCGGAAAAGTATTCGTTTCCTTACACGCTACTTTTCATATACAAACCGTTAGCTGTAATTTGAACAAATGAGCAAAAAAACATTTAATGCATTAATATCAAGAGGTTTTGATTCACAGTTAGCACAATCAATAATTGACAAGGGATTAACCTTAAATAAGCTAAAACAATATCATTCTGAAGAACTTCTAAAACTCGGAATAGACAAAACAAAAGTTGAATCTATTTTGAGCGAGCAAAGACCACCAATTCCATCAGAAACAGTAATAAAACTCTTATATGAATCTACAAGAACCTGCTGTATTTGTAGAGATAGTAGTCGCTCAATAATAATTCATCATATTAAAGAATGGCACAAAAGTAAAGACCATAACGAAGAGAATCTTGTCGTTTTATGTCTGGAACATCACAATGATGCGCACACTAAAAAAGGACTAAGTCTGAATTTAACCGAAAAAGAAATTAGAGAATCCAAAATGAAGTGGATTAATACTGTCAAAAATAAAGATGCCCTAACTATTTTAGGTCTGGGCAGTCAAGAATTTGGAGGTCGTTGGGATTACTTTAATCATAACCGAATATTCGAAATGTATTTGAATAAAAAATTAAACAACTTTGGTTATAGGACGACATATACTGTCCAACAAAAGAATTTAATTAACGATTTAGGAACATTCTCAATAGAAGATGAAGATAAAACTCAATATTATTCATTTGGAGATGGCTTTATGCTTTATTACTATATGAAAGAATTATTTGACGATGTGTTAAAAACAATTCCTTTGATTGACATAACTGATAAATACAATAGAGAAGATATAAGAGCATTAATTAGACCTGGAAAGTACATTTCCTTTCAAGGAGGTTTCTATTTTAAGGATATTTCAAATAAAAGCAGTGGAAAAAATCAAAGACACTTTTGCTACTATCAAAAAAATAAAATAAGAATGGAGTTTGAATTTGATGCCTATGAAACAACATCTAATTCAGCTTGGGGAAGTCATTTAAGAGGAAAAAAAGTGATTACACCTATTTGCTTTGTAAAAAGCATATTAGAAAATAATGGAGAATTAATCATTAGTCTAAGTTGCCTTGCCATTGGCTCATACTTTTTGGAACACCAATACAGAAAAGATAATAATGACCTTCTATTTGTATCACATAAATTCAAATCATATTTTGAAGAAGAATTTGATGAAGAATCTGAATAAATAAAAACTACAGCTAACATTGGCTATAATTAATACGGGGTTTGGTGTTTAATCCAAAGTTTAGTGTATTTTTATAAAGTCCGCCAAATCTTTTTGATTTGGCTTTAAAATGAAAAAATTAAAACAAAATAAAAAGTTTTGGCTAAGTGCTTAATCGGAAATTAATTGCTTATTTATTCCCGTACTAATCATAGCCGAAACGTTGGCAATAATTAGAATAACTGAATGGGAAGTATAACATATAATTTTTTAACAGACAGTTATTTCTTTAATCAAGGAGTATTAGATTCAGGGTTTAAAGATTATTCTGATGACAAAATCTATCAAGAATTAGAAAAATACAGGAATCATTGTCTGAATAATTTTGAAGAATTAAAAAATGAAATATCAGAGAATAAATCATCTCTAAAAGTATTCGCTACAATTGACGATATTTCAATTTCATTTCTATCTCAAACGGCTCTTTACATTCAGCAATTTATTATTAGTGACCCATTATTTAAATTGACAGAAAGGTCAGGGGAACAAACAGAAGTAATGTCAAATTATCTAGGATTTAACCCTCCTAGCCTAGACAGAGATAAACTCGTTTCAGTTTTGAAGTTTTTGATAAAAATCACTCCCTTTATTGCTAATGATTATGTAAAAATTCTTCCTTACAATATATTTTTTGAGACATCTAAAGAAGTTCCGTTTAGGCTTCCAAAAGATTATAATAATGGAATTCTTCCAAAACCAATTCTTGACTTTTTCAAAGAAAAAACTATTGTATCTCCATTAACAAAAATGGAAAATGGAGGTTGGGCAATAATTGATGGAGAGTTAAAACCAACTCGAGCAATTAATATTAGGTACAAGGAATTAGATATTAGAAATGGAGAAATATTTTTCTTATTCCAAACGCAAGTGACAGATTTTAATGAGGAAACAGGTGTCGCTCAATTTCGGCAACATTTGCCAGAAACACCTCCTGATATTGGACATTTTAATGCTTGGATTACACAATCTGTAAATCAATCTGCTAAAAGAGTCTTTGACAAAATCTATCTAGAAAATATGATTGCAAGTTCAATTGACTCTACCTTTTTATGTAATGATAATTTTACGAGTTCTCTTTTAAATCAAACATTTGAACAAAAGGAAAATATTAAAACTTTCACAGCAAATGAATTAATCAATTTAGACCTTCCTTTCATTAATAATATTGACCCAAATAAATTAATGGAAATACGAAAGTATGAAGAAGATGTTTTTACTAATTTCAGAGTAGAATTAGAACGTAATTTTCGTGAAATTAGAGGACTAACAGACCCTAAGGATATAATCTTAAAAAGAGAAAATATAATTCACGAACTAAATGAGGTACAACTATCTAAAATTGACTCAAAATTTAGTCATATAAAGAAACAAATTGGAGCAAATGCTACAATTTTAACTGGCAGTCTTTTAGCTTCATCAATAACAAATGGCTTTAGTCTTTTGACTTTGATTCATATAATGGCTAAAGGATATAAATCATATAATGATTATATAAAAGACGTAAAAATGAATCCATCGTATATGTTATGGAAATTGAAGAAAAAATAACTATTGCCAACAACGTGTATAAAATATAGCTAATAAATGCTAAATCGAAAGGTTTGTGTATATTTAGAAAGTCCGCCAAATTTTTAATTTAGCTTTTAAAAAGAGAAAAATTAAAAACAAAATATAAAAATTCGGCTCTTTGTTAATCCGAAAAGTTAGTGTCTTTTTACACGCTACGTTCCATACACAAGTCCGTTGGCATCCATTAATCAGCGCGGAAAATTTGTCACGGAATAAAAGTGTTTTAAAGTAAAAAATAGTCTGTTAAAT
>CANNCQ010000073.1 GCA_947503135.1 uncultured Aquimarina sp. | reverse complement strand
AAAATATGCAAAACTTAATTCTTCTGGAGCTAGCTCCAGAAGAATTAAAAACAATAACTTTATAGAAAATTAGAAAATAAACAGTTCTAATTAGGGGAAGCTTACAAATGGTTATTATTTTCATGAAACAGAATTTTATAAATATGATAACTATGTACAATCTTTAAAGGATAATAGCTTCTATCCAAAAGATAGTATCTTAAAAAAGTCTATTACTGGAATGATATTTTATGATAATAATAAAATATATGTAATGAACTATTTTGATGGCTTAAAGTTTGATGAAAAAAATAGTCTTAAAGTAGCTCTGGATAAATTAGAAAAAAGAATCGATGAATTTGATTTAAAAAAAATAGATAAAAGAGAGAATCATATTTCTACATTAGGAAAATATTCTATTCAAAATGACACTATTACTATTCAATATTTTAGATTTTCACAAGGTGATAGATACTTAACTGAATTAAAAGGGGCGTTAATTGACATTAATAGTTTTAATATATTTCAAAGGATTGATTACTCTAGTTCTTTATTAAAAAAACCCAAGCTAAAACTAAAAAATATGACCTATAATTTTAATAACTATAAAAACTAAAGCTAACAATATGTATGTTCAATGCGGGGCAATCGCTAATCGAATGGATTTGTTTTTTTGGTTTCTCGGCAATACATATTGACAAAATTTTTAACTAAATTTAAAATCACAAAATGTATTGCCTTGTGCTAGCTTGAAATTCGGTGAATTTCTACACCGCACTAAACATACATTTAACGTTGGGCTTCATACGAACGAGTTAAACTGAATTATTTTTTTTGTATTTTTACATAAAAGATATTAACATGGATATTCGAACAACAAAACTTGAACTTCTAAAAATGATTTTGGAAACTGATAATAACGATTTTATCCAAAAATTATCAGATTTTGTAAAAAATGAAAGAGTTGATTTTTGGGACGAATTAACTATATCTGAGCAATCTGAAATAAAAAAAGGTATTGATGAGCTTGACAACGGTAAACGTGTGTCTTATAACTCATTCCTAAAGAAAATTTCTTAATGAAAGTATTCTTATCAGAACTTGCCGAATCTAAACTTCTAGAGCTCTCTAGATATTTGTTGGAGGAATGGAATTTAAAAACTCGAGACAAATTTATTTCTAAATTAAATGATAAAATCAAGCAAATTTCAAATCAGCCTGATAGTTGTCCGAAATCTTCTGAATTTAATAATCTTTATAAGTGTGTTGTAACAAAACAAACAACTTTTTTCTTCAGGATAATAGCTGAGCAGAAAGAAATTGAGATAATTACAATTTTCGACACAAGACAAAACCCAGGTAAATTAAAAAAAGATATCAACTAAAAATACGAAAGCCCAACACCATATAAAACACATAGGGGGTTCGGGCTTAATCTAGAGTTCGTGCTTTTTTGTGAAATCGCCAAATATAAAATTTGACATTTACTGTTGAGAAGATAAATACAAAATATTTATATTTGGCTTGTTATTAATCGTAGTATATTGTGTGTCAATCCCTACGATTTTTTATATTTAACGTTGCCACACATAGGAATAATTTTGATTTAATATATTTTGTACGTAAATTTGTACAAAAAATAATATTAAATTATGATAACCGCTTCAATTTCTGATTTTAGAAAAGATATAAAAGACTATTTAAATAGAGTAACCGATAATTTTGAAACACTAATTATCAATAGAGGTAAAAATAATGGAGTTGTTGTCATTTCTATTGAGGAGTACAACTCTCTTGTAACTACACAACATGAAATGTCTTCTGATGCCAACAAGAAGAGATTAGACTCCGCTATAAGTAAATTCAAAAAAGGAGATTCTTTCACAAAAAACTTAATCGAAGAATGAAGTATGTATTTGTAGACGAATCTTGGGAAGATTATTTGTATTGGCAAAAAATTGATAAGAAAATGATAAAAAGAATAAATCTTCTTATTAAAGATATAGCTAGACATCCTTATGATGGAATTGGAAAGCCGGAAGCTCTTAAGCACAATTACAGAGGATATTGGTCTAGACGAATTGATGGTGAACACAGACTAATATATCAGGTCAAAGATGATGAACTAAGAATTATAAAATGTAGATATCACTACGATTAATAATACGTGTGGCAACACTATATAAAAAACATAGGGAGGCTTAAGCCAATTCGAAAAGTCCTTGTTTTTTGCGAGGTCGCCAAAATATAAAATTTGGCATTTACTTCTGAAAAGATAAAAACAAAATATTTATATTTGGCTTGTGACTAATCGTAGTATATTGTAAGTCAACCTCTACGATTTCTTATATTTAACGTTGCCACACATTCGCGAAAATGTATGGAATAAAAGATTTACTAACTGAAATGAGTATTATCTCATTCTAACTTTTTTTTAAACAATTTTAATTAATAGTTTAGTAAAATAGATAAATAAAGACTAACTAGATGAAAAAAATTGAACTACTAATAATTATTGCTCTTTTATCTTTAAAAGCATTTTCTCAAGAAAAAAACTTTATCGACCAGCCATATATTGAAACTATAGCAGTTGTAGACACTTTGGTTGTTCCTGATAGAATTTACTTATCAATATTGATAACAGAAAAAGATACAAAAGGTAAAACTTCAGTTGAGGAATTAGAAAAAAGAATGAATACTAAACTAATCTCATTGGGAATTGACACAAAAAAACAACTTACTTTATCCGATGTAACAAGCAATTTCAAGAAATACTTTTTAAAAACGAAAGATATTTTAAAAAACAAAACATATACTTTATTGGTTTATAATGCAGAAACTGCAGGAAAAGTAATCGCTGGACTAGAATCGATTGAAATATCCAATGTCTATTTAAACAAAACTGAATATTCAAAATTAGAACACTTAAAAATTGAATTAAAACAAAAAGCAGTATTTAAAGGAAAAAAGCAAGCTGAGTCAATGCTTATACCGCTAAATCAGAATGTTGGAAAAGTACTTTATATTTCTGATATGAATTCTAATATTACAACGGATGTACTTCAAGGAAGAGCTACTGGTATTCGAATCAGAGGCTACAGTTCATATAGGAAACAAGAATATGAGTCGATTGATATTGAATTTGAAAAAATAAAAATTGTAAGTTCAGTAACTATAAAATTCAGGATTGAATAAAAAACATGTGGCAACACTATATAAAACCACATAGTGCGATTTAAGGTAAATCGAAGGGCTGTGATTATTTGCAAAGGCACCAATTATAAAATTTGGTATTTACACGGATTGATAAAAACAAAATATTTATATTTGGGTTAGTGTAAAACTCAATAAGTCATTGCTAATCAGCCGCCCTACGATGTTTTATATTTAACGTTGGCAATAATTATGACCAAATTTAGAAACTTATTGATTTTATTAATGTTCTTTACTTTCAACGAACTGATTTCGCAAGAAAAAATCGGAATGAAAGAAACCTACATTGAGAATAATTTGGTTTACAAAGCTTCAAACGACCAACTTTTTACTGGAATTGCTCAAAACAAAAGGAAAAATGGCCATTTGGTTTACGAAGAGGAATATAAAAATGGAATCATTATCTCAAGTAATTTATATTACAATGCAAAAGAAATAAGAGTTTCTAATAAAACGATTTACAATCAGAATAAACCATTTATTCTCTCAAAAGAAATTAAATATCATCTGGATGGAGAAATTTTTGAAACAACAACTTATAATAATGACGGAACAAAAATTCTTATCGAACAGTTTAAAAACGGAAAACTGACTTACAGTTGTCAATATTTAGGGAAAAAGAAAAACGGACTTGAATTGGGATATGGAGAAAACAGAGAGAAATTGACTTATAGTTGTGAATTTATAAACGGAAAGAAAAACGGAACGGAATATTGTCTGAATGACGATGGAATTGAAACTAAAAAAGAATATCGAAACGGAAAGAAAATAAAATAACTATTGCCAACACGGTGTATAAAACATAGCTAATAAGTGCTTAACCAAAAGGTTTGTACATATTTAGAAAGTCCGCCAAATTTTTAATTTGGCTTTAAAAGAGAAAAATTAAAACAAAATATAAAAATTCGGCTCTGTGTTTACCCGAAAATTTAGTGTTTTTTTTGCACGCTACATTTCATACACAAGTCCGTTGTAAACAAGCTACCAAACCAACAAAATGAGAGAATCGAGAAGAACTTTAAATTGGACAAGTGACCAAACGAAATCAATACCTTCAAAAGTTTTTTTCAATCATTTCTTTTCAATTATTTATTGTATAGTATGTAACGAAGAAAAATTTGAACTCAAAAAAATTCCTTATTACAATAGTATAAAAATTAAAAACAAACAATTTGATATTAAGGAAGTAAAAAAATTGCTTTGGAACTCTTGGAGTACAGAATACGCTTATCGAATTGGTGAAAAAATAAACAATAACGATTATTACAAATTTTCACTGTAAGCTTCCCCTAATTAGAACTGTTTATTTTTCTAATTTTCTATAAAGTTATTGTTTTTAATTCTTCTGGAGCTA
>CANNCQ010000072.1 GCA_947503135.1 uncultured Aquimarina sp. | reverse complement strand
CATTTTCCTCCGTTGTTAATTTTTTCTTTGTTCTAAATTTAATTGATTTTTTTAGAACTTTGCCTTTTGTGTTAACGATTATGTATAAGAATAGTGCGTAGTTTGTATGCGAGGATTTTCCGAAGAAAAATCAGAAGCAAGCAAACAAGCGCTAACTTTTGATTTAGGAATAAACTTACGCATTATTTTTATACAATGTTGTGGTTAGTTTTTTATTTTGACTTTCAGAAACTTAACTTCATTTTTACATTTGTTCATATGAGGTTTCAGTTTTAGATAATAAACGTTTTCAGATACTTTAGATTCAATAGTTATCCAACCTTCAATTCCGATTACGTATTGCTTTTTAGATTTCAAATCAATTAATGCAATTTCTTCTTCTCCATAATAATTAGAGTAGGAAATAGCGGTTTCTCCATTTGAAGACAAAGGTTTTCCCATTGTATAAAAAGCTAATCCATTTTTTAAGTTTACAGAAATAAAACCCCAGCTTTCATATCCTATTGTTTCAATTAGAGCATTATTAAAGTATATTCCTCTTACTATATAATCTGAAAATTCTTTTGTTTGAATACGGTTTTTACACAATTCATTTTCTCCATTGATTTTTGATTTGAAAATCAAGCATGAGTCTTTAAATTTAAAAATTCCGGAATATTTTTTAATTAGATTTTGTTCAGAAGATGGTACAAATTCAATAAATTCCTCTGAATTAATTCCTATTTTTTCGTATTCAGATTTTTCAATTAGTTTAGTTGCTCCATTTAGTTTATTAGATAAATTCCTAATTCCAAAATCACAATCTTGAGTCCAAGATATTTGAACAATAGAAAGAAGAAATATTAAGGTCAGTTTTATATTCATTGGTTTTGGGGAAATTAACCACAACGGTTAATAAAACTATTATTCCATTAATTTCGAAATCAGGATTTAGTTCTCTTCTTAATGTGTCAAAGTTTGATAGTAATTCAGGTTTTATATCCACATATTTAGCTTTATAAGCATTAAATGAATTTATAAATCCATATCTAATTTTGTATTCATTCTTTTTCTTGTCGTCTAGTGCTTTGCATTTTGTTTTGAATGAAAGAACTTTTGAATTAATTATTTTTTTGGATAAATAAGAAACTTCGTCTATTCTTAGTTCATAAGAAATTTCAATTTGTCCATTAGATTTGAATGGATTTTTAGTAAAGCTTATTTTTGAATTCATAACTTTAAATTCGGTTTGAATTTCATCAATAGCATCAATCCAATAATCATAATAAACTGATTTTATTTCTAAGTCTTTATTTACTTTTATTAAAGTTATTTCTCTTGTAAATCCAGAATCAAAACAATTATAAATCCAAATTTCATTATCAGATATCCTTTCAAAAAGTATTTCTGATTTTTCGTTAAAATCACTCGATGAGGTAGTATAATCACAAGTAGAATCTATTTTCTTTTCTTTTTTCTTTGAACAAGAAATAGTTAAAAGGATAATTGTAAAAAATATTATTTTAAAAATTTTAGTCATCTAATGTTTTACAACGACTGAACTATGACTAGTGCTGCGCAGAAATTCAGCGAATTTCAAGCTAGCACAAGTAAAAGCTTTTGCCGTGTTTTAGTTTGTGAATATAAAAGTAAGAAAAAAGCTTTTACGACAATGCAAATCAACCATCATTTCAGCTCAAAAACTACCCCCGCATTAGTTATAGTTTTTGTTGTAACTTGTTTTTTGCTTTAATAAACCAATCAAAGTAGGGCAGAGCGTATCGGACAAGCTCTAATTTAGCAACAATCAAACTACCACATTTATCAGCTCATTAGTGCGCCTCTTTTTGTCATTTTTGGTTTATTAATAATCATTAAACCGCTCCATTTTTTTGTCAGCGACTTTTAAAGACTACGTCGATCAAATGCGAGACTCAAAAGAAGCACTAGTGAGCGACAAGATGGTTAACGTCAGCCATGACGTGTAAATAAGTTACAACGGTCTCAGCTATGAGTAGTACGGGAATAAAAGTGCGCTTTTGTTTCCGTTTAAGCGATTAGCCGAATCTTTTTGTTTGTTTTTATTTTTCTATTTAAAAGCCAAATCCAAAAGATTTGGCGTACACTCTAAATATACACAGACCCTAGCTCTAAGCCTAAAACCCGTATTAATTATAGCCAATGTTAGCTTGCGTTTTTTGTTTTATAAATCAGCAATCTTCTCCTACATTCCAAGTCATTTATTTTCACAGAGTTCATGTCCTCAAGTTTAAAAACACTCGTTCCATTAGAATTTCCATTGTTGTCAATCAATTCAAATTTCAAAAAACTTTCATTAATCGATTTCACAAAGCCTTGGTAAAATTCGTCTCCGTTTACTTGAATACTAGTAAGCACATTTTTATCATTTTCGTAAGGTTTTAAACTAACGTATTGCCAATTTTCATCATCAAGGTCAGTAAATATTCGGCTTTTAATTTCAATATCTCTTATTTTTTGTCGGTTTTCAATAACTATTTTCATTGAAGTCAAATAGTCATCTTCTATATCAATTCGTTCAATGTCAACAATTCGCTCAATTGCTATTCCGTCCAATTCTCCATTTTTGGTAAAGTGTTTAAGTTGGATAAAGTCATCGTTATAATCCTCAACTATTCCACACCAATATCCAGATTCTCCATATAGTTTAATTCCAACTAATTTATTTTTCTCTTTTGAGTTTTCTAATATTTCGTTTATCATTTTTTTTAATGCAAGCTAACGTTAAATGTAAACGTCTGTGCGTGTAGAAAGTCAGTGACTTTCGATAGGGCACAAGGCGTTACACTTTTTAGTTTTTAAATTTCGATTGAAAAATAATAAAATTTGTGACGCCGACCTCACAAATATAAAACACTACAAAGCATTGCGATTACATATTGTTGTAAGCCGTTTTATTTTTTTCTCTTTTTGCAATTGCTGTATCAATTCTAAATAACTATTTATATCTAATTGATTTGATATATTATATCTATAAATTTTGGAATTATTGAGGTGTTTTAATTCGTTTTTTGAATTGATGCAGATAACGTCAATATTTTTAGATTTATCTACGACTCTTGGTCTAAGGGGCAAAGGAGGGAGCTTTTTAGCTTTAATAAATGTAGAGAATAATACGTCATCAATATTTATAGCATCTTTAATGCTGAGAAAACTTTCTATCGAATTATTGGCAATTACAAGCTCAACTTTTCTATAGCCACAATATTTCATCCAGCAATATACGTCTGTCAAGTCTTTTAATTCAATTCCTTTTCCAATATACAGGTATACTGTTGGCTTTTTATTATGCGACCAAGTGAGAAATTCAGGGAGTTTATTTAAGTTTGAAATTTTATCATTTAAAATAACTTTTGCTACACTTTTTTGTTTTATCAAATGAACGACAGTTGAATTAGAAACACGTTTAAACTTCTCTCCTGATTTCCAGTTTAATAATTCATAAGATTGTGTTTCAGGAAAAAAATCTTTCGAAACTCTAAAAAACTCTTTATTTGAAAATGAAATTATACTATCTGAAATGATAGAAAACGAATATTTTTCTTTCGCCCCATTTTTTGAAGTTATATAAATACTATCATTATTGATTTTATATTTAGATGTTTGTTTAAAATTATGTTCATCTACTGTGATTAATGTATCATTCTGAAAATTTAATACGTAAGGAAGGATGTTTTCTCTATCACCATTATCAAAATTAAGAGACCAATAGCCACTAATATTACTATCATTTTTTTTGCAAGATGATATAATAATAGTCAAAAAAATAAAGTTAAAAATTAGTTTCATTTAATGGTTTACAACGTTAAATATATGGCATTTAGGGCAGAAGATAAACAATTACCTTTGAAATAAGCACTAAGCCAAACTTTTGCATTTTGATTTATCTTTTTTATGTAAAGCCAAATCAAAAGATTTGGCGACCCCACAAATATAACAAAGCTTTTCAAATAGTCATAAACCGCCCTATTTGCTATATATAGTGTTGTAAGTAGTTTTATTTTTTTATTGCTGTAACTTGTATTTCAATTTTCATTTTAGGATCAGCTAATTCAGCAGAAAACATAGTAGCAGCGGGTCTAATTTCTCCAAAATATTTACGAAGAATTGGCCAGCATTTTCTAAAATCTGATATTTTAGGTAGTATGTATGTAACTCTTACAATATCATCAAATTCTGAATTTGCTTCTTTTAAAGTCGAGGCTATATTTTTCAAACACTGTTCAGTTTGATTTACAACATCATCGTCAATAAACATTGTTTTATAATTATATCCAGTCGTTCCAGAAATAAAAATCCAATTTCCTTCAATAACAGCTCTAGAATATCCAATTTCTGTTTCAAAAATCGAACCCGAACTGATTAATTTTCTTGACATATTTTTTGTTTTAATTACTTAACAACACAAATATATTATATGTTATGCAATGGTGGATTCAAGGCCTTAACGCAACAAAAGTTACTATTTGGTTATAGTGCAATTTAATTTTTTCTTTGCAAAAAACCTACGATTTTTTGAAGGCTTTTTCCAAAGAAAAAATTAGACC
>CANNCQ010000071.1 GCA_947503135.1 uncultured Aquimarina sp. | reverse complement strand
AACGGCAAAAGCTTTCACTTGTGCCGGCTTGAAATTCGCTGAATTTCTGCGCCGCACTAGTCATAGTTCAGTCGTTGTGCGTAATTAAAAAAAACGAAATTGCAGAAAGTTGAAACCTTAAATAGAAAAGGACTTAATGATTTAGTTAAATTTATATTTTCTGAATCTGATATAAAGTTTTATGAGTCTTATTCTGAAATGGATAAAGAATTAATTCAGATAAATAGTTATTTAGAGTTTGATAGGTATTTCAACAAACTAATAACTGATAAAATTACGCATACTGGATTTGCAATATATTACCCCGAAACGAAAGGGGAAATTTCTTTTAAAAAAATCAAACTTGACCCAAAAAGATGTAAAGGAAAAACTTTTCGATATAGAACTGATGGTTGGGGTTTGATTTTCATTAATTTGAAAATATCCGATTTTGAAAAAGTTATAGAATGCAATGTATCAGTTAATTCTAAAAAAAGAGCTGAAAATTGGTCTGGCACAAATCCTGAATTTGGAAGCCCTGAATTATGGGAATGGAAAATGGTTGAAAGTAAAGTAAGGAAAATTATTAGGAAATTAAAAAACTACGCACAACACGGTGTATAAAACATAACTAATAAGTGCTTAATCGAAAGGTTTGCGTATATTTAGAAAGTCCGCCAAATTTTTAATTTGGCTTTTAAAATATAAAAATTAAAAACAAAATATAAAAATTCGGCTCTGTGTTTATCCGAAAAGTTAGTGCCTTTTTACACGCTACGTTTCATACACAAGTCCGTTAGCTACCATTAGAAAAAAAACTGAATTGAATAAGAAAACTAATTTTCTAAAAATATCTGCTTGGTTCCTACTTATAATAGGAATAATTCTTTTGATACCGAGTTGGGGCGGAACAATAATTTTAATTGGAATAAGCATTATAATTTTTGTTTTGAATTTTATCTTTAGAAATAATTCAAACCGATTTAAAAATAATATATGCTTATCAATTTGGGTTATTTTGGGACTAACGATTTACCAATTAACAAAAAAAATTGTAATTAACACTTCTGGTGAACCACAAAATATTTATGTAGTGACCGGAATTGAAAACAAACCGAGAATTCACTCTTGGTGGAAATGGAAAAATAACATTACAATTGACACGACTTATACTATTTATACTTCTTCAAAAGGCAATGAAATCAAATTAGATAACGTAGAAATCTATGATGAAAACGGAAAAAACATTGGAAATCGTGGAGCAGGAAGAGATATAAGCAATTGTGGAGAAAAAAGAGCTTTATTGAATTTTCAAACTATTTATTTATTCAGTCGAGAAACAGATAATATTGAATTAAAAAGAGGAAATAAATTACGAAACGAACAGAAAAGGAGATGTAAAAACGGTAGCTAACAAGGTGTATAAAACATAGCTAGTAAGTGATTAATCGAAAGGTTTGTGTATATTTAGAAAGTCCGCCAAATTTTTAGTTTGGCTTTTAAAAAAGAGAAAATTAAAAACAAAATATAAAAATTCGGCTCTGTGTTAACCCGAAAAACTAGTGTTTTTTTACACGCTACGTTTCATACACAAGTCCGTTGTACACTATTAAAAATATAAATTTGAAATTTGATCTTAAGGTTTCTAAAAAAGGACTGATTTTTAAAAAGTTTGATTTTGCTCAAATTAGCATCGATAATAAGCCTCTTTTCAAGCTAATTAAAGCTGATAAAAAGCACTCTTTTGAGATAATTTCAAAAGAAGGGATTGAAATGACACTCGAAAGTGATGGTGTTGTAAATCGAGAGTTTAATATTTTTAGCAATTCTGATTATACTAAATGGAATTATTTTTCTCCTTCAATAAAACAATTAATAAAATCTAAACCTGCTTTTATATTACGTTTTAGTAACAAAGAAGTTTATATTGAAGATAGAGGAAAAGAATTAATAATTTCAAATGATAGCCATAATATTGGCAACGTAAAATTGATATCAAAAAAGTGGAATAACTCTTTATATTCAGGTTTTTGTTCAAGCAATATTTATGAACGAGAAACTTTGATTTGTTTAGCTATACTCACGTTAAAACAAGAAATATACAGTGAGATATATGACTAAAACAGTGTACAACACTATGTAAACGCAATGCTTTATAGTGTTTTAGGCAAAGGGAATTTTTTATTTGCTAGGTCGGCGTTACAAATTTTATTATTTTACAACCGAAATTTGAAAAAATAAAAATTGTAACGCCTTGTGTTTATTTCGAAAGCCAGTGACTTTCTGTACGCACAGACGTTTACATTTAACGTTGGCAACAATAGAACTCACTCAAACTAATGAAATACCATTTTGGAGATTTTTTAGATAGAACAGATGATTATTGGAGAATTATTCCGAATATAGAGAGATATACATATTCTGCAAACGAAGAAATAAACAATAAAGAAGAGGTCAGGATTTTAACGATTTCTAAGAATGATAATAATTGGAATCAAGTTTTTAATTGTCCAAATATTGAGGAAATAACTTTACACGAACCAAGTAAAGATCAAGTTCAAAGAATAAGTGACCTAACTCAAATCACAAGATTGAGAGTAACTCATTTGCGAACAAAAGATATTGAATTTATTGGCAGATTAATCAATTTAGAAGAAATTGTACTTGAGTATGTTTCTGGGTTTTCTGATTTATCACCTTTGAGGAATTTAAAGAGACTTAAATCACTTCACTTTGAGAATTTAAGAAAAGTTTCAAGTTTTGAAAACCTTAAAGGAATTGAAAGTTTAAAATATTTACGTGTAGACGGAACAGTTGACTGGAACCAACCGATTGAAAATTTTGAATTTTTAAAAGGCTTACCAAATCTCGAAGTTTTGTCTTTAGGTTTTATAATCAACAAAACAGAATTCCCTGCCTTTTTGCCGATTTTAAAACTTAATAAATTAAAAAAAGTAATAGTTGGTAGAGCAACTTTAAATACTAAAGAATATGCTTTTTTGGAAACAGCTTTACCAAATGTTGAATGTAGGTCAAAAGGAGGAAATTGGGAATTATGTTGGGAATACAATGATTATTATGAATTTCTTGGAAAAAGAGCTGGAAGAGTAAAAATCACAAATCCGAAAGCAACTGAAAAGTGCCAAGAATTTGTTAATAAGTACGAAGAAATAAAAAGAGAATCTGAACAAATAATAAAAGACTACAGTTGCCAACAAGGTGTATAAAACATAGCTAATAAGTGTTTAACCGAAAGGTTTTTGTATATTTGTAAAGTCCGCCAAATTTTTAATTTGGTTTTTAAAAAGAGAAAAGTTAAAAACAAAATATAAAAATTCGGCTCTGTGTTAATCCGAAAAAGTTAGAGTCTTTTTGCACGCTACGTTTCATACACAAGTCCGTTGTAGCTTATACTTTACAAATAAATGAGTCTGATCATCTTGTCGCTCACAAGCGTTGTTTTGAGTTTTTGTATTGGTTCATCTAATGGAATTCTTGATACTGCAAACTGATAAAAATACACAGCTGAGTTGAGTCGAGCCTGGGAATTGAATTCAATTAACTGCAAAAACTCAATTTGCGGCAACGGCTGATTGCATAACGGCTAATAATGGATAGTTTGTGAGGTTTTAGCTCGTCCGAAACGCTCTGCCCTATTCCAACCTTTTGGCTCGTGCAAAAAAATACAAGCTACAACAATAACTATAAACAATGCAGGGCAGTCGCTAGCCGAATTAAATAGTTGATTTGCTTGGTCGTAAAAGCTTTTTTCTTACTTTTATAAATGAAAAATTAAAAGACGCCAAAAGCTTTTACTTGTGCTAGTTTGAAGTTCGTTGAACTTCTACACTGCACTGTTCATAGTTGGGGCGTTGTACAACAGTTAAAAATAAAATCGTGAAAGCATTAATATTTATAATTTTGATTTCAATTTCGTCTTGTAACGGAAAAAAATACACGACCGAAATTAATCAAACTGAAAACACTCAAACTGAATTTAAATTAGCAGAATCTGATTATGTTATTTTGCCTTTTAATAGTAATTGGCACTGGGTTTTTAAAAATGTGAAACCGACTGAACTTACTCAATCGGAATTAATTGAGATTGAGGAAATTTTAAAAATTGCAATCATAGAGAATAATAAAGACCAAAAAATTGGACTGATTGAACATAACAAAAAATATCCAAAATATCAGTGGACAGAAACAGGTTATGAATTAAAACTAGACAGATTTAAAAGGCAATATGTTCCAATAATAAATGACAAAGGACAAAAAGAAGTTTGGATTAATTTCTTTTGTGACGGTTTTGGTGCTGATAATTGGAAAACCGAAATAGTTCAAGTTGAAGATGGTGGAAATTGTTATTTTAACATTAAAATAAACTTGGAAACAAAAGAATATTATGAATTAGGAATAAACGGAAATGCATAAAAACCGTTGTACAACACCGTATAAAATTAATTGCTGGTTTTAGCCAGTTTACGAAAGTCCTTGCGGACTTTCTAACCGTGTTTTATTTGCTAACTTTCGTGCTTAATCACGCAACTAATCTTATACAAACACGTTGTGCATAAGCCATTAACTATAAAACATAATAAATAAATGGTTTTCAAAAGTGAGAAAGGAACTTTTTTTAAATTAATCATATTACTAGGGACTTTT
>CANNCQ010000070.1 GCA_947503135.1 uncultured Aquimarina sp. | reverse complement strand
CGTAAGATAAATTATATAAGCCAAATATAAATATTTTGCTTTTATCATTCGTTGTAAATGCCAAATTTTATATTTGGAGACTTTGCGGCATAAAACTACCTTTCTAGATAAAAATTAATTGCCCTATGTTTTTTATATAGTGTTAGGTATAGGCTTTATCTATATCGTAATTTTTATAAGCCCTTTTTTAGATTCACCTTGGATTATTTTTTTTTTAGTGTCAAAATTGTTTAATACATACTTTCCAATTTCTATACTGTAAATTATTCTTCCGTTAGAACAGTCAAATATGATTAAGTCTGATGTTGACTCTGTATTTAAATCTTTTCTAACTCTCTGAAATATAATGTGATTATTATTAATCTTGTGTTTAAATTCTGTTAAGCATTCATTATCCAAATCAGTCTTAATTCCATTGTTTTTAACCATAAATATTTGCTGATCAGTTGTCGCCTTGTTAAAGTTTAAAATCAATTTGTGTTCTTTAGATTTTTCATCAACAGTTCTTTTAGTTAAGTGGAATTTAGTAACATTTATTATGTCAATGATTTTAGAATCTTCGTACTGATTATTTTTTTTGGTAATTATTGATTTAACGAAATCATAGGTCATAAATATCAAAAAATATAAGAAAAGTGGAATTCCCAATATTCGAGTCAATAATTCTTCTTTCAATAAGTAGATAAAATTTTTATTTGTTCTGGATACTTTAAAATCGTAGTTAATTGAGTTCATTTTTTGGCTTATACCTAACGTGTTTGTGTATGGTTAGTTGCGTGGTTTAAGCACCAAAGTTAGCAAATAAAAACCGAATAGAAAATCCGCGAGGATTTTCGTAAGTAGTCTAGAACCAAGCAATTAATTATACACGGTGTTGCCATTAGTACTTTTTTCTACAGTTCTTTTCAATTTTTCATACATAGCATTCAATAAAATAATTGCATTATGATTCCCAATAACTGTTTTCTTCCCAAATCCAAATATTACTCTTGTATCTTCTTCTGAAATTGGTTTGATATCATAATTGGGTTCTCCGCCAATTGTAGCTCTATTTCTTGTTGTTCCAAAAGGTAAACCTGAATAACAAATTTTTGCAATTTCTCCTTTTTCAAAAGCTTCTTCCGATTTTTCCATATTTAATTTCTCTTGTGCTTTTTTTGTGTCCATTTCAGAAAGTTTAACTTGATTAAATTCCAAATATGATTTAAAGGAATTTTGCTTTAAAAGTTCGGGAACTGCTTTTTCTAAAGAACCGGAAATCGTTTCAGATATATCTCTTAAATAATCATTTTCTTCGTTTAGTAAAAACCTAAACGCAACTGAAAATTGTTGAGCAATTTCTTGTTCATTTTTAAGTAAAATATGCCTTAAGGTTGTTATTTCAGATAATATGTCTTTAATCTCACTTTGAACTGGGTCAAATTTTCTTTTTAATAAATCACCAACTATTCGTTTTTATTCTTCTTTAAACATATTTTTATAGTGTTCAACGTGATGAGTAAATTCCTCTTCATAAAATGGATAACTTATTCCCAAAATTGAGATTTCATATCCATCGTCTTTCATTCCAGTAATTGCATTTCCGGCAACTCCTTTTATTTCAAGTCCATCTTGTCTGAATACTTTTAATTCTGATATTATTTGAGTGTCAATAAATTCAAACTCTGGGTCGTCAGTATTTATAACGATACTATTTTTCAAACAATATTCTTTGAAGAATTCGTAAGGCGATTCAATTCCGTTAAATTCAATCAGTCCGAATGCAACTCCCATAGGCGCATCAGCTTTTTCGAGTTTTGAAGTTCCGATTTCTTTATTTCCTAAAACTACTTTATAGGTTTTACAGCTGTTTAGTACTTTTTCGTTATAAAAATCCAAATAATAGTCAGAAGCAAGGCATTCGAATGTTTCATCCTTAAAAAAGAATATGAAATGTTTCCTGTCCGAATTGTCGTTTTGTATTCTCTGAATTGGATTTGGTAACTCTTTATTTAATCCACTTTTAATTTCATAGAATTCTCCCCAAGGTAATTCGTTGTGATTTGTTCTATATTGTCCATAAAAATATCCTTCGTCATTGCAAGTATTTAGAGAATATTCAGAACAGTTTTTAAATCGGATTTTGACTTTATCTCCTTCTTGATATTTGTCGAATTGAAAATGATTGAGATAAACATCCATTATCAAGTCAATTCCGTCTACTTTTAATTTAATTTCAGGGGAAACTGGGTCAGCGTTCCAATCCTTTGTTATTTGGATATAGTCAATTTTTCGAGTTGGAATTTTCTCTACCTTATTTGTTCCAAATATTTTATTTATCCAACTCAATTTCTTTTGTTTTCGGTTTTTCTTAAATGACGCACAACGGACTTGTGTATGGAACGTATCGTGCAAAAAGACACTAACTTTTCGGATTAATACAGAGCCGAATTTTTATATATACACAAACCTTTTGATTAAGCACTTATTAGCTATGTTTTATACACCATGTTACCTGCTGGCTTTTTCACCATATAAAATCGATATCATTAAAACTATCAGAAGGTTTAAATTTTTCATTTGAACCAAAATATATTTCTGATTCGTGATAGAATAATAATGCCCAGTTGAGTGATTTATCAATAACAGTTAAATCGTCAGAACCGCTATAGAAAAAATCATCAAAATACTTTATTAAAATTTTCCAAGGAACTATCATTCCTTCATCTGGTTGCCAAGATAGGTAAACTTCTTTTTCAAAAGGAAATCCTCTTTGGTAGAGCCATTTTTTAATTTCAGATTCATTTCCATCAGATATTTTTGCTTTATCTATAGATTTGAAAAAACCTTTCTTGAATGGTGTGTCTTTATGTAAATCAACTGTAATTATATGATTCCACAAAAAGCTTGAAGCATTTTTGTTTAAAGGTTTTAATTGCTCTAAATGTTCATCAGGTAAAAGATTGTATTTTTTATCCGTGAATCTCCATTTCAACCGAAAGTCATTTAGGTCAACTAAATTATCTTTTATATTATCAAATCCTATCATTCTTCGTGAAAATATTCATAAGCATATCCTTCTATTTCCCCACTTAATTGATTTCCATTTTCGTCTTTTAAGTCATACATTTCTTGAACTCCACCAATTGAAGTAGAACCATCCAATCCCAAAAGAATAGTGTAAAAAATGTCAGTAAATGAAGAATCTAATACTTTTTTCATTATTTCTGTCTGTTGGTCAGTCAGGTTTAGAGACTCAATTAATTGTCTAACCTCAGTTTCAGATTTTTCAGAAAGGTACTCTTTCAGAAAGTTCTGTTTTTCCGAATAAAATGCTTTTACAAATTCTTCTGTTGTCATTTTTTTTGTGATTGCAGGTAACGTTCAATATAAGAAATCGTAGGGCAGTTAATAAGCACTTTCGTTTCGGTTTATTACTTAGCTAAATATATATATTTTGTATTTATCATTCTTTGTAAATGCCAAATTTTATATTTGGCGACTTTGCGGCATAAAACCACCTTTTTAGATAAACACAAATTGCCCTATGTTTTTTATATATTGTTAGCACCTGGCTTTCTTATTAGTTCATAGTTAGTACTTCTACCTCCTGATGTTTCTTGTTCTAAAATTCCTTTTGAAATTAAATCTTTAATATCTCTTAGCGCAGTGTCTGTAGAGCAATTTACAATTTTAGCCCATTTTGAGCTTTTCAATTTTCCTTCGAATCCATCAAATAGTTTGTTGAGCATTTTTCTTTGTCTACTATTCAATTCAGTTTCTTTGTGATATTCCCAAAAACTTACTTTGTCAAATACTTTTTCTAGTGTGGATTCTGTAGATTTTAATGAGCAATACAAACAGTTTAGAAACCATTCTAACCATTCTGTAATATCTCCAGAACTATGCTGAACTTTTTGTAAAATAGAGTAGTAAGTTTTCTTTTCAGTTAAAATTTGGTTAGATAAACTATAAAACCTAAGAGAACTTTGCTCAGATTTTGCTAATAGTAAATCGGTTAAGGCTCTTGCTATTCGACCATTTCCATCGTCAAATGGATGTATTATTATAAACCAAAAGTGGATTATTGCAGATTTAATAACTAAGTCTATATCTTTCTCCTTTTTAATCCAATTAAGTAATAAGTTCATTTCTTCTTGGACTTTATCGTGATGAGGAGCTTCAAAATGAACTTTTTCTTTTCCCATTGCTCCAGATACTACTTGCATTTCTCCTTTTCGATAACAACCAGTTTCAATTTTATACAATCCACTATATCCTGTAGGGAATAAAGATGCGTGCCAACCAAATAATCTTTCATGACTTAGGACTTTGTCGTAGTTTCTAGTTGCATCTAGCATCATTTCTACTACACCTTCAACATCTCTTCCTGCGTGAACCATTCCTGATGTTTCCATTCCTAATTTTTGAGCGATAGAAGATCGAACTTGTTCATAGTTTAAGAACTCTCCTTCGATTTCCGATGATTTTAAAACATCTAAAGTTAGTGTTGATAAATAAGTTTCTTCTTTCAAAGTGAATCCAATATTATTCATTTGTCCAAAGATTTTTCCTTGAAGATGTCTGACTTTACCTAATATATTGCCTATTTTTTTTTCATTCCAAGTAAAGTTTGGCCATTGTTTGTATTCATAGATGTATTTTGGCATATGCGACAAATAATAAGTTTATTCATCGCAAATATAAGGCGAATATTTAGCTTAATTACCGCAAGGATGTTTTTTTTTTTTTGCTTGGTGCTAACGTGTTTGTATATGGTTTGTTGCGTGGTTTAGCACGTAATTTAGCAAATAAAAACCGAATAGAAAATCCGCGAGGATTTTCGTAAGTAGGCTAGAACTAGCAATAAA
>CANNCQ010000069.1 GCA_947503135.1 uncultured Aquimarina sp. | reverse complement strand
GCTTTTAAAAAGAGAAAAATTAAAAACAAAATATAAAAATTCGGCTCTGTGTTAATCCGAAAAGTTAGTGTCTTTTTGCACGCTACGTTTCATACACAAGTCCGTTAGCCACAATTAAAAAAACAAACTCGCAAATGAAACATATTCAACCGAAATTGCATCAAAATTCTTTTACCTGTCCAAATTGTGGAGTTTTAGCTAAACAAGATTGGGATGCTAGAGGTTTGAAATTTGAGAGCTTTGGCAATAATAATAACAACGTTTTGGGTTCTGCAACTTGCCAACATTGTAGAGAAACCTCTATTTGGATAAAAGACAAAATGTATTATCCAGATACTGGAAATTCACCATTTCCAAATCCCGAAATGCCTGAAGTTGTTAAAAATTTATATCTAGAAGCGGCATCAATAAGTAATAAATCACCAAGAGGTGCAGCTGCACTTCTAAGACTGGCAATTCAAGTTTTATGCAAAGAACTTGGAGAAACAGGGAATAACATAAATTCCGACATTGGAAACTTAGTAAAAAAAGGACTTCCAGAAATTGTTCAGCAATCATTAGATGTAGTTAGAGTAACTGGGAATGACGCTGTTCATCCTGGACAAATTGACACGGATAATCCCGAAACAGTTGGACAGCTATTTGATTTGACTAATGTTATTATTGAGTATATGATTGCTCTTCCAAATAAAGTGAGTGGAATTTATTCAGCATTACCGACTGGAAAAATAGATGGAATTAATAATCGAGACAAAAAGTAATTATGACATCAAAAGACTGGATTGAAATTGGAATAAAAGTTACTTTATTTTTAATTGCATCATATTTTATTTTCTATAAATCTTGGCTCAAATCATTAGGAAAAGAGGTTGCGAAACTATCTACTAAAGCTCAACTCACTAAATTAGAGCAAGATGTGAAAAAGGATTTTAATGAAAAATTAGAATCTTATAAAAGTAAATTAAGTGAGGAACTTGCATTAAAAATAGAGCCAATAAAATCAGAATTGGCAAAAACGAATATAACTCATCAAATTCAATTTGGTTATTTACATCAAGAGAGAGGCAAAGTAACACTTGAACTTTACAAAAAAATTCAGGAATTACACTCGGCAATGGTAAACTGGACAGCTACTTTACAGCCAATAATAGAAGATGCTGAAAAAGAAGCAAATGAAAGAACAAACAGAGTGAATCGAGCAATGGACGATTTCAGAAATTATTATATAGTTAATAAGCTGTTTTTTTCTGCTAAATTTTGTGAGTTTATCGATAGTATATTTCAAGTTTACTGGGATAAAGGCTGGGAATTTGGATATAAACAAGCAAGAGTTCAAAGTGGACAAATAACGCAAGAATATTTCAATGAATATTCAAAGGAAATGTCAAAAATATCTAAAGAAATTCGTGAAGAATTGCCAAAAAAGATAACCGAATTAGAAGTTAAATTCCGAAAAATTCTGAATGTTGAGGAGGAAGAATAACTGTGGCTAACAACGTGTATAAAACATAGCTATTATAGGCTTTCCGAGAGTTTATTGCTTATTTTCAAAGTACGCCAAATTTTTTATTTGGTTATATTTACAAAAGAAAATTAAACATAAAAATAAAAAATTCGGCTCGTGCTAAATCCGAAAAATTAGCGTTTATTTATACGCTACGTTTCATACACAAGACCGTTGTAGTGCATTAAAAACCAACATCAAAACAGAATGAAAATCTTTGCTATTAGTGGACTTGGTGCAGACAAAAGAGTTTTTAAGTATTTGACTCTTCAATACGATTTGATTCCTGTAGAATGGATTGAGCCTAAAGCCAAAGAGCCTATTGTTGAGTATTCAAAACGATTAATTGAAAAATATAAAATCGGCGCAAAAGAGGAATTTGGAATTTTAGGAGTAAGTTTTGGAGGTTTAATTGCAACTGAAATTAGTAAGTTGACAAAACCAAAATTTACAATCCTAATTTCATCTGTAGCTTCAAAAAATGAACTAAGTAGACTGATAAAACTCGCTGGAAAATCAAAAATCATTGAGCTGATTCCTGAAAAACTATTGAATCCACCCAAAGTAATCGCATCTTTTATGTTTGGAGCAAAAAACACGGAATTGTTAAACTCAATTTTGGACGATACAGATTTAACTTTTACAAAGTGGGCGATTAGAGAATTATTGAATTGGAAAAACTTATCACCTGTACAAAATTTGATTAAAGTATCTGGGACAAAAGACAAATTACTTCCTCCAAAAGGAAATAATAATATTCTAATTGACAAAGGTGAGCACTTTATGATAGTGGATAGAGCAAAAGAAGTAAGTAATATAATTAATGAAAAAATAAAAACGCACTACAACAATGGCTATAATTAATACGGGTTTTGTTGTTTAATAAAAAAGTTCGTGTATTTTTATAATGTTCGCCAAATCTTTTTGATTTGGCTTTAAAATGAAAAAATTAAAACAAAATAAAAAGTTTTGGCTAAGTGCTAAATCGGAAATTAATCGCTTTTTAATCCCCGTACTAATCATAGCCGAGACGTTGTGGTTAATTAAAAAAATGACTTCAAAAAGAATCATAGAAATAATTTTAAATGATATTTCCAATATAGACATTGGACGATTTGATTATTATTATATTCCACACCGTTCTGATTTCACTAAAGCCATTACTAAATCAATAGTTGATACTTGTTCAAGATTAGACCTAGAAGTAATTTTAGAGTATAATGTAGAAGTATCTGAAGATATCATAAAAGAGTATAAAAGACTAAAAAACTCATATACTGATGTTGTGATACGAAATAATTTAGACAAAGATATTGCTATTGAAATTGATAGCTCTTTTAAAAAATGGAGCTACAAAAAACTTGAAATTTTAAATGAACAAGGTCTTGAATCTACTTGGTTTGTTTGGAAAAGAAAAGCACCTGGAAGAGGGTTAAAATGGAAAGACCCAATTGAATTAGGCTTTACAAATGAGAAAATACATTTGGTAACACATACTTTTTTTGCGGATGAGGAAAAAACTAACCACAACACGGTATAAAAAACATAGGACGTTTGTGCTTAGCCGAAAGGTCTGTGTATATTAACAAAGTCCGCTAAATATAAAATTTGGCATTTACAAAGAATGATAAATACAAAATATTTATATTTGGCTCAGCACCAAACCGAAACGTAAGCGCTTATCAACTGCCCTACGATTTCTTATACTTAACGTTGGCATCCATTAATCAGCGCGGAAAATTTGTAACGGAAAAAAAGTGTTTAAAGTAAAAAATAGTCTGTTAAATAGATTATAGAAAATAAAAAGCCAATACGTGAGTTTCTTATGTTTTCGGACCCAACTCAAACGAAACTGTTATAAATATTTCGGACTTTACTCAAGCGAAACTGTTGCGTGCTTTCCGACCGTACTCTGATGTTTTTAATTTTGTGTTTAAAATAGAAAGTTGAATACAAAAAAAGTCAAAACGTAAGTTACTTATGTTTTCGGACTCAACTTAGACGAAACTGTTGTGAATATTTCGGACTTTACTCGAGCGAAACTGTAGCGCGCTTACCGACCCTACTCTAGTGTTTTTAATTTTGTGTTTAAAATATGAAATTATTTAACCCAGAGCGCGAAAATAAGTTTTGTAAAATGACAAAAAAATCGGTAATTGTAAAAGCAAATAAGTAGAAAAATTAAAACGTATGCCAACACCATGTATAAAACATAGCTAATTGGTTTTTAAGCGTAAAGTTTGTGTCTATTTGCAAAGTATCGCCAAATTTTAAATTTGGCTTTTAAACCGATAAATTAAAAACAAAATGTAAAATTTAGCTCGTGCTAATTCGGAAGTCATTTCCTTTTTAACACGCTACATTTCATACATATCAACGTTGTGTGTCATTAAAAATAAATTAGATAAATATTGTGAATAAAAATAAATTGCTTAAATGGACTTATAACGGATTAGCGATTGTTGGAGGTTTCACTATACTAAGTCTAATTATAATCTTCATCTATTCATCATTGAGTTTTACACTTTTTAATAAGGATAAAATAAATAAAGCTACAAAATCTGATGTTGGGTTTGTTTTAAATTGGTGCGGTATTGGCGACGATAAAATTAAAAAAGTAACAAACAGCTATGAATCGGCAAGATCATTCACTGGAGACCATTTAGATGCTTATGCTATAAAATTAAATGATGTAAGTATTGATAACATAACTAATCACAAAAACTATAAATGGTATAGATGTGACAAACTACCTGATATTTTAAACAAATCAGTTTCTTTTATAGACGGTTGGACGTATGAAATACCATGGTTTCCTAAAAAATTAGAACAATCTAATTATTATTTATATCCTTGGAGTACATACTTTCATGGTGTTACTCCTTCTTCAGCACAACTGATTTTTCTTGATGTTGAAAATGAAATGATATATTATATTAGTGCGAAAATGTAGTAGAAATACCAAAATAAACGAACACACAACACTATATATAGCAAATAGGGCGGTTTAAGATTATTCGAAAGGCTCTATTATATTTGTGGGGTCGCCAAATCTTTTGATTTGGCTTTATGATAGAAAAAGATAAATCAAAATGCAAAAGTTTGGCTTAGTGCTTATTTCAAAGGTAATTGTTTATCTTCTGCCCTAAATGCCATATATTTATCGTTACCCTTTATTTAGAAAAACCGAGTTTGAACGAAATTAAAAAACCAATAAAAAGAGGAGTATTAAGGCAAGTTTTAGGAAAAGAATACTTCATTCTAAAACGTAAATATAATTGGATATTTACGAAAAAGAAATACTCAAAACACAAATCACATAATGTGTATAGAAATTCTGTTTTTAAACATAAATCCCTTGTTTTGAGGCCTCTTAAAGATGTAGATATGTATCTTCAAGAGAATAAACGAACGAATCTTAAAATAGCTATAAGGCATATTGATTTAATTGAAATTAAACCAAACGAACATTTTTCGCTATGGAAATTAGTAGGTAGACCAACCAAAAGAAAAGGTTATAAAGAAGGTTTAGTATTAAAAAGCGGTAAAATAGACAAAGATATTGGGGGAGGTCTTTGTCAACTTGGAAATTTACTTTTTTGGATTTTTGCTCATAGCCCATTAACTATTACAGAAAGATATAGACACGGGTTTGATGTTTTTCCTGATGTGAATAGAAAAGTCCCTTTCGGTGCGGGAGCAACACTATCTTACAATTACATTGATTTACAAATTAAAAATGAAACAGAAAATAGTTTTATTGTAAAACTATGGATGGACGAAACTCATTTAAATGGAGAATTATTATCCAAAGAAAAATTGAATGAATCATTTAAAATTGAGGAAAGAAACCATCAAATAAAGCAACAATCCTGGGGAGGGTATTCAAGACACAACCAAATTGTTAAAATAGTATCAACTGAAAACTCAGAAACAGAAAAAATAATAGTTGAAAATCATGCTATTATGATGTATAATCCGTTTCTTGAAAACAAAAAAACAAAGGGTAACAATATATAAAAAACATAGGGCAATTTGTGTTTACCTAAAAAGGTAGTTTTATGCTGCAAAGCCGCCAAATATAAAATTTGGCATTTACAACGAATGATAAAAGCAAAATAT
>CANNCQ010000068.1 GCA_947503135.1 uncultured Aquimarina sp. | reverse complement strand
ATATAAAAATTCGGCTCTGTGTTAATCCGAAAAGTTAGTGTCTTTTTGCACGCTACGTTTCATACACAAGTCCGTTGTGGTGCATAAAAGCCAATCTCTCGAAAAATAAAATAACGTAATTCAATTTTTTTTATTAAATTTGTATCCAAATAGATACATTATTTATGTTCTTTATTGAAAAAACATCTGAATTTGACAAATGGTTAAAAAAGCTGAAAGACATTAAGGCTAAAGCTAAAATCATATTTAGAATTCAAAAATTGGAAAACGATGAACATTTTGGTGACTGTAAAACAGTTGGAGATGGAATCCGGGAAATGAGAGTTAATTTTGCAAAAGGTTATCGCATATATTTCAAAGAAAAGAATGGTAAAATAATTGTTCTACTTGTGGGTGGAGACAAATCTACTCAACAGAAAGATATTGAGAAAGCGAAAGAGATTTGGAAAAAAATAAATAAATAGAATATGGGAACTTCAAAGTTTGAAATAGCAGATTACTTAGATAGTAAAGAAATGATTGCAGAATACCTTAATTCCGTTTTGGAAGAAGGCAATAATGCTGACGTGATTAATGCTATTGGACATATTGCAAAGTCAATTGGAATGACAAAAATAGCAGAAGAAACTGGTTTAAGTAGACCTAGTTTGTATAAAGCTTTATCTGATGGAGCAAAACCTCAATTTGCTACAATTATGAAAGTCTTAAAAGCTATTGGAGGACAAATACAAGTAAACCCGTTGTCTGCATAAAATACGCACCACAACACTATATAAAAAACATAGGGCATTTGTGTTTACCTAGAAAAGTAGTTTTGTGGGGCTGAGTCGCCAAATATAAAATTTGGCATTTACAACGAATGATAAAAGCAAAATATTTATATTTGGCTTATGTAATTTATCTTACGTCAGTTTATTTCTGCTGCCCTACGATGTTTTATATTTAACGTTGGCAATAATTTGACAAAAAATGAAATATTATTTACTATTAATCAGCACAATATTTATTATCAGTTGCTCGAGTAAGAATAAAAAAGAAAATAATATTCTGACTATTGGAAAAGAAAATGATGTAGAAGTAACACTAAGTATTGAGGACAAAAGGGATATTAAAAAAATAGGATTCTATTCAGGTGAGAATAGTGAATTTATTGATGAAAAACGCATTGATTCTTACAATAGAATTATTTACAATTTTGAAAATAAAAGTGAAGGAACTTTTAAAGTCTGCATATATAAAATAAATGACACTATTTGTACTGAAAGTTATGTAGAAAAAGGATATACACAAAAAATTGAATTTGTTAAAGATAGCCTAATAATTACTGATTTTATTGGACTCAATTATGAATAAAAACTATTGCCAACAAGGTGTATAAAACATAGCTAGTAAGTGCTCATCCGAAAGGTTTGTGTATATTGAGTAAGTCCGCCAAATTTTTAATTTGGCTTTTAAAAGAAAAAAATTAAAAACAAAATATAAAAATTCGGCTTTTTGTTAATCCTAAAATTCAGTATTTTTAACACGCTACATTTTATACACATCAACGTTATGCCCAATTAGATGAGTGAAATATTAAAAAAAATAGAAAGTGTAAAAAAGAACAGGGCTTCTTTACTAAACTTGTCTGGAATGAGTTTGGAAAAAATTCCTATGGAAGTTTTTGAACTTGATTTTCTCACTAATCTTAATTTAAGGAATAATAACATTTCCAGAATACCGGATGAAATTTCAAAACTTTCTAATTTAAAAGTTGCATATTTTGATTCGAATAAAATTGAAATCATTTCTAAAGAACTGTACGGACTAAAGCAACTAACGGTTTTAGATTTAGGAAGTAATAAAATAAAAAAATTGCCGGAAGAGATAGGTCTCTTGAAAAATCTGACAAAACTGCTTATCTCAAGAAATGATTTAAATGTTATTTCTAAACCTATTGGACATTTAAATAAGTTGAAAATATTTGATTTAAGAGATAATGACCTTCAAGAAATCCCGAAAGAATTTGGGGAATTAATTAGTTTGACTCGACTTGATTTATCTAAAAATGAACTGTCGAATTTCGAAATTAATTGTGACAGATTAAATCAACTCGAATGGTTAGATCTTAAGTCTAATAAAATATCAGAAGTTTCAATAACCGTTGGTAAACTTATTAATTTAACACGATTAGATTTAGGAGATAATAAGTTATCTAAAACACCTTCAAATCTTGAACAATTAAAGAAACTGGAACAATTAAATCTTTCTGAAAACTCCATTATTTCCTTAGAACTTGATATCAAAAAAATGAAAAGCTTATATGAAGTTAAAGTATTTCTTAATTCTGATATCCAAATTGAAAATGGATTGATAAAAAAATTGATCAAAAGAAAATCTTGGTCGGACAGTCAATTTAGATTAATAGTTGATAATGAACAATCAAAAAAATTAACCAAATTTAAAGACGATTTCAAGTCTGGAGCGATTGGAGTAATAGATTTTGAGAATAAAAAAATTCCTCTCGGTCATTATAAACAAATTGGCCCTGATATAGTGGAAAAATACGGACTAAAAGACCCAATGAGAGAAAGAATCCGAGAAAGAATAACTGGGCATAACAAGGTATAAAAAACATAGGGCTTTTGTGCTTAATCGAAAGGTCTGTGTTTATTTGCAAAGTCGCCAAATATAAAATTTGGCGTTTAGAATAAAAAAGATAAAAGCAAAATATTTATATTTAGCTAAGTAATAAACCGAAACGAAAGTGCTTATCACCTGCCCTACGTTTCTTATACTGAACGTTGTAGCTTATACTTTACAAATAAATGAGTCTGATCATCTTGTCGCTCACAAGCGCTGTTTTGAGTTTTTGTATTGGTTCATCTAATCGAATTCTTGATACTGCAAACTGATAAAAATACACAGCTGAGTTGAGTCTGAGAACTGAATTCAATTAACTGCAAAAACGCAATTTGTGGCTACGGCTGATTGAATAACAGCAAATAATGGATAGTTTATGAGGTTTTAGCTCGTCCGAAACGCTCTGCCCTATCTTGGTGTTTTGGCTCGTTCAAAAAAATACAAGCTACAACAATAACTATAAACAATGCAGGGCAATCACTAGCCGAATTAAATAGTTGATTTGCTTGGTCGTAAAAGCTTTTTTCTTACTTTTATAACTGTAAAATTAAAAGACGCCAAAAGCTTTTACTTGTGCTAGTTTGAAGTTCGTTGAACTTCTTCACTGCACTGTTCATAGTTGGAGCGTTACCACTAATTAAAATGAAAATACATCTAATCTTATTTTTATTATTTACATCAAATGTATTTTGTCAAGTTAGTAACATTAAAAAAAGTATTGAACTTTATGCAAATGGAAAGTATAAAGAATGTATATCTAGTTTGGTATCTACTAACTTGGAGAAAATTGATATTGAAAATAAAATAACTATTCATTATTTAATCGGTCTATCAAAAAAGCAAATCAACGACAGTACTTTTTTTGAAAATTACTCTAAAATAGTAGACCTTTACGACAAAATAAACGATAAAAATTATCTAAAAAAGTCATATTCTAAAATTGGATTTGCATTTAGTAAAACTGGTGATTTAAATTCTGCTAGATATTTGTACAAGAGTGCTTATTATTTCAAAAAGAAACAGTTCGATGATGAACAACTCTATGATTATTCTTTAACATCTCTAAAAAACAACTATTATAATCAATCACATAAACTATTAAGTAAATTAAAAAGAAAGAAAAATTTTAAACCTAAAATAGATAGTCTTTTAAACAAAACTAAATTTGAAAAAGAAAATCCAATACTTAAAGATTTCAATAAATCAAATAAAATAGAAGTTGAAATATTATCTTATAATTGCTACAATAGTTTTAAAATTAATTCAGTAATAACAAAAAATGGCACAAAATTCTTGATTCAATCTAGACTCAAAGAAAGTTCTAGAAAGTTAGTTACAGAAAAAAAAATAAAAGAATTTTACATAAGTCAAGAAAAAATTGATTCAATAGTTGTTCTTGAAAAAGATTTACGAAATATTGTAGAATATAAATCACTAGGTGGAATTGCTGGTTCTGGAGAACAAATCAAAATTAAAAGTAATTCTCGAGAATTTAATATTGAAAAGAATAGTATAGGGTCTGGACTATTAATGCGACTAATATTGACTGATATAACACTAGAGGAGTATCTAAATCAATAAACTAGTGGTAACACTATATATAGCAAATAGGGCTGGTTATTGCTTATTCAAAAAGGCTGTATTTGTTTGCTGTGTCGCCAAATCTTTTGATTTGGCTTTATTATAAAAAAGATAAATCAAAATGCAAAAGTTTGGCTTAGTGCTTATTTCAAAGGTAATTGTTTATCTTCTGCCCTAAATGCCATATATTTATCGTTGTAACACATTATGAAAAACAGATCAACAACAAAATTTGATAGCGAATTGAAGTTAATAAAACATTATAAAAAATTTCCTTCAATGCTTCCATTCGTTGGAAGAAATTATGGAAAACTAAATAATAAAAATGTTCTTGTAATAGCTGAAAGTCACTATTTTCCACCAAAATCAACTATTCATTTAGAAGCAGAAAAATGGTATGAATCAAACTTAAATAATCTGACTGAAGAAGAAATATATTATATTGATACCAGAAAGATTTTAGAAACTGAATGGAATACTGTAAGTGATGTAATATTTAAGGAAATTAATAAAACTCTTCAACCTTTTATAAATGATTCAGAATTAAGAGCAATGAATTATGTCTCTTTTATGAATTGTTTTCAAAGACCTGGAAAAACGGGGGAATCAATTAGCCAAAGTTGCAACTCAATAGATGTAGAGAAATCGTATAAAACTGTAAGTTTCGTAATAAAAATACTAAAACCCGAAATAGTATTATTTTATTCAAAATTTGCTTGGGACAACGTAGGTTGGAAAATAGCTAATGATGAAGAATTTAAAAATGTAAAATTTGAATTTTCTTGTCATCCAGCAACTGGAGGAAGATATTGGCACAAAAAGGAATACAAACATAATGCAAATAAAATCATCAATTTTCTAAATAAAGAGCTTAGAAAATAACGTGTTACAACACCGTGTATAATTAATGGCTAGTTCTCTCCTACTTATGAAAATCCTCGCTGATTTTCTATTCGGTTTTTATTTGCTAATTTTAATACTTGAAATACGCCACTAATCATACACATCAACGTTGTGCGTAATTGAAAAAAATGAAACTATTTGACGATTTTAGAGATTTTTATAATAATCGAAATTCTGAAAATTGGAATTTTGCGGAACATTACGTGCCGGATATTTTTGAAACAAAATTTATTGTCCATTGGGTTTATGGAATAATAGATAATTTTCCTTTTGACAAATATCCTATGAAAAACGAAACGTTTGAAGAGATGAATAAACGTGTCAAAATTGAAAAAGAATTTAATGTTTTACTCAAAAAAGAGGAACTTTATAAACCAATTTCAATTAAAGAATTGGCTAATAAATTTAATGTAGAATATTCTCAAAAAACGGTTGAATTAATTCCTGAAAATCCAGGAATTTATTATTTGAACAGTTTTAGCACAAAAAGACTTAAAGAATCCTTGAAAAAGATGTCTCAGGATTCAAAACTGAATTTACTTATTTATGAAAATGAGGAATATGATTATTATACTACTGTAAGCTTCCCCTAATTAGAACTGTTTATTTATCTAATTTTCTATAAAGTTATTTTTTTTAATTCTTCTGGAGCTAGCTCCAGAAGAATTAAGTTTTGCATATTTTATTGGAGATAATTTACCTAGTCCATC
>CANNCQ010000067.1 GCA_947503135.1 uncultured Aquimarina sp. | reverse complement strand
TTTTAATCTTAAATATTGAGTGGGCTAGCCCACTCAATATTTAAAATCTATTGCACTTATGACTTGAATTCAAGAAACTAAAAAAATTCCTAAATAACAGAAATAATTATTTCTACTATTTAGGAATCATCTATTACTTAAAAACGATCTACATAAACTAGTTAGCAGCTCGCTCTAAAATTAATTTTTCTAATTCTTTACCGTATTTAGATGTCTTTATTTTAGGTGTTAAATTTTGATAAACCGTATCTAAAAATTTAGTTTGCGCATCTTTAATTTCTTTAGTTAAAATGTACGGAGCTACTTCGTACTCCTTGTTACTCATTGCAAAATTAACCGTGTATAAATATTTATTTTTAACCAGTTTTTGAAGTTGTTTTTTAATTGCGTTAGCAGAATCTCTGTTTTTTCTTACTACCTGTTTTGACATTTTATTAATAAGCTCAAAACGCTTTAAATTGAACTTATTATTTACTTTTTTGTAAGCTTCAAGGCGGGTATTATTTTCACTTCCTTTAACCACCATTTTTTTAATAAACTGATCCAATTGAGTTGTTACAACAATATTCTCTGAAGGTTCTAAAAACAGTTCTGCAAGATCATTAAACTGAATACCATCTTTTTTATCGAGGTATAAATAATAAATATCTGGCTCTGAGATTACAACATCAAAACTAAATGAATCTGACCCATTCAAGTATACGGAATCAACAACCACTAAACTGGTGTCTTCTATTTTTTTAAGATAAACTGTTCCCTTTCGCAAGCCTTTAATTGTCCCGGAAAAATTGGTAGCATCAGTCGTTTTTGAACAACTAATTGCCCCTATAATGACAGCTGTAACAACAGCTATTTTTAATAAAATTGAATTCATAAATTAGTTAAGCCAAGTATTTTTTGTTTGTATTTGTGTTGCTGTAATATCGGATTCTGGCACTTCTATTAATGTTTTTTGCAAACTCGTTGGGCCGTTTTTAATTGTTGTTTCTGCGGTAAACTCTATTCCGTTTCTATTAATTAAAAAAACTACTTGACTACCCTTAATCCATTTATTAGATAGTTCAATAAGATAGCTTACATTATTTAAATCGTATTTTTGACCATTTACAGCAACCAATATATCACCTTCTTGAATTTCAAGTTCGTTAAAAAAACTACTTTTTGAAACATTGTCTCCAAAGTATATATGATTCTCTTCTTTATTACCTCTAATGTATGGCGTGTCTTCATTTTCCATAAAATAATCGGTAGCCAATGTAGAAACCCCATACTCCAAGCCAACATATTGAAAGAAATCTGCATAATTTATAGGCTCTCCATCAACTACATGCTTTTTTAAGAAGTCCCCTACTACAGGGTAACTGAATGCGGCAATAACAGGTATTAATTCTTCATCTAAAAAAGGTCGTTTAGCTCCGTAGCGATTTGAAAGCTGCTTCATTACATCTAGGATTCCTTTTTCACCATTACTTTCCGTTCTAATCAAAATATCCAAACACATTGAGATTAAAGCGCCTTTATAATATACATTTTCATAGCTTTCTTTATAAGATTCCTCTAGAATATTTTTACTCATTTTTGTAAACGACATCGTATCATCATAAGCATAAGATCTTTCTATTTTACGCACTATTCGTTTAAAAAATTCGTCCTTAGAAATTAATTTTTCTTTTACTTGAAATAACTGAGCAAAATATTCTGTAGTCCCTTCATACATCCACAAATGCTCGGACATTTTAGGATCGTTATAATCAAAATTATGGATTTCTTTAGAGTGCACTGTTAAAGGTGTGATAATGTGAAAAAACTCATGCGCAACAATATCAATCAATTGCTCTTCCAATGCTTTTTGAGGGTATGCCTCTGGCATAATTACCACAGTTGAATTGTTGTGTTCCAATGCTCCAAATCCTGAAGCATCAGTTTCATTATATTCCGATAAATATAAAAGTATACTATATTTTTTAGTAGAATTGATGGTTCCCATAAATTCTTTTTGGGCAATCATCATTCGCTTCATAGCCGGTAACAGGCTTTTTGCTGTATGTATTTTATTAGGAGAATACACGCTTAGCAACACCTCTATATCATCTAACTTAAAAGTTTCAATATCTTGATTTGCATATAAAATAGGATTATCTACCACATCGGCATACCTGTTATAATAAAAAGAATCAATATTATCACTTTGATTAATTTTTAGTTTAGGGTTTATGCCTAATATAGTTTCTTGCGAGGTCGCTTTACTTACTTCTTTAGTATGCACTACCGACAACACATAAGGTTGTTCCTTAGTTTCTTTAAAATAACCTACAAACCCATGAAGATTTAGTAAATAGTTTTTTCCTTTTAAAATATTAGTTCCCGATGGCGAAAAAATATCATGCTTACTTTCTGTATCAAAAGTATCGTTTACATAATAAACTACTTTATGTAAGGCTAAAGCTTTGGAAATTGACCAGCTATTTTTATCCAATCGTTTAATTGGAAGTAATTGCCCTGATTTAGTTAGTGCTTTAATATCGGTAATAAACTCACCGTAATTATCACTACTGTAAGTGCCAGGGATAATTCGAGGAATATAAAAAATCGTTGTTTCGGACTTAATTGAAGCGGGATTAATTTCCACCTTAACTTTATCATCTTCAACATTAACCAAATCAATTAAAACTTTATTTTGATTACTTTTTTTAGTGGTACTTTTTACTATTTGCTGTTTTGGTTTACACCCTACTACCAAAAGTATTAATGTTATGTATAGGTACTTCATAAAATGTATTAAATATGCTTTTTAATAAATTGTGCTACGCCATCTTCAACGCCTGCGCTAGTACTGTAATTGGCTGCAGCTTTAACTTCTGGCTTTGCATTGGCTACGGCCACTCCAAAACCTACAGCATCCAACATTTCAACATCATTATAATTATCGCCAAAAGCAACTGCTTCACTAATAGCAATAGATGGATATAACTTTTTAAGAATAAAATTTATGGCTGTTTTTTTTGAAATTGCTGAAGGAGCGATTTCAATATAAGTACTTTTAGATCGGTATACATGCAATTGACCATCAAAGGTTTTTTCTAAATATGTCGATAAATTATCAATATCATCCACATTACCCATACACATAATTTTATGTGCTCCTTTCCCCTCTTTTCTCCAAGAAGTAATTACAGCTTCATTTGATAAAACGGTAGGTTTAACTTTGGTATTATTCTGTTCTCTTTTGGCCCAATAATCCATTTGTGGTACATACCAATCATCATTATTGTATAAACTAAAATGAACTTTTTGTGATGCGCTAAAAGTCATCATTTCCGCTATAATATCCGGACTAATTTCCAAGGTAAAAGCCACCTCTTTATCTATTAAAATTAACCCGCCATTATAAGCTATAATAGGAAAATGTGTTAGCTGGGCCATTCTTTGTAAATGCACCATCGCTTTGGGCATTCTTGCCGAAATTAAAATTACAGGTACTGTATCTTTTATTCTTTGGAACTCGGCTATGGTAGCCTCGGATAATACTCTTGCTTCATTTAAAAGCGTACCATCAATATCCGAAAAAAGTATTTTGGGTGTATGCATGCCTAGTATCGTTTTTTTGAAATCTTATTTCCTGTAATTTGTCGCTGGCGTGTACACTTAAAGCGAGTTACACCATCGGTTCGCAAATAGGCATGCTTGGTAGCTCTCCCTTGCACTCTTTTTCGCCAGCGCTTAAAACTAGAAGGCTTCATGTGTAATCGCATCAAATCGATTACTTCTCTTTCCGTTACTTTAAACTGAAATTCAATAGCTTCAAAAGGCGTGCGATCCTCCCAAGCCATTTCTATAATTCGATCTAACTCTAATTCGCTAAATTCTTTTTTAGATTCTTTTTTGCTCAAAGTGTTTGTTTTAAAACAAATATACTGATTTGAGGAATTTTATTACCGTTGCCATGAATTATAACTTCTAAGTTTTATATATAATTAACGAATAATTCGAAACGTTAAATTAACACGTTCTGTAAGCTGTTTTTTTGTTTTAGGAATTTGGTGTAACCAATGATGTTGCGTTTCTCCCGCCATTACTAATAAACTACCGTGTGTTAATTCTATTTTTGTTTTTAACGATTTATCGCTTTTATGTTTTAAATGAAACCAACGTGACGCTCCTAAACTTAAAGAGGCTATAATAGGGTTTATACCTAATTCTTTTTCATTATCGGCATGCCAACCATTACTATCTTGCCCAGTACGGTATAAATTGGCTAAACAAGTAGAAAATTGCAACTTCAATAGTTCCTCTATTTGCACCTTGGTTATTGCAAGTTCTTCAGGAAAAACACTAGGATACATTGTAATGTTTGAATACGAATAGGGTTTATTATTGTTCGCAAACAAATGTGCTAGGCGTGGCTGAGTATACGTTTTACCAAATACACTAATATCGTCTTGCTGCCAATTTGTTTCCTTTAAGAGTGTATTAAATAAATAATTTGCTCTTTCTAAAGTTAAAAAATTAGGATAGTAACTCACCTCAGCATCAGGCAAGTTCAGATCAATTTTTTCGTTAGCATCAAAAAATAAAGACATCATTAAACTATTACAAATAATATACTGCCCACCAAATTAAACCAAACTGCATGGGAAATCGAATTATCGAAAACCAACGTGGAGCACCTATTTTTTTTGGGTCTTCTTTAATCATATATACGTGCACAGGTAAAAACACTAAAAGCATTAACACAACACCGTAAATGCTAATTACCCTAGTTTCATTCAGCAACAAACCAAAGCTTAATATAATTTCGGCAACACCGCTCCAAAAAACCAATGCTTTCGGGTAAGGCATGTATTTAGGCATAATCTTTAAATACATTATAGGTTTAATAAAATGTACTATTCCTGCAAAAGCATACATAAAAACCATTAAATAAAAATGCCACTCCATAAAAAGATTTTTTTAAATCTTACTAAAATTACAATTTAAATAGTAATCTTTACTATAAATAAATTTCATTGTATGATTTTGCATTTCACAGAGCCTTACACAAAGGGAGTATTTAAAATAGGTAATCAAAACCTACTTGAAGGCAATACATTATCTAAACCACTAGGAATGTATACAATTATACAAAGTTTACATAACACTTTAGAATTACTTATTGATAACACGCCTTATTCATTAAAACCTAATCATATTGTTTCTTTAACTCCCGAGCAATATTTTGCAGTAAAACAATTAAGTGATTGTAGAGTATATCAATTTAACAGCGATTTTTATTGTATTAAAGATCATGATAAGGAAGTTAATTGCACCGGCCTTTTATTTTACTCAAATACCGAAATTCCTGCAGCGGCACTAAATGCTACGGAAAGTAAAAAACTAGACAATATTTATTCGGAAGTGCTCGATGAATTTAAAAACGAAGATTTTGTACAGGGAGAAATGTTACGCGTATTACTAAAAAATATTATTATTAGAAGCACGCGACTTATAAAAAAACAAAACTCCTTACCCGAAGCTCAAGAAAATTCCAAAACCGATCTTTTACGACAATATAATATGTTGGTGGAAATTCATTTTAGAAAAGAACATCAAGTAACGTTTTATGCAGATTTGTTATTTAAATCGGCAAAAACACTTTCTAATAATTTCAGTACTTTTAATACCACACCTTTACAAATAATACACAACCGCATTATTTTAGAAACTAAAAGACTTCTTTTATATTCGGATTATTCTTTAAAAGAAATAGCTTTTGAATTGGGCTTTACCGACGCTTCTAAATTAAGTAAACTCTTTAAAAATAAAGTAGGCACTTCTCCCCTAACATTTCGAAAACAACATTTTTCTAATAAAACGTGAGTTCGATCTAATTTACACCAATATTAGGTAAAAAGTGCTGAATTTTAATGCTTGGTTTCTTGTCTAAAAA
>CANNCQ010000066.1 GCA_947503135.1 uncultured Aquimarina sp. | reverse complement strand
ATCTTTTAATCTTAAATATTGAGTGGGCTAGCCCACTCAATATTTAAAATCTCTTGCACTTATGACTTGAATTCAAGTACCATAAATCGTTGGAACTATATATGTAACGAAGTTTATTTCTAATATTGAAATAATAATTTTCAAAGGAATCTAAACTTACTTGATTAGGCTTATTTCTGTATGTTTCCCATTTGAATGTTTTATTTCTACGAATAACATAAAAGTCTTTATTCGAATATTTTCTATCAACTCCAAAACCTACTAAACATCCTAAAGTTGATTTATTTGAGTGTTCTTTTTCTAATTCGGCTTCGAACCAGCCTTTTTTTCTGTATTTGTCAAAAACAAAACGAGATTTTTGAATTGGAACATAAAGTTCTCCATAAGTTGTAGGACTGCTAAATGTCAATTGGAAAGCTCTGTGGATAAAAGGCATATTATAAAGAATATCTTTCAAACTGTAGATTGGTTCATCTGCTTTTACGGGGTTTTCTAAATATTCACATAATCCAGATAAAACTCCTTTTGGTTTTAAAGAAATAATTTCATTCTGCAATTTGATTCTTCCATTGTCAATTCTTTTACCACTAACTCCGTGTTTTAAGTTAAAGTTGTGTTCTTTATAAGTTAGTAAGGCTTTTGTAGCGTTTAGGAAACAATAATATGTTGTTAATGGTTTTGAACTAAAGAAAGTGATACTGTTGCTTGATAAAAATTCTTTGATTGTTCCCAATAAAAAAGAGCCTCTTTAGCTTTTGCTGTTTTTTGTTGTCTTAAATAAATATCAACATAATTCCAAGTGGAATCGGTTAATACTGTTTTGCTTGAGCAATCTGGTTTTATTAATGCTCTTCGAATATTAATGGACTTTTTTCCATTGGAAATTTCAGGTCTAGGCTTTTTAGGTTTTAAATTTTCAGAAATCCCCTTAATTCCATCTTTATTCCTTCTCTTAAGGGCTTTAAATTTACCTTTTTCGCCATTTAGTGTTCTTCTTTTTAAATTATGCCCAACGTTGATATAAGAAATCGTAGGGCAGCGTAAATAAACTGACGTAGGATAAATTATATAAGCCAAATATAAAGATTTTGTATTTATCATTCGTTGTAAATGCCAAATTTTATATTTGGCGACTTGGCAACATAAAACTACCTTTTTAGGTAAACACAAATCGCCCTATGTTTTTTATATATTGTTATCTAGCGTTTTAAATTTCTTTTCACAATACTTTTATATTTTTCTTATTCAAATTTTTAAGATACTGGTTAAGTAATTTTTAATTTTACACAAGATTGCTAAACTTTACTTTTAAGCAACTTAAATCACGTTATTTTTATACGAAACCTCGCAATAGTTACGTTCGAGTAAAGTCCGAAATCTTCACAACAGTTGCGTTCGAGTTGAGTCCGAAAACATAAGAAGCTCACGCTTTTATTTTTTACTTTCTAAATACAGAATAGGGGAGTATAACCCGAAACCACACAACAGTTTCGTTTGAGTAAAGTCCGAAATATTCATAACAGTTTCGCCCGAGTTGGGTCCGAAAACATAAGTTGCTCACGTCTTGGCTTTTTTCTTTTAAGCAACAGTTAGATTTCTACTTTTAAGAATCTGCTTAACAGGCTAACTTTTTTATTTTAAACAACTTATAAAGTGTTGATTTTGAACGCGAACGTAATGCTAGGTAACGGTTAGCTATGCGTAGTGCGGAAGCAAGAAATCACAGGTTTTCGAACTATCACTTAGCCAAAGTTTATGTTTTGTTTTTATCTTTTCTAAAATACTAAATTTAATACTTTGGCGACAAACCAAATAAGCAATGACCCTTCGATTAAACATAAACCCCGCATTATCGCATAGGTGTTGTTATATGCTTTTTATTCCCAAGCAAATGTTTCTTTCGGTAAATGTCTATATTCAGGTTTATTTATTATTATACTATCAATTATTGATATTAATTCATAAAGTTTTTTTGCTTCTCGACAACTATATGATTCGGTATTTTTCGTCCAATTTATTATTTTGGTTGTCCCATTAAAATGAAATTTGACATTATAAGAGGTAGATGGTGTTATTTCTCCCCAAACATTTGATTCATAATTTAGAGGGTATTTTAGTACATCGGTATTCTTAATTTTTTTCCAAATTATTTCTTTTTCATTTTCTTTTAGAACTATTGTAGTATCAGCTTGTTTTCTATCAATTGAAATTAGCTTTTCTATATTTTTGGTATTTGAGTCAAAATTGTAGGCATGAGCACCTTCATAATTTATAGTAAAAGAAAAGTCAGAAGGTATATTATTTTGATAATAGCTCATTTTAAATTTACATTCATTAAGATCATTGTCTTTTTGCTTAGACACACAACTAATTAGTGAAAATATTACAATTAATATTAGGAGTTTTTCTTTTATCATCAATTTATATGGATTGCATATAACGTTAAATATAAGGAATCGTAGGGCAGCGGAAATAAACTGACGTAAGATAAATTATATAAGCCAAATATAAATATTTTGCTTTTATCATTCGTTGTAAATGCCAAATTTTATATTTGGCGGCTTTGCGGCATAAAAACCACCTTTTTAGATAAAAACCAATTGCCCTATGTTTTTTATATAGTGTTAGCGCGCGTTTTAATTTCTATTCACAATACTTTTATATTTCTTTTACCAACTTTTTAAGCCTCTGGATAGGTAATTTTTAATTTTACAGAAGATTGCTCAACTTTACTCTTTAAACAACTTAAATCATGTCATTTTTATCCGAAAACGCGAAACTGTTACATTCGAGTAAAGTCCGAAATATTCACAACAGTTGCGTTCGAGTTGAGTCCGAAAACATAAGTAGCTCACGTCTTGACTTTTTTTCTTTTAAGCAACAGTAAATTTTACTTGGACAAACTAATTTATAGGCTGTTTTTTTTACTTTTAAACTACTAGTTTTTAATCAATTATATAAAATTATATTTAAATAACTTTACTATATTTTCTGATTCCGAGTGAGTAATGAGCGCTAACGCCCCAACTATGAACAGTGCAGTGAAGAAGTTCAACGAACTTCAAACTAGCCCAAGTAAAAGCTTTTGGCGTCTTTTAATTTTACAGTTATAAAAGTAAGAAAAAAGCTTTTACGACCAAGCAAGTCAACTATTTAATTCGGCTAGCGACTGCCCTGCATTGTTTATAGTTATTGTTGTAGCACGTTATTCTCTTTTTATCACAATCTCATCATTATTAATTTTTGCGTAATCTGTTTTTCCAATTTGATTATCATTTATACTAAAAAAACTGCTAATAGTTATCATATAAGTTTTTGAGTCTTTAGAAAAATTCCCAAATATAAATTGTCGAACCAATGCTCTTAGAAATAATTCAAGTTTTGATACAATTAATTCACTTAATTTAAGATAAACATCATCCAAAAGTTCATGGTTTCCAATTCTCTTGTAAAACTCTTTTTCACCATAATATTTTTTAAGTATAATAGTTTCAATTTCTTGCCATTCTTGTCTAGAATTAAACTTTTGTTCATGACCAAAAATTACATCTAAATTGAAATATCTAGAACGTTTAGCAAATTCAGATAAGGTCTTGCAAATCAAATTTATGTTCTTATCTTGGGTTATTAAATCGTAATCACCAACAGTAAATGAACGATTTACAGGAATACAAATTTTTTCAACTTCTTTTTTCAAAAATTCAATATCATGCCCTTGTTTCCGATTCCATATCTCACCTTGATTAGGTAAACGGTTATTAATTTCTTTAAAATTTAAACAAAGTATAGTTTTAAAAAGTCTTTCTAATCCGCTTGACAAATAGAGAAGAGGCGGCTCATAGAAATCATTTACATGAGTTATTTTTTGCAACTCTGCTAATCCACATCTCAGATATTTAATTGAGTTTTCAAGCTCAATCAGAATTGCCATTTTCCTATATGTTTCGTTCAATATGAGTTTTTTTAATGTGCTACAACGTTAAATATAGAAAATCGTAGGGATTGACACACAATACACTACGGTTAACCACAAGCTAAATATAAATATTTTGTTTTTAAATTTTATGAAATACTCAATTTTATATTTAGCGACATAACAAACACAAAACTAACGAAAACAGAAGCATGAAAACCCTATGTTTTTTATATAGTGTTGCCTACTGTTTTTTATTCATATTATTAATTTATAAACACAATACTTATGTCAGAAGTAAAACACTTTTTTCACAAACCAACAGATTCCGATTTAATTATTCCTGGAATGCTTTTGGAAATTAAGATTCATTATAATTCATTTTCTGTTTTTTATCAATTTGAAGGTTTTGATAAATTCAAATATCAACTAGAAGTTCACGAAAATATATTACCTATCAGTTATTTGGTTCGCTTTTTTAAAATCAATGGTGAAGCAGATAAAAACTACTTCGTTGTGCGACCAAAAGAGCTTTTAGAAAACTAATTTTTATTTGGCCATAATTTGTTTTTTATGCGGTCTTCAAATTCAGAACAACAACTTTTATATTCGGCTTTTACATGTGATAAATCATCTTCTACAAATCTTATTGTTGTGTCGGTTGAACATTTGCCACATCTCATCCCTTTTAATTTAGGTTTAAATCCGATATCTCTTTGTTGTCGTGCTTTTTCATTTAAAAAGCTACTACCTGTTTTTATTTCGTATTTTATCATTTAAACATTTATGGTTTAATAGTTGGCAACGATAAATATATGGCATTTAGGGCAGAAGATAAACAAATACCTTTGAAATAAGAACTAAGCCAAACTTTTGCATTTTGATTTATCTTTTCTTCATAAAGCCAAATCAAAAGATTTGGCAACATAGCAAACAAACACAGATCTTTTGATTAAGCAATAAATTGCCCTATTTGCTATATATAGTGTTACCACATGTTAGTGGTTTTTATATTTAAATTTTGTGTGTTCCCAAATATTATTAACTCTTTCTGTGATTTTTTTAATCAGTCCACTCTTCGCGTATTTAAATTTTATTATTTCTTCCTTTAATTCTTTATTCGTTTTTATTCTTTGAATTAAATTATCGTTTTCATCATATTTGTAGATAATAACAGAATGGGGTTTATAGGTTGAAATTTTATCAGTAGAATAATTTCTCAAATTTTTATTAGAAGTAATTTTAATAATCTGATTTTTTTCATTGAATTGAATTGAGTCGGTTAACAAGAGTTTTCCTTTACCCCAGAACTCTTCTACTACTATCATTTTATCAGTAAGATAAGTTGATTTATTTTTATTATAATAGTTAGAATTAAATTTTTTATACAGCTTAAGTTTTGAATATTTTTTGTTTAAATATTTGGTTTCACTTATTTTTTTATTTAGTTTAGATTTAATGACTTTTACAGTATCCGCGATGTAAAAATAACTTTCAAGTTCACAATCATTATTTATACAGGAATTAATTGATTGAATTCTATTTAGGGTATCGTATTTATAATCAGATTGTTTTTTATAAAGAGCTCCATCACCACTAGTATAGTATAACTTATATGCGAGATTAGTGTTTCCATTGCCTCTCTCGAAAAGAACTTTTTTTATTTTTTTTTGATCGTAAGAAAAATATGAATTATAAGAAAAGCTATTATCTTGATTTGATTTTGAGAAAATAAGCCCTTTTTTATTATATTTTTTTAAAATTACTCTATAAGGTTGTTGCTCGCTTATTTGACTTTTAAGGACTTGTACAGACTTAATTTTAAGATTCTTTATTAAACTATCTTGTTTTTTGAAAATTATAAAATCTAAATCAGTTCTTGACCCTCCTACATTTAAATCATCATAAATGAATTGACTGTATGAATTATAGAAAACGAAAAAATGTATTATGAGTATATGTAGTTTCATGTGTGGTAACGTTTGGTGTAAGGAACGTAGGGCAGAAGATAAGCACTGCCTTTCTAATTCACACTAAGCCAAATTTACATATTTTGCTTTTATTTTTCTCTAAATGCCAAATTGGAAATTTGGCGACATCATAAAGAAGCCCAAGTCTTTAAATTAAGCCTAAACCCGCCCTATGTTTTTTACACGTTGTTGTGTAGCGTTTTATTTTTCTGTTTCAATTATTTCTAATATGTCAATTTCAT
>CANNCQ010000065.1 GCA_947503135.1 uncultured Aquimarina sp. | reverse complement strand
AAAATATTATATTTGGCTTAGTGTTAAACCGAAACGTATTGCTTATCAACTGCCCTACGCTTCTTATACTAGCCGTTGCCCACAATATGAAAAAACTACTCACAATAATATTTAGTTTGACAATTAGTCTTTGTTTTTCGCAAACAAAAGAGCAACTGATTGATTCAATAATTAAAGTAAATAGAGTAGAATCTGATTGTGTTGGATATGGTTGTATGGTAAGTCCACAATACAAAAGATTTCAGACATTAAAAAAAAAACTATCAGACAAAGAATTAATCGAATTATCAAAACACATAAATCCAACAATTCGGACTTACGCTTCGATTAAACTCATTCAGTCAGAAAAAGGAAATGTTCCTGAATTGTTATTATCTGAATTAGAAAAAAATGAAACGGTTATAACATTTGAAGGCTGTTTAATTGATACAGAATCTACGTCTTCAGTAGTTTATCACGAATATTGGAATAAAATCAGAATTGAGGCAATAAGAAAAACCGACGGAAATAATTATGAGCAAGATATGGCAGCAAAAAAAAGGCTTGCTACAGACTTGACAATGGAAAAATTAGATAGTGTAATTATTTATTCAAAAAAAGCTATTGACTGGTTACTTTATGACAGAGTATTTCAGAATAGAAAACACAATGCCAAATATTTATCAAGAATTGAAGAATTGGCTTTTGATAAGAATAATGCTTATGCCTTTGATTATTTAAAAAAGTATTACTCGTCTGAATACTCGGAGAAATTAGAAAGCTATTTGACAATTGACTTTCCGAAAGCAAAATTTCAAACCGAAAATGAAGTTTTCTATTTGCACTCATTTATTGAGATACTATTGGAAAGTAAAAGCGAGAATTTCAAACAAATTGCGATTGACAAATTAAAAACCGAGGAAGTTTGGAAAAAACATAAAGGTTGGTTCAAAACGACTTTGAAAAAACACGGAATTGCACTCTGAAAATAAAATACTGTGGGCAACACCGTATATAATTTATTGCTGGCTTCTTGCCTACTTGCGAAAGTCCTCGCGGACTTTCTTGGTCGGTAATTATTTACTAAATTAGTTGCTTGAAACACGCAACAAACCATATACAAACACGTTAGCTGTAATAAATACATAATTATGAAAAACATATTTATTTTCATCTTTTCACTTACTGTATTCACTAATGTAATAGCACAACGAAGGCTATCTGGAAAAATAGTAGATTGTGAATCATTACCATTGATTGGAGCTTCAATTAGTTTTTATGCACAAAAACCTCTATTAGACTCTTTAACTTTAAAAAACAAAAAATTTCCCAAGCCTATAGTTACTGTGGTTAGTGATTTTTACGGGAAGTTTAATTTGAACCTAAAAAAACATGATGTAAAATATTTGATAGCTGATTATAATGGATATAAACCCATTGTTCAGGAAATAACATCAAAGAAAATAATTGTAAAATTAAAACTTGATCCCACCTCCCAAAAAGATATAATAGTTATAAAAAAACCTGTGATTTATTTGTATCCAAAAAAAGAAACTTCAATCAACTTGAAAATTGATTTTAATGGAGTTTTAACAAATACATATCCAAAATACAATAATGATTTTGGATGGAATATTATTGCTAAACAATCAGGAGAAATAATTGACAAACTAAACAATCGAAAATATTCATATTTATTTTGGGAGGGTGACTTTAAAAGTGAAATTAATTTTAAAAAATTATCCCTTGGTTCAATTGTTCAAAAAGCTGACTTAATTAATTTTTTAGAAACGAGTTTAGATAGACTAGGACTAAATTACAAAGAGACAAATGATTTTATAACATATTGGTTACCCCATTTAAATAAATATGACGTTAATCAAATATATTTTATGGTCAATCAAGAATGCGACTCAATAGCGTCATTGGAAACTATACCTAAACCCGATCAGGAAATAAGAGTTTATATGTTCTTTTCTAAAATTGATAATAAGTTTGTAGATTTTAAAAGACAAGAAATACCTTTAATAGAAAGAAATAAAAATTTTACACTCGTTGAATGGGGTGGTGCTGAAATGAATATTTCTGATAAAATAACTACAGCTAACACCATGTAAACGCAATGCTTTTTTAGTGTTTTGGTCAAAGGGAGTTTTGTATTTGTGAGGTCGGCGTCACAAATTTTACTATTTTAACTGATAATTTAAAAATACTAAAAAGTGTAACGCCTTGTGCTTATCCCGAAAGTCAGCGACTTTCTACACGCACAGACGTTTACATTTACCGTTGGCATCCATTAATCAGCACGGAAAACTTGTAACGGAATAAAAGTGTTTTAAAAGTAAAGAAGTTAGTCTGCTAAATAGATTATGAAAAATAAAAAGCCAAGACGTGAGCTTCTTATGTTTTCGGACTTAACTCAAACGAAACTGTTGCGTGCTTTCCGACCTTACTCTGATGTTTTTAATTTTGTGTTTAAAATAGAAAGTTGAATACAAAGAAAAAGTCAAAACGTGAGTTACTTATGTTTTCGGACTCAACTCAGACGAAACTGCTGTGAATATTTCGGACTTTACTCGAGCGAAACTGTTGTACGCTCTCCGACCCTACTCTAATGTTATTAATTTTGTGTTTAAAATATAAAATTACTTAACCCAGAGCGCTAAAAATAAGTTTTGTAAAATGATAAAAAAATCGGTACTTGTAAAAGTAAATAAATAGAAAAATTAAAACGTATGCCAACACCATGTATAAAACATAGCTAATTGGTTTTTAAGCGTAAAGTTTGTGTCTATTTGCTGAGTATCGCCAAATTTTAAATTTGGCTTTTAAACCGATAAATTAAAAACAAAATGTAAAATTTAGCTTGTGCTAATTCGAAAGTTATTTTCTTTTTAACACGCTACATTCCATACATATCAACGTTGGCATCCATTAATCAGCGCGGAAAATTTGTCACGGAATAAAAGTGTTTAAAGTAAAAATAGTCTGTTAAATAGATTATGGAAAATAAAAAACCAATGCGTGAGCATCTTATGTTTTCGGACCCAACTCAAACGAAACTGTTATAAATATTTCGGACTTTACTCAAACGAAACTGTTGCGTGCTTTCCGACCGTACTCTGATGTTTTTAATTTTGTGTTTAAAATAGAAAGTTGAATACAAAAAAAGTCAAAACGTAAGTTACTTATGTTTTCGGACTCAACTCAGACGAAACTGTTGTGAATATTTCGGACTTTACTCGAGCGAAACTGTTACGCGCTTTGCGACCCTACTCGAATGTTATTAATTTTGTGTTTAAAATATAAAATTACTTAACCCAGAGCGCAAAAATAAGTTTTGTAAAATGATAAAAAAATCGGTAATTGTAAAAGCAAATAAATAAAAAAAACAAAACGTATGCCAACACCATGTATAAAACATAGCTAATTGGTTTTTAAGCGTAAACTTTGTATCTATTTGCTAAGTATCGCCAAATTTTAAATTTGGCTTTTAAACCGATAAATTAAAAACAAAATGTAAAATTTAGCTCGTGCTAATTCGAAAGTTATTTCCTTTTTAACACGCTACATTCCATACATATCAACGTTACCACAAATTACGAGCAAATGACTAAAAAACAAAGAAAAATATTATATCCAATTATATTATTCTCGGGCTTATTGTTAATGATTTGGCAAATAAAGATATATCGAAATACCATAATAGATATAATGATTCCTATTGCTATAATTTCTATCGTAAGTTTAATAGCTTTTGTAGTTGATTTTAAAAATTACAAAATGACTTATGACAAATACAATGGAATTAGTTTGATATTTTATTCTATTATACAATTCATATTGAGTTATGGTTTTATAGCTTGTTCTTTATTTACTTTGACAAATTATTATCTAGCTGACAAGGAATCTGTAAAAAAATCTTACTTGATAAATGAACGTTCTTCACTTCCTGGTAGAAAATATCATCGAGATGAAAGAAAGCCTACTTTCTACATTGACTATGAAGGGACAAAAAAAGAATTGGTGTTTTCTCACAAATATTACGATAAGATAGAACTCTATAAAAGTGTTGAATTTGAAGTTCGAGAAGGCTTTCTGGGGTTTGACATATTAAAAAATAAGAGATTAAAATAAATAACGTGTGGTAACACGGTGTATAAAACATAGCTAATAAGTTCTTAACCGAAAGGTTTATGTATATTTATAAACTCCGCCAAATTTTTAATTTGGCTTTTTAAAAGAAAAAATTAAAAAATATAAAAATTCGGCTCTGTGTTAATACGAAAAACTAGTATCCTTTAGCACGCTACGTTTCATACACAATTCCGTTAGGGCTAATTAAACAAAAATTAAATGAGTAAATTACACGTAAATCATATAAAAGTAAGATTAAAAGAGATTTACTCTGACTTAATTGACTTAAGTGATGTAGAAAACAAAGAAGCTGAAGATAAGGAGAATCATTTTTTAACTAGGGCTTATACAGCATATACTCTACAAATATTGAGTGGTTTATCTCCAGAGGTCTGTGCGAAAAATGTTGTAGATGGATATAATGACAATGGTATTGATTTGATTCATTTTGATAGTCAAAGTAAGAATTTGTGGATCATCCAATCAAAATTCATAAAAAGTGGGAATGGAGAACCTGAATCTGGTGAAATTCTTAAATTCACAAAGGGAATTAGAGATTTAATTGACTTAAAATTTGATAGATTCAATGACAAAATCAGAGATAAAGAAGGAGATATTTTAAATGCTTTAGATGATCACTTAGTTAAATTCAAATTAGTATTAACATATACAGGCAAGGATAATATTAGTGAGATTTCTAATAACATTATAGCTGACTTATTAAATGAACTTAATGATCCTTCTGAACTAGCTACTTTTCAAAAATTCCCTTTAAATTCTGCTCATAAGTCCCTAGTTGGTGGATTAGAAGGTGATCCGATTGATGCAGAAATAGCTTTAAGTAATTGGGGGTTTATGGAACATCCGTACAAAGCTTTTTATGGGATGATTAACGCAAGTAATTTAGCATCGCTTTGGGCTGAAAATAGGACTAGATTGTTTTCTGAAAACATTAGAGATTTTGTTGGTTTTTCTGACGTCAATGAAGATATTATTAACACTATTAAAAATGAGCCTGAGCATTTCTATTATTTCAATAATGGAATAACAGCTCTTTGTAGTTCAATTGAAAAAAAAGCTTTAAGTGGTAGAGATCGAAATTCAGGATATTTTGTTGCTAAAGATTTTAAAATTGTTAATGGTGCTCAAACTGTCGGAAGTATTGGTTCCTCTTTTGAGCAAGGAATCGAAAATGTAGACAACACTAATGCTTTTATAAAAATAATCTCATTAGAAAATTGCCCAGATGGTTTTGGAACAAGAATCACTAAAGCTTCTAATACTCAAAATAAAATTGACAAGAAAGATTTTGTCTCTTTGGATCCCCAACAAGACAGGATAAAAACAGAGCTTGCACTAGAGGGAATAACTTATCATTTTAAGAGAACAGATTTAAATGTGGTTTTAGATGATGAAAATTATACAATAGAAGAAGCGACTATTTCTTTGGCTTGTTTTAACTCCGATGTAAGTTTAGCTGTCCAAGCAAAACGAGAAATAGGTAAACTTTGGGATGATATATCTAAAAAGCCATACATAGATTTATTTAATAATGAAACACGATCTTTTGAAATTATTAGAACTATAAAAGTATTTAGACTTGTAAATAAAATTCTACTGGATCTTCAAAAAACTTCATCTGGTAGAGATAAAAGCCACTACATACATTCTAACAGATTTATATTACACATAGTTTTAAATTCTATTTCTAGAGGACAAATATTAAATCCTGCTTTTGATTTTGATACTGTTCTAAATGACGATTTTAAAACAAGCATTAAAGATTTTATTCAAAAATCGAAGGATTTAGTAGAGAGTAAGTATCCTAACTCTCTAATACATCAAGTATATAGAAATTTTAATAAATGTAGGGAATTAAAAACAGCCTTGTAAAAGAACTAGCCCTAACACTATATATAGCAAATAGGGCGGTTTAAGACAGTTTGAAAAGTTTGTGTTAGTTTGCAGTCTCGCCAAATCTTTTGATTTTGCTTTATGATAGAAAAAGATAAATCAAAATGCAAAAGTTTGGCTTAGTGCTTATTTCAAAGGTAATTGTTTATCTTC
>CANNCQ010000064.1 GCA_947503135.1 uncultured Aquimarina sp. | reverse complement strand
CAAAAAAGCAGCTAACAATAACTATAATTAATACGGGTTTGGTATTTTATCCAAAGTTTAGTGTGTTTTTATATAGTCCGCCAAATCTTTTGAATTGGCTTTAAAATAAAAACCTCCGTTAAAAACGGAGGCATTCATTTTTAAATTAGCCCCATGGTGGTAATAGACTTAACTGATCTTGATTGTAAGATTTGAAAATTACTTTTCGACGCATAACTAAATGCACAAATAACTTTCATTCCCAACCAATAATGAGGTAATGAAACCTATATTTTTAGCCTTTAGAGAATCAACTAAAAGTGGACAATATCAATTAGAAATTGGGAATTATTCTAGATTAATTTTTAACTATATTTGAAGAAAGGGTTCAAATTTAAAAAAGATAAGCCTTCCATATTTTAAACTTACTTACTATAGGGATAGCATCAAAATAATCTTTCTTGGCTTTTTGTTTTCTATATTCACTTACTAATAAAATAATAATGCATAAAAACTTTTAAGTTACTTACAAATGAAAGCAAAACTACTTTTAACTATCCTCATTAACCTAGCTTTAAACACATATACACAATCTAAAAAAAACACTATAGAATGGCAGCAATTAGATAATGGCTTAGAATTAACAGAATACTTATCTCCTAAAAAATCTATTTTAGGAAATCATAGCCTAACAATATTAAAAATCAACCCTACTTACTATAATTTTAATTTATTTAGTGCCAAGCAAAAAGGAGAGCAAACAAAAACAGCTAAAGAATGGGCTGCAAACAAAAACCAAATCGCGGTTATTAATGCGGGGATGTATCGTATGGATCATAAAACTAATTTAGGTTACATGAAGCATTACGATTTTACAAATAACTCTTCAGAAAACAGAGACAATACAATTGTTGCTTTTAATAGGAAAGACGAAAGCGTGCCTAGCTTTCAAATAATTGATAAAAGTTGTCAGGATTGGAACCTATTAAAAACTAAATATAATTCGTTTAGTCAATCTATACGAATGTTAGATTGTAACCAGAGAAATAAGTGGAGCCAACAAAATAAAAAATGGAGTATGGTTGCCATAGGAAAAGATAAAGACGGAAATGCGTTGTTTATTATATCGCGTTCTCCATACACTGTTCACGATTTTATTGACATTGTTTTACAAGCTCCATTAAAGATTTATAACTTAATGTATTTAGAGGGTGGTCCCGAGGCTTCTTTTCATTTGAATCATCCAAAAAAACAGCTTTCGATTGTTGGAAGTTATGAAACAGGTTTTAACGAAAATGATGGCAATACTACTTTCTGGAAAATACCGAATGTTATAACAATAAGTAAGAAACCTTAATGTTTTTCAATTCAAAAATTGATTTTTTGTTGCTCAGATAGAGCATAAGCATTTTGAAAGCCTCCTTTAGTAATACTTATGAAATAAGTATTACTTTAAATGTTAATATTTTTTCAATAGTTATAAGACTCGTACGGTAAGTATTGATAAGTGCCTCATTAAATACATTTATACATCGATATCTTCTGTTGTTAGTAAAGATTATTTCTAAAGAATCTCTCTTACAGGCAACTTAATTGAATACCTTTGCTATATAAAAATAAAGCTATATAAACTTCCATTGGGTATTCCTTAATTTATTACTGTATCTCATCTCTAAGTACTAATCGAAGCCTAAAGAGTTGTACAATAATTTTTTTTTAAATATTAAACGGCATAGGATCCACCTTCTCTGGTAAAGGTCATTTTATATAACTCTTTTCAAAGTAAAACTTTCATCTCTATTTTTAGAAGCAAAAATAAATCCATAAATAAATATAGAAATAGCAATAATAGCAAAAACAAACATTTTTGAAATCATAAAAGCTAAAACACATATTAATCCTATTGATTTTGCGATCAATAATCCACCGTTACTATTTTTATTTGAAGAGTTTACAGTTCCAAAATTTAATTCTACAATTTCATTATCTGTTAATTTAACTTTTATTTTTTTACCTTTTTTCCATAAAACCTTTATATATAATTCATATTCCCCCTCTTCTAATTCATATTCTTTTGTTGTATTTCCAGGGATACTACCATAATCTTTTTCATTGATAAATATTTTTATTCCTGATTTAGTGTTCTCTTCACTAGCTTTTGCGGCTGGCTCAAAAGTAAAAGTATTTGTTATTTTAATTTTCCCCATTTTTTTATAATTCTGATTAATTTATATATTCCAAATATTTTTATACTACTTTTTGATAGTTAATAATTTTTTAGTTCAAATTGAGCAGGCAATTTATAATTTAAAACAGAATGCATTCTTAGAGTATTATACTAATTAATACCTATTCGTTATGCATTATGGTTTAAAGAATAAAAAAGTTATGTATTCAGCAATATAATAACAAATTGTAGTTATCTAATAACAATTTTATAAAAAAAAATTCCATCAAAATCAGACAAAATATACTAGACTTAAAGCTTATTCCAACTGAAAATTTAGCTTATAATCAGAGGCACAAATCTATACTTTCAGATTTAGCTTTAATGGCAATTAATTTAACTGCAGAATACTTAGCTTTTGATAGTGAACATGATTTTTTAGAAAACTATCTCGAGAATTCCCAGTAAAATAGATCATAATGTTTACAATTGAAGAAAGATTTACTTATGTAGAGGATATTAGGATTAAATTTTCCATCATTTTTAATGAATTTGAAGATATTTTATTGAGGCATAGTATTCCTTTAAAAGGGTGTAAACAAGCTAGACATAATCGCTATAAAATTCACAAAAAAATCCTTTTTTTTACAAACACAGGTTATTGTGCTTCTCAAAATCCCAAATTTTACCACTACAAATTTTATGCTGTTTGCTCGTAAAGAGAGTTATAAATTAGTATTGCTTAAAAAGCACAACAGGTTTATGCTATAATGTTCTGTACTATGTAATTTCACTTTGGTGAATTTTTTTATCACAGTAAAATCTCTTTCTATTTTTTATTATCAAATATTTCTTTTGTTGCTGTACTGGAATAAGCTTTACATGAAGCGACGAGTAGGAGTGAGGTGGGAATGTGTACGAAATGAGTTATATTTGATTATTTTCAATCTCTTCTATAAGCATAATGAAACTTAAATTTTTTAAAAAAAGTAAATTTTGGTTACGCTTTATTGCTGGACTAATACTTGTACTATTATTATTTATAGGTGCTACAACACTATATATCACAGTAAAACAAAATAGTATTCTTAAAGACACTATTACTACGCTTAACAAACAACATAAAGGTTTTATTACTATAGGAGATACGCATTTATCACTCTTTAATGATTTTCCTAATATTTCATTTAAGCTAGATGATCTAAAAATTAATGAGAATAAGGAGGATGACTCACCAGTTATTATGGATGTTAAAGACATCTACATAGGCTTTAATTTATGGGATATTTTAAAAAGAAATTACAAGCTTAATTCACTAATAATAGAAGACGGTTTTCTTGATATTGTAATACATGAAGATAAAAGTGTTAATCTTTTAAACGCTTTAAAATCCTTTGATGAAGAAAAAAAAGCCTCCGACCCCATAGATTTTAACCTAGAGAAAATTAAATTACATAATTTAGATATTCATAAAAAAGATGAAGGGGAAAACACAGACTTAGAGACCTTTATTTATGATGCTATTGGAGGATTCAATATTCGTAATGAAATTATTTCAGAACACATTGATACTGAGTTTGAAATGAATTTGATAGATAATGGTGATACTACTTATATAAAAAACAAGCATTTTAAGCTAGATACAGACCTTAATCTCGATCAAAAAACAGGTTTACTTACTGTTGAACCTTCCAGAATCACTATGGAACATGGTGACTTTGAGATTGTAGGGAAGATAGATACAAAAAATGATTTTGACCTTGATCTTAAAATACGAGGTACAAAGCCAAATTTTGATATGCTTATTGCGTTTGCTCCATCAGATCTTATTCCTGTATTAGAGCGTTATAAAAATGCTGGAGAAATCTATTTTAACGCCGTTGTTCAAGGCCCTACGCTTAATAAACAAGTGCCCTTTTTTGATGTGAATTTCGGAGCAAGTGAAGCTTTTCTAGAAAATACAGATAAAGGTAAGCGAGTTAATGATATGGGATTCAAGGGACATTTCACCAACGGTGATGGACGCAATTTGCGTACCACAACATTCTCCCTTGAGGATATGACAGCCAAATTGGAAAAAGGAAATTTCCTAGGAAATGTGGTGATTCATAATTTTGAAGAGCCAGATATAGAGATGCGAGTAAATGCAGACTTTAATTTGGAGTTTATGGCTGAATTCTTGAATTTAAATGATATAAACATTTCATCCGGAGACATATCTCTAGAAATGAATTTTCATGATATTATTGATATTGATAACCCGCAACACACACTAAATAAACTGAATCAAGCATATTTTGCAGAATTAAAGGTTGATAACCTAAGTTTATCATCTAAGGAACTTCCTGCACCATTAAAAAAGCTGAATGCACATTTAGTAATGAATGGAAAAAAAGGGACATTAAATAAATTTGATCTGTTAATGGGTAATTCAGATGTATCTATAACTGGATATGTATCTGATCTTCCTGCAATTGTACATCATACGGCTACACCAGTAGATACTCATATAGCTATTAAATCCAAGCAATTAGATATTACTGAACTCACAAAATTTAAAGTTACTGATAGTATTAAAACAGGGGTAGATGAACAGATTAAAAATTTAAGTGCTGGTTTCTCATTTAAAGCTTTAGCAAATACCTTTACTAAAAATAAATATTTACCCAAAGGAGAATTTTTTATAGATAATTTTTATGCAGAGCTAAAGCATTATCCACATAAATTACACGATTTTCATGTGGACGTATTAGTGGATGATACTGATGTAACCATTAAAGACTTAACAGGTTTTATTGATGATTCCGACTTCCATTTTAATGGATTGGTACATAATTATGGTTTTTGGATGAAAAAAGAATTGAATGGCGATGTAGATTTAGACCTTAGTTTAACTTCTAATTTATTACGTTTAGAAGACATTTTCTCTTATAAAGGAAAAAACTATGTGCCAGAGGAATACAGGCATGAAGAGTTTGAAAAACTAGCATTACATTTAAACTCTAGCATGCATTATAAAGCATCAGCATTACATGCTATAGATGTGGAGTTAGATAAGCTGAATACTAAAATGAAGTTGCATCCAATGCGATTTGAACGCTTTACGGGTGATTTCCATTATGAAAAAAATCATCTCGTAATTAAAGATTTTATAGGATTAATAGGAAGAACTTCTTTTAACGTAGGAGTAAATTATTATTTAGGGAAAGATATTACCAATAGCAAAAGAGACAATTACTTTAGTTTTAAAGCAAATTATGTAGATTATGATCAATTATTCCCTCCTGAAGAAAAACCAAAACAAAAACCAAAGAAAGCGCTAGTAACCACAAAAACTACAGATATTGCAGCACATGCCAATGCTTTTAATTTGTATGAGCTACCGTTTACGGATATGAAATTTGATGTAGAAATAGATCATTTCATCTATAACCGTGTTCATTTACAAAACATAAAATCAAGCATTCGAACTACCGAAGATCATTATATTCATGTAGATGAATTGGATTTGAATGCCGCTGGAGGTCATTTGAAAATGACAGGGTATTTTAACGGTAGCGATCCAAAACATATTTATATAAAACCTAAAATAGAAGCTACTAATGTTGATATTGATAAGTTCTTATTTAAGTTTGAAAATTTTGGGCAAGAACATTTAGTTTCAGATAATTTAAAAGGACGTGTTACGACCACTATAGACGGAAAAATTAGAGTCTATCCCGATTTATTGCCCGACTTAGATCAATCTGAAATTCATATGGATGTAAAAGTATTTAATGGGCAATTACTAAACTATAAGCCTATGGATATGCTATCCGAGTATATGGGTGATAAAAACCTTTCCAATATTAAATTTGACACCCTTCAAAATCATATAGATATAATCAAAGGACGAATTACCATACCTAATATGACTATTGCATCTACACTAGGGCATATGGAATTATCGGGATCACAAGATTTAGACAACAATATTGATTACTACTTAAGAATTCCTTGGAAAACTATAAAACAAGCTGCTAAGTACAAACTATTTAGTAACAAGAAAAATAAGGGAAATAATTTAGAAGAAGATGAAATAATAGAGGTGGACCCCAATAAAAAAATAAAATACTTAAACTTAAAATTATCTGGAAATATTGATGATTTTAAAATATCCATGAAGAAAGCTAAAAAATAAGTAACAGTTATAGGCTAATTATTTCAATATTAATATTTAAAACGAAATGTTTCTTATAAATCGCGTATTTTAAAAATGGTGAACGATTGTACAGAATATGCTATTTAAACCGAATACAAAATACAAATGTTTGTAAGAACCCAAGTACTAGAGTTTTATGAAATTTTTTTCTTAAAATAGCATTTATGTAAAATAGAAATGTAATGTTCTTTGACCAAAGCGACGATAGGAGAGAAGTGGCATGTGTGTTGAATGGTATTATATATAGTACTAAACCCGTTGTGCATTTTAAACAATGCTAATTTTGATATTATTAATTTTTCTATCAAAAATGAATTTGTTGATATAT
>CANNCQ010000063.1 GCA_947503135.1 uncultured Aquimarina sp. | reverse complement strand
ATATAAAAATTCGGCTCTGTGTTAATCCGAAAAGTTAGTGTCTTTTTGCACGCTACGTTTCATACACAAGTCCGTTGGCAGTAATTATAAAAATGAAATATAACGTAATCTTTTTACAATTTGTAATACTACTAATTTTCTCTTCTTGTGGAGTCCACTTGAATGATTATTATTCTGGAATTATTCTTGATGAATTAGGGCGACCTGTAAAATCTGTTTTAGTTAAAGAAAACATAGCTGAAAAGTATTCAATCAAAAGCTTAACTGACAAAAATGGCTTTTTTAAAATGAACCGTACTGAAGGCATTTTTGCTAATTTGATTATATCAAAAAAAGGTTATATATCTGATACTATTAGAATGGTTTGGCATCAACATGGAGAAACTACTGAGTTTTCTCCGGTGATAAAAAGGGATTCTAGCCAAATAATTTTAAGAGGAGGAGTAAATAATACTATAAAATTCAATAATAAAATAACTGATAATCGCCCATTATTTGATACAATTATTAATAGTAAATATTCGTTATCAAAAATAAAAGGTACTTGGCTTAAAAATGGAATTAAACAGTTGAATGGATTAAAGTTTAACAATGATGGATTATATGTTTTTGGAATATCAGGAAATCGACATATTCGATACAATATTATTAAAGATACAATTACTCTATATCGAGATAACTACTATTTCACAGCAAAAGGAATAATCAAAAAATTAAATGACACAGAACTAAACATCAAATGGGCAGAAGATAATATAATTACTTATAACAAAGTAAAATAAAACTACTGCCAACACGGTGTATAAAACATAGCTAATAAATGCTAAAGCGAAAGGTTTGTTCTTATTTACAAAGTCCGCCAAATTTTTAATTTGGCATTTAAAAAGAGAAAAATTAAAAACAAAATATAAAAATTCGGCTCTGTGTTAATCCGAAAAGTTAGTGTCTTTTTGCACGCTACGTTTCATACACAAGACCGTTGTAGCACATTTGCCAAATCAATGAAATTAACGATTAAAATAGCGTCATTTTTTATTTTACTAACTAGTTGCTCGAACTCTGACAGCATGTTGAAAAATCGGAATTTTGACAAAGGAAATTGGTTGCTTGTAAACGTGAATTATGCAAATAAGACGCTTGAATTAATCGATGATAAATCCATTTTAAAAAACAATAAGAACGGAATTTTTGTATTACCAGGTGGAGATTGCGGAGGAACAACTTGCGACGGTTTTTTGATGCTTTATAAAGATGGTAAACTGATAAAGGAAATAGAATATTTAAGTCGTGAATTTCTTTACGAATCGGAATCAATAATGAAATCATATGAAAACGGAATAGAAACTTATATTGAACCGCAGAATTCTGAAGATTTAAATAAAAAATGGGACAGTTTGTTAAATGATAATTACTATCCTACGATTAAGCATATACAACCTGCTGACAAGGATATTATCTTGACATATAAAAAATCGGAATAAAATATTGTAATGAAAAAAAACTCTTTTTGGGATACTATATCAAACTATATGAGGTTTCAAATTATAGTTGCTGGAATAATACTAATTGTAGTGGTAGTTTTAGTTATCGGAAAAGCAATTTTCGATTAAACTGAATAAAAACGTGCTACAACACCGTATATAATTTATTGCTAGTTCTAGCCTACTTACGAAAATCCTCGCGGATTTTCTATTCGGTTTTTATTTGTTAACTTAGTTGATTAACCACGCAACAAACCATATACAAACACGTTGTGCGCAAGCTGAAAAAAATGAACCGAATAATAATTTTAATATTGATTTTTGGAGTTTTAAGCTGTAACGGTGGAAAGAAAAAACAGGAAATAGATAGAAAATCGTTGGACTTGGAAGTATTGGCACACGATGGAATTAGAATAGACTTCGAGTTTAATTCTGACAAACCGACTTTTGGAGATTTATTTTTGATCGTTGGATTTGAAAATCCTGACCGACCACACAATAGCAGAGAATTTGAAAAACTTGTTGAATTGGAATTTGAACAAGTTGATGACTATTTTGGAATTAGAAATAAAACAGAAATTGGAGATGACGTAAAAATTTGGCTATTCCCAATTATAAATGGAGAAGAAGTTTATCATAACCAAGGACCTTTCGATGCTATTCGAATAACTTATGGTGTATTAAGGAATGACCAAAAAACGGCTGAACTTTATAAAAAAATATTTTACTCAATAAACTCGAACCTTGATGTAACACCAATGTTTGAGGGAAAACGAATTGAAAATTTCGGAGAAATAAATAAAATAATAACCAAAACCATTGAATATTGTCGAGCGGAATTAAAAGTAGAACCTGGTTCTGATAAAGCTTTACAAATTGATTGGTAAAAAAGCCAGCGCACAACAATGGCTATAAGTAATTGCTTGTTCTCGCCTACTTCTGAAAATCCTAGCGGATTTTCAGTTTGGTGTGTACTTGTAAAGTTAAACTCTAACCCACGCAACTACTCATAGCCGAGACCGTTGTGCCCAATAAAAAAATCACGTTTCTAAATACAATTAATGTAAAATGATTGTATCTTTGATAGTATCAAATGATAGTATCAACAAATGGAACCACCTTACGAAATAACATCCTCTATTTTAAAATTAATAACATCTATTTCAGAGAAAATAGGAGAAGTAAATGCAAATTTGTTAAACCGACCTTCACCTAAATTGAGAAAACAGAATAGAATTAAAACTATTCACTCTTCTTTAAAAATAGAGGGAAACACACTTACAGAAGAACAAATTACAGCCCTTCTTGAAAACAAAAGAATAATTGGGCCTAAAAAAGATGTTCTTGAAGTTTTAAATGCAATTAAAATCTATGAAAATTTAGAAGATTACAAACCGGCTAATGAAAAATATTTTTTAAAAGCTCATCAAAATTTAATGGAAGGTCTAATTGAAAATTCTGGAAAATATAGGAATCAAAGTGTCGGAATTGTTAAAGGCTCTAAAGTTGAGCATTTGGCACCTCCTCATGAAAATGTGCCATACTTAATGAAAGATCTTTTTGAATACTTAAAAAAATCTGATGAAATTGAATTAATTAAAAGTTGCGTGTTCCATTACGAAATGGAATTTATACATCCATTTTTGGATGGAAATGGTAGAATGGGAAGATTGTGGCAAACTTTAATTTTAATGGAAAAATATCCAATCTTTGAATTTTTACCTTTTGAAACGTTAATTAGCAACGACCAAGAAAAATATTATAAAGCCTTAGCTGAAAGTGATAAATCAGGAAAGTCGACTAAGTTTATTGAATATATGCTTAACGTAATCGACATTTCAATAAGTCAATTATTAAATTTTAATAATCGAACTTTAAATGAAAAAGATAGATTAGAATATTATGTTTCACTAAACAAAACTGAATTTACAAGAAAAGATTATATGGATGTTTTTAAAGATATTTCTTCAGCGACTGCAAGTAGAGATTTAAAGAAAGGAGCTGAATTAGGTTTATTTGAAAAAATAGGAGAAAAAAATAAGACAATATATCGTTTAAAATAACTGGGCACAACACCGTATATAATTTATTGCTAGCTTCTTGCCTACTTACGAAAGTCTTTGCGGACTTTATTGGTCGGTAATTATTTACTAAATTAGTGCTTGAAACACGCAACAAATCATATACAACAACGTTAGCATTAATTACAAAAAAATGGAAAAATCAAAATCAGGTTCACCTATTTATAAATATGATGTATCTCAAAAAAATGAATTTGAAATATCGTCTGGAGAACAATCAATAGATGAAATATCAAATCATATAGAGGAACACATAGGAGAAATTCATATGGTTTTTCACGAATTAGTTTCTGACCAAGTACATATAGATGTGCACTGGGTTAAACCAACAAAAGAATTCCCTTATCATACACTGGTAACATCAGGAATGAGTGATAAACCAATGCAAACACCTGAAGGAGTTGAGGGCTGTGAATATGCCGAATTAAGTATATGTTTGCCTCAAGATTGGAAAGTATCAGAAGATGATTTTAAAGAAGAGAAAAACTATTGGCCTGTAAGATGGCTAAAATACCTTGCTAGATTTCCGCATGAATATAATACTTGGATTAATTATGGACATACAATTCCTAACGGCGACCCAGCAGAATCTTTTGCTGAAAACACGGAATTAAATACTATGATTTTATTACCATCAGTAGTATTAGGAAATAATTTTCATACTCTAAAACTAAAAAACAAGTCAATTGACTTTTTTGCATTAGTACCATTGTATCAAGAAGAAGTAAATCTTAAGTTAAATAAAGGTTCTGATGCCTTATTTGACGCATTCGACAAATTTGAAGTGAGTGATATTCTAAAAATTGACAGAATTAATACTGCTAAGAGGAAAAAAATATTTGGCATATTCTAAAAACTAATGCTAACAACGTGTAAAAAACATAGAGCGGGTTAGGCTTAATTTAAAGGTTTGGGCTTATTTATGATGTCGCCAAATTTTCAATTTAGCATTTAGATAAAAAATAAAAGCAAAATATGTAAATTTGGCTCAGTGAGAATCCGAAAGACAGTACTTATCCTCTGCCCTACGTTCCTTACACCAACCGTTACCAACAATCCTTCATAATTCTCAAAACTGTTAGTGCTATGCTAACGTTAAAAAGTAAGAAAATTGGGATTTTTGATAAATTTTAAAATACTAATTATTAACAAAATAAATTTGCGTTAGTCAGAATTAACACAAATCGGTAATTATAGATTTGTTATATTTGCACAATGAATATTCTTGAAATTAATAAAGCTTTATCAAATCAAATTAGAGTAGATATCTTAGATTGGTTGAAAGAACCTGCACTAAACTTTCCTCCTCATACAGAGTTAGGACATTTTAATTACGGTGTATGTTTAGTTTACATCAAAAATAAGGCTGCTTTGTCCCAATCAACAATTTCACAATATATGTCTCAATTACAGAAATCAGGTTTAGTAGATTCTAAAAGAGTCGGAAAATGGACATATTTCAAAAGAAATGAAGAAAACATAAAAAAATATATTGATTACTTAGCTAATCAATTATAAAATTTAAACAATTAAATCGATAAATACCAATTTGTAAATACATATGAAAGCAATAAAATTTTATCAAATCGATACTTTTACCAACGAGCTATTTAAAGGCAATCCTGCTGGTGTTTGCCCATTAGATGAATGGATCGATGTAAAACTAATGCAATCAATAGCATTCGAAAACAACCTATCAGAAACTGCATTTTATGTAAAGTCTAAAGATAAATTTGAGATACGCTGGTTCACTCCGACTACTGAGGTTGATTTATGTGGGCACGCAACACTGGCTAGTGCATTTGTAGAATTAAGCATTAAAGAAAACCCGAATGACCAAATAACTTTTGTTTCTAAAAGTGGAGACTTATTGGTATCAACAAAAGATGATTTATTGACTTTAGATTTTCCTACTGAAGAGTATTCTAAAATTGACTTAAATAATGATTTAACAGCTCCTTTTCAAATAAAGCCTCTAGAAGCATATAAAGGAGGTTCTGACATAATGCTAGTTTTTGAAAATGAAAAAACCATTAAAGAAATGATTCCGTCATTAAATAAGATTTCACAAATACAAGCAAGAGGAGTTACTGTTACAGCTAAAGGTGATTCTTGTGATTTTGTGAGTAGGTTTTTTGGACCTCAATCTGGCATTAATGAAGACCCTGTAACTGGTTCAACCCATACTTACTTAACACCTTATTGGAGTAAAAAATTAAATAAGGATTCAATGGTAGCAATACAGCTATCTGAGCGGGGTGGAACCTTAAATTGCAAACAAAAGGGAAAAAGAATCAAAATCACAGGCAATGCAATGCTATACCTAGCTGGCGAAATAACTGTTGGTAACACTATATAAAAACACATAGGGCGGTTTGGGCTTGGTCGAAGGACTGCGATTATTTGCAAAGTCGCCAATTATAAAATTTGGTATTTACACGAAATGATAAAAACAAAATATTATATTTGGCTTAATGTAAAACTCATAAAATCAGTGTTAATCCCCTGCCCTACGATGTTTTATATTTATCGTTACAGTATATTTTAAAAAAATGAAACAAAAATTAATATTAATTTCAGCTATACTCTATTCCGTTATTTGCTTCTCTCAAAATAAAAATTTGACTCCATATTTTTTAACAAAAAAAGAAAATATTGAATGGATCAAAACAATTGAAGAATTACCAATAGATCAGCAACTAATTCAAATAAAAACTAAGATTGAGGTTGACAAAAAGTTCATAAAACAAACCAAATACTTAAATATCGGAAATCATTTAATCGGTGATAGACTAATATATATTGATAAAAAAGAACTTGATAAAGATAGAGAAAACTCTGATTGTGAATGTAAAATAGGTTTCTATTTAGACTTTAAAAAAGAAAGTTATATTTTAGATTTAAGCAACAAATATACTTCTGACGTATTAAAATTGCTAAGTATTAATAATATTAGAGATATTCATTTTGGTAAAAGAAACAACGGAATTAGTAATGATAATATTAGACGTTGCGGTTTAGTTCTTATAAGAATGACTAAAAACAAAGATGTAAGCCGTAGATTAAAAAACATACTGTAACACTATATATAGCAAATAGGGCTGATTATTGTTTATTCAAAAAGTCTGTGTTTGTTTGCTGTGTCGCCAAATCTTTTGATTTGGCTTTAAATAAAAAAGATAAATCAAAATGCAAAAGTTTGGCTTAGGGCTTAATCGAAAATAATCGCTTGCCCTCTGCCCTAAATGCCATATATTTAACGTTAGGTGTAATTGTCCAAAAAAAATGAAAATCCCAAGAATAAAAGGAATAATAGAAAGAAGAATTTTAATCAACT
>CANNCQ010000062.1 GCA_947503135.1 uncultured Aquimarina sp. | reverse complement strand
TCTTTTGATGGGTTTAAAACTAGAGTATTATCCAAAATTACAGCAATGACCATGATTCAATATATCAACAAATTTATTTTTGATAGAAAAATTAATAATATCAAAATTAGCATTGTTTAAAATGCACAACGGGTAACTCAAGTAATAATATGAGTTTATGTAATTGTGAAATCCTAAAAATCAAGGCTAAAATTTTAGTGATTTAAGATTATACCCTTTTTCAATTAATTTTTTATTAAAAAGTTAAGGGAAAGTTACTTTGAATAGAAAATTATTTGTGGTAAAGTTAAGTAGAGCGTACATTTACACAACAAATACTTAAGTATTTATACGTAGTTTCGCTCCCTAAGCAACTATTATTACGTTTTACATTCTAAAGTGTAAAGCTCATAGTGTTAAAAAAATTCAATAAAAATCACTCATTATATAATAATAATGGGTTTTAATATTGGAATTAGAAGTCATCTAAATATTTTTTAAGTTATGAGAAAATTAACTAATACATTAAGTAAAATTGCGGCATCAAGTTTTGTGGCAATAATAGGATTAAATTCTTGCGGTAACGCTATCCCAGAAGAAGGAGCAGAATCGGCAGCTAGTGATAAAGCATTTTCAGTAGAAGAGGTATTAGAAATGGTTGCTGTCGAAAATGACATCACCAGAACACTGTATACCAAAGGAATCGTAGGGGCTGGAAAAAAACAAGGACTAAAGTTTGACGAGGATTGGCAAGATGACGAAGTAGAGGCAGGGCCGCTTCCAGCACTTTTCTTGAGAGGAATTTCATCGGATATCAGAAAAAGTAGTGTGCCGTTAGGTTTATATTTAGGGTCGGATTTTCCTATTAACGCTTCTAATAAATTAGAAGGAAAACAAGCAGCATTATTCAAGAAAATTAAAGCAAATCAAAAACCTCAATTTTTTTACGATGAAGCACAAAAAGTGCATACCGCTATGTTTGCTGATATGGCTATGGCAGCACCTTGTGTAAATTGCCATAACGATCATCCAAACACATCGAAAAAGGATTGGAAATTAGGAGATGTTATGGGGGCAACTACATGGCAATATCCATCGGACTCATTGTCTTACAAAGAAGCTGTTGGAGTTCTTAACGCTTACCGTAATGGTACAAAGGCTATTTACAATGCCTATTTAGAAGAAATTGCAGCATTTAAAACTAGTCCAAAACCTACTATCGGTAAAACGTGGCCTTCAAAAGGGTTTAATTTGCCAACAGCAGAAGTGTTTATAGATAGTGTTCGCAAGTTAACATCATACAAATCTCTGGAGGTTTTGGTTAAGAAAGGAGCAGCAGTTACCTCAAATTAAAGGTTAATTTTAAACTAACTAATGAAACAAATATTTTCAGTATTTAATCTGGGCATACTACTATTTGTAGCATATTTAGTTCAGTATTTTATACCCGTTAAATGGGAGTGGTTGTTAAACCTACAGGAGCATCATCAAATGTATAAGCGATGGTCTGGCTTAGTAGTGTTTTTATTTATAGTATTTCAATGGGTACTAACCATTACGAGAGTAGTTAAACCGCTACGAAAATATTCAATTAAACTAACTAACATTCATAAATGGATAGGAGCATTGTCTCCTATTCTATTTTATGTACATGTTATGAATTTTGGTTATGGATATTTGGCTTTATTGTCATATTTGTTTTTTGCCAATATGCTATTAGGTGTTGTAAATCTTGACATCATAAAATCGAAAAAACAATGGGTGTTTCAATCTTGGATGATTTTACACGTTGCTTTTTCAGTGATAATCACTTTTATAGCTGTTTTTCATATAGGAGTAGTTTTTTATTATAAGTAAATCCCCCTAAAGTATGTTGTTAACCGTAGAAAAAATTGTAAATGAAACTTCCGACGCGGTAAGTGTTATATTTAAAAAACCTGGTTTTTTTAGTAGAGTGAAATATAAATCCGGCCAGTTTTTAACGCTAAAAGTACCTGTTCAAAATAAAATAGAAAACAGAGCTTATTCTTTAAGTAGCAGCCCTTTTAAACACAAGTTTTTAAGAATTACGGTCAAAAAAGTTGAAGGAGGCTTGGTATCTAACTATATATGTAACAACTTTAAAGAAGGGCAACAAATAGAGGTAGAAAAGCCCGCAGGAAACTTTTTTATAGTTCCTAGCCCCAGAAAACAACGTAATTATGTTCTTTTTGCAGGAGGAAGCGGTGTTACACCTATCTATTCTATCATTCTTTCAGTTTTAGAGAAAGAGCCTAAATCTAAAATTACTTTAATTTATGCCAATAGAGATGAAGCATCTATAATATTCAGAAAAGAACTTACCGAATTGCTTGAAGAGCATAAAGAGTCAATTTCTATAGTCTTTCTTTTGGATTCTGGTAATGAAAATAACTTACCTGAAAATTATCAAATAAAAAAAATAGACGAGTCTTTGCTTAATGATATTTTAAAAGATAAACAACTCAATTATGAAGAGGCTTTATTTATGCTTTGTGGTCCTCAAGGTTTTATGGATGCGGTTGTAAATATTTTAAAAAAGAAAAATGTAGCTCCCGAAAAAATAAAATTAGAAGCCTTTACCGCAGATTTAAATAAATTAAAAGAAAGCGCCGAAGATGCAGTCTCTAGTACTGTAGTTGTAAAAGGTGTTGGAGGTAAAGATACTATTGAAGTTGCTCAGGGAACAACAATTTTGCAAGCAGCAATGGATCAAGGGGTAGAAATCCCATATTCGTGTCGTTCGGGAATGTGTAGCACCTGTATTGGACGGTGTACTACTGGAAGTGCTAAAATGATGGACGGACATTTGCTATCCGATGAAGATGTGGCTAATGGTTACGTGCTTACTTGTGTAGCTTTTCCACAAACCGAAAATTTAGAAATTGTTTTACCTCAATAGGATATAAATTATGTTTAAAGGAAATCCATTACGCAGGAGGCAATACATAGGCTCACTAATAGGTATAGTTATAGGTATAATTTGTTATATAATTTTACCCATGAAATCGGCAGAAGATTTTTTGAGCTTAGGGCCTATGAATACAGGACACGAAGATTTATCGTGTGTAGCTTGCCACACACCAGCTAAAGGGAATTTATTTCAGCAAATACAAGCCAACGTAGCAAAAACTTTCGGAGCAAGGAAATCGGGTGTAGATTTTGGAACCGAAAATGTAGATACTAAAAAATGTTTAGAATGTCACGACAGGCCTAATGACAGGCACCCAACTCACCGTTTTTTAGAGGCTAAATATCAAGATGCTATTGCAAAAATAGATGCTACTCAGTGCGAAACCTGTCACAGAGAACACAATGATACTAGAGTAGTGTTACCCGATGCTACTTTTTGTGTGAATTGTCATTACGACTTAGAAGTTGTTAACGACCCTATAGATGTTCCTCACAGTAAGTTAATTGCTGAAAAGCAATGGAGTACTTGTTTACAATGCCATGATTTTCATGGGAATCACATATATAAAACAGCAACAAAAATTAAAGACACTATTTCTTTATCTAAAATTGATGCCTATTTAAAAGGCGGTAAAGACCCTTTTTCTGACAAGAAAAAACACCTTCCTCTTAGTGAAGAAGAGTGGCAAAAAATAAAAAATAAGTATAAAAAATAACCAAGATGAAGACATTCAATTATTTTTTTAAAGCATTACTTGGCGTATTTATTTTAAGTGTTACAGGATGTAAGCAAAAACCATTATGCGAATTACCTACTGAGGTGACTTATACACAAACAATAGCACCTTTAATAGAAGCTAAATGTTTTATGTGTCATAGTCAAGAAGTATATAAACGTAAAGCTTCTCGAACCAAAATATATAATTATGCCACACTAAAAGAAATGGGATTAAACGGGGCTTTATTAGGAGCTATAACTCATCAAAAAGGTTTTGTAGCTATGCCTTTTCGTAAAAACGAAAAAATTGATACTTGTTCAATTGCGCTTATTGCAAAGTGGGTTGAAACTGGTATGAAAAAATAATACTCCCACATATTAATGCATATTGTAAACAAAGTACTTGGTTTTTTATTTTCTACTCGATTAACAGGCTTTTTATTGTTGCTTTTTGCCGCATCCATGGCAATAGCTACTTTTATTGAAAATGATTACGGAACCGAAACTAGTAAAGCATTAGTCTATAGCGCAAAATGGTTTGAGATAGTAATGGTACTACTTGCCATTAATTTTTTAGGAAATATTGCAAAATACAATTTGTTTAGCGTAGAAAAAGCGCCAGTATTTTTGTTACATATTGCTTTTGTTATTATAATATTAGGAGCTGGCATTACAAGGTATAGAGGCTATGAAGCACTAGTAACTATAAAAGAAAATCAAAGCATTCAACAAGTACTAAGTATAGATAGTTTTTTGCAAGTTGAAGCATCTGATACGAGTTCTATAAAAAAATTCCCTTCTAAATTGCTTATTATGAGTAAATTGGGGGGTAATTACCTTAATGAAGCCTATAACTTTAAGAATAAAGAAGTTAACATACAATTAAAAGAATATTTGCCTAATGCAGCTTATGTGTTAGAAGATACTCCTGAAGGTGACGATTATTTACATTTAGTTATTGCAGAAGAAAGTCAACGCAAAGATTTATATATAAAAAGAGGGGAAAGGGAAACCTTTTTCGGCACTTCAATTGCCTTTGATACACCAGCGATCAAGGGAGATATTTTCATCACTAGAAAGAATGGAGGTTATAAAGTGAAATTCCCAGAAGTAACTGATTATTTTTCAATGATTGAAAATAAATCAAGTTTTTATCCTAAAGATAGTTTGGTGACTTTAAAATTTAAAGCACTGAGTACATTTAATAAAATTCCGCTCGTTTTTAACGAAGTGCTTTCTGGGAAAACGAAAAAGCTGATTCAAAAAAAGGAAGACAGAAAAGTTAAAAATCCAGAGTCTGCTTTGGTGTTAAAAATATCCTCGGGTGCTGAAGAAAAAGAAATTTCATTACTGGGTGGTAAAGGGTATATAAACCCAAAAACAACGCTATATATCAATGGGATGCATCTTAAATTAGGTTATGGTTCAAAACCTATTGGGTTGCCATTTTCTTTAAAATTAAATGATTTTGTACTCGAAAGATATCCTGGATCTGATAGTCCTTCGGCTTTTTACAGTTATTTAGAGTTAACCGATAAAGGGAAAACATCTAAGCATAAAATTTTCATGAATAATGTATTAGACTACGGAGATTTTCGCTTTTTTCAATCCGCATATTTGCCCGACGAAAGCGGCACTATACTTTCTGTAAATCATGATAGCTGGGGAACTTTGGTTACTTATATAGGATATGCTATGCTAGCACTAGGAATGGTTTTAAGTTTAATCTGGAAGAATAAAGGGGTTCAAAAATTTTTTAAAAATCAACAAATATGAAAAAATCACTTTATTTGTTGATACTGTTTTTTTGCAGTATAAACACAGTATTTTATGCACAACAATTACATAAATTGAGTGTGCAAGAGTTAATAGAAAGGCAATTAGTAAGTTTGCCACATTCGGAATCTTTTAGTGCTCTTCAAGTTCAGGATTTTCAGGGTAGAATAAAACCCATCCATACACTGTCTTTAGATTTGCTACGTAAAATTTATGGGAAAAGTAGTTTTAAATACGAAAGTAAAGCTGGGAATTCAAAAAAGTTAACGGCTACTCAAGTGTTTTTAGGAATGCAATTTAAACCAGATTCGTGGCAATTATTACCATTTATAAAAGTAGAGGAAACTATTCGAGATACTATTTCAAGCTATTTAAAGCTTGAAAAAGGATATGCAAAACCCGCTAGTTTTTTTGATTTTCAAGGTAATTATGTGTTAAAAAAAATAGTTGCTGATGCTTATGCCAAGCCAGAAGGTAAGAGGAACACATTAGAGAAAAATGTAATTAAACTTGATGAACGATTGAATATTACATGGACTATTTTTAACGGTCAATTTCTGAAAATTTTTCCGAACCTAAATAATGCTTCCAATAAGTGGTTTGCACCCAAAGAAGATACCAGTTTTTTAGGAAACAACTTATTAGTATTTGAAAAAATGATTCCTACATATTTTGATGCTTTGCAGTTAGGAATTAGTACTAAAGATTGGACGAAAGCGGATGAGGTGGTTGAGATTCTAAAAAAGTTTCAACAAACAAATGCAACAGCTAATGTATTTTTAAAACCAAGTAAAGTTGCGCTGGAAATTAGCTATAATAAACAGCAGATTTTTTTTAAATGCATGATGTATTATAGTTTAATAGGGTTGCTACTTTTAATTGTTGGTTTTTTTCAGGTATTTTTTCATAATAAAATTTTAGCTAAAATTGCCAATGCTTTGTTAGCGTTTGTTGTATTTACATTTTTATATCATGCCTACGGTATTGGATTACGATGGTATGTATCTGGACATGCACCATGGAGTAATGGATATGAAGCTACTGTTTTTATATCATGTATTTGTGTTTTGGCGGGTATTCTATACGGAATAAAATCCAAGTTGCCTGCCGCCGCCGCCGCACTTATTGCGGTATGTCTTTTAGGGATCGCCCATGGTAGCTTAATGAATCCTGAAATAACAAATTTAGTACCTGTTTTAAAGTCGTATTGGCTCCTAATACATGTGGCTATTATTACGGGGAGTTACGGTTTTTTAACTTTAGGATCTGTCTTAGCTTTATTAGTGTTGAGTTGTATGGTTTTTATAAACAGAAATAATCAAGATAAAGTAAGAAGTGTAATTGCGGAACTTACTTCAATTAATGAAAAAACGACAACGGTAGGTTTATTTATGCTTTCAATAGGAACATTTTTAGGTGGGGTTTGGGCTAACGAGTCATGGGGTAGGTATTGGGGATGGGACCCAAAAGAAACATGGGCCTTAATCAGTATTATCATATATGCATTCGTGCTGCATGTACGTATTATATTTAAAAAACATCAATTTTTTGTGTATAATGTAAGTAGCCTTTTTGCTCTTAGTAGTTTAATTATGACATTTTTTGGGGTTAACTATTATCTGTCGGGCTTACATTCCTACGCTAAAGGCGATCCTGTTCCTATTCCTATTTGGGTGTTTGTGGTTACTCCTATTTTAATACTATTGTGCTTACTTGCTAATTATCGTTGGAAAAAAGTAAACGCTTCTATTTATTAAACAAATCAAAATTGATTTTATATTGATTTATTGAAACCTGCATTCAAGTCATAAGTGCAAAAAGTTAATTTCGTTTACTTTTTTAGCAAAAATGGTTACTGGATTATCAAAG
>CANNCQ010000061.1 GCA_947503135.1 uncultured Aquimarina sp. | reverse complement strand
GTATCGCCAAATTTTAAATTTGGCTTTTAAACCGATAAATTAAAAACAAAATGTAAAATTTAGCTCGTGCTAATTCGAAAGTTAATTTCTTTTTAACACGCTACATTTCATACATATCAACGTTGGCAAACATTAGATGGTAGAAAAATCAACATCAAAAAATGAACAAGAAAACTCTGAATATTTGGAGAAATATGCTATAAATTATAAGAAGAAACGAAAAATTTCAAAAACTGAAAAAAACGAAAGATTAGAAAGTGAAAAAACAAAAAAACTTATAAAAATTATTTTTGTTTTTCTTACAATAATTGGTTTAATCTTATATTTTTTTAATAAAAAGAATGAAATTTCATTGAATAAAAATGGAATTATGAGCAAAGCAATTATCACAGATATTATTGAAAGTGATAATTTTGAAAATCGTATAACGACTTATGTTTCTTCATATATTTTAAAGTTTGAATTTTCTACAAAAAAAAATAGGAAGATAAAAAGTACGGTTGAAATATCGGAATCAGATTTTGATTCCTACTTTAATAAAGAAATAAAAGTTAGTGACACAATTGAAATTATATATTTGCCCAAAAAACCTGAATTGAACAAGCTTAAAAGAATTGAAATAATGAAATAAAGAAGATTAAAGAAAGTATAAATCTGAATTATATTCTTGTAATTTAATTTGAAAAAATAGTTAAACTAGAATAACGATTTGCCAACAACGTATAAACTTTATTGCTGGCTTTTTGCTCACTTGCGAAAGTCCTCGCGGACTTTCTTGGTCAGTAATTATTTAGTAACTTTACTGCTAAACCAACGCAACAAAGCTTATACAAAAACGTTGTGTGTAATTAAATATTCAAATTGAAAAATGTTAAATTTAATAAAACTTCTAATATTTTTATTCACTTCTTTAATTTACTCTCAAAGTGTAGACTACTGCTTGAAATTAGCAAAAGAAATACCTACTAGCAAGATTAGAGAACAAATAAAATCAAAGAACGAACATATTTATTTTAAAGGAAAAAATTACAATACAAAGGAATTTGAATTATACCAATATGCCATAATAGGACAATGTAGTACAGCTATATTATACAGAGTTTTTGGAAGTCGTAATCAATACAAAATGATAAAAAAAACAATCTCTAAGCATAATTGTTATGAAAAAAATAAAATAGACTCTACAATAACAAAAATAGAACAAAAACAAATTGACGATTATAACTTCAAAATACAGAATTATTTGAGTCAGAATAACTACAAAGAAAAAATAAAATATATATGTTTAGACGGTAGTAGTGTTGCCATTGATGTTATAAAAGGAGTTAAACCTTCTGATGATATTAGTTTGTCAAGTAGTAATTGCCGTAGAAAAGACGAAAAAGCAATAAAACTTGAAAATATCTTTAAATCCATATTTATTGAAAAACAAACTACACACAACACTATATATAGCAAATAGGGCTAGTTATTGTTAGTTCATAAAGGCAGTGTTTGTTTGCCGTGTCGCCAAATCTTTTGATTTGGCTTTATAATGAAAAAGGTAAATCAAAATGCAAAAGTTTGGCTTAGAGCTTAATCGAAAATAATCGCTTATTTTATGCCCTAAATGCCATATATTTAACGTTGGCATCCATTAATCAGCGCGGAAAATTTTTCACGGAATAAAAGTGTTTTAAAGTAAAAAATAGTCTGTTAAATAGATTATGGAAAATAAAAAAACCAAAGCGTGAGTTACTTATATTTTCGGACTCAACTCAAACGAAACTATTCTGAATATTTCGGACTTTACTCAAACGAAACTGTTGCGCGCTTTCCGACCCTATACTTGTTGTTTAAAATAGAAAATTGAATACAAAGAAAAAGTCAAAACGTGAGTTACTTATGTTTTCGGACTTTACTCGAGCGAAACTGTTACGCGCTTTCCGACCCTACTCTAATGTTCTTAATTTTGTATTTAAAATATAAAATTACTGACCCAAAGCGCAAAAATAAGTTTTGTTAAATGACAAAAAAATCGGTAATTGTAAAAGCAAATAAATAGAAAAGTTAAAACGTATGCCAACACCATGTATAAAACATAGCTAATTGGTTTTTAAGCGTAAAGTTTGTGTTTATTTGCTAAGTATCGCCAAATTTTAAATTTGGCTTTTAAACCGATAAATTAAAAACAAAATGTAAAATTTAGCTCGTGCTAATTCGAAAGTTAATTTCTTTTTAACACGCTACATTTCATACATATCAACGTTAGCTTTAATTACACATGAAACTAAAAATCATTTTACTCATATTATTAAATATTATTTTTAGTGCTTGTACTTTTGATGATTCTTTCGATAAAAAGTTGCTAAAAGATTTTAAAATATTTCAGGAAACCATAGCTAAACAACCTGACAAAACTTTTAATACAACAGATAGTTATCGTTGGATTGTAAAAACTAATTTTAATAGACTATTTTCATTTACTAATAAAAATTTCAAAGATAGATTTACAAAACTATTCAATCAAAATGATATAAATAGAATTGAAATAAATCATAAAAAATGTATACAATTTAGAATTAGACCTGACTACGATAATTCTTTACTAAAATCAGAATGGAATGAATTGTGGATAATATATAATTCAGGCTGCGATTGTGTTTGTCATAAAAAATTAAATGGATATCCAATTCCGAAAGAAAACATTAAAAAAATTGATACGAATTGGTATAAAGTTATTTCGAAAAAAAAGAGATATATCGGAGGTTAAAAAAAACTAAAAGCTAACACTATATATAGCAAATAGGGCTGTTTAAGTATGTTAGTAAGGCCTGTGTCTATTTGCGAGGTCGCCAAATCTTTTGATTTGGTTTTATAAAGAAAAAAGATAAATCAAAATGCAAAAGTTTGGCTTAGTGATTATTTCAAAGGTAATTGTTTATCTTCTGCCCTAAATGCCATATATTTAACGTTGTGCATAATGTAGAGCAACTAATCTAAAGTTGAAAAACGAACTATTGAATTGAAAAGAAAAGAAATATTTTGGTTAATTGTAACAGCTCTATTTGTGCTAATTTTGAATTTAATATTATTAGGTTTTGACGGATTTAAACCTGAATCTAATACTGATATCAATATTCATGACACTTATTTTGTGATTACCAATGTTCATTTTTTTCTACTATTATCAGTTCTGATTTTTTTTAGCGTTTATATTATACGAATGTTAAAGATGAATTTTAAAAACTTTACTGCGAATCTGATTTTTATGATTAGCGGATTATTGTTTATTTGGGTTCTTACCGGAATAATTTCAATTGTAAATTCTCATATACAAGTAACAGATACAACTGAATATAATCTTACTGTTACAAATAACATCTTTGATAATCTTTCGACAGTTCTATATCTAACTCAAATAATAATAGTTGGATTAATAGCATATAGCGGATTTAAAACTGGACGGAACTATAAACAGACTGAATAAAAACACTATGCACAACACAGTGTATAAAACATAGCTATTAAGTGATCAATCGAATGGTTTGTATATGTTTGAAAAGTCCGCCAAATTTTAAATTTGGCTTTTAAACTGAATAAATTAAAAACAAAATATAAAATTTAGCTAAGTGTTAATACGAAAATTTAGTACTTTTAACACGCTACATTTTATACACATCAACGTTACCTAGCATTGCATTCGCGTTAAAAATCAGTACTTTATCAAGTTATTTAAAGTAAAAAATTAACCTGTTAAATAGATTATAGAAAATAAATTATCACTGTTGCTTAAAAAGAAAAAGCAAGAGCGTGAGCTACTTATGTTTTCGGACCCAACTCGGGCGAAACTGTTGTGAATATTTCGGATTCTACTCGCCTATTCTGTATTTATAAAGTAAAAAATCAAAACGTGAGCTACTTATGTTTTCGGACTCAACTCGAGCGAAACTGTTGTGAATATTTCGGACTTTACTCGAATGTAACTGTTGCGCGATTTCGGATTAAAATAACGTGATTTAAGTTGCTTAAAAGTAAAGTTTAGCAATGTTGTGTAAAATGAAAATTACTTAAACAGAGCCTTAAAAGTTGAATTAAAGAAATCTAAAAGTCTTGTGAAAAGAAGTTTAAAACGCTAGGTAACAATATATAAAAAACATAGGGCAATTGGTTTTATCTAAAAAGGTCGTTTTATGTTGCCAAGCCGCCAAATATAAAATTTGGCATTTACAACGAATGATAAATACAAAATCTTTATATTTGGCTTATATAATTTATCCTACGTCAGTTAATATCCGCTGCCCTACGATTTCTTATATTTAACGTTGGCATCCATTAATCAGCGCGGAAAATTTGTAACGGAATAAAAGTGTTTTAAAGTAAAAAATAGTCTGTTAAATAGATTATGGAAAATAAAAAGCCAATACGTGAGCATCTTATGTTTTCGGACTTTACTCAAACGAAACTGTTGCGCGCTTTCCGACCCTACTCTGATGTTTTCTAATTTGTTGTTTAAAATAGAAAGTTGAATAAAAGGAAAAAGCCAATACGTGAGCATCTTATGTTTTCGGACTCAACTCAGACGAAACTGTTGTGAATATTTCGGACTTTACTCGAGCGGAACTGTTGCGCGCTTTCCGACCCTACTCTAATGTTCTTAATTTTGTGTTTAAAAATATAAAATTACTGACCCAAGAACGCAAAAATAAGTTTTGTAAAATGACAAAAAAATCGGTAATTGTAAAAGCAAATAAATAGAAAAATTAAAAACGTATGCCAACACCATGTATAAAACATAGCTAATTGGTTTTTAAGCGTAAAGTTTGTGTTTTTTTGCTAAGTATCGCCAAATTTTAAATTTGGCTTTTAAACCGATAAATTAAAAACAAAATGTAAAATTTAGCTCGTGCTAATTCGAAAGTTATTTTCTTTTTAACACGCTACATTCCATACATATCAACGTTGTGTAGCATATAAACCAAAATTAAATGAATAGAATATTATTGACTTTAGGAATTGTTTTGACATTCCAATTTGTAAATGGACAAACAAAAAACTTCATTGATCAGCCATATTTAGAAACAACTGCAAAAGTTGATTCTCTTGTAAAACCTGACATAATATATCTTGACATTTTGCTGCGAGAAAAGGATAACAGAACTAAAATTTCTGTTGAAGAATTAGAAAATAAAATGGCAACAAAATTAGAATCAATGGGTATTGACTTAAAAAAGCAATTAACACTCTCTGATTTATCTAGTAATTTTAAAAAATATTTTCTTAAACAAAAAGATATTTTAAAAAGCAAAGCGTATAAATTAAAAGTCTTTGACGCTCAAACTGCTGGAAAAATCCTTGTTGAACTAGAAAGTATTGGAATTTCGAATACATCACTAGATAGAACAGAATATTCGAAAATTGAAGAGTTGAAATTTGATTTGAAGTCAAAAGCTGTAAAAAAAGCGAGAAAACAAGCTGAATTTCTAGTTAAACCATTGAATCAGAAGATTGGTGGAGCGTTGTTCATTATTGACAAATATTACCAAGATTACGATTATAGTGGAACTTTGGAAGAAGTAGTAGTAATTGGTTATAGTTCTAGAAAAAAATCAGAATACAAACCTGTAGAAATTGAATTTAAATCAATCAAAATAGAAACTGAAGTTACCATCAAATTTAAAATTGAATAAATACGCTACACAACAATGGTTATAATTAATACGGGTTTTGTTGTTTAATCAAAAGTTTAGTGTGTTTTTAAAAAGTCCGCCAAATCTTTTTGATTTAGCTTAAAAAATGAAAAAATAAAACAAAATAAAAAGTTTTGGCTAATTGCTTAATCGGGAATTCAGTAATTCTAATTCCCGTACTAATCATAGCCGAGGCGTTGTGCTTAATTAAAAAAATCTATGATAACATCAATATTCTTAAGACATTTCAAAATATACAAAGGGATTAATTTTATACCTCTATCTGAAGGAAATGGTTTTACGAGTATAATTGGTGAAAATGGAGTTGGTAAAAGTTCTGTATTAGAAGCTTTAGATTTCTCATTTAACAAATTAAATAGTCAAGGTTGGCCTATAAATAATGAAGCAAAATATGAAGGTATAAGTGGCGAAAACTTTCCTTACATTGCTCCTGTTTTTTTAATTAAAAAAGATAATTTAAGAAAAACAAAAAAAGATGATTTAGATTTTTTTACGAAAGCAGAAAAACTCTCTAATTTTTTATGGAACACAAAATATAAAGTTAAAGGAAAGTTCTTTGATGAGTTTTACAATCATAGAGATGAACTTAAATTAAATTATTCAGAAGAAGATTATCTTCTATTAATAATTGGTCGAAAATATAATACACAAGGTATTTTCTTTGGTACATACAACAAGAACTTAGACTTCATTAATGATACTCCACATATTGAATATGATGATGCAGAACTTCAAAAATACTTTAAAGGATTCTATGAATATATAATTTCTCATTATTCATATTTATACATACCTGTTGAAACTGATGTACATACATATACAAAATTAGAGACACAGGAAATGCAAAAATTGATGGATAAAAATATCCAATCGGAGATTGAAAAAGCCATAAAACCTGCCACTCTAAAACAAATTAATAAAGACTTAGATAGTTTTGTAAAAGATGTCGAAAATGTTTTAGAAGAGTATCAATACAAAGGGCATTTTAAAAATAGTTTAACAATGCCAGATTTAGTTTCGAAAATAATTGAAGCTTATTTTTCCATAAAAGTTTTAAATAAAAAATCAACCTCTGGCTCTGGAACTAAACGTATTCCTGTCAGTGAACTAAGCTCAGGAGAAAAAAGAAAAGCATTAATTGATGTTGCTTATTCTTTTTTATTAAATAATAAAGATAGAGATTCACACATAATTCTTGCTATTGATGAACCTGAAGCTTCATTACATATTTCTGCTTGCTATGGTCAATTTGAAAAACTTATTAGCTTAAGTAAATTTAATCATCAAATAATGGTATCTACTCATTGGTATGGCTACTTACCAATCGTTATTAATGGTAGCGCAACCTCCATTACCAAAAATGAAAAAAATGAAACAACAATAAAATTATTTAATTTATACAATTACAGAGAAACAATAACTCAGAGTAGAAAGAAAGTTAAGGGACCACTTCCAGTAGATTATAATATTAAAAGTTATAATGACTTAGTTCAATCAATTCTTTTCTCTGTAATTCAAGAAAACCCATACAACTGGATTGTATGTGAAGGGTTATCCGAAAAAATATATTTTGAAGCATTATTTAAACAAGAAATACAAGATTGTAAATTAAGACTACTACCACTTGGTAGCTTTAAAGAAGTTCGTAAATTATATCTTAATTTATTATCCCCAATAAAAGACCCTGATTACAATGTAAAAGGAAAAGTCATTTGTATAATTGACACAGATAATGAGCGTGTTGAAGTCAATTATGAAAAGAATAAAAATATAATCTTTGAAAGACTTTGGAACGATAAGGCAAATGGCTCTCTTCTAATTGATGTTAATAGTAATTCAATGAACCCACCCACTGAAATAGAAGATTGCTTAAACCCTTTTCTTTATTATCAAACTTTATTGGAATTTATCGAGGAGTATGATTCTTTAAAACAAATTGTCGAGAATAATGATTTTAATGAAAATGCCTTAAACTCTTATACTGTATTTGATTTAAGAGATAGTGAAAAACAAAACATCAAAGACTTCTTTGATGATAAAGAAGGCTTCAATAAAATATTATTTGCCCGAAAATATGTTGAAATTTTTAATAAACCCCTATTTAAAGATATTTCTGATATGAAATGGATAGAGAAAATTAAAAATCAAATAAACAAATAACTAAGCACAACAATGGCTATAATTAATACGGGGTTTAGTGTTTAATCCAAAGTTTAGTGTATTTTTATAATGTCCGCCAAATCTTTTGATTTGGCTTTAAAATGAAAAGATAAAACAAAATAAAAAGTTTTGGCTAAGTGCTTAATCGGAAATTAATCGCTTATTTATTCCCGTACTAATC
>CANNCQ010000060.1 GCA_947503135.1 uncultured Aquimarina sp. | reverse complement strand
ACAATTAGAATACTAATTACTAACTTAATAATTCTAATTTTTTTCTTCATTTATGAGTTTTTTAATGCTACACAACGGTCTAGTGTATGATCTCGTTGCGTGTTTAAGCACTGAAGATAGCAAATAAATCACAGATAGAAAGTCCACTAGGACTTTCGCAAGTAGTCGAGTACTAGTAATGAATTATACACATTGTTGTGCGTTTGTTTTTTAAAAAATCAATTCCTTTTTTAGTTCATCAGGTATTAATAACCACGAAATTCCATCACTTTTCTGTTTTACGTGCCAGACCACAATTCCATTAGTTTTTTTCCAATAGACAGTTTTTCCTTCTTCATCTTTGAGCATAAAAGGCGGAATCCAAATTAATTCAATATTTCCATCTCCTGCCCAACCAGATTTTAAAAATCGTTTTTCTGCAATCGAAATATAATCTTCAGCATTTTCCAAACAATCTTTTGGATTCAAAGTGAAATGTAGATTATCAATATATTCATACATCAACAATTCAAAATCATTTAATTCCTTTGGTTGATAGTCAATAATTTCAGTTTTTTTAATGGTATAAGACATTTTATATTTCGGCTATTTTATTCATTCAATTTTTTCTCGATTTCCAATTTCATACGTTGCTGTTAAATGCGCACAACGGTCTCGTATAAGAATAGTAGCGGATTTTCACGCACTTACGTTTCGGTTAAACACAGACCTTTTTTATATTTACTTACTTTCGTTTTAGCGATTAAACCGCTATTATTTTTATACAATGTTGTGGGTAGTGTTTTTTTCAATCAGTCAGTTTTAATCGTTATTAATTGCCCGATTTCTCCGTTCTCAATTTGAAGTCTTAAAGTCTCGAAATTTACGTTCTGTCCATTTACAACATTAACATTGTTAAGTGCATCGGTTGGTCCTTCTAATTTTAAATCATCAATAAGGTTAATTTTTCCTCGTTGTAGTCTTCTGTCTACAAGTGATAAATCTTTTGTAAAAGAATGAGAATAGTTTATACCAACTTCGGAACCATATTTTTTTAAAAGTTCGTCATCAAAATGTAATTCGGCAAATTCTTGAGGATTTATAACTCCTGTTGTATTTTCCCTAAACAATGTATTTAAAGCATTTCTCAAACCCTTTTTATTTTCGAATCCACTAACATTTCCTTCTATAAAATTTGAAACATCTGTATAATAGTTTTTAGTTAATAGTTTATCATTGTTGCTTGTTGAGAAACCGAGAAATGTCTCATAAAAATATTCAGCCAAATTTCTTTTTCCGCTTGAAAAGTTATCATCGTACATATAAGCTGAATAGTCTGAGTTTGGAAAAGTGTTTTCTCTGTCAATATCTTCAACTAAATAACCAATTTTATAGAAGTCTTTTGCAGGTGATAGGAAAAGGTCGTTTATAAGCTCTACAAGTTTTTGACTATTTACTTCTTTAATAGTAAAGGCTTCTTGTAATTCAGCTTTAATTACCAAAACAAAGTGTTTGTTGTTTTCAAAATACCCATCCATAACAAGTAATAAACCACTTGGAATGGTTCTTTTGTCGTGACTTGTTGCTAACAAATCTGCAATGTTTTTTGATGACTCAAGAAATTCCTCTCTATTACAATTTTTAATAGACCTTGAATTTCCAAAAAAACTCTCGTCTTCGGTACGAGCAATCTCCAATTTAAAGAAACGCTTTGATTTTGAAAATGCAGAGCAAATTCTGTCCTTTAGAGTCTCCAATTCAGTTACACCAAAGTCAAAAAGGTTTTCTGAATATTCTGCAAACCCAAACTCTTCTTCTGGTCTCTTTTTATGTACTCTGTGAATTATTATCCTGTTTATATCTAAATCGTCTGGGTTTATCATAAGCTATGGTCTTTTAAGAAGTCTATACTGTCAGTTTTTATCTCGAATATCTTTTGCATATACTCCAACATATTTGGATATCCGAGAATACAAGTGTTTAAGTGTTCAAGTATTATGTAATAAAGCGTTCCTAATGAGCTTCTTTCCTTTTCATAATTGAGAAGTACCCATTCATTATTTTCTTTATCTTCAATAAATTGTGGGTATAGATTAATTTTAAATATTCCATCATCCAAATCCTTTTTGTTGATATTTACTATCAGACCTTTATCAAAAAAGCAAATTAAATTTGGTAAAAACTTCCAATTAGTGTTTTCATATTGTTCAACTATATGTTTGAAATTAAAGCTGTCCGAGTTACCAAAAAACATAAAAGAGAAGAGTGGATTTTTTAAATCATAATTGGTAGTACGAATATCCAATTCAATTCCTTTACCACCTGTATCAAAGAAATTTGGGCTAACTTCTTTTCTTTTTAGAAAATTGTCAATTCTACTTCGAGTAGTTATAAATTCGTCAATATACTTTTTATTCCAACTTGATTTAATTTCCGCATATGAGTAAATGGATTCATAAGTTAGGTATTCACTTTCATCTAAGGTTTTATAAAGAATTGGTGTTTTGAAGTTGTCTGCTATTATTAAATCTAATTGTGGACTTGTATTTAATTCGTTATCAATTATGTGTCCGTTACTGATGTAATATTTTTCAGGTAGCTTTCTTTTGAAAAACTCCCTAATAGAAATTTCAAACTGATTTCCTGAAGCTGGAATATCTCCACTATTGTGGATTAATTTCACTTGGTTATGAGCAATTCTTATGTGGTCAGCTTCAAAATTGAAAAAGCTGTCAATAGATAATTTTCTAAATTCTTTATCTTTTTTATTGCTCATCGGTTGTTTTACATTACCCACAACGGTTAGTATATGAGAAGTAGGGCAGTTGAAAAGCACTTACTTTCGGTTTTACACTTAGCCATATTTTTCATTTTATTTTTATCTTTTTACTAAAATACAAATTAAAAATATGACGGGATATGCAAAAAAGTACAAATCTTTGAGTTATAACTTTTCGCCCTATTTTTTATATACATTGTTACCCACAGTTTTATTTCAGTTCATAATTGTAATCAGATTCGCTATTCCAAAAATCTGTTATTTTCTTTTCCCCATTTGAGTAATTCAATTCAGCGTTTTTGTTTTTCTTTAGGAATTCAGATAGCTGTTTATCAGATTTCATTTTTTCCTCAATCGCTGGAATTTGAAGAGCAATTTGTACGTCAGTTAAACCTCTGCTTTTTAAATCTGTTTTAATTGACTCAATATCTATGTTTAAGTAATTTTCCATACTTGAAATTATTCCGTTTAGCAGATTATTGTCCATAACCATAAAATCAAATTTAACAGGCGTTTTGTCCATTGGTATTTTTTCGTCAAAGTAGTGTTTTAATTCCGTGTTTTGAATCATTTCTTCTTTTGTCAAGTTTACAATTCCATTTGAGTTGGTAGGAATAAAACTGTAAGTATAGTAACTTAAAGAGTCAATATAAATATTCAGATGGCAGAGGACGTTTTCCATTTTCAGATTGTCGCCATCTTTATCTTTTAATTGAATACTAATTTTATTTGGTAAAATCGGATGCTTTTTATTCTGTAATTCGTCTGCGTATTCAGTAAATTTTTCTGGACTATCAATTTTCATAGCGTTTTTGTTCTTCTCTTTGCAAGAGAAAATTGTCATTATGAATAGTATGCAGATTGTTTTTTTCAAATTGTGGGTAACGATAAATATATGGCATTTAGGGCAGAAGATAAACAATTACCTTCAAATAAGCACTAAGCCAAACTTTTGCATTTTGATTTATCTTTTTTTATGTAAAGCCAAATCAAAAGATTTGGCGACACAGCAAATAAATCTAACCTTTTAGAACAAGGAATAAACCGCCCTATTTGCTATATATAGTGTTGTAAACAGTTTATTTTATCGTGTCTTTAACATAAATCTCTTTTTCAAAATATGTTTTCGACTCTGCATATGCTATTTCTCCATTTGTATCAATGTATTTATCTGAATATTCAATCATTAACCCTCTTAATGTTTTCTTTCCAGGGTTTTTAAATTTTCCACTGAAGGCAGCGATTTTGTTTAAATCATAGCTTCCAAAGTCAGCTTTATGAATTGTGTCAATTTTGGCATATTGAAACGTATCCAACTTAACAGAATTAATATTTGAAAAATCATTATTTAATGAATTCGTATTATCGACAATTACTTTGATTTTTGAATCAAAATCTCTAAGCAATGGAGAACCACAATGAGCAAACGCTAAATAAAATTCGTTTACTTTTATTGTATCGTTAGTTAAAAAAACAAATTTATCATAGCAAGAATTTCTAAACCCAAGAGTATCTCCAATAAATTGTGTTTTGCTGTAGAGATGTTTGGCTCTATTGTAAGCAATTGTATCTCCATCATTACCAATAAACCAATTTCTATTTATCTGCGATTTTCCGTTTATACAAAACCATTCTCTAATTTCTTTAACTTTTGAGTCAGCTCCATAAAGTTTCCAAACTCCAAATTTCTGACCATTTTTGTGTTGTTTTCCTTTTTTGAAAATTGATTTGTTTTTGTTGTAGTAATAAACGCTGTCGAAAATTTGAAATTTAACTCTCTTTGTCTGAATTAACTTGTTAGAATTAGCATAATAGTTTAATTCAATATTTTTTAATTCAGGTTTAGAATTGCAATTAAAAAGAGTTATAAATATGATTAGGTAATATTTCAAAATATTTGTTTGAATTGTTTACAACGTTCAGTATAAGAAACGTAGGGCAGGTTATAAGCACTTTCGTTTCGGTTTATTAATTAGCTAAATATAAATATTTTACTTTTATCTTTTCTACTATAAACGCCAAATTTTATATTTAGCGGACTTTGTAAATAAGAATAAAACTTAAGTTTAGCACAAACTGCCCTATGTTTTTTATACATTGTTGTGTGTAGGTTTTATTTGATTCCACCGAATGCTCCAAAGCACATATTCTTATGTAAAATCTCTGTTTTTTTAAAACCTATCTTTTTCATTAATTCTAACTGATAAGTCATAGACCTTGGAGAATCTTCTTTTTTTACATATTCAAACACTTTTTTTCTGTATTCTTTTCCATCTACACTTTCTAAATAATCTCCATAACGTTCCCAAGTGTATTCATTTACAGCACTTGTTTCTTGAGTTATTAAATCTGAAATCATTAAACATCCATCTGGTTTTAATAAACGAAATAATTTACGAAATGTAGTTTCCCAATCGTTGTCATCCCGTAGATGGTGCAATACTGCTCCAGCTAATATAATGTCAAAACTTTTTTCTTTTAAGTCTACTTCACGAATGTCTCCTTGGATAGTTTCTACTTTGTTGTTTGTTTTGGCAGAGACTCTTTCCTTTGCTTTATCTAACATAGGTTTACTCAAATCAACTAAAGTACAGTTTAAGTTAGCTATTTTGGTTAACATTTTTAAACTATAATTACCTGCTCCACAACCTATATCTAATAAGTTTTTAGCATTAGGTATAATTCTTTTAGAAGCTTCGGTTAAAAGTTCAAGAGATATTTTTGCATCAATTGTAGCTACTTGACCAGTATCTAGATTTGAAAATCTTTCGACATCATTATCAAAACGTTCTTTTATTTCTTTTACTGTTGATTTTATCATTGTTTATTTTTTTATTCAAAACCTCCTGAAACACCTATTTTTTGCCCTGTAATCCAAGAAGAATCATCAGAAGCTAAAAAGACAGCTAATTCTGATATATCCTTAGGTTGTCCAATTCTTCCCAATGATGTGCTTGCGACTACAAAATTTTCTATTTCTGTTCCTGCAATTTGATTTCCTTCTGTTTGAGTTGGACCAGGTAAAATTGAATTTACGCGAATGTTTTTTGCTCCTAATTCTTTTGATAGTGTTTGAGTAATAGAATCTACAGCACTTTTACTAGCAGAATAAACTACAGACATGGGCGTGGGTTTAACACTTGCAATAGAGCTAATATTTATAATGCTGGCACCATCTTTATTGAAAATTTTTAATGCCTCTTGAATACAAATTATTGTACTTAAAACATTGTTGCTAAATTGATGGTAAAATTCTTTTTCGGTAACAACCTCTATGGGTTCAAAATTATATACTCCAGCATTATTTATTAGTATATCAAGATTTCCAAATGCTTTATTGGATTCCTCAAATAGATTTTTAACATCTTCTGATTTTGTGATGTTGGCTTTTATAGCTATTGCAGTACCTCCATTTTTTGTAATCGTTTTCACAACAGATTCAGCTCCGTTATGGTCTGAAAAATAATTAACGATAACTTTTGCTCCTTCTCTTGCTATCGCTTTTGCTATCTCTGCTCCAATACCTTTTGAAGCACCTGTAACTATTGCTGTTTTATCTTTTAATTTGTTCATTATCTAACTTTATTAATTTGTAATAAAACTAGAGTAATAAAAAAACAAAAAGTTTGCTCTATGACAAAAAACTACTTTTTTGCTTTTATTCTACTAAGCGTGTATTGAGTGATACCTAAAAAAGACGCAATTTGATTTTGAGGAATACGTTGAATAATTGATGGGTGTCTTTGTAATAACTTATTATATTTTGTTAGTGCGTCATCTACAAACATTTCACTTTTTAGGTTATATTTTTCAAGTAACGCTTGTTCTTTAATTAAACTTATTATTTTAGAAAAATTAACAATTTTATCTTCAAATAATTTAAAAGAGTTGTCTGTTATTGTTAGTACAGAACACCTTGTTAAAGCCTTAATATATTCTTTTGATGGTGTTTTATTGGTAAAGCTGTCTATATCTACAGCAAAATGTCCTTCTGTAGTAAAATATTGTATAAATTCATCGTCATTAGAGTTTGTTCTTACAACTTTAAACACACCGTCTAATACGAAACCTAATTTTCGGCAAATTTTCCCGCTTTCAGAGTAAATTTCACCTTTATTAATAGTTTCTAAATTAATATTATTTTCAATTAAATTTTGTTCTTCTAATGAAATAGGTAATACAGAGTTTAATTTTGTTATTAATCTATTCATTTTTGGTTTTTCAGTGTTTTTGAGTACTTACACACAACGTCTCGGCTATGGTTAGTACGGGAATTAAAATTACTGAATTTCCGATTAAGCACTTAGCCAAAACTTTTTATTTTGTTTTATTTTTTACTTTATAAAGCCAAATCAAAAAGATTTGGCGGACTTTATAAAAATACACTAAACTTTGAGTTAAACACCAAACCCCGTATTAATTATAGCCATTGTTAGCTTTTCGTTTTTTATAGTGTACCAGCTTCTGGCCAATTCCTCCAATTATTATTAGGTTCTAATGTTGGTTTCCAATTTTCTGTATTTTTATTAACTAAAACTTTAGCAATCAGTTTAAATGTTTCGTAGGTACTCGGTTTATCTCCTCCGTATTCTGAATATGATTTATGATGCCAAGTATCAATTTTCATTAAAAATGGTAAATCATTCGGTATACTTGTCCGTAATTCGCGATTAGTTGCTCTAAAAATCTCTGAATTTGTCTCGTCAAGATACCGAACTAATGATTGGTAGTCAATTAGATTATCTGGGTTATCAAAATCTTGAATTTCAATTCCTTTAATTATGTACTTTTGATTGTCCTGTTCTATTGGTAATTCTATGTCTCGAACATTTACCACTTTAGCGTCTTTTGATATCAATTCAAAATCTCCCTCAATCTTTTCAAATTCTTCTCCAGTTATTAAAGTAAAATATTTGGCATTACAAGTATATATATTATTTGAGCCAGCTTTGTCAAGATTATGTAAGCAATTACCATAGTAGTTTAATTCAACTTCAGCTCGTCCACTTCTATTTCCGAACCCACTTTTTTCGAATACAATAGCCCATCTATTTTCATCCGCATATAAATTTATTCGACTACCTGCCGTGTGAAAATAGCCGTGTTCTAAATCAAGGAAAAAATTGTATGCTGTACAATTATCCAAAGCTATTAAAATATCATTTTCGGTGTAATTACTCATTTTTTGTTAATGAAAGCTAACGGCTCCGGCTATGATTAGTGCGGGAATAGGGAAGCGGAGGCTTTCCGATTAAGCACTAAGGCGAAGCATTTTGT
>CANNCQ010000059.1 GCA_947503135.1 uncultured Aquimarina sp. | reverse complement strand
AATATATCAACAAATTTATCTTTGATAGAAAAATTAATAATATCAAAATTAGCATTGTTTAAAATGCACAACGGGTGCTAATTAAAACTATTTTTAAAGTAAAATAGCTTTACAAACTTTAACAATAACACAAAATTACTGTAAGAAATAAAAAAAATTACGACCTTTAGAAAAAAGCAAAAACATGGGATTATTTGATAAATTTAAGAGTAGTAAACCAAAAAAAGAAAAAAAGGTGAACCCTTGGATTCCTTTAACCAAGATGAGCCAATTGGACGAAATACTTGAAAACTCTAAAAACAAAACTCAAGCTATTTTTAAACATTCTACACGTTGCGGAATCAGCAGTATGGTAATGCGTGGTTTCGACGGACCAAATTTCCCTACAACTGAAGAAGCTGATGTGTATTATTTAGATTTGTTAAATTACCGCCCTATTTCTATGGCTATTCAAGATAAGTTTGGTGTGATTCATCAATCGCCTCAATTAGTGGTTTTAAAAAACGGTAAAGTAACTCATGCGGCTTCGCATCACGATATTAATGTGAATGATATTTAGGAAACCTCACATATATTTAGAATCAAAAATGCAAGATTAATTTATCTTGCATTTTTGATTTATAAGAGCTTTAATTCAAGTCTTTTATTTATGTTTGCTCAACAAACCAATTACGAGTTTCAAATTAAACATAAAAAACACACTACAAAGTGGCTGAATATATATCCAAGCTTTCTATTGTTATTCCTGTTTATAATGAAGAAAAAACTATTCATTTTATTTTAAACAAAATAAAGTCGGTAACATTAGCTGAAGGAATTTCAAAAGAACTGTTGGTAATTGATGATTGCTCTACTGACAATACTTCTTCTGTCATTCTTAAATACATAGACAAAAACAAGGAACTTGATATTAAGTTTTACAAGCACAAATCAAATTTAGGTAAAGGCGCTGCTTTAAAAACAGGTATTGGTAAGGCTACGGGAGAGTATTTAATAATTCAAGATGCGGATTTAGAATATGACCCTAACGAATATAATGATCTTTTAAGCCCTGTTCTTTCTGGCAATGCCGATGTTGTTTATGGCTCAAGATTTATGGGGAGTAATCCACATCGTATACTGTTTTTTTGGCATACCATAGGCAACAAGTTTCTCACGTTTCTATCCAACATGGCTACAAACTTAAATTTAACCGATATGGAAACGTGTTACAAACTGTTTAAAACCGAATTGATTCAAAATGTAACTTTAAGAGAAAATCGTTTTGGTTTTGAGCCAGAAATCACTGCAAAAATTTCAAGAATACCCAACATTAGAATTTATGAAGTGGGCATATCGTATTATGGAAGAACGTATGAAGAAGGAAAAAAAATAAATTGGAAAGACGGTATTAGGGCAATTTATTGCATTGTAAAATATGGCTTTCTCAAAATTAATTAGTACTTTATGAAATTAAGCCTTTCTTTATTAGCCTCATTTTCAATTGCTTTTATGTTATTCCTGAATCCTCATAATTTAGGGGTGTCTCCAGATTCGGTTTCTTACATAGCAGTTGCAGAAAGTTTATTATTGGGAGATGGATTTACCATACGAGGAAACTTTATAAATCATTGGCCTCCCTTCTACCCTATCTTATTAGTGTTAACGTCCAAAGTAACAAGTTTAACCGTTTTAAAGTCTGGTGTAATTTTAAACGGCTTATTAATATTTATCGCCGGCTGGCTTTATACTCTAATTTTAAAAAAATTAAACTTCAAATTACTAATCGTACAAACCTTCCCAACGCTCTTAGTACTATCTACCCCTTTTATGGTTTCCTATTGGTTTTGGAGTGAATTACCCTTTATTACAATTTTACTAGGTGTCTTTTATTCTTTACTTCATTGGAACGATACCAAACACAAAAAATGGCTGTTTGTTTCAGGGGTTTTAAGCTTTATTCTTTTTTTAACTAGATATGCAGCCGTTGGTTTTATAGGTAGCTTTTGTCTTTTCATCCTCTTGTATGAGAAAGGGAAAATTACTAAAAGAGCATCTAGCTTATGCTATTATTTATTACCTTTTACGGCAGGTGTTTTAATGTGGTTTACTTATGTTAAAACTCAAAATGTAAGTGCTGTGAATAGAGAAATGGTATTTCATCATTTTAATTTGTGGGATGTATTACAATTTTTCAGAAGCTTTTTTAGTTGGTTTGCATATAACACTTTAGCTACTTCATTTGCAATAATTACATTGGCTTTAATAACACTGCTCCTTTACCAAAATAAAATAACTCTAAAACGACAAAATGAAATTATGTTATTATGCGTTGCAACTGTGATTATTTACATCCTTTTCCTACTTTTCTCCATATCGTTTATCGATTTTATGACACCTTTAGATACTAGGATATTAGCTCCTGCATTTCCTTTTTTCTTACTATTGGTTATCTACCTAATAAATTGGGCACACCTAAAAAACTTTCGCTTTACTAATGTTCTAATACTGGCAGTTGCTACCAGTTTGATAGCCTCTTCGGTTCCCCTTTGGAAAAAACATTATTTAGAAGGAACTTGTTACACTAGTCTAAATATTAAATCTTATAAAAATTTCCTAACTAAAAAATTCAATTACGACGGAAAAACTAAATTGTACACTAACTCTGTAGATTTTATTCAATTTCTTTTAGGTAAAGAGACCAATGTAGTTGATCTCCCTTTTAACTACAATCCATACTCTACTTTGACAAATTATAATTGCGAAAAAGAAACAAAAACGCTCCTAAAAGAATTAGAATTAGGAACTTCAAAAGTTATTTTTTTCAATAATTACAATTTCAAAAAATTTTACATACCAATAGTCGAACTATCAGAGGAAAACTCAACTATAAAAACCATATACTACGATGAAGGAGTGATTGTAGGCAATTAAGAACTAAGGGATACAAAAGCAACTTTTTAAATAAAGATAAAAATATAGGCAATATATGCGTAGTCACTTCCTTTTTTCACCTTGTCTAAGCAAACAATTCAATTTGAATGTTTATTTTTGCAAAATATTTAATTAAATACGTATCTAATGCAACGAGACGAAAAGATTTTTGAGCTTATAGAGCAAGAAAACCAAAGACAATTAAAAGGTTTAGAGCTTATTGCTTCTGAAAACTTTGTAAGTGACCAAGTAATGGAAGCTCAAGGTTCTGTTTTAACCAACAAATATGCTGAAGGATATCCTGGCAAGCGTTATTACGGAGGTTGTGAAATTGTGGATATTGTTGAGCAAATTGCTATCGACAGAGCGAAAGAACTTTTTGGAGCTGCTTATGCTAACGTACAACCACACTCTGGTTCGCAGGCAAATACTGCTGTTTTTGCAGCAACTATTAATCCTGGAGACAAAATTTTAGGTTTTGACCTTTCTCACGGTGGGCATTTAACACACGGATCGTCAGTAAATTTTTCTGGTAAGTTGTATACACCTTCATTTTATGGTGTTGAGGAAGCTACAGGCGAATTAGATTACGATAAAATACAAGCTATTGCAGAAAAAGAGCAACCAAAATTAATTATTGCTGGTGCCTCGGCTTACTCTCGCGAAATAGACTACAAGCGCTTTAGACAAATAGCCGATAGTGTAAATGCTGTATTATTGGCCGATATGGCTCACCCAGCAGGTTTAATTGCATCAGGATTATTACAAAGCCCTATTGAACATTGTCATATTGTAACTACTACGACTCATAAAACATTAAGAGGGCCACGCGGTGGTTTAATATTAATGGGTAAAGATTTTGACAACCCACAAGGCATTACTCTAAAGAACGGTAATTTAAGAAAAATGTCTGCAATGCTAAACAGTGCCGTTTTCCCTGGAAACCAGGGAGGGCCTTTAGAGCATGTTATTGCAGCAAAAGCTATCGCTTTTGGAGAAGCCTTAACACCTGCCTTTAAAACCTATTGTGAGCAAGTAGTAAAAAATGCTAATGTAGCTGCTGAAGCATTAATTGAAAAAGGATACAAAGTAATCTCTAACGGAACAGATAACCATATGATGTTGGTAGATTTACGTAGTAAAGGTGTTACCGGAAAACAAGCTGAAGAGGCTTTAGGTGTTGCCGATATTACTGTAAATAAGAACATGGTTCCTTTTGACGACCAATCCCCTTTTATAACTTCAGGAATTCGCATTGGTGTATCTGCATCAACTACTCGTGGATTAAAAGAAGCCGATTTTAAAACAGTTATTGACTTAATAGACGAAGTTATTATGAATGTTGATAATGAAGCTGTTTTAAAAACAGTTGGTAAAAAAGTAAATGCGCTAATGGCTAACAGACCTTTGTTTGTAGCTTAATCGCCAAAAATATTATTTTAACATATTGTTAAAGCAAATCGAAAAAGACTGCCCAAAAGCAGTCTTTTTTTTGTTTTTCGTATATTTTTAATGACCTTAGCTAGTAACATAATAATAAAAATTAATTTTTGACTCCGAATCGTATTGTAATTACAGGTGCTCCTGGCACAGGAAAAACAACATTAATTAAAGCATTAAAAAATGAGGGTTTTTTATGTTTTGATGAGATTTCAAGAGCTATTATAAATGAATACCAAATGGAAGGCATTCCTAACCCTTTCAAAACTCATGCCGCTCAATTTAGTGATCGTTTGTTTACGGGAAGGGTTCAACAATTTATTGACGCCAAAAACAGTTCTCAAAAAATAGTTTTTTACGACCGAGCTATTCATGATGTTATTGCTTATTTACAACATACAGAAGCAACCGTACCTAGTCATTACATAACTACTGCTAAAAAAAACACCTACACTTCTATTTTTATAACACCACCTTGGGAGGCCATTTACACAAAAGACAATGAACGTTTCGAAAGTTTTGAAGAAGCAACCAAAATTCATAAATCTATAATAAATACTTACAGCAATTTTGGCTACAACCCCATTGAAATCCCTCTAGAATCCATTTCTAATAGAGTTTCTTATATTTTGAAAAAACTAGTATGAATTCAACTCCCATAGAAATACTAAAAACCTATTGGGGTCATAATGAATTTAGACCTTTACAAGAAGAAGTAATTACCTCTATTCTCGAAGGAAAAGATGTGCTAACCTTAATGCCCACAGGCGGAGGAAAATCTGTTTGTTTCCAAATTTCCGCACTTTTACAAGAAGGTATTTGCATTGTCATATCCCCACTAGTTGCGCTTATTGCAGATCAAGTAACTCAACTAAAAGAAAAAGGAATTAAAGCGATTAACTTAAGTAGCGGAATAACCACTTCTGAATTGGAAACCTTATTAAACAATGCTGAATTTGGGAATTATAAATTCTTATACTTATCTCCAGAACGACTTCAGCAAGAGCTTGTACAAAAGCGCATTCAACAAATGAATGTATCTTTAATTGCCATTGATGAAGCCCATTGTATTTCGGAGTGGGGACACGATTTTCGACCAGCTTATTTAAAGCTAAATATACTTAGAGAATTACTTCCAAACACTCCTATAATTGCAGTAACTGCAACAGCTACCAAGCGGGTGCAAAAGGATATTATTTCTCAATTAAACTTTAAAGATTACCAATTTTATAAAACTTCTTACTTACGAAAAAACTTAAGTTATGGGGTTTATAAAACTCAAGACAAAAACCACCTGCTTTTACAAATATTAAAAAAACAGCAAGGAGCTGCTATTGTTTATGTAGCAACGCGTAATCAAACCGAAGTAATTAGCACATTGTTAAATCAATCAGGACATAAAGCGCTTCCCTATCATGGTGGATTAACTAGTGAAAATAAAAAAAAACATTTTGAATTATGGTTTTCTAATTCACACCCAATTATAGTTGCCACCAATGCTTTTGGAATGGGAATCGACAAAGCTGATGTTCGTGCAGTAATTCACCTCCATTTACCTGCTAGTATTGAAAATTATTTTCAAGAAGCTGGAAGAGCAGGAAGAGACGGAAAACAAGCTTTTGCTTTATTATTACAAACGGCTAACACCCCCCATAAACTAGTACAGCAGTTTGAAGCGCAAACACCCGATATAAAATTTATAAAACATGTGTACCGTAAACTTTCCAGCTATTTACAAATAGGATACGGCGAAGGCTTTGATCAAAAATTCTCCCTCCAATTTTCTGATTTTTGCAACAGGTATAAATTATACAAATCAAAAACATACAACACTTTACAAATACTAGATAACAACAGTATTATTCGCTTTAGTGAAGTTTTTAGAAACACTACTGAAATACAATTTTTAATTAATTCTCGTACACTAAATAATTTCTCAAATAACAACCCTAAATATGAAGTAGTATGTAACTATTTATCCCGAAATTTTCCTGGTATACATTCATACAAAACAGCTGTAAACTTAAGCAAAGTATCTTCCGATTTAATGGTTTCTCAAAACAACATTCAATTACTATTAGAAAAATTAGCCGAGCAAGAAATACTTTCTTTTGAAAATAAAAAAAATGATATTGAAGTTACCTATTTACAACCTCGAGAAGACGATATCACAATTAATTCAATTTCAAAATATATAAAATACCACTTAAAATACAAGCAAAAAAAAGTACAAAATATGCTAGACTTTTTGAAGCTAGAAACACACTGTAAATCTAAATTCTTATTAAGTTATTTTGGAGAAGAAACTTCCGATTGCGGTATTTGCTCAGCTTGTATAAAAAAGAAAAAAACACCTCCTAATCTTCGCAAAGAAGCTGAAAACGCCATACTAAACATATTAGAAGGAAAAGAGTTAGATTCAAGAAATATTATAGAGAAGCTTCCTATATTTGAAAGCTCAATATTAATTGAGGCTTTAAGGAATCTTCTCGAAAATAACCAGATTAGTATTCAAGATAATAATACGTATTGCATAAAAAACAAATAATGAAAGATTTACAAATAGTTTTTATGGGCACTCCCGATTTTGCCGTAACTACTTTAAAACACCTCCATGAAAATGGCTATAAAATTGCAGGAGTTATTACCGCGCCTGATAGACCAGCCGGTAGAGGTCAAAAAATAAGAACTTCTGCTGTTAAAGATTATGCTACATCACAAAATTTAACCGTTTTACAACCAACCAACTTAAAAGACGAAGCTTTTTTATCGGAATTAGCAGATCTTAAAGCCGATATTCAAATAATTGTTGCTTTTAGAATGTTACCCAGAGTAGTTTGGGCAATGCCTAAGCTAGGGACTTTTAACTTACATGCTTCCTTGCTACCTCAATACCGAGGTGCAGCGCCTATTAATTGGGCCATCATAAATGGAGAAAGCGAAACAGGAAACACTACATTTTTTATCGACGATAAAATCGATACCGGAGAAATTATTCTTCAAGAAAAAATAGCTATCGGAAGTAACGAGACCGCAGGAGAATTACACGATAGACTAATGAATAGCGGTGCAAAATTAGTTGCCGAAACATTAAACCTAATCGAAAGCGGAACTATTAATACCAAACCTCAGCCTGATTACGAACCTAAAACAGCCTATAAACTCAATAAAGAAAACACCAAAATTGATTGGTCAAAAGAAGGTAAATCAATTCATAATTTAATTAGAGGATTGTCGCCCTACCCTTCTGCATGGTGTACTTTAATAAATGCTGACAAATCCCTAGCGGTTAAAATTCACAAGGCTTCAATTTCTAATAAAAAAAGCGGTTTTCCTGCTGGTAAAATTTGGATTGAAGACAAAAACATCAAAGTTGCCACTATCGATAGCACTATAACAATACTTAATTTACAACTTCCTGGAAAAAAGGCTATGCCCGCAAATGCCTTACTTAATGGTTTTAGCTTTGACGATGAAGCTTTTTTTAAATAACTAATAACAAATTGATTACTCCTGCTTTCAGTTATTAACAATTTCCCTGAATTGTTAACAAAAAACCGTGAAACACACGCTATTACTTGCACGAGAAGTAAAACCGCATAAATTTGTACTCACACAATTAACAGTTGTGTTTTAAAACCTAATTAAATCATTAAATTATGAACAAAACAGAATTAATCGACAGCATTGCTGAAAAGTCAGGAATTACAAAAGCAGCAGCTAAAATTGCTTTAGAAACATTTTTAGGAGATATTGAGTCTACATTAAAAAAAGGTGACCGTGTTTCTTTAGTTGGTTTTGGTTCTTGGTCAGTTTCTCAAAGAGCTGCTCGTGATGGTAGAAACCCTCAAACTGGAGCAACTATTAAAATTGCTGCTAAAAATGTAGTAAAATTTAAAGCAGGTTCTGAATTATCTAGTGCTGTTAACTAAGAATATATTCCTTAGATAAAAGTAAAAACATGTTAAAGCTGCCAATTAAGGCAGCTTTTTTTTATTGCTAACATTACCCATCAATCAAATGGCATTTTGAGCTACCGTATTTTTTAAAAGATTCTAGGATTTAAGTTTTATTATATCCTGCATTCAAGTCATAAGTGCAAAAAGTTAATTTCGTTTACTTTTTTAGCAAAAATGGTTACTGGATTATCAAA
>CANNCQ010000058.1 GCA_947503135.1 uncultured Aquimarina sp. | reverse complement strand
CAATATATCAACAAATTCATTTTTGATAGAAAAATTAATAATATCAAAATTAGCATTGTTTAAAATGCACAACGGGTGAAGAAATTATAAAAAGGTATGTGTCAAGTATCAATCATACGAATAGTCTTAGACGTGTTGCCCCTATGGGGCTAATCTAAAAATAAAAGCCTCCGTTTCTAACGTAGGTTTTTTTACTATCTATTAAAAAAATAAGCTATTTGTAGAATGCCTAAACAAAAAAATCACAAAAAAGAAGACCATCTGAAAAGATGGTCTTTTAAATTACATAATTTTCATAAGAAAATCGGGTATTTTTTTATTTCTTACTTCATAGACTGATCTTATCCACAATATAGATAACACAGGCACTACTAAAAAGGTTAGCTTGTTATATTCCCAGGCTTTAGAAAATTCGAAATGCATAAGATGCATCACACCCCTTGTCATGCCGCAAGCATAACATTCAATTCCTGCTAATCTAACCGATAGACAGGTGCTATCACCATGATCAAAATAATTAGCGGGCATTAAAAATAAAATAAAAGGGCTTAAAAAAACCAAGTAAAAAAAAACTTTATTAATAGTTCTACGAAACATAGAATTTATTCCTAAAGTGTTTTACTATAACCTCCGTTTTTAGGTTTAAGGTCACCTGTAATTATTCTGATAAAATCAATTAACGACCATATTCCACAAGCTCCGAACGTCAATAATTGTACGACTCCTTGCCAAGTATAACCTAAATAAAAACGGTGAATACCTAACCCACCAACAAAAGCAGCTAATAACAAAGCCGTTAATTGGCTCTTTCCGCTAGCGGTTGTAGGAGAAGAAATCATAGCTTTTACCTCATTTTTAATTTCATCGGCTGTACTTAACTCTTGTACAGTTTGTTGAACTGGAAACGAAGCTGAAGTTGTTGTTGCAAAGGTTGTCGTTAATGATCCAAAAACGAAAGCAAATGTTGCTAGTAATAATTTGAAATTCATAATATAATATGTTTAAATTTGCTCAAAAATAAATTAATATTTCAATGTACAATTATAAAATCTTTTTTTTTTTAATTTTTTATTTTACAATATTTAATAAAGTATTTGGTCAGCAAATGTTTGATTATCAATTTATCGGGGTTTTAACTTTAGATAATGATCCAAATTTATTAATTACCTATGAATTAGGTTTTAATGAAGTTGATGGGAAAATATTAGGATATTCATTAACTGATTTAGGTGGTTTACATGAAACAAAAAATATCATAGAAGGTGTTTACGATAAAGAATTACGAAAAATGAGTTTTGAAGAAAAAGAATTGTTGTACACAAAATCTAATTATGAAGAAAAAGCATTCTGTTTTGTAAATTTTGAAGGTAATTTAAAATTACAAGACAATATATCAAAACTTCAAGGAGCTTTTAAAAGTTTTTATTTAGACAAAAAAAACTGTTTAAATGGGCAATTGAAATTAATCAATAAAGGTAGGCTTGAAAAAATTGTAGCAAAAGTTGATAAGAAAATTCAAAAATCAAAAAAAGTAGACCAAGAAACTAAGAATAGCTTAAGCGCTTCAAAAATGTTAAACGAACTAAGAATTAATAAGTTATCTAAAAATGAAAATTTAACATTATTTAGTAATTCTGATACTGTTGAAATTTCATTTTGGGATAATGGAAAAGAAGATGGTGATAAAATAAATGTATTTCAAGATGGAAAGCTTATACTTTTAAATTATGTGGTTAAAAAAGATAAAAATCACATTATAGTAAAACTTAGGGAAGGAGCAAATATTTTTAAATTGGTGGCTTTAAATGAAGGGGAATTCTCTCCAAATACACCCAGAATTGAACTTATAGATGATAATAAAATTTTCACACTACAAAGTGACCTTATGAAACATGAATCATCATCAATTACTATTTTGAAAAAATAAAAAACATCTGTTAAAGGCGGAGGCTCTAAATTTGAGATTAGCCCCAGCTCAGATGCATTACATTAATTCTTTTCATTATGGGTTGATATTTTATATACTTCTTACTCGTTGTGTATTGACAAAAAAAATGTATTTCTTTAATATTGACAAAACCTTTCGAGATGCATAGATTAAGAGTAATTTGCCATAAAATCCTCTAATTGCTCTATTCAATAACTTAACGCAACAAATCTAAACTCATAGAGTTGTTATTCAGACTCTTTTAAATGAAAATAAGTCTAAAGCTTATATCGCCAAAAAACTCAATAGGTCACGCTCAACGATCTCCAGAGAAGTAAATAAACTTGGTAGTAATCCTAAGATAGATTATGATGCCTATTTATCACATTAGTGTGCAAAAGATGACTATTTAAACAAAAGAAATCTTGATAAAATTAGTTCCTATTCTAAATTAAAATTCTTTGTCTATAAAGGACTTTTATCTAATTGGACTCCTGAACAAATATCTGGAAGAATTAAAGTTATTTATCCTAATGATACAGTTATGTCCATTTCACATGAAGCCATCTACAGACACATTTACAATAGACCTCAAGCTAGTCTAAATAAAAAACTAATCAAACTTCTTGTTAGAAAAAAAACTAGACGTAGACCTACTAAAAGAAAAAGAGGCCTCGGAAGTAAAATAATCAACCAAGTCAGTATTGACAATAGACCAAAGTATATTGAACTTAGAGAGGAAGTAGGTCATTGGGAAGGGGATTTAATGATTGGAAAAAACCATAAAAGCGCTATCGGAACAATTGTAGAAAGAAAAACCAGATTCACTTTAATTATAAAATTAGACAGCAAAAAAGCAGATGAAGTAGCCAAAATGTTCTCAAAAAAATTAAACCAATTACAAGAAATATTTAAAAAATCAATGACATACGACAACGGAATTGAAATGGCTAAACACGATAAAATAACTCAAAAAACTGGAATGAAAATCTATTTCGCACCCCCATATTCATCCTGGGAAAGAGGAACTAATGAAAATACAAATGGGCTTATCAGAAGATACCTGCCAAAAGGAACTGACTTCAATTTAGTAGACGAAAAAAAACTCCTTTCTATTCAAGAAAAATTGAACAATAGACCTTGAAAAGTTATTGGTTTTAAAACATCCGAAGAAATCATGAAGTATGAACTAAAATTTGTAGCTTAGACTAACTAAAAAAAAGCAACAGTTGTTGCGTTAAATACTTGAGTACAGCGAAACAGAAAAAAATGAAAATTTATTTACAACTAATATTTCTATCTACAATACTTGCGATTTTCAATAGTTGTAAAGAAAACACACGCAACCAAAAGATAGAAAACACTCAAAATCAAGTTGAAAAAAAAGATACTCTTAAAGAAATCAATATTTACTCTAAACCAACAACAGAGCCAAAAAAAAGTCATGAAAAATTCAAATTTATTACTGCTGAATCAGGTTTAAATTATAGAGATAAACCAAATGGAAAAGTAATAGGTAAATTTGACTGGAGAGATAAAGTTGAATACCTTTTTAAAACAGAGCAAACACAATCAATCAATGATAATTATAGAAAAGTAGAAGGAACTTGGGTTGCTGTAAAGCGAGAAAAAGATACTGTTTTTGTTTTCGATTATTTCCTTTCAAATAAGGAACCTTTTTTTTCAAAAATAAAATTATACTATGCAGACCCTTATTATAGTTCAATACTCAACCCATCAAATAAAAAAGATATAAGACAGGCGTTTGTTAATGTGTCTGAAAGTTTTAATATGCCTGAAAATTTTATTAATAAAAAAGATTTACGAAAGGACACTATTCATTTTAATGAAAAACAACGCAAAGAGTTCTTAAAAAGAATGAATTATTCTAATAAAGACACTTTATTTATTTATGATATAACATCTGGATTAATAAAAAAACATTCCATTAAAAACACACCATTAATGGCTTGCGTTAGTATCTATTCTCAAGTCAATGAAGAATACAAAACAGAAGATTATTCTGACTTTGATTATCAAGTTGGTTTTAATTTAGGCAAAGTAGATTATGGAGGGTTTGCTATAATTGGAAAAGAAAATCCTTTTGTAGAAAAAGGATTGCAACCTATTGTTTTTGAAGAAATGAGTCAGGAAATGATTAACAACAATATAAAAGCTGAATTATTATCTAAAACTTGGATAAATGACACGACTTACAAACCATATGTATCTAATTATGAAGACATACGCTCTTTTGTGAAAATAAAAAAAGGCCTTAACACTTGGCATGATTTAATTATTAAAAATACACAAACAAAAGGTTCATATTACATTTATCAGAGTGAAGGTGAATCAAGCAGTAAAACTTTCATTAAGCTGAAAGAAAAAAAATCAATAGACAATGAAAATTATCAATACATAGGAAGGTTATTTAAAAACAAACCTCCTGTCGCTTTTGGGTTTATTTGGGAATCTTTTGGGTGTCCTCAAATTCACTTTTTGGGAAAGAAAGAGTTACCTGTTAGAATTTTATGTGATAATAGACATTAAAAAAACGAGCTGGACTACCTATTAAATTTGGTACTATTTTTTATGCTACTTTTTGATTGTTAATAATTTTTAGGATAGTATCACACGAAGTGTGTAAAGTTTAAAATTCGGAGGGGCGCGCCCCTCCGAATTTTATTTTTTTAATCTTGCCTATCTACAGACGGGTATTAAATTTTATACACATATGAAGAAAGAAGATTTCTTAAACGACGATTTTTTTAAAACAATTCAAAACAGGAGAACAACTAAACACATTTTTTAAGTCTATTCAAAAACGTGGTATTGAGAAGATTTTGGAAGGCGAACTCGATGCTCATTTAGATTACGAAAAGAATCAAACTTCTAGCAACAGTAATTCAAGAAACGGATACACCACAAAAACCATCGAAAGTGCTCTAGGATCTTCTGAAATAAAAGTCCCCAGAGATAGAGAGATGCCAGTTTTAATCCTATGCTAGTTCCAAAGCGTAAAAATATGGTGGACGGTATCGAAAATGTGATTATTAGCCTTTATGCAAAAGGGATGAGCAATTCAGATATTGAAGAACAAATCCGTGAGGTCTATGATTTTGATATTTCTACCTCTACCATATCTCGGATTACCGATAAGGTTAGCAATGACATAATTGCTTGGCAAAATAGAGCCTTAGAACCCGTTTATTTGATTTGTTGGATGACGGTATTGTTTTCAAAGTAAGGTAGAACTCAAAGGTGATTAATAAAACCATGTACATTGTTGTAGGCTTACGTAGGGATGGCAAAAAGGAAGTATTAGGACTTTGGTTAGGAAAGAATGAATCCGCAGCTTTTTGGATGAGTGTGCTTACCGATATGAAAGCTCGTGGTGTAGAGCATTTACTTATTATAGCTACTGACAATCTAAATGGATTTACGCAAACAATTAAAAATGTATTTCCAGAATCTACCACTCAAATTGTGTGGTACACCAGATAAGAAATGCTAGTAGATATGTAGTTTGGAAGGATAAAAAAGAATTCTCGAAGGATAATGAAAGAAATCTATAACGCACCCACTAAAAGCGCAGCAGAAGCTGCTTTAAATGACTTTGCTAAAAAATGGGAATCAAAGTACTCCTATGCTGTTAAAAGTTGGAGAGATAACTGAGAAGGACTTACCGTATTTTATGAGTTCCCAGTAGAGATTAGAAAGATTATTTATACTACTAATCTCATTGAAAACCTAAATGGAAAAATTAGAAAATACACCAAAAACAAACTCTTTTTCCCAACAGATGAAGCTGTTATGAAATCTGTCTTTTTAGCATTAAAAGAAAGCTCCAAAAAATAGACAATACCCATTATAAACTTGGGAATAATACTAAATCAATTTTTAACTATATTTGAAGAAAGGGTCCAACTCTAAAAAAAGTTAAACACTCTAAATTTTAAACTTACACACTTATTGGGATAGTGTCTCGAACTCACGTTTAATATGAATATTGTTTTCTTCAAATGTTGGGTAACGTACTTGTATGTATTATCCTGGGTCTTCACTATTATATTTCAAAGTCGAAATTAAATTATTTTCATCTATGTGAATTTTTATATAGTCAGATTCACCAGCTCCTAAAATAAAGAATGTGTTTTCTTGTTTATTTGGTCCGTCAGAATACTCACTACTTTGGAGTTCAATTCTATTCCAATTTTTTAAATTTTCTCTTAAATCAAAAGTCATTTCGTAGTAGTAAGATTCTTTTTTCTGACAAGCCCAAGCGTACTCACTATTGTTTTTGACTTTTATGCGTAATTTATTGTCTATAGTTATATTACTCCCATATGTTACTTTTCCATCTGTTGAACCAGTACATCTATTATCTTCGTGATAAATAAATGTCCATATCTTACTAAAAAGTGATGCTAAACCCTCCCCTTTTTTTAATCTTTCAGTAAATTCTAATGCTACTTGTTTTCTTGTTTCTGTATTTATTTTATCATTAATAGTTATGACTTCTTCAGTTTTTTCAACTTTTAATTTGCCCTCATTATTAATTGTATGCTCAGAATTATTGTTTTTACAAGAAATATTAATAAAAAGAAGTACGAGATAAAAAACTAATTTCATTATATCTGATTTTATTTTTTCTTATGTTTTGCAACGTTTCGGCTATGATTAGTACGGGAGTTAAAATTACTGAATTTCCGATTAAGCACTTAGCCAAAACTTTTTATTTTGTTTTAATTTTTTCATTTTAAAAGCCAAATCAAAAGATTTGGCGGACATTATAAAAATACACTAAACTTTGGATTAAACACTAAAACCCGTATTAATTATAGCCATTGTTGTGCGTTCGTTTTTTATTCTTTTTTAAACATATTTTCATAGTGTTCAACGTGATGAGGAAATTCCTCTTCATAAAATGGATAACTTATTCCCAAAATTGAGATTTCATACCCTTCGTCTTTCATTCCTGTAATTGCATTTCCAGAAACTCCTTTTATTTCAAGTCCATCTTGTCTGAATACTTTTAATTCCGATATCACTTGAGTGTCAATAAATTGAAACTCTGGTTCGTCAGTATTTATCACGATATTATTTTCTAAGCAGTATTCTTTGAAGAATTCGTATGGTGTTTCAATTCCATTGAATTCAATTAGTCCAAATGCAACTCCCATTGGTGCATCTGCTTTTTCGAGTTTTGAAGTTCCAATTTCTTTATTTCCTAAAACTACTTTATAGGTTTTACAGCTCTTTAGTACCTTTTCGTTATAAAAATCCAAATAATAGTCAGAAGCAAGGCATTCGAATGTCCCGTCCTTAAAAAAGAATATGAAATGTTTTCTGTTCGAATTGTCGTTTTGTATTCTCTGAATTGGATTTGGTAACTCTTTGTCTAACCCACTTTTAATTTCATAGAATTCTCCCCAAGGTAATTCGTTGTGATTTGTTCTATATTGTCCATAAAAATATCCTTCGTCATTGCAAGTATTTAGAGAATACTCAGAACAGTTTTTAAATCGGATTTTGACTTTATCTCCTTCTTGATATTTGTCGAATTGAAAATGATTGAGATAAAAATCCATTATCAAGTCAATTCCGTCCACTTTTAATTCAATTTCAGGCGAAACTGGGTCAGCGTTCCAATCCTTTGTTATTTGGATATAGTTAACTTTTCGTGTTGGAATTTTCTCTACCTTATTTGTACCAAATATTTTATTTATCCAACTCAATTTCTTTTGTTTTCGGTTTTTTCTTAAATGACGCACAACATCTAAATAAACCTTATCTAGGTTTTTTTGTTACTTCCTTTGTAAGTACAAATTTGTCAAATTCAAAACCATCTTCTCGCATAGAAAATTGAATAGTATGGGTCCCTGGTCGATTTACAATAATATAGGCGCGTTTAGCGTTAGGGTCACAATCGTCAGTGCGGTCTCTTATGTATGAGGACCAACTCCATTTGTCTTGTCCATCACAAAAATAAATTCCAGTTCCGCTTTCTTTCCATTTATCATCTATTCCAACATGAATACTATTATCTAAAGTACTAGAGCAATACCCTCTTACCCATACATAAAATTTACCGGTAGTTTTAAAATTTACTTTATAATTCAAAACAGCAACTTTTCCGGGAGTTCTAGAAAAATTAACCCCCTCACGCATAGTTCTAGTTTTAGCTGTAAATGTTTCTGGAAGTACTTCAATATAAGTTCTATTACTAGCACCTCCTATATGTTTTTTATCAGGATCGGGTTTTATTTTTTTTGTTCGTTCATCGCTGGTTATGTACCACGCTCTATTTTTTGTTAAATCTTGAGATTGAAAGCTTTCGGCTTCAACTTCTATGTACTCTTTAATGGTTTTTATTTTTACCTGTTTTATACTACTAGCTTTTTGAGAATAACTAAAGTTAAAAATAAGGATAGAAATTAAAAAGAAGGGTAGTTTTTTTAACATAGGATATTTTTTTATTAATTTTTTTAAGCTAAAGTAGAGAAATTACGAGTGTTTTTTGAATTGATTTGAGATTTTAATGCCTGCATTCAAGTCATAAGTGCAAAAAGTTAATTTCGTTTACTTTTTTAGCAAAAATGGTTACTGGACTATCAAAGT
>CANNCQ010000057.1 GCA_947503135.1 uncultured Aquimarina sp. | reverse complement strand
GTCGTAACCTACTATTTTACGGCTGTGCATGTCTGTAATGAGCGCTAGATAACAAAATCCTTTTATGGTTCTTATATAAGTGATATCACTTACCCAAACTTGATTGGGTCTAGTAACCTTTAGGTCCTTAACTATGTTTTTGTATTTATAAAACCTGTGCAATGAGTTTGTTGTTCTTGAGCTATATTTTTTTCTAAGTGTAAGCATATCGTATTTTCTAAGAATGTTGAATAAGGTATCTCTACCTATTTTTAGATTGGCGTTAGAGAACTCTGAGTCTAATGATTTGGTAAGTTTTCTAACGCCTTCTCTAGGAAGGGATTTGCGTCTGTTTTTGACTATTGACAGAACTTTTTCTTCTATTTCAATACGTTTGTTTTCACGCCTTTTGTACTTGTAATACGCATCACGTTTAAGTCCGAAACAATCTGTTATAGTTGATAAAGAAGCAAACCCCTTAGCTTTTTCTTTGGCCTTTATTAAGGCTTGATACTTAGTTTTTTTTTAAGTTCAAGAACAGATTTATAACCCAGCTGTTCAGCTGCTACTTCAAGGTATGAATCGTCAATAAGCGCATCCATATCTTTTTTCAAAAGCAGTTTTTTAAGCTGTTCAATCTCTTTTTGTAGCTGTTTAATACGTGTTATCTCGTCTTTGGTTTTCACAGTCACTCTGGTGTTCATTAGGTCTTTCCGGTTATACTTCTTAATCCACTCGTTGATGGTGGAAGGTGCTATACCATAAGCTTTACCTAGTTGATATTTGTTTAATTTTCCTGCGGTAAGTTCGTCTAAAATTTTGAGTTTAAAAGATTCAGAATACCGTCTAATTACTTTGTCGTTTTTGTACATAATGTTTAAAATTATGTAGCCTTTATTCAGGACGGGTGTATATTAAAAAAGATAGTGCGTTAATAAAGAGCTATTAAAATACTAATTGCTTTAAGGTAAATATGAAAAAACTAAATATTATTGTAAAAGAAACGAATAATGAGAATATAATCCTCTATTTGGACAACAAAGAAATAGGAGCTATTAAAAATAAAATGAATGTAGATTTAAATAATAAAAGTCACTCAATTTACATACGATATGGAGATAAAAAAAGTAAAAATCTAGAATTAAAAGATCTAGACAGAAGTGAATATGATGTTGAAATAAATAAAATTTCAACAGTTATATTTTCCTCTCCTTTTAGATTGTTGCGCATAATTTTCCTTTTGTTTATTACATCTTTTTGCTTTCATAAAGCATTTGGAATTGGATACTATATTTTTACAATTACTTGTTTAATAATAGCTGTTACCATGTATTTAAATTGGAATAAATTAGTTATAAGAAAAATTGACAAATAACAACACCTTAACATTAAATATAGATGACCAGGATAAAAAAAAGATTATTCTTAAAAAGAGAATTCGCGGAAAATTAAAAACAATAATAAATGAACCTATTCTAAATTTTACAGAGAAAGAAATTAGTAAGCTTTATGAAAATTTTTAGATTCTAAAAATAAAAATTCAGTCAACAATATAAAAAACATAGGACATTTGTTTTTATTAAAAAAGTTGGTTTTTAATTCTGTTATTGCTGCTAAATATAAATTTGCATTTACAACGAATAATAAAAGTAAAATATTTATATTCAAGTTATAATTGATTGTACGTCAGTTTCTTTTAACTGTCCTACGATTTTTATCTTAATACTTAAAAGCATTAAAATGAAACGACTTCTAACTATTTTGACTATCGTCCTGACTATTTCTTGCTACGGACAAGATTTTTCGGTTGAAGATTGTTTAACTCAGACAGTAAATGCTGAAAATATTAATTACCTGATTATTGAGTGTTACTGTGACAACGGAGTTGAAATAAATAAAAAACTGACCGAGACAATTAATATTGATATCACTGGAAAATTAGAAAGTGTTGGCTACCACGGAATCCAAAACAAACCAGAAGAAATTGGAGAAAAAATCCTTTTTTTCAAAACAGAGATTAAAAATGATACACTCCGACTATTAAGTAAAGAATGGACTTTTATGCACCATTCGTTTCTTATAGACAAATTAATAATTCAAATTCCAGAAAGAATGAAACATGAAATTATCAAAATTAACGGACAGAAATTAGAAGGGCGAGAAATAGAATAAAGAACATTTTACAACAACATATATAGCTTACAACAAGGTCTGTCTTCAAGTAAGCTCCCGCATCGTACTTTATTATAAGCAATAGGAAATCGCTTTGAAATCACCACAAAGTCATATGCAAATCGTTAACGGAAGTAATACTTAGTCTTACCACCAACTAGAAAAAATGTCGAAAAAAAAGAAATTACTATCTCAAAGACATCCAATATTCTACTTTGTTTCGATTTGGGAGAAACGAATAAGAAAAAGAATTTCTTGGTTTTTTGACAACAAAAAATATACTTCGGAAAAGAAAATTGAAAAATTAGGTTTTAGAGTTAAAAAACACCAATCTAAACTCTTGAAAAAACTAGGAGAAACAGATATGATTCTTCAATATAATAAAATTGATAATTTAAAATTAGTTATTGAAAGTGTAAGCGGAACTATAATAAAACCAGGAGAAACATTTTCGTTCTGCAAAACAGTTGGATTACCTACAAAGAAGAAAGGCTATAAACTTGGAATGGAACTATCCTTTGGAGAAGCAAAATCTGGAATTGGAGGTGGAATATGTCAAAGTTCAAATTTAATGCATTGGTTAGCACTTCATTCACCTTTGACTATCAACGAAAGACATCATCACAGTTTTGACCCATTTCCTGATGACGGTAGAGTTTTGCCTTTTGCAAGCGGTGCAACAGTGTTTTATAACTATTTAGATTTCCAACTAACAAATAATACAAATTGGACTTTTCAAATTAATTTGTGGCTAACTAACAAACTACTTGAAGGTGAAATTAGGGTGGATTCCGAACTTGATTTTAACTATCACGTTTTGGAAAAAAACCACAGGTTCATAAAGAAAAATAACGAGTTTTTTAGAGCAAATGAAATTTGGAGAACTAAAAACGCAAAATTTAGAAGTGGTGCAATAATTGAGGAAGAATTGATGTTCAAAAATTATGGAAAAGTAAAATATGAACCGAAAGAATATGAAAAAGTAAAATAAAAATGGTAGTTATACCGTAAAAAAAATGTAAGTAATTTGTGCTGAACATAAAATATGAATTTATATGAAAAACACGAAACAAAAATTTATATTATGTTTATTAATAAACTAAAAAAAAGTGCTTATCTACTTTGTCCCGTTTTTTTTTGCTAACACGTTAGCCCTAATAAAAATGAAATACTTAAGTTACATATTAGCCATTTTGATATTTACAAGCTGTAAATCAAAAAGAGGTAACATAGATTATCAGAGCAATTATAATATACCACAAAAACATAACAGGAAGCAAACTACTATTGCTAGAACTTACATTTTAGATTCAGCTTACTTAGACTATGATTATAAAAAAAAATTAAAAAACGGGTACAAATTAGAATATCAAGTTTATGTTGAGCCTAATTCAACTGACACCCTTCAAACAATTGTCTTAATGAATGGAACAATAAAAATTAAAGACTTAAATGAGGGTAGTTATGGCTTACCACATAAAAATATTGGATATGTCGGTGCGGATTTCGATAATTCATTTGTATTTGTTCAGTCGTTCGGTTCAGGCAACCCACATTATTTTCAATTAATTGATAAAGAATCAGGCAAAAGCATACGAAGTGGAATTTTTATAGATACTGTCGAAAAAGAACAAGTACTAGTATACTTAGCCGAAACAAATGAAAAGATCGAAAAACTAAAAATATATGACGTTAAAAACTCAAATGAAATAATTGCTACAGGATTTGAAAAATCAAAATGTTCAAATCACGTTATCGGTGGACTAAGAAATTGTATAGAAATTGACACTATTACAAAAAATAGTATAACCTTAAAAATAAATACGAATAAAGAAAAAATAACAAAGAAATACCCGCGCTAACAATACTTATAATTACCCCCCCTCCTCTATTTAACCTAAACAAAACAACAGTCCTTAAAAAGTTATAGGCGTCAAAACTTCTAAAGAAATCACAAAATATGAACTAAAATTTGTAATTTGGATTATATAATATAATAGCCTTTGTTACGTTAGAAATTTGAATGTAGCAACCTTCCTTGAATTCAACATAAAAACGAATGATTTCAATTTATAAGATAAAACCAAAATTCCAGAAATTATTATTACCTATTTTAAAAGGACTTCACAAAATTGGAATTACTGCAAATCAGATAACGATTTCTTCAATTTTACTTTCTTTAATAATTGGAATACTCTTTTGGTATGCGGAAAGTAATAAATATTTATTTCTTGCTCTTCCCATAGGCTTGTTTATTAGAATGGCACTAAACGCACTTGATGGTATGATGGCAAGAACATATAATCAACAAACCAAAAAAGGTGAAATACTAAATGAAATTGGTGATGTTATTTCTGACCTATTCATTTTCTTTCCATTACTTATTTTTGAAAAAGATAATTTATATTTAATCGTAATTTTCCTGTGTTTAAGCATTATTAATGAATTTTCTGGCATTCTTGGAAAATCTGTTTCGGGCATTAGACAATATGACGGACCAATGGGTAAAAGTGACCGAGCATTTGTAATTGGTTTATATGGCCTTTTAAGTTTTTACTCTATCGGATTTGGTAAATATTCATTTTGGATATTTACAGTACTCATTTCCTTAATCTTAATTAGTACAATTACTAGAATAAAAAAAACACTAAAATAAAATATGAAAGAACTATTTCACATAAAATTCCTTGAAAACAATGATTTATTAATTGTAGTATCATTAATTTTTGGAATTCTAACTTTTGCTAGTGTTCTATTTTACGTTATTGGTAAAATAAAACCAAAAGCAAATTTAAAAGAGCTCAAAGCTCGAACAAAATCTTGGTGGTTCATGGCTACCATTTTTATATTAGCAACTATTGTTAATACAAACATTTCATACATAGCAATTGCATTTCTTTCGTTTGTGGCATTTAGAGAATTGTATTCTCTATTAGGTTTTCGTAATTCTGATAGAAGAGCAATTTTTTGGGCTTTTATTTCAATTCCAATTCAATATTATTTAGCATTCATTGGTTGGTATGGTGCATTTATTATTTTTATACCAGTTGTTATGTTCTTAATTCTTCCTTTGCGACTAGTATTAAAAGGAAATACGAATGGAATAGTAAAGTCAATGTCATTACTTCAATGGACATTAATGCTTACCGTTTTTGGTATTAGTCATATGGCTTACTTATTGTCGCTTCCTGAAATAGATGGCTTTAATTCAGGAGGTAGAGGATTATTACTTTTCTTAGTTTTTATAACAGAAATAAATGATGTAATGCAGTTTACTTGGGGGAAACTTTTAGGGAAAAATAAAATTATCCCAAAAATAAGTCCCAACAAAACTTGGGAAGGCTTTATTGGTGGATTAATTTCAACAACAATAATCGGCTATTTTCTTGGGTTTTTAACGCCATTACCAACAATACAAATAATATTTGTGAGTTTTATGATTGCTTTTTCAGGATTTGTAGGTGACATTGTAGTTTCTTCTATTAAAAGAGACATTGGAGTTAAAGATACGGGGAATTCTATTCCAGGTCACGGTGGTGTTTTAGACAGAATAGATTCTCTTGCATACACAGCACCTGTATTTTTTCATCTCGTTTATTATTTAGCCTACTAATGCGAAAAATAACACTCAAAATAATTTATAGTTTTCTTGTAAGATGGTTTTTAAAACTAGTTGTTGGAGTTAAATTTGATAATGCTAAATTCCTCCTAAACGAAACTCAATTTATAATACTTGCTAATCATAATAGCCATTTAGACACAATGGCTTTGTTAGCGTCTTTACCAAGTAACATAATTCATAAGGTAAAGCCCGTTGCCGCAGGCGACCATTTTGGAAAGACTAAATTAAAAGGTAAACTAACAGAGTTCTTTGTAAATGCGCTTTTAATAAAAAGAGGTAGAGACAAGGAAAACCCAGCTAACGACCCGATCAATAAAATGATAAAAGCGTTGGATAATGGGTATTCTTTAATTTTATTCCCTGAAGGCACAAGAGGAGAGCCTGAAATAGACCAACCACTTAAAAAAGGGATTGGATTAATTTTAGAACAAAGGCCTAAAATAAAGTTTGTAACAGCGTACATGAAAGGAATGGGAAAAGCAATGCCTAAAGATGATAACTTAATTGTACCTTTTAATTCTACATTAATTTACGGAAAACCAACTCTAGTTATTAGTAAAAATGTTTCTGAAATAATGAATCAAATAGAAAATGAATTCACCAAATTAAGAATAAAAACTACCGATAATAATCCTTAAAATATAGAGAGTTTCTACTAAATCGATAGTGCTGTAAATATTTATAAAGTTATTTAATACAGGAATTGATATTTACAGTAGCAAAAACAAAAATATTTAGCTAGGCAATAAAATAAAAGTGCTGATCTACATTTCTTATACTGAATGTAAAGCATAATAAAACAAGCTTAACATTTAATTTTATCGACAATTAATTTAACAAAAGATAAAAAAGAGTAATTTATTGCATAGAGAACTAGATATCATTCGATACGTTTTTAGAATTAGAAATCTTCGTTCTTTGCATTGTACTTATTTTTTGTTTTAGTATTGGCCATACCACATTAATAAAATTAAACATGAAGAATAATTATTTTATAAAACTCCTAAAAAAACTGAGTATAACCACTGTAATACTAAGTATGGTTTCCTGTAGTTTTTTTACGAACCCATTCAAAGCACAAAACACTGAGGAAGGCTACGTAGTACAACCCAACTACGACCATCCCAAGTTTAAAGCCCTAGACGTTGCGTTTGCCAAACAAGAACACCGTTTTGAAATTGATCGCTGTGAATTTAAATACAATAATCAAACTTTTTTTATTGGAGATTCTTATGATAAAATTATAGAAATTTTTGGTAAGCCTGATAAGGAATCAATATATACCCTTAATAGAAAAAGAGACGCCTCGTTACTTAGCTTCAATTCATCCTACAATGGTTAGTAATGGTATGAGAATAGGTGTTTTTGACACCATTGACATTAACAATTTAGTTGTAGTGGATACGCTAAAAAATATATTGAATAAAACAGAATGGATAAAAACAGATTTAGAGTATCAAAATGCAAAATGGTTTAAAAGAAAATATATTAATTTTTTGCCTTTTGTAGTATTTAAACTTACCCCTGGTTTTTCTAAAGATTATTTTGATTTAAATGAAGATGATTATCCAATATTTAATGAAAAATAAAATCCAAAAGAACTTATTTTCCAATAAATCAGATGCTATGAGTAGTATATTTATGCTTTCAGGATTGGTATTTGGTATAACTGTACTATTCCCACTATGGGGTGCAGATGAAGCTTATCCCTTTTATAGTAGTGAAAATTACTATATTTTTTATTTATTATTTGCCTTACCTTTTTTTATTCCTATTTTTTTTAATCTATATAGATATATAAAATCTCCAAATTTTAAATATGTGATATTTGATAGAGAAAATAATTTATTAACAATGCCTAGATACAATGCCTGCCACTATTTCTCTATTCCTTTTCATCATTTAAGAGCTACTAAATGGGTAGAAGCCAGTGGTAATTATTTTTTATATTTCTATAATGATACAAAACGTCCTCTGCCTTGGCGAAATGAAAAATTGGATATGGGATTTTTTCAATTATACAAAGAGCCAATAGAAAGTTGGTCTTTTTATGTATGGTATATGGATAAAAACCGTCCGTTACCAACCGGTAGCGCCTTTGATGAATTTAGAGAACAAGATTTTGAACGTAGAAAATCAGAAGGCTTTCCTCCTCCTTTATTCAATAGCATAGAACCAACACTTGAATTTACACCTCAACAGCAACTAGTGCGCGAAGCCTTTTGGAAAGATGAAAATTATATTGCTTCAGAAAAAGAAGCTTTTTATAGTATCTGGAAAAAAAAATCCTTACAAAAAATAACACACAATATAATTTTAATACTTAACTATATAAAAACAAATAATACGCACAAGCTACAGCACAGGGATTTCAATAAATAATGGATTTCACGATCGTGTATTTGTAGGCACCAAAGATGAATTACTTAATAAAGATAAATGGAATTAGACTTAAAATATCATAAAGCCCCAAAATTTAACACTAAATACAGTAAGTACTTACCTTTTATTATTAGGCAAGAACCCAAAGAACTTACAAAAGAAAATATTGCTCGTAGTCACAAAAATTATGGAACAACATTAAACAATCAATTTTATAAAGAATGGAAGCCTACTGATAAGAGTTCTTTCAAGGAATATATCTATATATATTCAGGCATCTTTTTAGTTTTTACTGTTATTATTCCCGTATTAACAATGATTCGTAATGAAGAACTTATGGAAATAAAGTATTATTTTATTTATTTAGCTTTAGGTATGCCATGTGTGTTTTTAACTTATAAAGCATACAAGAATTTTATAAAAGCACCCGAAAATAAATATGTCACCTTTGATAGGGAAAAAACATTGCTTACTATGCCTAGGTACGATGAAAATGAATATTTTACAATTCCTTTCGAGCATTTAAAAGCAACACGCAGAAGAATAGCTATGACACAATTTAACCCATCAGGAATTCAATTGCAATTTTTTAACGAAACTAAACCTCAAAAATTAGGAAGACACGAGTTCATAACAATGGAGGTTGCTCCTTACGAGCCTTG
>CANNCQ010000056.1 GCA_947503135.1 uncultured Aquimarina sp. | reverse complement strand
TTGATAAAGGAGCAAGTCTTCGTTTGAAATAAGCTTTAAAACCTCGTATATTTTGTCGAAATTTGATAAAAAGTTGTGCATCTTAGATTGTTGTGTCGTAACTACAATTTACTGCTATAGAGCAGAATGCTCAACTTTTTTATTCTTTAAATCATAATGCACTACGGGTTATTCTAAGTTAATAAGTAATTTATTCAACCACTATTTCAAAAGGCATTCTAGCTTGTATTCCTTCTGATTTGAATAGCTGTTCTAAATAATTAAGTTTAGAAACTATTTTTTTAGAGGAGCTATTGATATTGTCATTTTGTAGAATGTGTAGTAAAGGGCTGTTCATTAAGTCTTTAAAATTCATTTTGTAATTAGGGAATTCCTCAATGCTGTAATTGTTAGTTTGGGTAAGTGTAGCTGCATAAATAATAGCATCTTCTAAGCCACCTAATTCATCAACTAAACCATTAGCGAGTGCTTGCGACCCTGACCATACTCTACCTTGAGCTAATTTGTCTACAGCTTCAATATTTAAGTTTCTACCTTGAGCGACTCTATCTAAAAAGGTATCGTAAATAAATTCAATACCTTCTTGCATAGTGTTTTTAAATTTTGGATTTAGAGGTTTAACTACACTATAATGTGCACCATTGTTATGTGTACTTACAATTTCAGCATTAATTCCATTTTTTTTTGAAATTTTAGAAGCGTTAGGAAGAATTCCAAAAACACCAATAGAGCCTGTGATTGTATTAGGTTGAGCAAATATTTTAGTGGCATTGCTCGCAATATAATACCCTCCAGATGCAGCTAAATTACCCATAGAAACTATCACAGGTTTTATTTTTTTTGCTTTTTCAATAGCGTTCCATATTAAATCCGAAGCTAAAGCGCTTCCACCAGGAGAGTCAACCCTTAGTACAATTGCTTTTACAGCTTCGTCTTTAGTAGCTTTTGAGATAGATTTAATCATTAATTTTTGACCAATTTTATTTTCATCACCTTCACCATATATAATTTCTCCCTGGGCATGAACAACAGCTATTTTATTATTATCAAGAGATGGAAGTGAAGTAGAAAAGTTATTAAATACATAATTCTCAAAAGAAACTACTTTAGCATTTTCGCTAATAGATGATTTAATTTGTTTGTAATAATCATCTTCATAAGATATTTGGTCGATTAAGTTTGTGTCTAGGGCTAATTGAGGAAGTCTTCCTTTTAGATTAGTTACAACTTCTTCAGTATCTATATTTCTAGAAGCTTCTATATCCGTTTTTATTTTTAACCAAATCGAATGAATCAATTCACTAATTTGAGTTCTATTAGCATCACTCATTGTATTTGCTAAAAAAGGTTCTACTGCACTTTTATATTTCCCATGCCTTATTACCTCCATTTTAACCCCATATTTTTCTTGGAAGTCTTTAAAAAATAAAACTTCGGAGTGAATTCCTTTTAAATCAATAGAACCAACAGGCGACAAAGCAACTTTATTAGCCATACTTGCAATATAATAGTCCTTTTGGTTATAATAATCGCCATAAGCCCAAACGCTTTTTCCAGATTTTTTAAAACCGATCAGCGCATTTCTTAATTCAGTAGCCTGAGCCCAGCCTATATTGTTAGGTAGTTTTTTAATACTTATAACTTTAATTTTATTATCGAATTTTGCCAAATTAATGACATCTAAGATTTGATTAAATCCAACTCGATCCTGAAATCCAAGTATCTTTTCAAATTTGCCACTATCTAAAGGTGTATAATCTTTAAGTTCGCTATTAATGTCAATTTCTAAAATTGAATTTGGTTCAACGCTAACCGCTTTTTCCATTGTTAAGCCTGCGATTATTGCTATTCCAATAATTATAAAAAAAGCTAAGGCAATCCAAAAGCCTATAATTGATGCCAGTATATTTTTAATAAAACTCATATTTGTTTAGTAAACTTTTTACAAGCATAGTTATATTTGATGCAAGTAGTGGTTAGTAACTTTTAAGATTTCAAAAATAAGATTTTAAATAGAACCACTTTTTTAAATAACAATACTTTAATTTATATATTTTGATTATGAAAAAAAGATTTAAATTTTTAATCGCACTAGTGAGCACAACCTTATTAATTTCGTGTGCGGACGAGCCTAAAATATCGGAACCAGTAGATTTTACAGAGGCAAATAACACCGAAATTAGTGCGTTTTTAGCGACAGAAAATTTACAGGCACAAAAAACAGCATCAGGCCTGTATTATGTAATTGATGAACAGGGAAGTGGAAGTAATCCAACAGCAAGCTCAACCGTACGTGTAGCATATAAAGGTTATTTTACTGACGGAAGAGTTTTTGATGAAAGTTCGGAAAGTGGTATTTCTTTTCCTTTAAATAGAGTGATTCCAGGCTGGACAGAGGGTATTCCGTTATTTAAAGAAGGCGGAAAGGGTATGTTAATTATTCCTTCTCGCTTGGCTTACGGAAATTCAGGTACTCGTGGTATCGCCCCAGGTTCAGTGTTAGTATTTGATATTAATTTGCTTGAAGTTGAATAATAATTTAAAATAATAGGGAAATAAGTAAATTTGATTTATTGATTTGTAAGTAATCGAACAATAATTGACTAAATTTGTGTAACAAAAATTAATAACCATTTTAATAAAAAATATATGGCTTTAGAAATCACAGATGCTACTTTTGATGAAGTAGTTTTAAAAAGCGACAAACCAGTATTAGTAGACTTTTGGGCAGCATGGTGTGGTCCTTGTCGTATGGTAGGTCCAGTAATCGAAGAAATTAGTGGTGAGTACGAAGGGAAAGCAATCGTTGGAAAAGTAGACGTTGATGCAAATCAAGAATTTGCAGCTAAATACGGTGTACGTAATATACCTACAGTATTAGTATTTAAAAACGGTGAAATAGTAGGTCGCCAAGTGGGTGTATCTCCTAAAAATGTTTACACTGAAGCAATTGATTCTTTGTTATAAAGATTAATTCAAAAAACATAAAAAAAGGCTACCACAATGGGTAGCCTTTTTTGTTCGTATTCATATTTGAAAGGTTTCTTTTTGAAAAACGACTACAAAAATATGATTAGAAATATTTTAGTATTAGTAGTTTTTCAGTTTTTTATAAGCGGTTTTTCACAACAAAAAAATATTGTTTTAGAATTGTTTACCTCTCAAGGATGCAGTAGTTGTCCAAATGCAGATAGGCTTTTAAAACAGGTTTCAGAAAATAATTCTTACGAAAATGTAATGGTACTAGCTTACCATGTTGACTATTGGAATAGACTAGGCTGGAAAGATCCTTTTAGTAAAGCGTCATTTACCAATTACCAACAAGAATATGGTAGGAAATTTGGAGGTAGATCTATTTACACTCCTCAATTGGTTATAAATGGAAAAAAGCATATCGTAGGTTCCGATAAAAATTCATTAATACCTTCTTTAAATAAACTCAGTAGCACATCACTTTCTATACCTGTTACAATTACTGATGTAACTAAAAAAGGAAATAATGTAGTGTTAAGGTATGCATCTATATTTGATACTACTAGTAGATTAAATATTGTAATGCTTCTAAAAGAAAAGATTACAGAAGTAAAACGTGGAGAAAATAGAAATAGAACTTTAGTCGACACTCACATTGTAGTAGACAAGAAAATAATTAGAAATTCAGCCGCCTCGGAAATCATATTTGAAAATGTAAATTTTAATATGGAAGAACTGGAATTTGTTGCCTACATTCAAAATAGTCAATTAGAAATAACAGGTGCTACTAATTGGCAGTAATAATATTACTTCTTAAATACTTTCCAATCAATTACTAACGAAAACACATTAGAAAATATAGCAGCACTTTGGTCGCCTATATCGGTAAGTGCATAATCAACTGAAACACCTTTATAATGAAATCCTACTCCAAAATTGGGTTGAAAACTAAGAGTTTCGCTTTGATCAAATTCTATTGAATTTTGGAAATTACCTACTCCTCCTCTTAAAAAAACAAATTTTCGATATCCCATTTCAAAGCCCAATGCAGGAGAAATACTAAAAGCAGAGGTACTTATTATATCGTTAGATTCGGCAAACCTAACATTTATATTAGCTTCTACATTTATAATAAGGTCTCTTCGGTAGGTGAAATCTCTGGCAATACCAGCTTGTATACTAGGTATGGTAATTTCTGTTTTTTCAGGGGCTTCTTGTGCATCTAAAGCATTAAAATTATTTTCCCTGTTTACAGCATTAGCAGGGTCGTCTTGGATGTTATTATCAAAAATGTCATCATCAATTTTCCAGGAATTAAAAGTAGTGGTAACATCTCTAATAATTACACCGTAACTATATTTTTTAATCTTCCCTTGTAGTCCTATATCAAGTCCAAAACCCCATGATGAAGCGAAGTCTCCAATAATTCTTCGTACAACTTTAGCATTTATACCATAGCTGAAACTTTTATTAAATGGAGTTCGCGCATAGGAAACGGTAAATGCATAATCAGCAGTTGAAAATCTAGGTAGGTTATCAAAACGAATTCCTACAGTTCCATCGTTGGCAATTAATTGCCGAGTGTCTAGTATGTCATCTACTCCAAATCTAACCACGGAAATACCCAAAGCACTATTGTTTTCAAGAGGTAGGGCATACGCACCAAAGTCATAATTAGCAATATTAGCAAAATAGGATGCATGCATTAAAGATATCTGTTTGCCTTTTAATTTAGTTAAGCCCGCGGGATTCCAGTAAGCAGAATTAACATTACCGGTAGAGGCTACAACAGCGTTTGATTTACCAAACGCAGCAGCATCTACTCCAATAGCTAAAAACTCATTTGAATAATTCCGCGTTTGCGAATAAGTAGTTGCTATTGAAATAGTGAGTATTATTAGAAATAATAGCTTTTTCAAAGATTTTTTTTTACAAAGATGTTATTTTTTTATAATATATTAAACTTTATTTGTAAAACGATAAATAAATAGTAGTTTAATAGAATTAATATGTCAGTAAAAAAATATATTCCTAACACAATAACTCTGTTAAATATGTTCTCGGGCTGTATAGCTGTTTACTTTGCAAGTATTCACAGGCTTGATTTTGCTGCTTTTTTTGCATTGTTAGGAATATTTTTTGATTTTTTCGATGGTTTCTTCGCAAGATTGTTTAACGTACAAAGTGAGCTAGGTTTACAGTTGGACTCTATGGCCGATATGATAACAAGCGGAGTTGTTCCTGGAATGATTTTATTTCAATTACTCAAGAAGTCACATTTAGTAGAGGATTATTTCCCAATTAGTTTCCCTAGTACGGTAGCTTTAGATTATATTTCTTTTTTAGGTTTTGCCGTAACACTCGCATCAGGATACAGGTTAGCAAAATTTAATATAGATACTAGGCAAACATCTTCGTTTATCGGATTGCCTACTCCGGCAAATACGTTATTAATTATTAGTTTAGGATTAATATATTATTTACAACCTCAAAGTGTTATAGCTTCTTGGTTGACCAATACATATGTATTATTGATTTTAATTGGATTTAGCAGTTATATTTTAAATGCAGAAATTCCACTTTTTGCCTTGAAATTTAAAACATGGAATTTCAAACAAAATTGGATGCGTTACTTACTTATAGTAGTTTCATTAGCAATGGTGTTACTATTTAAGTATACTGGTATTTTAATTACGATACTGTTTTATGTACTGTTGTCAGTCATAATTAATAGTTTAAATACCAAATCAAGTAAGTAAATTAATATAAATTACTTAAATTAAATTTTCAAAATAGTAAGAATGAGTTCAAAACAAGATTTTGTAAATCATATTAAAGAAGGTTACGAAACTAAAGGAGATTTTATAGCTCTTGGAGCAGGAATGCTAGATGGAGAAACCTTAGCCGAAGCACAAATAAAAATACCTTTAAAAACCCTTAATAGGCACGGTTTAATTGCAGGAGCTACAGGTACAGGAAAAACAAAGACACTACAAGTGTTAGCAGAAAATTTAAGTATTAAAGGCGTTCCTGTATTGTTAATGGATTTAAAAGGCGATTTAAGTGGTATTGCGCAACCAAGTCCCGGACATAAAAAAATAGATGAACGTCACGAAAGAATAGGAATTCCTTTTGAGGCTAGTAAATTTCCTGTCGAAATACTCACATTGTCAAGCCAGGCAGGTACTAAACTTCGAGCTACGGTAAGTGAATTTGGACCCGTATTATTAGCCCGAATATTAAACGTTACGGAAACCCAGGCAGGTATTTTATCTATAATTTTTAAGTATTGTGATGATAATGAATTGCCACTATTAGATTTGGCAGACCTTAAAAAGGTATTACAATACGCGACAGGTGATGGAAAAAAAGAAATTCAAGAAGAATACGGTTCTATTTCAAAAACATCTACAGGTTCAATAATTAGAAAAATCATTGAAATTGAACAACAAGGGGGTGATTTGTTTTTTGGAGAACGCTCTTTTGAGATAGAAGATTTGATGCGTCAAAACGATGAAGGTAAGGGGTATATTAATATTATTCGATTAACCGATATTCAAGACAAGCCAAAATTATTTTCTACATTTATGTTAAGCCTATTGGCTGAAATATACAGTACAATGCCTGAGCAAGGTGATAGTGATAAACCAGAATTAGTTTTGTTTCTAGATGAAGCTCATTTGATATTTAATCAAGCGTCACGGGCTTTATTAGATCAAATAGAAAATATAGTAAAATTAATACGCTCTAAAGGGGTAGGGATATATTTTGTTACACAAAGTCCTACAGATGTTCCCGATGGAATTTTGGGTCAATTGGGATTAAAAGTTCAGCATGCACTTCGTGCTTTTACAGCTAAAGATAGAAAGGCTATAAAATTAACTGCTGAAAATTATCCAATTTCGGATTACTACGATACAGCTTCGGTTTTAACTTCGTTAGGAATAGGTGAGGCTTTAGTTTCGGCATTAGACGAAAAAGGAAGGCCATCACCTTTAGCACAAACAATGCTTAGGGCTCCGATGAGTAGGATGGATGTATTAACAAAAAGTGAATTAAAGCAATTAACAGATAATTCGGAATTGTCGGATAAATACAATGAAGATGTAGATAGAGAAAGCGCCTTAGAGTTACTTAATGAAAAAATAAAAAAAGCACAAGCTGACGAAGCAAAAGAAGTAGCTAAAAAAGAAAGAGAAAAATTAGATAAAAAAACTTCTTCTAGATCAACCTCCACAAGACGTTCTAGTTCTAGTAACTCTACAACTAAAGCAATTGTAAAAGTATTAACTAGCGCAACCTTTATAAGAGGAGCATTGGGAGTGTTAAATAAAATGTTACGTTAAATCCACGTACTTAATACACAAATAAGCCAATTCTATAATAGTTATTTGGTACCTGTAAACGTAGTAACGATTAGGTTATTAAAAAAAACAACAAAAAAAGCTGTTTTATACTTTAAAGTATAAAACAGCTTTTTTTGCTATTATTATTTATTTTATCGAATTTTCTATAATAGCATCGGCTTGTTCTTGAGAATCCCACTCTAAAGTATTTCTATTTAAAGCACGGTACCAGCCCCCATCATCCCAAAGTACAGGAACCATTCCTCTAGAGCTAGCTTCTTTCACATAAATTTTAGAGTAATCAGCTCTTTGTTTTTTAGTAGTCGATTTACCTGTTTCAGGGTTGTTATTAAGCATTGCCCATTCACCCAAAATTACAGGTCTATTATTTTCGGTTATCCATTTTCTCTTAATATTGTCTAAATCAGCTGTCAACTCATTTAAGTCATTTTGACCATTCCAAGGACGTTTTGCATCGTGGCATACTTCAAAAGGAGTATATGCATGAACTGTAATTATTATATTTGGGTCATTATTGGGTATAATCACAGCATCCATAGCTGTATTATTTGTTTTACCTGCCCATGTCGAAATCATTAATTGTCTTTTTGAATTATTTCCTCCAGTAGATCTAATTGCATCAACACCTACTTTATGTAAATTATTAAGAACTTTAATAGTATTAGTATTACCCGCTACCCATTCTTCATTATTCCCTTTCACCCTTGGTTCGTTAAGTATTTCAAAAATTAAATTTTCATTATAGTCCTTAAAAAAAGTAGCAATTTGTAACCAAGTATTTCTTAATCGTTCACTAGTTTCTTTTTCCTTACTAACTATAGGTTGAAAAACTTCAGTATCGTGATGTGTATTCAGTAAAATAAACATCTCATTTTCCATGGCATAATCAACAACCTTTTTAACTCTATCCAAGTAAGCTAATTCAATTTGATACGGGGCACTATCTTGCTGATGTGTTCTCCAAGTTACAGGTATTCTTATGGTGTTAAATCCTGTTTCTTTAACTTTTTTAATCAATTGTCTTGTTGGTTCAGGGTTTCCCCAAGTAGATTTGTCCTTAAACGGAACGTCAAAATAATTACCTAAATTCCAACCAGCATTCATTTTACCTACCAATTCATTAGGGGCGCTATTGGTAATAATGGCAATCCCTTTAGTGTTCGAATTGGCAGATGCAGTAGCAAGTGTTAATCCATATTTAGACTCCAGTGCTTCAGTTATTGAAGTAACTTTATCAGATGCCTCGTTGCCAATAGTTGAATTATTAGTGCGTGGGCTTTTGCCACAAGAAATTAAAAGTAGGGAGGATGCTAACAGGTTAGTAGTTAGCTTGTTTAGTTTTTTGTGTAATATATACATTATGTTAATTTTTTACAATATAGCCAAATTATCAATTGTATTATTATAACCCTTAGTGCATTATGATTTAAAGAATAAAAAAGTTGAGCATTCTGCTCTATAGCAGTAAATTGTAGTTACGACACAACAA
>CANNCQ010000055.1 GCA_947503135.1 uncultured Aquimarina sp. | reverse complement strand
AGTACTTTAATTTACTAAATATTCTGCTTTTTATTTCTATAAAATTCCTGTTTCTTAAGTCGAACTCACGTTAAATATATTTGTGGCTCTTATGTTTTTTTATAATTCAAAAATATGTAATATATTTGCAGTCGGAATTAATTCCTATTAATCCGATAGGAATTAAATATTTTACGACAGAGTAACTATGATCACAGAAAAAGCAGCAGGAGCAAATACCACTTACAAGCAAGATGCTCAATCGGAAAAGCCGATTAGAAGTGTAGTGAAGGCTATTAGCTGGCGTGTTGTAGGTACTATAGATACTTTTGTGGTGTCTTATTTTGTTTTAGGAAATGATCAGTGGCGAGAGGCTATTGCAATATCAGGAGTTGATTTTATCACAAAAATGATATTGTATTTTGCTCATGAAAGAGTTTGGAATAAAATTAAATGGGGTAGGTAAAATAGTAATGTTGAATTAGGAATTTAAGCTAAAGACCAACCAACGGTTAATAGCAAACAGCTAAAAAAAATGAGTTTTACATCAGAAGAAATAGCGAAATATAACGAAGAGTTAAAGGGTAAATCGCCTTTAGAAATTGCAAAATGGGCAGTTAGCAAAGCTGTAAAGCCAGTTGTAACTACAAATTTTAGACCTTACGAGGCGGCTATATTAGATGTTTGTGTGAAAGCAAAGGCAGATATGCCTGTGGTATGGTGTGATTCGGGGTACAATACTCCTAATACCTATCGTCATGCAGAGGAAGTAATCTCTCAATTAAACTTGAATGTAGATTTATACGTTCCACAGCAAACGGTAGCGCATCGTGATGTGGTGATGGGAGTGCCTGGTGTAGATGATCCTAAGCATGTGGAGTTTACAAAACAGGTAAAATTAGAGCCTTTTGGAAGAGCGATGGCAGCACATCAGCCAGATGTTTGGTTTACCAATTTAAGAAAAGGGCAAACTGCTTTGCGCGATTCATTGGATATATTGAGTTTAGGTAAAGACGGAGTTTTAAAAGTAAGTCCTTTCTATAATTATTCTGATGAAGATTTAGATGTGTATTTAGAAGAAAACGGTTTGCCTAATGAGCATAAATATTTTGATCCAACTAAAGTGTTAGGTAACAGGGAGTGCGGGTTGCATACTAGTAACTAATATACTTGTTTAAAATATAGAAATAAAATTGATAGTCCCATAAGTGCGCTGTATTTTTGCAAAACTTTAAGGATGTACATAAAAACTAGAGCTGGAAGCTTTAAAGCCGACAGCAGAAAGCTAAAATAAAATGAGTAAAGAACTTACAGTAAATCCACTTGAGGCAGAAGCGATACATATTTTTCGTGAAGTAGTTTCTCAGTTCGAAAAGCCAGTATTGTTGTTTTCAGGCGGTAAAGATTCAATTACGTTAGTGCGTTTGGCGCAAAAAGCCTTTTGGCCAGCAAAAATTCCTTTTCCTTTATTGCATGTAGATACGGGGCATAACTTTCCAGAAACTATAGAGTTTAGAGATCGTTTAGCTAAAGAATTAGGAGTAGAGCTTATTGTGCGTAATGTACAGGATGCGATTGATGCAGGTAAGGTAAAAGAGGAGAGTGGTAAATATGCCAGTCGTAATTCATTACAAACAGTTACGCTTTTAGATGCCTTAGAGGAATTTAAATTTGACGCCGCTATTGGTGGTGCGCGTCGTGATGAAGAAAAAGCCCGTGCTAAGGAACGTATTTTTTCTGTTCGTGATGATTTTGGACAGTGGGATGAAAAAAACCAACGACCAGAATTATTCGATATGTTGAACGGAAAAATTGACCTAGGACAAAATGTTCGTGTTTTTCCAATCAGTAACTGGACAGAGTTAGATGTGTGGAGCTATATTGAAAAAGAAGAGATAGAAATTCCATCTATATATTTTGCGCATAAGCGTAAAACATTTGTACGTGACGGAATGATTTGGTCTGCGGAAGATGATATTGTGTATAGAGAAGAAGATGAAGTAGTAGAAGAGCGTTTAGTACGTTTCCGTACTGTAGGTGATATGTCGTGTACCGCAGCAGTGCTTTCGGATGCCGTTAGTATCGAAAAAGTAGTAGGAGAAATTAGAGAAAGTACGATTTCTGAGCGTGGCGCCCGTATTGATGATAAACGATCGGAAGCAGCTATGGAAACACGTAAACAACAAGGATATTTCTAAAATTTCCTGAAAGGAAATTTTGCTCTCGGCTTTTGGCTATCAGTCATCAGCCATTAAACAAAATAAATAAATATAGCTGACAGCTCATGGCTGAAAGCAGATAGCTAAAAATATGGAAGTATTAAAAATAGCAACCGCAGGAAGTGTAGATGATGGTAAAAGTACGTTGATAGGACGTATTCTTTACGATACCAAATCCTTAACTACCGATAAATTAGAAGCCATTGAAACGCGTAGTAAAGCAAATGGTTTTGATTACTTAGACTTTTCATTAGCTACGGACGGATTAGTAGCGGAGCGTGAACAAGGAATCACTATTGATGTAGCACATATTTATTTTTCAACAGCAAAAAAAAGTTACATTATTGCCGATACTCCTGGACATATTGAATATACTCGTAACATGGTTACAGGTGCTTCAACATCGCAAGCTTCTATTATTTTAGTAGATGCTCGTAATGGTGTAATTGAGCAAACTTACCGTCACTTTTTTATCAATAATTTATTGAGAATAAAAGATATTGTAGTTGCTGTAAATAAAATGGATTTAGTAGACTTTTCTGAAGAAAAGTTCAATGCAATCAAAACTGAATTTCAGAATATGATTGCTAAAAGTGACTACAAAGATCAAAACATCACATTTGTGCCAGTAAGTGCATTAAAAGGAGATAATGTAGTAGATAAATCTTCAAACACTCCTTGGTATGATGGTGAAACAATTTTAGATCACTTAGAAAAACTACAAGCTCAGGATGTTTTTGAAAAAGGACAGGCTCGCTTACCAATACAAACTGTTATCCGTCCTAAAAAAGATGAATTTCACGATTTTAGAGGCTATGCAGGGAAATTGTATGGAAGTGATTTGGCTGTAGGTGACGAAGTAACCGTATTACCATCATTAACAAAATCGAAAATCAAAGAAATCTATTTCTTTGATAAAAAGTTTGACAAAGCAGGTAGAGGTAGTTCTATTAATGTAACCTTAGAGGATAACATTAATGTTTCTCGAGGTGACATGATTGTGAAAACAGGCGAAGAACCAGGGGTGCATAAAACTTTAAAAGCTAAAGTTTGTTGGATGGATGCTAAAAACTTAATAGGCGGAACCAAATATTTATTACAACACGGTGTTAACAGAGTACAAGCTATGGTAACTAGTGTTGATAATGTAATTGCACCAGACTATTCGGGAGAAGATAGTTCAGCAGATTCATTATCGTTAAACCAAATTGGCGAGGTAAATATCAAATTAGCTAAGCCTGTGTTTTATGATAGTTATGCTATTAATAAAACCAATGGATCTTTTATTTTAATTGATCCGCAAAGTAACACTACGGCAGGAGTAGGGTTTATTCAGTAGCCTTAATGCTACGGTGCAAAATCGTATTGAAAAAATAGAGTCTCTATTTTTAGTGACATGTTGAAATAAAATAGTGTAGCAGTATACATTTTTGATACTGACTACTTAATACTAAAAAGGTATGCAAAGTTTTAGAACAGAAATAGAAAATCCAATAGTTGAAAAAGATATTATCGAATTAGCCGATAAAATTCAAATGTTTCACAATGGAAAAATTGACGAAGAAAAATTTCGTAGTTTACGTTTAGCACGTGGAGTTTACGGTCAGCGTCAAGAAGGAGTACAAATGATTCGTATCAAAATTCCTTACGGGAAATTAGGATCGAATCAATTACGACGTATTTCTGAAGTTTCTGACGAATATTCAAAAGGACGTTTACATATTACTACCCGTCAGGATATTCAAATTCACTATGTGGATTTAAACAGAACTCCGGAGCTTTGGGCAGAATTGGAAAAAGATAATGTTACCCTTCGTGAAGCGTGTGGAAACGTAGTAAGAAACGTTACTGCATCGGAAACGGCTGGTTTTGATATGAATGAGCCTTTTGATGTACAGCCTTATGCACATGCCATTTTTGAAGAGTTTTTACGTAACCCTATTTGTCAAGAAATGGGACGTAAGTTTAAAGTGTCGTTTTCTTCTACAGCAGAAGATACAGGGCTTTCTTATTTACATGACATAGGTTTTATTGCTAAAATAGAAAATGGTGTACGCGGATTTAAAGTGATGGTTGCAGGTGGCTTAGGGTCACAACCACACCACGCAGAAGTACTTTATGACTTTTTAGCTGCAGACCAAATTATTCCTATGATGAACGCGGTATTACGCGTATTTGATCGTCATGGTGAACGTAAAAGTCGTGCTAAAGCGCGTATGAAGTTTTTAATGGCCAAAATTGGTTTAGATGCTTTTAAAGAGTTAGTGGAAGAGCAACGTATTGCGGTACCATATACCTCAGTAGCTATTGATGCGGAAAACTATCCACAGCCAAAAATTGCCGAAATTTCTGAAATTCCTCAAGTAGAAATAAAAGATACCAAAGCTTTTGAGCAATGGAAGCAAACCAACTTGATTCCGCAGAAACAAGAGGGTTACGTAGCTATTGGAATCAAAGTATTGCTAGGAGATTTCTATACGGATAAAGCTCGTTTATTAGCGGATTTAGTAGATAAATACGCTGGTGGAGAGGTGCGTTTAACTTTGCGTCAAAACATTGTTATTCCTCATGTAAAAGAAGAATTAGTAGCTGTTGTGTATGCGGAACTTGAAAAATTAGGTTTCGTAGATTTAGGATACAATAAAGCAGTTGATATTACGGCTTGCCCAGGTACAGACACTTGTAACTTAGGTATTGCTAGTAGTACTGGTATTGCAGAAGAATTAGAAAAAGTAATTGCTGCAGAATTTCCTCAGTATTTAAATAACGAAGATGTAGTTATAAAAATTAGTGGGTGTATGAATGCTTGTGGACAGCACAACATGGCACACATTGGTTTTCAAGGAATGACCATTCGTACTAAAGATAAAAAAGTAGCTCCAGCATTACAAGTGTTACTTGGTGGTGGAAACTACGGCGATGGAAAAGCGCGTTTTTCTGATAAAGTAGTTAAAATACCTAGTAGACGCGGACCAGAAGCTTTACGCAGAATTTTAAATGACTATGATGCTAATGGAAATGGACAAAAATTCTTGGCTTACTACGAAGAAAAAGGAGATCGTTATTTTTATAACTTATTAACCGATTTATCGGAGGCAGATAGCTTACCGGCAGAATATTTTATTGATTGGGGAACTAATGAAGAATATGTGAAGGCCATTGGAGTAGGAGAGTGTGCTGGTGTAGTTATCGATTTAATTGAAACTCTGTTTTTAGAAAGTGAAGAAAAAATAGCTAATGCTAAAGAATCTTTTGAGGCAGGTGTGTATAGCGATGCTTTGTATCACGCATATAGTTCTCAAATTAATTCTGCAAAAGCGATTTTATTGGCAGAAAATAAAAAGACAAATACACAGGCAGGGATTGTAGCAGATTTCGATAAGTTTTTTGTAGCAGAAGGGTTAATTAAATTAGAAGATGCTTTTAGCAATAGTGTATATGCAATTAACAAAAATGCACCATCTAAAGATTTTGCAACAGATTATATTGCTACTGCAGAAACTTTTTTGAGTAAAGTAAGAGCTTTTAGAGCTGCAAGTGTTTAATTCTTTATTTAATTAGAATACCGAAGTATTAGCGTTAGGGATAGTAGTGGTTACCCCACAGCCTGAGGTAACGAAGAGCGAGGAGTAAAAACGTATAGCCCGACCATTGAGCAAGGCGAAAGGGAAACGCCCAAAAGAGTATAATTAGTAAAGATTTAAAATTTAATTTTTGAGTACAGAAAATCTACATAGTGAAAATGGAAAACTTACAGTAGTAGGAGCAGGACCCGGAGATGTAGATTTAATCACCATTAAAGGGGTAAAAGCTTTGGAAGCTGCCGATGCAGTACTTTATGATGCTTTGGTGAATCCTGATTTGTTGAATTACTGTAAGCAAGCAGAATTACTTTATGTAGGCAAACGTAAAGGTTGTTACGCGTACCAACAGGAAGAAATTAACGATTTGATAGTGCAGTATGGCAAAAGCCATGGACATGTAATACGTTTGAAGGGTGGAGATCCGTTTGTGTTTGGTCGTGGAGCAGAAGAAATGATGTATGCTGCGCAACACGGAATGGATGTAGCTATGGTACCAGGTTTATCGGCCTCGGTATCGGTACCTGCCTTGCAAAATATACCAGTAACAAAGCGAGGAAGTTCGGAAAGTTTTTGGGTAATAACCGCAACTACTAAGGAGCATAAATTGTCCAATGACGTATTTACCGCAGCCAAAAGTAATGCAACTGTAGTAATTTTAATGGGGATGCATAAGTTGAACCAAATTGTAGAAGTATTTACGGCTGAAGGTAAAGCAGAATGCCCCATTGCAATTATACAAAACGGAACTAGAGCAGAGGAAAATATAGGTATTGCAACTATAAAAACGATAGAGCGTGTAGTTACAGAAAAAGGTTTAGGTGCACCATCAATTATTGTAATTGGCGACGTGGTAAACCATAGGGCAAATCTTTTAGGGTTACAACAAAAGTTAAATGTGATATAAAAAGGGTATCGGGTTTCGGTTATCAGCAGTCGGTTGTATTTTTACATATTATAACAGTACTGATACCTGAAACCCGATAACTGAAAGCTAAGTAATGGAAAGAAATAATTTATATCCCGTTTTTTTAAAGGTTAAAAACCTGAACGTACTCATTGTAGGTGGTGGTAACGTGGCGGAGGAAAAATTACACTTTCTTACCAAATCGAGCCCCGATGCTAAGGTACTTATGGTTGCATCTATGTTTAGAGAAGGTACCATTGCTTTGGCAAAAAAATATTGTGTAACTATGGTTACTGATGTGTATCACGAAAAGTACTTAGAAGGACGACATATGGTAATTGCAACTACAGAAAAACCAGAAGTTAATGTTCAGGTTTGGAAAGATTGTAGAGCGCAAGCAAAACTTGTAAATGTTGCTGATAATCCTCCATACTGTGATTTTTACATGGGAGGTATTGTAACGAAAGGTAATGTTAAAGTGGCTATTTCGACCAACGGAAAATCGCCAACAACAGCTAAACGTTTACGTCAATTTTTTGAGGAAGTAATTCCCGAAAATGTAGATGATTTAGTACAAAATTTAAACGAATTTAGAAAAACCATTAAAGGTGACTTTGAAGAGAAAGTAGAAACCCTCAACGAATTTACTAAAGGATTAATAGCAAAAAAAGAGAAGTAATGATAGAAACTGACATCTTAATTATTGGAGCAGGACCTACAGGGTTGTTTACTGTTTTTGAAGCAGGACTATTAAAATTGAAGTGTCATTTGATTGACGCTTTACCACAACCAGGTGGACAGTGTTCGGAGATTTACCCTAAAAAACCGATCTATGATATCCCAGCATATCCAGAAATTTTAGCTGGAGATTTGACGGATAATTTGATGGAGCAAATTAAACAATTTGAACCAGGGTTTACATTAGGAGAACGCGCCGATACTATTGAGAAACAAGAGGACGGATCATTTATTGTAACCACTAATAAAGGTACCAAGCATAAAGCACCTGTAGTTGCTATTGCAGGTGGTTTAGGAAGTTTTGAACCAAGAAAACCACCTATTCCTAATATTGTAAACTTTGAGGATAAAGGGGTAGAGTACATGATTAGAGAACCAGAGCTTTATAGAGATAAAGATGTGGTAATTGCTGGTGGTGGAGATTCAGCTTTAGATTGGTCTATCTTTTTAACGGACGTAGCTAAATCAGTAACTTTGGTGCACCGTCGTAACGAGTTTAGAGGTGCTTTAGATTCGGTAGAAAAAGTACAAGAGCTTAAAGATGCTGGTAAAATCAACTTGATTACTCCTGCGGAAATCAAAGCTGTAGAAGGTGATGACAAAATTACCGGGGTAGAAATTACTAAAAAAGGAGAAGAACCTTATATTTTAAAAACCGATCATTTTATTCCTTTATTTGGATTATCACCTAAGTTAGGGCCTATTGCAAATTGGGGTCTTGAAATAGAAAAGAATGCTATTAAAGTGAACAATGCTTTGGATTATCAAACTAATATTCCGGGTATTTATGCTATTGGTGATGTAAATACGTATCCTGGTAAGTTGAAGTTAATTTTATGTGGTTTCCATGAGGCTACATTAATGTGTCAAAGTGCATTTCAATACATCTATCCTGATAAGAAATACGTGATGAAATATACTACTGTAGGTGGTGTAGAAGGTTTTGACGGAACTAAAAAAGAAGCTCCAAAAGCTGTTGTTAAGTCAATTGACTAAATTAATTGTTATAACCATTAGTAATTGCTTTTGGTATAAAACTTGAATATAAATTAATAAAGCTAATAGCTAAAAGCTATTTTGAGCAAAATAAGAGATGTCAGACATTACAATTAAAATTACCGATAGAGAAGGAGAAGTACATGAAGTACAAGCTCCAACGGATATGGCGATGAACTTAATGGAAGTTTGTAAAGCTTACGAGTTACCTGTAGAAGGTACTTGTGGTGGAATGGCCATGTGCGCATCTTGCCAATGCTATGTAACTTCGGACACCGTATTACCAGAAATGGGTGTTGATGAAGATTTAATGCTTGCAGAAGCTTTTTATGTAGAAGACAATTCACGTTTAGGTTGTCAACTACCTATTACGCCAGAGTTAGATGGGTTGGAGGTAACTTTAGCTCCGGAGTAAGAATATTTTATTAAGTTGATATTTATAAAAAAACCGCTTTTAAGCGGTTTTTTTTATGTTTAAATTTATCTCTAAATTTTTAAAAATGAAATCGATACTTTTTTTGTTGGCTTTTTATATAGTTTTACTTCAATAGCTCAAATTCCTGTAATTTATAATCTCTCTGCTGATGGCAAAGCTATATTTAGTAAACCAATAATATTTACTCATAATTGTTATAATGAAACCTTTATAAGGCCAAGTAATTATTATCATAATGACTTCTTTTTTAATAATTTTTGGCAACAGCAACAGTTATTTCAGCAACAACAAATTAAGTTGCCAACTTTTAATTCTTTTTAGGATGTCTAAAATAAATAGAATTTAACCCGTTGTGCATTTTAAACAATGCTAATTTTGATATTATTAATTTTTCTATCAAAAATGAATTTGTTGATATAT
>CANNCQ010000054.1 GCA_947503135.1 uncultured Aquimarina sp. | reverse complement strand
ATTGTCATTTTTATTAATCAGATATGAAATCATATACCTGCCACATTTAAAAATGTCAGGGCATCGATTAAAAATATGTACAGGTACAATTAAGTCCACATTTTTAAACTCTAGATTCAAATTAATATTAGATTTTTTGCAAAAATCAATTTTAATTTTTTGTTGGAGGTCTTCAATAAATAAAGAGTCTTTTAATCCAAAATTTAAATCTGTCGAATAATTGTTATCTAGTTTATCAAGGCTAAAATCAATATCATTTAGATGATACACTTTATGATTATCCTCACAATTAATAAAAGTTAGTTGTACAATTAGAATACTAATTACTAACTTAATAATTCTAATTTTTTTCTTCATTTATGAGTTTTTTAATGCTACACAACGTTGATATGTATGAAATGTAGCGTGTTAAAAAGGAAATAAGTTCCGAATTAGCACGAGCTAAATTTTATATTTTGTTTTTAATTTATCGGTTTAAAAGCCAAATTTAAAATTTGGCGGACTTTTCAAATATATACAAACCTTTCGATTGAGTACTTATTAGCTATGTTTTATACATGGTGTTGTAAGCAGTTTTTATTCCGTTTTTTATATAAATCATAATTCCGTTTATAATTATTGGAAGTGAAATTATTTCAATAAAATATTTCAAATTTTGCGCATTTCCGTATTCAATTCCTATAATTAGGTTTCCCATTATCCATAATACAGAACTTACAGAAAAGATAGTTAGCATCTTTTTTAAATTCCGCATTAACCTTTCCACGTCTTCAGGTTCATATTCTCTAAATTCAAGTTCCGCATTATGTTCAAGTCCGTCTACACAAATTGCATAAAAAACAAATGAAAATCCGAATGCCAAAATCAAGATTATTTGTCCAATTTTAAAAATCGAATTCACTTCTGTAATCGATTTTACGTATTCAAATGATTTTCCAAAAGAGAGTAAAATCAAAACCACAAAGATTGCAATTATCCAACCTTTATATTCTTTTCTTATGTATTTTTTGATGTTCATCTGATTGTTCTTTCAAATTGCTTACAACGTTTAGTATAACAAGCGTTGCATCCCGCAGGGTGCTATGATTTGTTATACATTGTTAGGAGCTTTTTTTATTTGGTTTTTCTCTTTTTGTGAATATTCCATTTTCGAAGTAAGCAAATGCTTCAATCGAACCGTCTGGTTTATATTCAATTGATTTACCTTCGGCTTTTCCATTTATATAAAATACTTCTGACTTTAAAATACCATCCTTATATGTTTTTGAAACTCCATTTCTAACTCCTTCTCTAATAGAACATTCAGATTTTAAATCAGCCATACGACCACCAAAATCAGAATACAAAATTCCTTCACCTTTTTTTATTGTTTGATTGTCTTTAGTTAGATATACGTTATGGTAATGTGGCTCACCATTGACATATTCGCCCTCGGTCTGAATAAATCCGTCATCAAAATAGTGGATGAATTTACCTATAGGATCACCAGTCGAGGTGTACTCGTGATTTGATGCTAGCATTCCATTTTGATGCCAGCTTTTATTGTAATAAATGGTTTTGCCTTCAGAGTTAGTGATTGCTTCATGTTGAATTTGACCGTTTTCGAAATATGAACTCTTTTTAAATTCCTCTTTATTAAAAAGAACAGTTTCAGATTTTATGTTGCCATTTTCATAAAATGAGATGTCGTGTTCAGTTTTTTTTCCGTTACGATAAATTTGCTCTTCTTTTAACTTACCATTAGGATAAAATTTTCTTTGAAATCCATGAAGCTCATATGTGGTTTGCGTCCATTCAGAATTTAACGAGCCATCAGAATGAAAATTTCTGTGAATTTCTACCTCTTTACCCTCAAATGTTGTCTTCTCGTAATTCATAATATTGCTCCTAACGGTTTGTGTAAGGATAGTTGCGTGGTTAAGCCAATAACTTACTAAAAATGGAACGAACAAGAGGAAAATCCGCAGGATTTTCCGAGTAGGCACAGACCAAGCAATTATTTTTACACTTTGTTAGCAGCTGTTTTTATTATTATTCGTTTTATTTTCAAACTGTCAGCCTTAAAATTTAGACCGTATTTTTCTTCTAAATCCTCGTTTAAATGCTTTATGTTAGATTTAGGTTTTATTTTAAAATCATAAAATGATTCAGAGTCAATTTCGGAGCAAAAATGATAAATAGGACTATTCAAATTTAGAAAATTAGCTAAATGCTTAAGAGAAATTCCATTGAGTTCAGCTTCATAATTACTCATTCTAGTATTACTTTCTCCTATTTTATTTTTAGAAATACTATTTTCTAATTTAAGAGAATCAATTATTTTGAGATTATAAGCCCGAACAATAGCTGAGTCAGTTTTTAGTTCAAAGTTGTATTTTTCTAAAATTTTTGTAGAAACTAAATTCTTATCTATCCGCTCTAGATTATTTTTAACTTTATAATTTAGCTCAAAAATAAATTTATCAAAATCAGTATTTTGATAAGAAATATCTTTTTCTGGAATTCCTAAAAGGTTAGATAAACAATTTTTTAAACCAAGTCCATAAGTGTAAAATTCATTGGAAGCTATCATATTTACTCTATAATTTTTACATTGTTTTTCTCCTGTTTTTACATCATATTTAGTTTTAATATTTCTTAGTTCAAAATAATAATTAGTCGAATCTTCTTTTGAAATTAAGGTAGAACCTTTCCCCTTGAACAAATTATTTTCATTGGGTTCAATTTTTTCACAAGAAATAAAAGAGATTACTGTTAAAAATAAAAGAGTCGTTAATTTCTTTACTGTCATTTTGTTGGGTTTCTGTAATTGCTGCTAACGGCTCCGGCTATGATTAGTACGGGAATAGGGAAGCATAGGCTTTCCGATTTAGCACTAAGGCGAAGCATTTTGTTTGCTTTTATTTTTTTCTTATTCAAAAGTCAAATCTAAATGATTTGACGACCTTATAAAAATACACTAACTTTTGTATTAAATACCAAAACCCGTATTAATTATAGCCAATGTTGTGCGTTCGTTTTTTATTTCCATTGTTTATTTTTCAGACTTGTCCTTTTATAAACATAAGTCGTGTCCATTATAATTTTATTCCGTTTAAAAATAATCTTTTCGTTCGTTATAAATTCAGGTATTGCATTTAAGTCTAAATCTTTTATTAAAACTTCAATTTCATTATAATTTGGATTGTCAATTTGAATTTTTTCGCTCTGACTTAAAAAACCATATTCAATATTTTTAATAGAGTTGACTAGAAATTCAGTAACTCCATTTTCATCTGCGACCTTTATTTGTGCTCTGTCATTTATAAAAACATTAGAAGCTCCCAAAGAACCGTCTTTATCAGATATTCGAATTTTTACTTTTCCTTTTGAGTTTGGGTTTACTTTTCCAATGTATGTCGTTTTAGGAAATTGAGGTTGTTTGAAAGTGTTTATTACAATAGTATCATTAGCAATCCTTTTCCAAGTTCCCTTTAAAACACTTCCGCCACCAACATCGTAAAAAATATAATAGTCAAAAGTGTTATCAGATTTTAGTTCAATTTGAGTGCAAGCAAAATAATTTTTTCCGCATTTACCATATAAACCAATAGCTGATTTATTCGTTGTACACGAACTTAAAAAAGTAAATACTAAAATCAGTTTAATGTATTTCACGAGTTTTCTTAAATGACGAACAACGTTAAATATATGGTAAGTTGAGCGAAAAATAAGCAATTACTTTTGGTTAAGTCAAAAGCCAAATCTTTTGTATTTTGTTTTAATTTTTTTCTTATAATGCCAAATCAAAAAATTTGGTGACTATGTAAATAGAGGCAGACCTTTTGGTTAAACACTCACAGCTCTATTTGCTATATATAGTGTTATGTATTGTTTTTTATTTCTCCTCTGAAATATTTTTCGTTATGATACTTTTTTTTGAAAATGAATTCATTTTCATTAATCCAATAAAACTCTTCAAATTCACAAATATCATAATCCCAATTAAATTCGGTTAAATAGATAAATTTATCATTCTCTTTTTTTTGAAAAAAGTATGAAATACATTCTTGACCTCCAAAATATCCATTTAATCTGTAGCTTTTATTTGGTGAAGTAATAATGTATTCAGGATTTCCAATTGTTAAGGCTGTTTCTCCTGTTTTAATTGAAAAACACATATCACTTGAATGTCCTCCTTCTAAATGTAGAATGCCATATTCAGGGTAATAACCAGAATATCCTTCAGAAAACCCGTAATCATTTCCTGTTTGAGATATTCTAATTTTCTGTCCGTTATCTATAATTATACTTTTAATAACGTCTTCTCTTTTGTATTCTTCATCACTAAATTCACTAACCCATTCTACTCTGTTTTTTAAAATTGCTTTTATTGAATCAAGATTCTCAATTTTTATAGGACTATAAACAGTCTTATCTACATTCTTTAATAGTTTAAAATATTCTGTTTTATTAATTTCAATGCTGTGAATTATATTTTTGTTGTCTTGTTTTTTTAAATAACCATCAAAAACATAACCTTCTCTTTCGAATTGCTCAGTTTCTTCATTAACTAAATATCCATAATTATTATATTTTATTTTAACAAACTGTCCTTTAATTTCTTTGCCATTATCGTTTATAGTAACATATTTATCTGTATCGAATATTTTTTGTATTAAAGTTCCAAATGGAATTTTCGCTACTTTCTTGGAAGTTAGACTACTTTCTAAGCGAACATTTAAACCACTTTCTGCATTTATGAAGTAATATTCTTGTCCATAAATATTAAAAGAGGAAATAGTCATTATCAAAAATGTAATTATTTTCATAAGCTCTGTTTTAAATAATACATAACGTTGATATGTATGGAATGTAGCGTGTTAAAAAGGAAATAACTTCCGAATTAGCACGAGCTAAATTTTACATTTTGTTTTTAATTTATCGGTTTAAAAGCCAAATTTAAAATTTGGCGGACTTTCTAAATATACAAAAACCTCTCGATTTAGTAATTATTAGCTATGTTTTATACATTGTGTTAGCAACTGGCTTTCTTTAAGTTTCCATTCAAATCAAAATCGGGTCGGTTCATTTTTATTTCCTTAGTTATTTTTACTTCTGATCCATTTCCATCTCCCCAAACTGTTCCGCTGTCATCACCCACAAATATCTTTCCTTTTTCAATTATTAGACTCAAATAAGGATGGTCAGCAAGATTTTCAGGTCCGCTTATTATCGTTCTGCAATTAAATTTTTCAGATAGCTTTAGTGCTAAAAATAGTTCGCGTTCTTCTGAGTGTTTTTCATCTGTTCTCAATAACGTTACCTTAGTAGAAAATTCACTTTCATTTGATTCAATTTGAAGAGCAAAACCTGAAAAGTTAGAATGGGAATCACGATTTTCTATATTTTCAACTCCATTAAAAATATAGGTCTTTTCGAAATTTCCTTTCCAATTCATTAAGTCTTTAGATGAAAATAATGAGTGAATAAATTTCACCAATTCAATTCTTTTAGGTGATGCTTGAATTCCAATTTCTTCCATTTTTCATTTTGCTTGTTGCTAACGTTTCGGCTATGATTAGTACGGTACCAAAAATACTGAATTTTCGATTAAGCACATAACCAAATCTTTTTATTTTGTTTTAATTTTTTCATTTTAAAACCAAATCAAAAGATTTGGTGGACATCGTAAAATTACACCAAATTTTAGATTAAATACTACAACCCGTATTAATTATAGCCATTGTTAGCAATAGTATTGTATTTGTTAGATATTTTTTTTCAAATCCTGTCTACCAATAATCGTCATTATTTCAACTATTCCTTTATTTATTTTGTAGTATATACTGTCCGTTCCACAAGGACATCTTCTATATTCTTTTTTTATGTACTCAACAGATTCAAATGAATATGGTCTTTCTGCTATAATTTCAAAATACTCAAAAAAAGTCTCAAAGTATTTATCAGCTTGAGTAATTCCAAATTTAGAAACACCGTATTGATGAATTCTAATTAAGTCATTTTTAGCTTCATTACTTAATTTATATTTAGCCATTAAGTAAAGATTTTGATTGCCTTAAAATGTCTTCTTTACTGTCTTTTGTAAATCCATTTTCTTCAGCTTTGTCGATTTTTGCTCTTATCCAGTCAATTTGTACTTGCTGTTTTCTTGCTTGTCTTATCAAATCATTTACAAGTTCACTTTTACTTGAGTATTCTTGATTGTCTACTTGTGATTTTAACCATTCTTCATTAGGTTGAGTGAAAGATATGCTTTGTCTTGCCATAATTTTACTTTTTGGTGTAAAAATACATCAAATTTGAATCAAAGTCAAGTTTTTTTTTTATTATTGCTAACGTGTTTGTATATGGTTTGTTGCGTGGTTAAGCACGTAATTTAGCAAATAAAAACCGAATAGAAAATCCGCGAGGATTTTCGTAAGTAGGCTAGAACTAGCAATAAATTATATACGGTGTTACCACTCGTTTTTTATTTTTTCAATTCGTTCGGGATATTTTCCGTTTTCTAAAAATTCTTTAAATTCCTTTCCAGTAAATTTTACATTACCAGAATTAATTGTTGTGTTTTTCCAATCTGAAACTATTAATTGAATGGTTTTAAACAACTTTTCGTTTTCGTCTCCATTTTCAATTCCGATTCTTAATTCGCCTTTTTCAATTCCGACAAATTTGAAGAACAGACCTTTTTGAGTTTCATTTATTTTATTTAGAATTTGTATAAAATACCCACTATAATCTGGATATGGAACTTTTTCGGATTGAATAAGTTCGCTTGCAAAATACCTGAAACCTATTTTAATATTATATTCTCCAAGTTTTTCAATCCAATATTTTGCTGTTGGAATTTCCTTTTTGGTTGTTGTGATATAAATTTCTCGTTTACTAATCCAAGGTTTTGTATAAGTTTGAGTAATTTTTGGTTCGCTAATTTCTATGGATTCACAAGTTAATTCAAACACACTTTCTGTATCGAATTTTAAACCAATTCCTTTTTCCGCTAAGTCAATTCCGTTAATGCAAGATTCTTTTGTTGGTGAGAATTGTTCTTTTTTATAAGTCCAATTCTTAATCCCGATTGGTTTTAAACTAAACTCCTTTAATTCCTGTTTTTCTCCTGCGACATACGTTCCGACTGTTTGATATCCGACTACAATTTCAATTCCATTTTTAGATTCGTTAATTTCAGATATAAATCCGTCTTCAAACCAATAATTTTGGTCAAGCCATTTCTCTAATTTATCTCTGTTTTCGATGTTCATTCTAATGTGTGGTAACGGTCTTGTATATGAAAAGTAGCGGATTTTTGTTCACTAACTTTTCGGATTATAACTGACCTTTATTTTATTATCTATCTTTCGTTTATATAATTAAACCGCTATTTTTTATATACGTTGTTGTATGTTGGCTTTAATTTCTTCTTAATGGTTCTGAACAATACAGAGTTGGTGTTTTAAGTTCTTTCTTTGGATAAGCACTTGTTTTTTCTTCTTTAGTAGCATATTCGTATATAGGATTTCTTAATTTTCTATAGTCTATAATATTCAAAATCAAGTCTCTTAATATGTGGTCGAGCTTTTGAAGATTTATATACATATCTCTAGGGTTATCTCCAATGATTCCATTATGAACAGCATTATGTCTTTCTTGATTTACTAAATTTTCAACATTTTCATTTCTTGGTATACACCCAAATTCAAGTAAATCAAACATCTTTTCAATGGTACTGTTCTTTCTGCGATTAATATCTCCGATTTTAGATTTGAATATACTATAAGCATTTCTGTTTGTACTATTAATTTTCGCCTTATTGCTGTCCAATATTTTTATTAAGGAAGGTTTTATTTCCTCATTCCAAATATGATCATCAATTAAGTTTTCGCTAACTTCTTCAATTGAATTTTGATAGTTAGAGCACAATTTTTCTAAAGCGTTGATTAGAATTGAGTAAGCTTGTTGTATACCCGAAGTTGTAAAAGCTTGATTTAATGAAGTAACAGTTGATGTTAATTCTAAACTTTTATCATATTGATAGTAAAGGTTGAAACATTTGAAAAATGCTTCTTGAAAAATTTGTGAGCTATAGGAATGATGTTTATTTATTGGTAAGTATCTACTTAAATTCGAATTTTCAATTTTGCTGTAAGAATATAGATAAACTATATGAGCATCTGAACCGTCAGTCCGATAAAAGTCTCCAGTCAATTCTTTTCTTATGTGTACTTGTCCACCGTTTATAAATGACAGAAATCCAATAAGTTGATTTCTAAAATCTAAATAGTGGCTGTAAGTCAATCTACCATATCCACCATTTTCTGTAAAGTTAATTTGGATATTTTCGCTATTGATAGATTTTGAGAAAATAAGGTGGAAATAGTTTTGCTCGTAACCATCCATTTCTAAGCACATTGAACAGCTAGTATGGTCAAAATTTGGTCCATTAAACTTATCTACTTCTCCATATCTCCTGTGTTTTTTTATATCTGTATAATCAGAAAATGCAGTTTTAAAACCTTCTAATTCTAGAAAAAAAATGGACTGTTCTTTATCCTGTCCATTTTCAGGTAATTCTTTTTCTTGTTCTGTTAGTTTGATAAAGTTCCTACATACAAACCTCGCTTTCTTATTCTTATGCTTAAATAGTGTGAATGTTAAGTCTTTAATTTCAATCAGGTAATTTTTTTCGGTTACACCTTCAAGATTAAACCATTTAGAAAAGTCTCCTTCTTCATAAAAATCATCTTCTAAGAATGTTTCTAAAAAATAAACTCCGTTTTCTTCAAATACAAGTGCGAAAGAGAAATTGCATTCTTTCTCTTTTTCAATTAATCTACCTTTTGTAATTGTATATACTTGATTCAATTTTAGGTTCTTTTTTAGCTTACATACAACGTTAAATATAAGAAATCGTAGGGCAGCTTAAATAAACTGACGTAGGATAAATTATATAAGCCAAATATAAATATTTTGCCTTTATCATTCGTTGTAAATGCCAAATTTTATATTTGGCGGCTTTGCAGCATAAAACGACCTTTTTAGATAAAACCAATTGCCCTATGTTTTTTATATATTGTTACCTAGCGTTTTAAACTTCTTTTCACAATACTTTTAGATTTCCCTTATTCAACTTTTTAAGACACTGTTTAAGTAATTTTTATTTTACACAAGATTGCTAAACTTTACATTTAAACAGCTTAAATCACGTTATTTTTATCCGAAACCACGCAACAGTTACGTTCGAGTAAAGTCCGAAAACATAAGAAGTTCACGTTTTGGCTTTTTCTTTTATAAACACCAAATAGGGGAGTAGAATCCGAAACCACACAACAGTTGCGTTTGAGTAAAGTCCGAAATATTCACAACAGTTTCGCCCGAGTTGGGTCCGAA
>CANNCQ010000053.1 GCA_947503135.1 uncultured Aquimarina sp. | reverse complement strand
TCGTTGGTGCAATTCCGCCCATTAATAAAAGAAATGGAATTCCGTTTTTAATATCCAATTCCGCCATTTTTTCAGCCCCTTTTTTGTCCGTAACAAAAGTCAGTTTAGAAGCTCCAGAATTATTCAATTGTTCATCGCTCAATTCTCCAATTCTTGAGAATATTACAGTTTCTTCCTCGTTCGCTTGAGCATTCAAAGTCAGAGTAAAAATTCCAATTAACAATTTAAATATCAATTTCATACGGTTTTTCGTAAATGTTTTACAACGATTCGTATAAGGAATGTAGGGCGGGTGATAAGCACTTTCCTTTCGGTTCATTACTTAGCTAAATATAAATATTTTGTTTTTATTTTTTCTTCCATAAAAGCCAAATTTTATATTTAGTGGACTTTGTAAATATTCACAGACCTTTCGATTTAGCACAAATGCCCTATGTTTTTTATACATTGTTAGCCACAGTATTATTTAAATTTACTTATATCTATTTCTTCACTCAAGAACTCTAAATCAATAATGTAATTTTCATCTTCAAAGCCCTCAGATAAATATACACTTATGTAATCTCTCATTCTTAGTTTAAATTCTACAACTGTTTTATCCATATCTATAATAGTAGAATATTGTTTTTTAACATTTCCATTATTTATGTAATCACACACAATTTTAGTTCTTGCTAAATCAACTAGGTCAATTCTGTTAGGATCTTTATCTAACCATTCGTAAAAAGTTTCATTTTCGTTTGTCAAAGAATAGGTTGGAGAATTTTTGTTAATTTTTGTATCATAATTTATGACAGTACAATTATCAGTTTTAATTTTTATTTCTTTCCAGTTTTCACGAATATTCGTTAGAACTTTTGTACTACTGTTTTTTTGCCATTTATTAAATTTCTTTCTAGAGTATTTATTATGTAGAAAGAGGAAAACAATAAAAGTAAATCCTATTATAGTAAAAATCCAATCCATTTTTGTCTATTGTGGCTAACGTTAAATATAAGAAATCGTAGGGCAGCGTAAATAAACTGACGTAGGATAAATTATATAAGCCAAATATAAAGATTTTGTATTTATCATTCGTTGTAAATGCCAAATTTTATATTTGGCGGCTTGGCAACATAAAACGACCTTTTTAGATAAAACTAATTGCCCTATGTTTTTTATATAGTGTTATCTAGCGTTTTAAATTTCTTTTCATAAAACTTTTAGATTCCCCTTATTCAAATTTTAAGACACTGTTTAAGTAATTTTTAATTTTACACAAGATTGCTAGACTTTACTGTTTAAAGAACTTAAATCACGTTATTTTACCCGAAAATGCGCAACAGTTACATTTGAATAAAGTCAGAAATATTCACAACAGTTGCGTTTGAGTTGAGTCCGAAAACATAAGTTGCTCACGCTTTGATTTTTTACTTTATAAATACAGAATAGGGGAGTATAATCCGAAACCACATAACAGTTGCGTTTGAGTAAAGTCCGAAATATTCACAACAGTTTCGCCCGAGTTGGGTCCGAAAACATAAGTTGCTCACGTCTTGGCTTTTTTCTTTTGAGCAACAGTTAGATTTCTACTTTCTATAACCTACTTAACAGGCTAATTTTTTTACTTTTTACAACTTGATAAAGTGCTGGTTTTAAACGCAAAGTGCAATGCTAGATAACGTTAAATATATGGCATTTAGGGCAAAAGACAAGCGATTATTTTCGATTAAGCACTAAGCCAAACTTTTGCATTTTGATTTATCTTTTTTCATTATGAAGCCAAATCAAAAGATTTGGCGACCTCACAAATTTATCCAAGCTTTTAGGCAAACGATAACCAGCCCTATTTGCTATATATAGTGTTACCCAATGTTTTATTCAAATAATTTCTTCATAGCAGGATCCATTAAATCATTTTTAGCGATCCAATCTGAAAGTTTATGCTTTTTCCATTTATTGTTGGTTTTTTTATAAATATACATCGGAGAGCCAGTACATCCTCCTTGAAATCTTATAAAGGCTAAATCTTTTTTCTTATTAAATATCGGTTGACTTATATTTATTAAACCTTGAAATTCATTTAATTCACGTTTAATATTTAAATCCTTTATAGTTTTTCGAATTTTAGAAGATGGTACACTGTCATTAATCAACTTTTTATAGTCAAAAACAGTCCACCCATATTGTTCTAATTTTTTAAAATCAAGATTTCTATTTGATTTTATTTGATTTCTAATATATGTAGTATCAGTTATTAATAACCATTTAGTGATTCTTTCAATTGGGCTATAACTTACATATGGGAGTTTTTTTGGAAGAAATGGAGTTAATAGAGGATAGTTAGAAACCATCTCATTTTTATTAAAATTAAAAGTACTATCATTCAATACTACATTTAAAAACTCAATTTTAAATTCGTCACTGATATTATTTTTGAATTTTGTGTTACAACTCAATATGAATATCAAAGTAAAAAAAACAGATAAAACCTTTTTCATATTTTAATATTGGGTAACGTTAAATATAAGAAATCGTAGGGCAGCGTAAATAAACTGACGTAGGATAAATTATATAAGCCAAATATAAAGATTTTGTATTTATCATTCGTTGTAAATGCCAAATTTTATATTTGGCGACTTTGCGGCATAAAACGACCTTTTTAGATAAAAACCAATTGCCCTATGTTTTTTATATAGTGTTAGCGCGCGTTTTAATTTCTATTCAGAATATTTGCAACACACTTTTTAATCCAATTTTTTAAGGCTCTGTTTTAGTAATTTTTAATTTTCATAACATTGCTCAACTTTACTCTTTAAACAACTTAGATTACGTTATTTTATCCGAAAGTGCGCAACAGTTACATTCGAGTAAAGTCCGAAATATTCATAACAGTTGCGTTCGAGTTGAGTCCGAAAACATAAGTAGCTCACGCTTTTATTTTTTACTTTCTAAATACAGAATAGTAGAGTAGAATCCGAAATATTTATAACAGCTTGCCCGAGTTGGGTCCGAAAACATAAGTAGCTCACGTCCTGGCTTTTTTCTTTTAAGCAACAGTAGATTTTACTTACCACAAACTAATTTACAGGCTGTTTTTTTACACTTTTAAACAACTAGATTTTAATTAATTATCTAAAGTTATATTTAAACAACTTCACTATATTTCCTGAATCCGAGTGAGTAATGAGCGCTAACGCCCCAACTATGAACAGTGCAGTGAAGAAGTTCAACGAACTTCAAACCAGCACAAGTAAAAGCTTTTGGCGTCTTTTAATTTTGCAGTATAAAAGTAAGAAAAAAGCTTTTACGACCAAGCAAATCAACTATTTAATTCGGCTAGCGACTGCCCTGCATTGTTTATAGTTATTGTTGTAGCTTGTATTTTTTTGCACAAGCCAAAACCTCAAGATAGGGCAGAGCGTTTCGGACGAGCTAAAACCTCACAAACTATCAATTATTAGCCGTTATTCAATCAGCCGTAGCCACAAATTGCGTTTTTGCGGTTAATTGAATTCAGTTCTCAGACTCGACTAAGCTGTGTATTTTTATCAGTTTACAGTATCAAGAATTCCATTAGATGAAGCAATGCAAAAACTCAAAACAAAGCTAGTGAGCGACAAGATGATCAGACTCATTTATTTGTAAAGTATGAGCTACAACGGACTTGTGTATGAAACGTAGCGTGTAAAAAGACACTAACTTTTCGGATTATCACAGAGCCGAATTTTTATATTTTGTTTTTAATTTTTCTCTTTTTAAAAGCCAAATTAAAAATTTGGCGGACTTTGTAAATATACACAAACCTTTCGGTTTAGCACCTATTAGCTATGTTTTATACACCTTGTTGTGCGTTCGTTTTTTATAAATTTCCATAGACAACAATATCATCAGCATATCTCAATTGAATATTAAACCATTTAATTAAGTCTCTTAAAAACGATTCAACATTTGGGTCTTTTGTTTTAATTCTAGCCATTCTGTCAACAATAATTCTACTTGTTTTATTGTCAAAAAAGTTATTGCTAACTATATCAAATGATTCTTGTATTTCTCCAGTTTCAGAATCGGTTAATGGAAAAACTGATTTAAAAGTGTCAATAACATATTCAAAATCTTTAGATTGAATAAAGAGACTTTTATCTCTTGAAGTCACATATTTGTCTAGGCTTTCATTTTCTGCCCATAATATAAATCCTATTTTGTCAATTGGTTCATCTGGATTAACTGTCAGATAGAACAATTGCTCGTGAATTTTTTTGACACACTTTTTTATGTCAAATCCACAAATTCTATAATATTTTTCAGCTATTGTTTCATTACAATCTGCTAGTCTGCATATAGTATTGATATTGTTTCTATGAAATTCTTGTTCGCAGGTCAACAAATCACCATCATTTTCAATTATCAATTCCTTGGCTAAATCCAGAGGTATTGATAATCTTTCTCTAAGCTCTTTTATTTTTTGAAAGTCTATTTTTAGTTTCATTGCTTTAATGACGCACAACGTTGATATGTATGAAATGTAGCGTGTTAAAAGGGAAATAACTTCCGAATTAGCACAAGCTAAATTTTACATTTTGTTTTTAATTTATCGGTTTAAAAGCCAAATTTAAAATTTGGCGATACTTAGCAAATAGACACAAACTTTACGTTTAAAAAACAATTAGCTATGTTTTATACATTGTGTTGTGCTTAGTGCTTCTTTGTATTAAATTTCAGTTTATTAGGGTCTTGTCTAGAATCAAATAGTCTTACTATTTCGAGGTTACCAGATTTTTCCCTGTAATAAAGAGTATTCTGTTTTGAAATAACACTTTTTCTTATTTGAAGTTCCTCATTAATTACAGGGAATATCTTATAATCTTCAAGTATTAAATTTATATTATCATCTATCTTGTTTATAAAACTATTTATTATTTTATTGTTCCATTTTAATTGCAAGTAATCTAATATTAATTCAAAATCTTTTTCAGCCGAAGGAGACCAAATAACCTTTTTAAGCATTTGTATAACGTTTTCTCATATCAGATATTACTTTTTTGTGTTCTCTTCCTTTACCATTATCAAGTTGATTAATACCAAATTTAATAGCGTTTTGTTGCTCAATAGTAAGATTTTGCCAATCATTAATGTCATTCTTTCCATTAATATAGTTCAACAGCATCCCATAAGCTTCTTCTAATCTATTTCCTTTTAAAGAATCTAATTTTCTGAATAAGTCTATTTTAATTTCTGCAGAGTTCATAACAAGGTATTTTATGTAAAGGTAATATAAAAAATAGAATTTTAAAGTTGTCACGTTTTTTTTGCATTAAGCACAACGTTTCGGCTATGATTAGTACGGGAATAAATAAGCGATTAATTTCCGATTAAGCACTTAGCCAAAACTTTTTATTTTGTTTTATCTTTTTCTTTTTAAAGCCAAATCAAAAGATTTGGCGGACTTTATATAAATACACTAAACTTTGGATTAAGCACCAAAACCCGTATTAATTATAGCCATTGTTAGCAGTAGTATTTTACTGATAAGGATCCATAATTCCTCTAGATCTATATTTCTTTTTTTTATAAATCTGTCCTTTATTGATTTTAGTTTTTATTTCGTTTGAATAAATATTATTATTTTCGTCAATTATTAACTTGTATCTAAGTTTCGTTTCTATCTTTCCAGTAAACTTAGGGATATTAAATGTCCAGTATTCATCTGGTTTTAAGTAAACTGTATGATAACTATTTCCACACCAACTGTTTGTTAAATATTCAATTGATGACCATTCTTTTTTGTAAAATACTTCAGCGATTACGTCAATTCTACTATCAGAAGCATTTAGGGAAATAATTGAGTCATTTTTGTTAACTAAGTATAATTCATAACCATTATACTTTTCTTTAAATGGTATAACTTTTGTTGTGTCTATTTTTAGAAATAAGCCTTTTTCTCTAAAGTCAATATTTAATTTTTTAGCAAAATTATTAGAACCTCCAAAACCACCTGGAGCAATTGAGTCTATTATACTTGATTTAACATAAGTATTTACATTCAACATATGCTTAATTTCTACATCATTTCTTTCTTGTCCAAAAGTTAATACGTTAATTAGAGTTAAAAGACAAATCAAAATTTTATATTTCATTTTTCTTGGATTACTGGGTTCACTTCATGCATTACTGCTAACGGTCTTGTGTATGAAACGTAGCGTGTAAAAAGATACTAACATTTCGGTTTAACACTGAGCCGAATTTTTATATTTTGTTTTTAATTTTTCTCTTTTTAAAAGCCAAATTAAAAATTTGGCGGACTTACTAAATATACAAAACCTTTCGATTAAGCACTTATTAGCTATGTTTTATACACCTTGTTGTACACTGGCTATATTGTTAATATCAATTTTTGATTATTTTTATCAGTAATCTTGACTAATAAAATACTATTAGTTTTTTTCAGGTCAATTTTATTCTTACCTCTAAGTATTTTAATTTTTCTTTTTTTACTATCGATTCCTTTATCGAAAAGTTCAGTCTCCAATTCTATTTCAGAGTTGTTTTTCGAGATTATTATTAGTTTATCTTTTTTTCTTTTTATAGACTTGATAAACTTCAAATCGTTATGAATTATTCCATCATCGGTTTTGATTAAAACAAAGCCTAAATTACATCTTTGTGGATAAAAGTTGCCTTCACATAAAGAATTAAGAATTTCAAAATTATTACTATCAATTTTTTCTAAAATATTATTTCTATTTTTTTTTAATCCCTCATACATAAGGTGTCCGTCAAGTACAATATTCAAGAAAAATTTTGGCTCAACTATTTCGTTGCTGTAACATTCAATTAATTTTAAAATAGAATCTTTTCTTTTTATTTTATCAAATTTTTGGATAGTCTTAATCCAATTTTGAGAAGCATTATAGTCATTTCTAATTTCACATATATTCTGACTTAAAAGTTTAGCTGAGCAAATCAACAATAAGAATAATAAGTTTCTTTTTAACATTTATTTTTTTTTGCTTGTGTACAACGTTGATATAAGAAATCGTAGGGCAGCGGATATTAACTGACGTAGGATAAATTATATAAGCCAAATATAAAGATTTTGTATTTATCATTCGTTGTAAATGCCAAATTTTATATTTGGCGGCTTAGCAGCATAAAACGACCTTTTTAGATAAAAACCAATTGCCCTATGTTTTTTATATAGTGTTAGCGCGCGTTTTAATTTCTCTTCACAATATTTGCAATACACTGTTTAATCCAATTTTTTAAGGCTCTATTTAAGTAATTTTTAATTTTTACACAGGATTGCTCAACTTTACTGATTAAACAACTTAAATCACGTTATTTTATCCGAAAGTGTGCAACAGTTATATTCGAGTAAAGTCCGAAATATTCATAACAGTTGCGTTCGAGTTGAGTCCGAAAACATAAGAAGCTCACGCTTTGATTTTTTACTTTATAAACGCCAAATGGGGGAGTAGAATCCGAAACCACGCAACAGTTGCGTTCGAGTAAAGTCCGAATTATTTACAACAGTTTCGCCTGAGTTAGGTCCGAAAACATAAGTAGCTTACGTATTGGCTTTTTTCTTTTAAGTAACATTATTTTACTTGTAACAAACTAACTTACAAGCTGTTTTTTTTTACTTCTGAACAGCTAGATTTTAGTCAATTATTTAAACAACTTTACTAAATTTTCTGAATCCGAGTGAGTAATGAGCGCTAACGGTCTTGTATATGAAAAGTAGCGGGTTTTACGCACTAATTTTCAGTTTAACAATGACCTTTATTTTATTCATTTTCTTTCGATTAAGCGATTAAACCGCTATTTTTTATATACGTTGTTGCCCACAGTATTTATTTTCGCTTTAATTCAATAACTCCCATTACTTTGTCGTATCCAAATTTTAAATAGGCGTCAATTCCTTTGTAAATAACAATATTATATTCTTCATTTTCTAATTCAGACTTAATTCGTTTGAGTTTCTTTTTTAGCTTACGATTCATTTTCATTTCTCTATCAACAAGTCCGTATGAGTTAGCTATTAAATTCTCTTGCTTGAATTCTTCTCCATCTATTAAGTAAGTCGTGTAATGCGTTTTTTTAAAATCCTCAAAGAATACATAAATAACTTCATTGGTTTTGTCGAGAAGCGCCTTTCCGTCATTTTCAATTCTAATTCCAGTTGTAAAATGGATGAATCCATATTCATTTAATTCCTTCAAATTCTGTTCAGTTATTTCAGCAGATTTTATTGAGATTGTTCCGTTTTCTTTTGAATAAGGAAGTTCTATTCTTAATTGCGGTGACATATGTCGACGAATAGAAGTCAATTCAACGATTGAGTCATTTTTAAATTCTAAATAATGATTTCGATGGATGCTATCTGAAACAATTCCGTAATATATTTTATTCAATTCTTGAGAATAACATTCGCCTGCAAGCAAGCAAATCAGAAGTGTTGTTAGTATTCTCAATGTTTTTTTCATATTGTGGGCAACGGACTTGTGTATGAAATGTAGCGTTTAAAAAGACACTAACTTTTCGGATTAACACAGAGCCGAATTTTTATATTTTGTTTTTAATTTTTCACTTTTAAAAGCCAAATTAAAAATTTGGCGTACTTTATAAATATACACAAACCTTTCGGTTAAGCAATTATTAGCTATGTTTTATACACCGTGTTAGCCACTGGCTTTTTTTAGGTTTCGTTTCAATCGAGTTATATTCCGTTCATTTTCGTTAAAAACCGATAAGCAAGACTTTGAGTCTGGGGCACAAACGCTATTTACTAACAAATAATTTTCAAATCTTAAGACTGTTATTTTCAATCCCCAAGTCCAACCAGAGCCGTTATAAAAAACTGCGAATTTTTTAGTGTTGTTTGTCAGATTCCAATTTTCCATTTCAGCTATTTCCAACATTTTTTGTTTAAATTCAGTTTCGTTTAATCTAACATCAATTTGTTCAAAATTCAGCCGTCTTTTTTTTATCACAAGAATTAATAATGCCAATAAAAGCCAAACTATAATGGAAGTTATAATTTCCGTTTCAGTCCGCACTCCGCTATAACTTTCCGAATTCTGTATTTTAATCAGCCAATAGAGATTCATCATTCCGATACTCAATGGAATTAATCCAAGAAAATAATGCCAAAACAATTGCCATTTCGACAATAGTAAAGTTTTAGTTTTATTCATCTTTTTAATTGAAGTACTGTTCATTTTTCAGCTTGTGGCTAACGTTAAATGTAAACGTCTGTGCGTGTAGAAATTCATGTACTTTCGGAATTCGCACAAGTCGTTACACTTTTTAGTATTTTAAATTCGATTCTAAAATAATAAAATTTGTGACGCCGACCTCACAAATACAAAACTCCCTTTGCTCAATGCACTACAAAAGCATTGCGTTTACATATTGTTGTGTGTAGTTTTGAGATTTTCAAACTCCTCAATTTTTTTATTTATATCATTAATTTTTTCTTTTTGAAGCTGAGTTCTAACCTCAGTCTTTTCGAAAAAATGTCCATCTGACCATATCAGTTTAGCCTTTATAGCCTCACTTTTTAGTT
>CANNCQ010000052.1 GCA_947503135.1 uncultured Aquimarina sp. | reverse complement strand
GATAATCCAGTAACCATTTTTGCTAAAAAAGTAAACGAAATTAACTTTTTGCACTTATGACTTGAATGCAGGATTTTAATAAATAAACGCCATCTTAAATTCATTTTTAAGGTGGCGTTTTAAATTAAAATGCACGAATTTGAAACTGATTAAATCTCGTTTATAGCAGTAATACCCCCATCAAGATTTAGTAGTGTTTTTGGGTAGTTATATTCTAACAATAACTCAATGGCCTTAGCACTTCTTTTTCCTGAAGCACACATCACAACTAACAGTTTAGTATTAGGAATTTCGCCCATGCGTTCTTCTAATTCATCTAACGGAATATGAAGGCCGCCAATATTTTCTGCTTCAAATTCGTTGTAGTTACGGACATCTAGCAAATGATAATTTTCTTTTTCTTTTAAAAATTCGGTAGCCGAAATAGAGTTCATAGTTGACATATCTAGCTCACCACAAAAGAAGGCGTAGTTTTCTTCTAAAGCAGTAATGTTAATTTTTGTGTTTTTAGAAAACTCAAGTAATTGCTGTTGCATGGTGAGTGCATCAAAATACAATAGTTTGTCTACTAAAGGGGTTCCGATTTCTGTGATTAATTTTAAGGTTTCGTTAGCCTGAAAACTTCCTATTATACCAGGTAAAATACCTAATACTCCTACATCAGAACAATTAGGGACAGTTCCTTGTTTTGGCGGATTAGGAAATAAACAACGGTACGTTCCACTTCCATTTACATTAAACACGGAAACCTGCCCTTGAAATTTAAATATCGAGCCAAATACAAGTGGTTTATTAGCTAAAACAGCTGCATCATTTACTAAATAACGGGTTGGAAAATTATCGGTTCCATCAACAATTATATCAAACTGAGAGAATAAGTCAACGGCGATTTCTTTCGTTAAAAAAATATTGAAAATTTCAAATTTTACAAAAGGGTTGAGTTTCGAAAGTCGATTGGCAGCTGTAGCAGCTTTAAATTTGCCTATATCTTCTGTAGTAAATAAAATTTGGCGTTGTAAATTACTCTGATCTACTTTGTCTCCATCAATAATTCCAATTGTGCCCACACCTGCTGCAGTTAAATATTGCAATACCGGGCAACCCAGGCCGCCGGAGCCAATCACTAAAACCTTTGCTTTTTTTAATTTTAATTGACCAACTTCTCCTATTTGATCTAAAATTAAATGACGGTGGTATTGTTTAAGTTCTTGCGAACTTAAGCTGTAGGCTGTAGGCTGTAGGCTGTTAGGTTTCATTATATATATTTATAAAGCCAAAAGCAAATAGCTAATGGCTAAAAGCGTTATTTAAAACTTTCCCAATCTTTCCAAACTACTTCAAAACCTTGACTTTTCAGCATTTCGGCAATTTCGTTGGTGGGGCGTTCGTCACTAATTTCAAATTGTTCTAAACTTTGTGGCTCCACTACATATCCACCTGGATTGGTTTTAGATTCGGCGCTAATAGAGGTAATACCTAGTTTTACCACGTTATCTCTAAACACTTCACTTTCTCGGGTGGACATTGATAACTCCACATCTTCATCTAATAATCGGAAAGCACAAATGGTTTGTACTAAGTCTGGATCGGTCATTTCTACCTTAGGCTCTAAGCCACCACTGTGCGGCCTAAGGCGAGGAAAGGAGATAGAGTATTTCGTTTTCCAATACGTTTTTTGCAAATACTTAAGGTGTAATGCGGTATAAAAACTATCGGTTCGCCAATCTTCTAATCCAAATAATGCTCCTAGTCCAATTTTGTGTACGCCCGCTTTTCCAAGTCTATCAGGCGTTTCTAATCGGTAATAAAAATTGCTTTTTTTGCCTTTTGGGTGGTGCTTTTTATACTCGGCTTTGTGATAGGTCTCTTGATATACTAATACGGCATACAAGCCACTATCTACTAAAGTTTCATATTCTGGCTGATCCAAAGGTTGTACTTCAATAGTAATATTACTAAACTGCGATTTAATTAAATCAATAGCGTGTTTTATATAAGGAACGCCTACTGTTTTATTGGCTTCACCAGTTACTAAAAGTATATGGTCGTAGCCTTTGTTTTTTAAGAAGGCTACTTCTTTCAAAATTTCCTCGTCGGTTAGTGTACGCCTAGGAATTTTATTGGTCATACTAAACCCGCAGTAAGTACAAATGTTTTGGCATTCGTTACTTAAATACATGGGTACATACATTTGCATGGTGTTCCCAAATCGTTTTTTGGTAAGCTGATTACTCAACTGCGCCATTTGCTCTAAATAGGGACGAGCCGCAGGAGAAATTAATGCTTTGAAATCTTCTAAATCTCTTTTAGTATTTGTCAAAGCACGTTCCACATCTTGCGAGGTTTTGGCGTATATTTCGCTAGTTATGGTGTCCCAATTGTGTTGGTCGAAGACATTGGAGAAGCTGTTAGCTGTTGGCTGCAGGCTATTGGCTTTTTTTATACTAGATATATTTACTTTTTTGTAACTCATCTATTAAAATTTAACTGTTAGCTCTAATTTTTGATTGCAAAGAATTCAACATTTTTCTTATTGAAATAACTTTTGTTTCTATTGTTTTGAAATCCTCATCAGTTAAATATTTTAAATCTTTAGAAACTCCAATCAAGTAATTTACTTCTGCTGCAGAACCAGAAGCTATGTTCAAAAAATGACCAAATTCTTTGTCAGAATGCCTTCCCGCTCCTTCAGAAATATTTGTTGGAACTGATAACATTGCTCTCCTTAATTGAGAGGTCAAACCGTAGGTTTCATCTTTAGGAAAACTTTTGATTACTTCATAAATGTGCAAGGTCAATTCATGAGACTTTTTCCACACTGCATATTTTTTATAATCTCTCATTACTAGTTTCTGATTTCTACCAAAATAATTTTAGCTAATTGCCAACTGCTTAAAGCCAATAGCCAACTAGCTTAAAAAGCTAGTCAACGGACTACTCGCCTCGGCATGTTGCTTTACAGGTGCTAGTTTTGCTTCAAAAGCCATACGCCCAGCTTCCACGGACATTTTAAAGGCTTTTGCCATAGCTACAGGATTTTGAGATACTGCAATTGCGGTATTTACCAATACAGCGTCGGCTCCTAATTCCATAGCATAGGCGGCGTGCGAAGGAGCGCCAATACCTGCATCTACAATCACAGGCACGTTACTTTGATCGATAATAATTTCTAAAAAATCTTGTGTTTTTAATCCTTTATTACTTCCTATAGGTGCCCCTAAAGGCATTACACATTGCGACCCTACTTCTTCCAATCGTTTGCACAATACTGGGTCGGCATGGATATAAGGCATTACTACAAAGCCTAATTTCACTAATTCTTCCGCAGCTTTTAGTGTTTCGATTGGGTCGGGTAATAAATATTTTGGATCAGGGTGAATTTCTAATTTTATCCAATTCGTTTCTAAAGCTTCGCGGGCCATTTGGGCAGCAAAAACGGCTTCTTTAGCATTACGAACACCAGAGGTGTTAGGCAATAAATTAATATGAGAATGCTTCAAATGCGATAAAATATCGTCCTGTTCATTAGATACTTCAACGCGTTTCAATGCTACAGTAACTAGTTCACTCTTTGAAGTTACTAAAGCTTCTTCCATAAGAGTAGAGGAACTGAATTTTCCTGTTCCCGTAAATAGGCGCGAACTAAATTCTTTATCTGCTATTTTTAATTTCTTCATTATAGGTGTTTTTTAGTTGGTCCAAAATTTCATTTTTTGCACCCTTTCTTTAAGTATAGCAATAGGTTCGCCTGTCAGTAGGCCCGAAACGGCAATTCCGTCTATTCCTGTTTCAGATAATTTTGAAATGTCTTCCATTTGGATACCGCCAATAGCAACAACAGGAGTATTAAGGCCTTCGTGGCGCAGTTGACTTATTATAGTATCATAACCTTTTTTTTCTAATACAGGGCTTAATTGTTTTTTCGTGGTAGTAAAGCTGTATGGGCCTAAGCCAATATAATCTACACCGTCTTCAATATGCTGTTTACAATCTTCAAAAGTATTTGCTGTACCTCCAATAATTGCATTTGCCCCCAGCTGTTTTCGAGCTTCTTTTGGGTTGGTATCAGTTAAACCTAAGTGAACACCATCTGCACTAGATTCTGCAGCGATACCTACGTTATCATTAATTATAAGAATTGTACCATAAGTATCACAAATTTGGCGACATTTTTTTGCGGCCGATAAATAGTCTATTATAGATACATTTTTTAATCGCAGTTGTACCCAGCATACACCAGATTTACAAGCGTTTTCAATATTATTAATATGTTCCTCAATAGTGTTTCCTTGAGAGATATATTGTGTGCACTTCATATTTTATAGTTGTTAAAAGCGGTAATTACCAAGTAAACCAGAGCTACTTGCTAAATACTTTTCTGTAAATCGTTTTCCTCTAAAACAGCTCTTTAGAAGCGAGAAACCTAAAGCTAATTGACCTGCTATAGCGCTAGAAAGCACACAGCCACTACCGTGTTTTGGAAATACTTCGTACTTTGGATTTATTGGATGTACTTTTCCATTGGAAGTATATAAATAGTCTTTTCCTTTTTCCGCTTCGTTGTGCCCTCCTTTTAAAAACAAATTGGTTTTACTACTAATATGTTTCATGGTTTCAGTAATTTCTTTTTCAGGAAATAATTGCTGAATTTCATTGTAATTTGGGGTTAACAAATAAATTTTAGAAAGTACTTCATTAAAAACTACTTCGTTGAAGTCGGTTTGAAAATTAAAATTAGTTGATGAAGTTAATACGGGATCCAACACTACTTTTATTGTAGAATCAAAACTTAGTATTGTATTTAGAACTTCATTTAAAAGTGTCCAATTTTTTATAATTCCTATTTTAATCACTTTTATGCTAAATCGGTTTAAAAGCACCTCAAGTTGTTTTTTTAATAGTGCATCATCAGTCCAGACACAATCGAAAAAATCGGTATCTGTTTGGATGGTGTTTGCCGTACAAACGGATAATCCTTGGCATTTTAAAGCTTCAAAGGTTTTGCAGTCGGCTACCAAGCCAGCACCTCCCGAAGGGTCAAATCCAGCGATAGAAAGTATGTAGGGTCTTTTTTTCATTTGTTTTTTAGCTATTAGCTGTAGGCATTTGGCTATTGGCTTTTTTTAATTCTATATAACTTTCTAAAGAATTATTATTCCAAATACTTCCTAAAACCGCTACGCCTTTATATCCTAAATCATAGGATTTTTTAATATTATGAACATGGATACCACCTAGAGCAATAATATTTTTATCTATATTATTTACATCGAACCCTTTACCTTCATATCCTTTTTTAGAAATAGAAGTAAACACAGGACTTAAAAAATAGTAATCAAATTCAAAATAATGCTCTTGCAACTCTGATATGCTATGAAAAGAAGTACTTATGGTTTTCCCATACATGCTTAAATTCTTAAAATATCGTCCAGGATTATCCAAATGCAATCTGCGTTGCCGCTCTGTAAAATGGATGCCTTTTAAATTAAATTGATTAATTAGTTCATGACAGTGATGTACTACAATTTGGTTGTGGTACTTCTCTTCTATTTCATTCAGCAATTCTTTGTGTTGTTCAATGGTCCAATTCGGTTTTCTTAAATGTAAGCACAGTAAACCCGCTTCAAAAAGTTGATTTATTTTTTGAGCTTCGTTTTCTATATCTTTTTCGGAAGTAAATACAATTAACATGTTTTGCTTTTAGCAATTGGCTTTTAGCAATTGGCTTTTTAAAAATGAGAGCCAACTGCTAAAAGCTTACAGCCAAAGGCTATAAATAAACCTCACTTCCTTTTTCTTTAAACTCTTTAGATTTTTCGTCCATTCCTTTTTGAAGGACTTCGTTATCGTCCGAAATTTCATTTTCGGCAGCAAAATCACGTACCTCTTGAGAAATTTTCATAGAACAGAATTTTGGTCCACACATAGAACAGAAATGTGCTACTTTCGCACCATCTGCAGGTAATGTTTCATCGTGATATTCTCTAGCGCGTTCTGGATCTAAACCTAGGTTAAATTGATCTTCCCAACGGAACTCGAAACGTGCCATACTTAAGGCATTATCGCGGTGTTGAGATCCTGGGTGTCCTTTAGCTAAATCGGCAGCATGAGCGGCTAGTTTATAAGTAACCACACCAACACGTACATCTTCTTTATTAGGTAAACCTAAGTGCTCTTTTGGTGTTACATAACATAACATGGCACAACCGTACCAACCAATCATGGCAGCACCAATACCAGAAGTAATGTGGTCGTAACCTGGTGCAATATCTGTTGTTAAAGGGCCTAAAGTGTAAAATGGTGCTTCGTCGCAAACCTCAATTTGCTTCTCCATATTTTCTTTAATCATGTGCATTGGCACGTGACCTGGTCCTTCTATAAAGCACTGTACTTCGTGTTTACGTGCAATTTGTGTAAGCTCTCCTAAGGTTTCTAATTCTGCAAATTGTGCTTCGTCATTAGCATCGGCAACCGATCCTGGACGTAAACCATCTCCTAAAGAAAAGGCAACATCGTACGATTTTAATATTTCACAAATCTCTTCGAAATGCGTGTATAAGAAACTCTCTTTATGATGCGCTAAACACCACTTTGCCATAATAGAACCTCCACGAGATACAATACCCGTAACACGGTTTGCCGTCATTGGTACATAACGTAATAAAACCCCTGCGTGAATGGTAAAGTAATCTACCCCTTGCTCTGCTTGCTCGATTAAAGTATCTCTAAAAATTTCCCAAGTAAGATCTTCGGCAACACCGTTTACTTTTTCTAAAGCTTGGTAAATAGGTACGGTACCAATTGGCACTGGAGAGTTACGTACAATCCACTCGCGTGTTTCGTGTATGTTTTGTCCTGTAGACAAATCCATAATATTATCGGCTCCCCAACGGCAAGCCCAAACAGCTTTTTCTACTTCTTCTTCTATAGATGAAGTAGTGGCAGAGTTACCAATGTTGGCATTTATTTTTACTAAGAAGTTACGACCTAAAATCATAGGTTCTGCTTCTGGGTGATTGATGTTTGATGGAATTACTGCACGTCCTCTTGCAACTTCTTCACGTACAAACTCAGGTGTAATTTTTGCAGGAATAGAAGCGCCAAAATGTTCTCCTGGGTGTTGCTTTCTAATTTCTGTCATCTCGTCTATTCGTTGGTTTTCACGAATAGCGATGTATTCCATTTCTGGAGTAATGATTCCTTTTTTAGCGTAGTGTAATTGGGTAACGTTTTGTCCTTTTTTAGCACGTTTTGGTTTGTGCTTTAAATCGAAACGCATGTGGTCTAAACTTGTATCATTTAAACGTTCGTTACAGTATTTAGATGAAAAGCTATCTAGTTCTTCTACATCACCACGATCTAAAATCCACTGCTCTCTAATACGTTCTATACCGTTATGTACGTTAATTTCTTTGTTAGGATCGGTGTATGGTCCAGATGTATCGTAAACGGTTACAGGCTCGTTTGATGTTTTCTTTTTAGTTAACGAATCGGTAGTGTCGCTTAAAGAAATTTCACGCATCGCCACTTTAATTTGTGGGTGAAGTTTTCCTTGAACGTATATTTTTTTTGAATTAGGGAAAGGCTTTCGAGTAATTTGCCCTTCTTTTGGTGCCGTGTCTTTGCTTTTCATGGTTTGTTTATTTTGGCTATTAGCTGTTGGCCTTTAGCTTGTTAATATATTTGTGCCAATGGACAACTCCAAAAGCCTGTTTGATGTTACTTTTTCAATAAAATTACCCTCCCTGTGTGGCTTGAATAATGGTTACTTCATCATTTTCACTTAGTTGGGTTGCTTCCCAAAGGGATTTGGTAATGATTTTGTTATTTACCGCTACGGCGATACCGTTAGTGCTAATTTGTAAAGCTAGCAATAGGTTTCCTAAGTCAGTAGTTTTGGTGATTTCCTTGGGTTGATGATTTACGTTTATAATCATAAATTAATTATTAATTATAAACTTTAGAAATTGCTATTTAAGCCAGCGATTGTAGAAAGGTAACTCCGTGTGAAATGGAGCTTTTAATTTCCGCTTTCGCGAGAATGAATCCTTTTCCCTTCGTCGGTACTAACCGCATCAGGTTCAAAGGGTATTTCTCAGTTCAATTTAATGAACACCCCTAAAGTTTAACACAGCAAAAATAAGGAAAATTTGTTTGTAACTATTGTTAAAATAGTTAAGGTTACAGTAGTATTGGTGTTTTGCGTTAGGGATAGTAATGGAAATCCTTTTTGAGGCACGAAAAAAGATTGTATTGGATAGCCCGACCTGTAAGGGAACGCCCCACTGGTTTTTTATTTAACGTTATATTGTATAGGGATTTTTAAAAGTTAGTATCCTTTATTGAGCCATTCTTTAAAATATTTAACGCGCTCTCTACTTACAATAATCTGGAATTCGGAAAAATGGTTGAGTTTTAATTCTAACCTGGAGTTGGAGTAATCTATAATATCTTTTATGGCGTTTATATGCACAAAAAAATTTCTGCTGACTCTGTAAAATTGTAACGGATTTAGAGTTTTTTCCAGCTCATCTAAAGTAGTGTCTGTTAAATAATTTCTGTTATTGGTATTATGGAGGTAGGTGCCTTTGTTTTCGGAATAAAAACATTCAATTTCAGAGGTTTTGAAAACCTTTAAATGTTGGCCTATTTTTACAGTGAAACGTTTTTTGTACGTCTTCTTTTCTTCTTTATAAAGTAAGTTTTTTAAAGCGTTATAATCTAACTTAATTTTAGAGGTTTGATTGCTTGCTATAAATTTAGTGACTGCTTGTTCTAATTCTTCACTATCAATGGGTTTTAAGAGGTAGTCTACACTTTTTAATTTGAAGGCTTTTAAAGCATATTCATCATACGCAGTAGTAAAAATAATTGAGCTTGAAATTTCGATAGATTCAAAGATTTCAAAAGATAAACCATCACTTAATTGAATGTCTAAAAAAATTAAATTGGGATGCGGATTATTTTGAAACCAATCGATAGATTCTTCTACCGAATGAAGCATTGCAACAACCTCTAATTGTAGCGTTTCGACCATGCGTTTTAATCTCCTTGCCGAGGGCTTTTCGTCTTCTATAATTACTGTTTTCATAGTTTGTAATAGTTAGTGCCAGCGTTCTGTTGGTTCGTTTTTTGTCATGAATTCACGTATTTTTTTTTCTTCCCATTTTCTTCCAAAAACAGGGTTACGGTCAAAAGCAAAAAGTGCGTGAAATAGTACAGCGATTAACCAGCAAATTACGCCCCATAAAAACCAAGGGTTTTCCCATGAATTCTGATAAAAATTTAAGCCAGCTAAAGCGGTACTTAGAATTATAAACATTATTAAATGCTCATAAAATTGCTTTAATCTGATCACTCTTTTTTTTGCTTTTTCAAACGTGTATGGATCTTCAGAATTCATAGCCTTATTTGATATTATTGGTTTCTTCCTCTAAAAACTGTTTAAGTTTGCGTTGCTCCCAATCCCTACCTAAAAACAGGTTGTTTTTAAACGCGTTTAAACCCTGTATTAATAAGCCAAACCCCCAACCTATCATTGGGAAATAAAACCAATAATAATTTGGAGAAGTTTTAATATTAAGCCTGCATTCAATTCATAAGTGCAAAAAGTTAATTTCGTTTACTTTTTTAGCAAAAATGGTTACTGGATTATCAAAGT
>CANNCQ010000051.1 GCA_947503135.1 uncultured Aquimarina sp. | reverse complement strand
TGTCGTAACTACAATTTACTGCTATATAGCAGAATGCTCAACTTTTTTATTCTTTAAATCATAATGCACTACGGGTGTACTAATTATTATTTTATACATATATTAGCGTAATTAATACGCATAACATGCAACAATCAATCCAACTTTCTGTAGACGCTGTGGTCTTTGGATATGAATCAGGAACAATTTCAGTATTACTTATTAAAAGAAAATATGAGCCTTTTAAAGGGAAATGGGCTATTCCTGGAGGTTTTGTTTTGGAGAGTGAATCGCTAGAAGAAGCGGTCCAAAGAGAACTTAAAGAAGAAACTGGTATCGAAATAGATTATTTAGAACAGCTGTACACTTTTGGTAATCCTAAAAGAGACCCAAGGAGTAGGGTAGTGTCTGTAGCCTACTTTGGGTTGATAAAGCCTAGTGCATTCAAAATATTTGCATCTACTGATGCTGAAGAAGTACAATGGTTCAAAATTACAGAGTTACCTGATCTTTCATTTGACCATGAGGAAATACTTCAATTAGCTATAGCTCGACTACAAGCAAAAATCACTTATGAACCTATCGGTTTTGAATTGCTAGACACTAAATTTCCGTTCTCCGATTTAGAAAAATTATATACAACACTTTTGGGTAGAGCCATTGATAGGCGTAATTTCAGGAAGAAAATGTTAAGTTTAAATATTCTTGATGAATTGGATGAGAAAGTCTCTAAGGGTTCTGGTAGACCTGCTAACTTGTTTAAATTCAATAAAGAACGTTATTTTGAATTAAAAAAAGAGGGCATTATTTTCGAGATTTAATTTAACCAAAACATATTTGCGTAAAAAAAACACAAATATATTTTGGTTAATATGTTAATCTATTTTATATTTGTGTTATATTTACGCAAATAAAGAAATATTATGGTTATTACATCAAATAATAAATTACCCATAAAAGAAAATGACAAGAAGTACATTTTTTTAGCAGGAAGTATAGATAATAAGCTTTCTGGAAATTGGAGAAAACAATTTATTGATAAATTAGATAGTAAAGATTCCTTTTTTGACCCAACACATGATAAACATGATAGTTTAAATGAAAAGGAAATGATAGCGCATATAGAGTGGGAATTAGAAGCTTTATCTATGTCTGATAAAATAATACTTAATTTTTTACACAATGCACTATCTCCAATATCTTTAGTTGAATTAGGACTTTATGTGGCATCGAAAAAATTACTAGTTATATGTCCTAAAGAGTTTTACAAAAGTAGGTATGTGTATACTTTATGTAAAAAACATAATACACCTATTTTTCTTAATCTCGAAGAGGCCATAAACACACTAACTTAAAAAATAAATATTATGAACGGATTACTATTAACAGACGGTTATAAAACAGGACATCACCAACAATACCCAAAAGGAACAGAAGAAGTATATTCTAACTGGACACCTAGAAGTAACAAATATGCACCTAAGGGGTGTGATAAAGTAGTTTCATTTGGACAGCAATATGTATTCAAATGGTTGCATAATTATTTTCAAGACAATTTCTTTTCTAAACCCAAAGCGCAAGTATGTAATGAATTGAAAGAAGAATTATCTATGTATTTAGGCACGGACTATGATGTAACTCATTATGAAGAGTTACATGATTTACAATATTTACCTATAAGAGTTAAGTCTTTACCAGAAGGAGTAGAAGTACCAATTAGAGTGCCTATGGTAACAGTGGTTAATACAGATAAAAAATTCTATTGGATTACTAATTTCTTAGAAACTATTTTGTCTACTATGTTATGGCAACCTATGACATCTGCATCAATAGCATTACGTTATAAAAGAATTTTTAAAGATTGGACGTTAAAAACTGATAAAGAAAACTTAGGTTTTATTGATTTTCAAGGGCACGATTTTTCCATGCGTGGAATGGGAGGTTTGCAAAGTGCGATTTCTTCAGGAATGGGACACGGAGCTGTATTTTTAGGGTCAGACACATTGCCTGTTATTAGTAGCTTACGTAAATACTATAATGCAGAAGGTTTTGTTGTTGGTTCTGTAAATGCTACTGAACACTCTGTAATGTGTGCAGGAACGAAAGATGACGAAATAGGTACGTTTAGACATTTAATGGATACGTATCCAACAGGAATACTATCTGTAGTAAGTGATACTTGGGATTTATGGAAGGTATTAACTAAATATTTGCCAGAATTAAAAGAAGAGGTACTAGCCAGAGATGGAAAGTTAGTGATACGACCTGATAGTGGAGATCCAGTAGATATTATTTGTGGAGAGACAAGAACACTAGGAGCAAAACTTCCTAAAGACAAAGGTGTTGTTGAGTTGTTATGGGATATTTTTGGAGGAACTGTAAATGATCAAGGTTTTAAAGTACTTGATACCCACATAGGTGCTATTTACGGAGACAGTATTACAACAGAAAGAGCCGAAAATATTTGTCAACGTTTACATGACAAAGGTTTTGCTAGTACTAATGTTGTTTTAGGAATAGGATCTTTTACATACCAGTTTAATACCAGAGATACTTTTGGATTTGCCATGAAAGCAACGTCTGTTGTTGTTAACGGAGAGCGAAGAGAAATTTTTAAAGATCCAATTACTGATGATGGCGTTAAAAAATCAGCAAAAGGATTAGTAAAAGTAGATAAGGTTAATAATGAATATGTTTTAGTAGATCAAGTAACTCCAGCACAAGAAAATGAAGGAGAATTACAGGTGATTTATGAAGATGGAAAATTTGTTAATCAAGTTACTTTACAAGAAATAAGAGATAAGGTTAACGAAAGACTGTAAAATGATACGAAATATACTTATAGGAATAGCTATTGGTGATGCATTTGGAGCAGGGGTAGAATTTCAAGATAGAACCTGGATAAGAGAAAATGTTGATTTTTCCACCTTTGTAAATGCTAGAAGTTCTATAAAAGTTTCATCAGATAAAAAGGAAATCTTTACTAAAAATTATAAAGCTTGGGACTATACTGATGATACAGAAATGACTATAGGTGTAATAAATGCTTTGCTTTCTAAAGAAGTGTTTTCTGAAGATTTATTAGTTCGTAAATGGAAAGAAGAGTATGAAGATGGAACAAAAAGAAAAGGGTATGGTCGAAATGGTCACGGATCTATGGGATGGTACTATTCTGGAGAAAAGACAATAGAAGAAATAAGAAGTTTTCAGCGGCATCGACCTAACCCGGGAAACGCTCCCGCAATGAGAGCTGTTTTTTTAGGATTATTAAATGAAAAATTAATTAATGATTATGCAGCTATAAATGCAAATGCTACACACCCTAATATTAATGCTGTATTATCGAGTCAATGTATTGCAAGAGCATCAGAATATATGCTAATAAATAAAGGTAACCCATCGAAAATAATAGAATATTGTTTTAATACAGTGTCTTTAAATGATGAATATAAAAGTTATTTAAAATTAGTAGATGAAATAAATACCTATGATAGGTTAACAGAAGACGAATTAATTATTTTATGCGGTAATCAGCCTATAGAAGCTCCTTATTTTTTATCTGGAATAAAAGGTGTGCCTTCAGACTCTAAGTTTACTACAGGAGCTGTTTTATATATTCTTAAGAATGCAGAAAATGCTTTCGATGCTTTGAAGAAGTCTATTTTATTGGGTGGGGATGTAGATTCGGTAGCTTCCATTACAACAGGCATTATGGCTGGATGTTTTGGTTTAAAAGACATTCCCAATTTTATGATTGAAAATCTAGAGAATAGAACTTATTTAGAAAGTATTGCTGAAAATTTCAAACAAAATAGAAACTAATAAAATGAAATACGAAATAAAGGGATTTAATGACGGACAGGTAACTGCTAAAATCATAGAAAGTGGTGATTTAGATATCAAAATTAGAGGAAACAGTTACGAAGACTTATTTAGAGCTGCTTCTATAAAGGAAGCTTGGGATGCAGAAAATTCTATAAATAAAAGTGCAGTGGCTAAACTCACTATCTTTTGTCTAATTGGGCAGCGCTCAGATAGAAGGTTTAATAAAGCAGAATCTTTTGATTTGAAAGTAATTGCTCAATTTATTAATGTGATGAAATTTGACAAAGTGTCAATTTTACACCCTCATAGTCCAATTTCATTGGCTCTTATAGATAATTCTGAAAAAATATCTCATTTTGAATTTGTAGAAAAAGCATTTAATCAAATAGGCAATCCAGTATTAGTAAGTCCTGATGCAGGAGCCTATAAAACAACTCATGAAATTGCAGAAAAACTACATGCAGATCTAATTCCTTCTAATAAGGTTAGGGTAGATGGAGCACCAGTTATCAGTATTCAAGGTGATGTAAAAGGTAAAGAGTGCTTGATTGTAGATGATTTAGCTGATGGCGGCAGAACATTTAAGTTTTTGGCAGAAGCTTTAAAATCTCAAGGTGCAACCAAAGTATTTTTATATGTCACTCATGCACAATTTAATTATGGCTTTGATGAATTAAAAGAAAGTATCGATCATATTTATTGTACGAATAGCTTCAAAAATATAAATGAGGACTATGTTACGCAGTTTAAAGTGGTTTAATATGAAATTAATTACATCACCTTCTCCTTTATAGTATTTAACGATAATCCAAGTGTTTTTTTAGCAGGAAGTATTGAAGGGGATACTGCTGAAAAATGGCAAGATATTATAATAGAAAAATTCAAGGATAAGCCAATAACTTTGCTTAATCCTAGAAGAGATAGTTGGGATTCCAATTGGAAACAAACCATAAATAATAAGCCTTTTAAAGAACAAGTTGAATGGGAATTGAACGCTTTAGAACAAGTTGATATGATTGTCCTTTATTTTGATAAATCAACGAAGTCACCAATATCACTTTTAGAATTAGGGCTTTTTGCAAATAGTGGTAAACTAATTGTTTGCTGTCCTGAGGGGTTTTGGCGGAAAGGTAATGTAGATATTGTATGTAAGCGATATGGAACTAAACAAGTTAATACCTTTAAAGAACTGCTAATTTCTATTGAAAAATTACTTAATTAAATATCTATTCTTAATGTTATTATGTAAAATAGAAAACCCTTTGATCCAGATGAAGCGGAGGCAATACGACCTCAGAAAACTTTGGTAAAACAATAGGTGAAAGAGCCTAATTTTTTAAAGAATTAAGGATACATATCTAGCTTAATTTTTTTGTTTCTTTTCTCACAAAGAAAAATACTTTGAGTTTTTGGGTAGTCACAATTTTAATTCAAAAGCCAATTAAACCGCAAATTAAAAAAAGGTTTAATCCTAGTACAATTATAGCAAGTATATAGAAATTTCTTAAAGATGGCGAGTTTGTTGAATTTTATACTCTTGCGGAAACTTAACTAGAATGTCGTAGAAAAAAATATTACAGGATTATTATTAAATACGAGAATTATCAAGCTATCTAAAAGTTGTTTTTTTGAGCGTTGGCATTCGCAAGGAAATTGTGTTAATAATAATTACTGCTAAGTATAATTATTATTAAAAAATCGAGGGCATTTAGCAATGACAATTTTACATAACAGCTAATTATATATAAATTTTTGTTCAAATGTTTTATGAGAATCGGGCATTTAAAAAATGTTGAAGGATTGTACAGAATTTTCATTTTAAACGAATAGCCAAATGGGATATTTTACACAATATAGAATTATAGCTTACAAACTATATTTCAAGGCTAAAACTGAATATGATATATTTGTACTATAATTTATATTATGTAAAATAGAATATTAGGTAATAATTAAATACTTCTATTTATAGTATACTATAAACCTAATTAACGTGAGTTCGACTTAAGAAACAGTAATTTTATAGAAAGAAAAAGCAGAATATTTAGTAAGTTAAAATACTGAATTACAACAAACTAAATGTATTCTGCTTATGATATCTGATTCTAAAATCATCGAAATTTTCTGTAATCTTGACGACTTTGTCAAAGAATTTGAGTTTATTTTGACAAAAAATAGTATTCCTAATCTACCTGAAACCAAAAAACGAAATAGAAAGTCTAAAATGAGTAAAAGTGAAGTAATGACTATTATGGTTATTTTTCATCTGAAATCTCATCGTAATCTAAAGCACTTCTATTTGCATTATGTGTGTAAACACATGAATGATTTCTTTCCAGAATTGGTCTCTTATAATCGTTTCGTAGAATTACAAAAGAAAGTTATTCAGCCTTTAGCTGTTTACCTTAAAATGTTTGGGTTGGGAAAGTGTTCTGGAATCTCTTTTGACAACTTCTTTGGAAACTTAATTGCTGGCTTAGTAGCATATTCATTTTTAGACAAGAAACCAAGCATTAAAATTCAGCACTTTTCACCTAATATTGGTGTAAATTAGATTGTATTGAAGGTTTGATTGTTGTTAAACGTCAGTAACAAAACTTTTTAATACGACCTATTGAATACAATTTAAGACACGTTATTTTTTCTGAAATTTAGTACGCTTACTTCCTGCATACATTTTATAATTTACTAATCTAGCTTCAAGCTTAGCATTAAAAACCTTTATTTTACGCGAAGGTCTTAATCCTACATATTTCAAAGCTTCTAAATCGGAAGTTATAAACCAAGACTCTGTATTGGCATATTCTTTTTTAAGTGTATCTCCTATTCTACCGTAAAAATTTTGCATATCAATCTCCAACCGCTCTCCATAAGGCGGATTAAATACCATATGTAATGCACCTTCCGTTTCTTTAACGGATTCAAAAAAGTCTTGTCTTTTTACTGAAATAAATTCCGAAATATTTGCGTTTTTAACATTATCAATTGCTTTTTGAACTGCTGAAGGAGCCTTATCAAAACCTTCTATTTTCACATTGCAATCGCGTACTTTTTTAAGAGATACTTCTTCTATTTTTTCGTAAAGATCCATGTCCCAATCCAGCCACTTTTCAAAAGCAAATTCTTTTCGATTTATATTGGCTGGTATATTGCAGGCTATCATAGCAGCTTCTATAAGTAATGTTCCACTACCACACATAGGATCTAAAAAATCACATTGTCCCTTCCAACCAGAATGTAATAATAAACCAGCCGCCAAAACCTCATTTATAGGAGCTATATTAGTTGCCGTTCTATATCCCCGTTGATGTAACGATTCGCCAGAACTATCTAAAGAAACGGTACAAATATCTTTAGAAATATTAATTTGAATTCTTAGGTCTGGATGCTCTGTATCCACATTTGGTCGCTCGCCGGTACGATCTCTAAACTGATCTACAATAGCATCTTTAGTTTTTAAAGCAACGTATTTAGAATGATTGAAGTGATCCGAGTTTACCGTAGCGTATACTGCAAAGGTATCTTTAGCATCCAAATAATCACTCCAGTCTATACTTTTTATAAAATCGTAAAGTTTGTCCGTATTTAAAACCTTTTTTTCGGCTATTGGTTTAAGAATTTTTAAAGCTGTACGTAAACATAAATTAGCTTTATACATAAAACCTGTATCACCGTAAAAACTAACCATACGATTTCCTATAGTAACGCGTTCGCCACCAAGATTTTTTAATTCGTTTGCTAAAAGTTCTTCAAAGCCAAAAAAAGTTTTGGCGACCATTTTATAATTTTCGTTCAATGTAATATTTTAAAAGTGGAGTGAATCTTTGCAAAAATACATTAATTTTGCATTCTATGTCAAACAAAACTACAAAGTGGTACGCATCCTGGTTTAATACACCCTACTACCACTTATTATATAAGGATAGAGACGATTCAGAAGCAAAACGTTTTATGGATACGCTAACACAACATCTAAGTATTCAACCAGAAGAATCCATATTGGATTTAGCCTGTGGAAAAGGTCGCCATAGCCGCTATTTAAATGATTTAGGGTATACAGTTGCAGGTGTTGACTTGTCGGAAAACAGTATTTTAAGTGCGAAAGCTTACGAAAACGACCGTTTGTATTTTGATGTTCACGATATGACTGTTCCTTACGGAAAGCAGTTCAATTTTGTTTTTAATTTATTTACTAGTTTCGGATATTTTGAAAATGAAATTGATAATATTAACACTATAAAGTCAATTAAAGAAAACTTGAAACCAAATGGTATTGGTATTATAGATTTTTTTAATGCAGAACAAGTAATTGCTAATTTAGTTAAAGAAGAAGTTAAGCAAGTTGAACATATTACCTTTAAAATTAAACGCTTTGTTGAAAACGGCTTTATAATTAAACAAATTAATTTTACTGATAACGGTGAGGAATTTAGTTTTCAAGAACGTGTTAAGGCAATAACTTTGGATGATTTTAAAAAATACTTAGAAATTTCTGGTTTTACATTATTAGAAATGTTTGGGGATTATAATTTATCAAAATTCAATACAAAAAGTTCTCCTAGACTAATTCTTATTTTTCAATGATTGAATATTTATTACCCATAGTTGCTGTTTTTTTAGGGTTTGTATTTGTTCACTTTATTCAGCCTTTTAATCAAAAAAGTATAAAGTTATTGCTATCCTTTAGTGGTGGCTTTTTATTGTCGATTACTATTTTTAACCTCCTTCCAGAAATATTTGATAATCATGGTCACAATCATACCAATGCTAAATCTGTTGGAATATTTATAATGGCAGGTATTTTACTGCAAATATTTTTAGAATTTTTTTCTAAAGGTGCTGAGCATGGACATGTTCATTTAAGCTCAAAAAGCGAAGAATTCCCTTTTGTATTATTAGTTAGTTTATTTATTCATGCAATATTAGAAGGCTTTCCAATACACCAAACACATGGTTTATTAGCTGGTATTATTATACATAAAATACCCGTAGCTATGATTTTGAGTCTATTTTTATTGAAGTCCGCGCTTTCAAAATCGTCAATAATTGTTTTCTTAGTTCTTTTTGCTTTGGCTACTCCTATAGGAAGTTTTATTGCTGAAAATTTTGAAGTAGTTAACCATTATTACACACAAATTACTGCGGTTGTTATTGGTATTTTTCTACATATTTCAACTACAATTTTATTTGAAAGCAGTGAAGGTCATAAATTCAATATAGCCAAACTTGCAACAATTATTCTAGCGATAACCATCGCTTATTTTATTTAGTTATGTTTAGTAAAGAAGAAGCCAAACACTTAAGGCAAGAATTTTGGACTGAATTTGGTAAAACCTATCCTAGAAAATGGTTGTTATACCGTACCAAAATTAAGGAGTTAAACTTAAAATTTACATTTAATAATAAATTAGCCCAAGTGTCTGTAGATATTGATACTGATGATTCATTAATTAGAGATTATTATTATGAAAAAATATGGAGCTTAGAAAAAATCCTTAAAACAGAATACTTACCTAAAATTATTTTAAACCCTAATTATGAAGTTAACCGTGGTAAATTTATAGCTAGAGCATACGTACAACTAGATAATGTAAGTGTTTACAATAAGAAAACATGGCTAGAAACATTTGAATTCCTATATTCTCAAATGGAACAACTAGAACTCTTCTTTTATGAATACGAGGACTTTATTAAAGATTAAGAAATACTGTTTTTAATTTTTTGCACTTATGACTTGAATGCAGGTTCACAAAAAAGTTTATTTAGAATAATCTAAATAAACTTTATGAATATCTTCAGTTTTACTGCCCATTTTGATAGCGAAGAGGCTTGTCGTCTACACTTTAAAACGGAAAGAGAC
>CANNCQ010000050.1 GCA_947503135.1 uncultured Aquimarina sp. | reverse complement strand
ATTACCTACACTTTTGTAGTAACCAATACAGGTAATGTAACGGTAAGCTCTATTGATGTTGAGGATAGTTTGTTAACACCTAGTTTGGTGGGAACTATTATAAGTTTAGCGCCTAATGCGAATCAAACACTTTCAGCAACTTATGCTATAACGCAAAATGATATTAATGCGGGAGAGGTGATCAATACAGCTACCGCTACTGGACAAGATCCTAATGGTAATCCAGTAAGTGATGATTCGGATTCTGGTAACCCTGCCGATGATACAACTGCGGATGACGATGATACGGTAACGCCTTTACCTTTAACGCCTGAACTTACTTTAGTAAAAAGTTCTCGTTTAGATCTTGCAAGTAATACTATTACGTATACCTATATCGTAGAGAATACAGGAAACACGACTGTAAACGATATTACTGTTGTAGAAACCACATTCTCTGGTACAGGCACAACCCCTACCCCAACACTTACAGGAGGCGGAGCAGATTTAGATGGAGATGGTGATGACTTGGATGCGAATCCTGGAGATATCATTCAGTTTACAGCAACTTACGTATTAACTCAAGATGATATTGATGCAGGTATTGTTAATAATGAAGCTGCAGCAAATGGTACTGACCCTGCTGGAAACCCAGTAACCGATGCTTCGGATTCTGGTAATCCTAATGATGATACGGGTGAAGATGACGATACTACGAGAACATTTATTTCTCAAATGGCAATGTTAAGCCTGGAGAAAACAGGTGTACTTGTAGATACTTCTGCTAATGTAGTAGTTGGTGATGAGATAGAGTACACATTTACGGTTACTAACACAGGTAATACAACAATAGGAAATGTAATTTTAGACGACCCTTTACTTGGAGGTACTATTGCAGGGCCTCAGTCGGGTGATTTGAATAATGATAATTTCTTAGATTTAACAGAGCAATGGATCTATGTTTCTAGATACACTGTTAATCAAATAGATATCGATAACGAAATGGTTGAGAATTCGGCAACGATATCAGGAGTATCACCAGATGGAACTGTAGCTTCTGATATATCAGATGATCCTACTGATAATACAAATTCAGATGTTAACGGAGATGGTAATCCAGATGATGTAACAATAGTTAATTTTGGATGTAATCCAGGAATTGTACTGTTCAATGAAGACACCTCTTTTAGTGGTGATTTAGCCAATCCAATGCCGGGTGATATTGTAACATTTACATTTACAGCAGAAAACACAGGGAACTCTACCTTATCTGAAGGTAGAATAGAGTTTAATATTTTTGGTGACACTAATGAGGTTACTGGATCTGGTGGTGAGTTTGAAATTTTAAATGTTAACGATAATATTACGACTACTCAAAATTATGTAATTGATCAATCTGATATTGATAGAGGATTTATATTTAGTACTGCATTTGTGAGGGCAGATGGTTGTGATGTAGTGAGTGACTTGTCTCACGACAGAGAGTTTTTAACAAGTAATGTGGATAGAGATAATGATGGAGATGATGATCCAACAAATGACGTGTTAGTAGATGAAAATGGAGATGGAGAACCTGACAACGATACTGAGGTGTTTTTACAGCAGAATCCACTTATTGAACTTCAAAAAACATTTATTTATAGAGATGTAAACGGTAATGGAGAGATTGATTTTGCAGATCAGTTAGAATATAATTTTGTAGTAATTAATAATGGTAACGTTACGATAACGGATATTGTAATCAACGATCCATTATTAGGAGGTGTAGTTGGTGTAATTAATTCATTAACCCCTACGGATTCAGGAAATGTTCGAGGTGTTTATAATATAACGCAGCAAGATATTGATAACGGAGAAGTTGTAAATACAGCGATTGCTACAGGTAACGATCCATTCGATAACGATGTGATTTCTGAGGCTACTGTAACTTTTCCAATTGCGGATTCACCTTCATTAGTCTTAACTAAAGGGGCTAGTGTTATAGATGTAAATAGAGATGGTTTAATTCGCCCGGGAGATGAGATTATCTACACATTTGAAGTAACTAATATTGGGAACACAACAATTTCAGATATTGTTATTGACGATTCCATTATAGGTATTTCTGGTTTGGAGGTTGTGCCTTCAATGTTAATGCCTGGAGAGTCAGGTACTGTAATTCAGAACTATACCATAACTCAGTCAGATATCGATGAGGGCTTCGTAATGAATTCTGCGATAGCTAGTGGAGTATCACCAGACGGAAGTATGGTAAGTGATATTTCAGACAGTACGAATCCAGATGATGATACCGGAGGAATGGATGATCCGACGGTAACTAATTTCACTATAAATGATTTGTCTTTACTTAAAGAAGCTACCTATGAGGATACTAATGGAAATGGTATAGTAGATTTAGGAGATCATATTATCTACACATTTACAGCAAGTAATACAGGTAATGTAGGCCTTACTAATGTAAGAATAATGGATGCTAAAGTAACAGTAGTAGGAGGTCCTATTAATCTTAGTATTGGCGAAGTAGACTCAACATCTTTCATTGCTGAATATGCGCTTACCGCAGAAGATATTAATAATGGGGTTGTAGAGAATACAGCAACAATAGAAGGAGTTGACCCTGATGGAAATATTATAGTTGATGTTTCGGATGACCCTAGTGATTTTACCAATATTGATCCAAATGGAGATAACAACCCAGATGATCCAACGATCATAGTATTAAATTCGAGTAATGAATTGGAATTCTTTAATGAGTTTTCTCCTAATGGTGATGGTGTAAACGAAACGTTTGTTATTAATGGATTACACAATTTCCCAAATAATAAATTAATCATTTATAACAGATGGGGTAATATCGTGTTTGAAAAAAACAATTATGACAATTCATTCGATGGAATTTCTACTGGAAGGGTTACGGTAAGTAAAGAGGATAAATTGCCTGTAGGTACGTATTACTATGTTTTGGATCTAAACGATGGATCCGAACCAAGAGCAGGTTGGTTATATATTAACAGGTAACAATGAGTCTCATAAATCAATTAACAGAAAAGCTACTTATTAATATATTTAATAGTAATCAAATGAAAAATAATCTTATTCTATATATAATAGTATTATTAGGGTTTCAAATAGCACATGCGCAGCAAGACCCTCAATTTACTCAATATACGTTAAATCCTTTGTCCGTAAATTCTGCTTATGCAGGGAGTCGAGGGCATATATCTATAATTGGCTTACATCGCTCTCAATGGGTGGGTTTAGATGGGGCTCCACGAACTACAACTATATCTGTAGATGCTCCCTTAAAGAATAGAGTAGGTGTTGGATTGTCAATTGTACAAGATGAATTAGGGCCTTCTGAAGAAACATATACAGACGCCAACTTTTCGTACACGATACCAGTAAGCAGAAACTTTAAACTTGCTTTTGGTTTAAAGGCAGGTTTTAGATTATTGAGTTTAGATTTTAATAAAGGAACTAGAGTTAATTCAAATGATATAGCTTTTCAACAAGGCTTAAATAATGAGTTTTTTCCAACCTTTGGAGCGGGACTGTTTTTGCATAGTAAAAAGAAATATTTTGGAGTATCCATTCCAAATGTTTTAAACGATAAACAGTTTGCAGATTTAAGTAATCTTCAGGCCGAAGAGCGATTTCATTTATTTTTTATAGGAGGATGGGTCATGGATATTGCAGAAAGTGTAAAATTTAAACCAGCATTTTTGGTGAAACATGTTCAAGGCACACCACTTTCGGTAGATGTATCAGCTAATTTCTTAATTCAGGAGCGCTTTAGTTTAGGAGTATCTTATCGATGGGATGACTCAGCTAGTGGATTGGCAGGTTTTCAGATCTCTCCAAATTTGTTAATTTCTTATGCTTATGATTTTACAACGACCGACTTAGAAATTGCAAATTCCGGAACTCACGAAATTTCATTACGATTTGACATATTCAAGGATAGAATATTGAAATCCCCAAGATTCTTTTAAATAACTACACTACTATGAAGAAAATTACTATATATAAATACAGTAGTAAGCTGTTAGCTTGTTTAGTATCTGTTTTGTTTTTTAATGCTATTCAAGGACAAGAAAATAAATTTAAAAGTGCAGAAAAATTATTCAGCACATTAAATTACAAAGAAGCAGCGCAAGCATACAAAAAGGCCTATGATAAAGGAGCTAAGGATAAATTGTTATTTCAACATTTAGGCGATAGTTATTACTTTAATACCGATATGCAAAACGCAAATAAATGGTATAGTAAACTGTTTGAGGAATATCAAAATGATATTGATCCTGAATATTATTTCAGATATGCGCACAGTTTTCAAGGCATCGGAAAGCATGGTGAAGCTAAAAAATGGATGAAGCAATTTTCAAGATCCACAAAAAAAAGTGATACAAGAAAATTAAATTATGTACAAGCAGCTAACCAGTTAGATGCTATTCTAGATATTGAATCGGGTTATAGTGTTAAAAATTTGTCGATAAATACCAAGTATTCAGATTTTGGTGTGGGTATGTATAAGGGCGAAATTGTTTATGCATCGTCAAAAACAAACGAAAAAAAACCAGAAAGGTATCAATGGAATAATCAACCGTTTTTAAACCTTTATAAAGCTTCTTTTGGTACAAGTAATTATAATACAGAAGTTACTACCGATCAACTTTTTTCAGATGATATAAACACTGATTATCATGAATCTAATGCGGTGTTTAATGAAGATTTTACTAAAATATATTTTACAAGAAATAACTATGACGAAAAATTAGGAAGTGATAAAAACGGAGTAAATCATCTAAAATTATATAGTGCAGAACTGAAAGAAAACTCTTTTAATGATAAATTAAAATGGAAAAATATTAAAGAACTACCATTTAATAGTGATCAATATTCTGTAGGTCATCCAGCTTTAAGCGACGATGGTTCAAAACTTTATTTTACTTCGGATATGCCAGGCTCAATAGGAGGAACAGATATTTTTGTAGTCGATGTTTTAGAAGATGATCAATACTCTAAACCTAAAAATTTAGGAGCAAATATCAATACGTCGGGCAGAGAAATGTTTCCATTTATACAGGATAACAAATTGTATTTTGCCTCCGATGGTCATTTAGGGTTTGGAGGATTAGATTTGTTTAGTGCTAATGTGTTAAATGATTCGTATCAAAGCCCAGTTAATATGGGGAGTCCAATAAACAGTCCTAAAGATGATTTTGCATTTACTTTTGATAAGCTGTCTAATGTTGGTTTTATTTCTTCAAATAGAAAAGGAGGTAAGGGCGATGATGATATTTACTCCATAGTTCCTGTAGAGCAAAAAGAAATTTGTGAACAAGCGGTAAACGGTATTGTATCAAATATTCTTACTGATGAAAGGATTGCCAATGCTGAATTAGCACTATATAACGAGCTTGGAGTAAAGTTGGCCACCACCACTTCAAGCGAAATCGGAGCATATAATTTTGATATCGCTTTAGATTGCAGAACAAAATATGAAGTTAGAGTAAGTAAACTAGGATATAAAACTAGTGTTAAGCCTTCATACACTGAGGCGGTCTCTGGGAGTACTTTTGTTCCATTACGAATAGAAACATTAGATAAGTTAATTGTTGAAGAAAAAGGTGTTTTAAAACTTAAAATAGGGATTATTTACTTTAACCTTGATAAAGATTTTATACGAAGCGATGCTTCAATTGAATTGAATAAAATTGTTTTGGTAATGAGTCAATATCCTAAAATGCATATTAAAATTGAATCTCATACCGATTCTAGATCACCAAATGAATACAATAAGAATTTGTCCGATAGAAGAGCCAAAAGCACTAGAGACTATCTTATTTCTCAAGGAATAGAAGCGAAAAGAATTGAAAGTGCTATTGGTTATGGAGAGTCACGATTAATTAACCACTGTTATGACGGCGTTTCTTGCTCTGAATCTGAACATCAATTAAATAGAAGGTCTGAATTTATAATAACAAAAATGTAATTAATTATTTCGGTTTTCTTTAAGGTAATATTATAATTTAAACTTAATTTTAAGCATCTTGTAATAAACTTTTAAATTATTTTTAATGAAATACTTAAGAAACCAAAATATCTTATTATTAGTTCAGCTCGTTTTTAGTAGTGCTGTTATTACAATGGGAGCACAAAATGGAAATTATTCAAAAAACGATAAAATTTCAACTGATACTTCAAAATACCAATGGGAAGAAATTTTTAGAGATGATTTTGACAAAGGAACCAACCTTGATGATAATTGGATTAGAGATGAGCGAGCAGACTATAATTCTAGAAAGTGTTTATATAAAGCAAAGCAGGCTTCAATAGCTTCAATAGATGGGAATAGTTCCTTATTGTTAGAGGCTATTATTCTCGACGATGGGACGTATCATTCAGGACATGTAAAGCAGAAAATAAACCCGTTCACTCCAACTGTAAATTCTGAAATTCATATAAAGTCAAAAATTAAACTAATAGCCCGGAAAGGGAAAAAAATAAAATCATTTGAACAAACTAATCAAGCTTGGCCTGCATTTTGGACTGTAAATGAAACAAATTGGCCTACCCAAGGAGAAATTGATATTATGGAAGGATATTCTCATAAAGGAAGTAGTCACTTTGCGAGTAATATTTTTTACGGTAAAAAAACAGGGAAGAATGAACTGGGTAGAAGGTTTGAAAGAGAATATCACAATTTTGATGTAGATTCAAATAATGGTTGGCACACTTATGAAATGTTTTGGAAAAACGCCAATGGATTTATAACTCTTAAAATTATTATAGACGGAGATTCTGAAAATAAGGAACAAATAAAGATTACTGAGTATAGTGACAATTCAGATAAAAACAATAAGTTAGAATTTGAAAACTTTAAAAACCATAGTGTTATATTAAATTTGAATGTAGGTTCTGACTCAGGTATTTTTAAGGGAGAAGCAAACCTGCTAAGTAAAACCCAGATGTACGTTGATTACGTGATTGTTCAGAAAAGAGAGTTGTAACATTCCAAAAAGTATCATAGTAAATAAAGCTTGGAGATGTAATCTTTGAGCTTTTTTTTTGATTCTTATGATGGATATTAAAAAACAAATCCAGTGTTTTTTACTTGTGTTTAAATCGATCAAATTGTAAAAGAAAACAGCAATAAGCAATATGTGTTTTACAGGTTTTAGACAACTATTTGTTTAACCATAATAGGCGGCTAATCATGAATTAAAGAGGGTTTCACTATTGATAGCGAAACCCTCTTTAATTATTATTTTAAATGATAAATCCTTTCTTATAACGTAAAATTTAATGCGTTACTAAAAAAGAATTAATAATGATCGCTTAAGAAGTATAAGCTTTCATAATTTCATGTATGTCGTTATCTACAACCTCTTTTTTACGGTCAGCATAGCTTAAAAATTCTTTATAGACATCATCTAATTCTAATTTAGTTAATTCATAACCAATTTTTTTAGCTCTATAAGCTAGTGCAGCACGTCCACTTCTTGCGGTTAATACAATAGCAGATTCAGTAACACCAACTTCTTCGGGATCTATAATTTCATAAGTTTCACGATTTTTTATAACACCATCTTGATGTATACCTGAGCTATGGGCAAAAGCATTAGATCCTACTATTGCTTTGTTTGGTTGAACAAACATTCCCATATTTTCAGAAACCATTTTACTAGTGTCGTATAATAATTTCGTGTTAATATCTGTGGTTAAAGCTAAATTAGGATGTTGTTTTAAAATCATAACAACCTCCTCTAAAGCAGTATTTCCAGCACGCTCTCCAATACCATTAATAGTACATTCAATTTGGCGTGCGCCGTTTATAGCTCCAGCAATCGAGTTGGCAGTAGCTAATCCCAAATCATTATGACAGTGGCAAGAAAGTATAACATTATGAATGCCTTTTACATTTTCTTTTAAATACTTTATTTTAGCGCCATACTCGTCTGGTAAGCAATAACCAGTAGTATCAGGAATATTTAAAACAGTAGCACCAGCTGCAATCATAGCTTCACATACTCTCGCTAGGTATTCATTATCAGTTCTACCAGCATCTTCAGCATAAAATTCAACATCTTCAACAAAAGATTTAGCATATTTGACAGCAGCAACACCTCGCTCTATAATTTTTTCAGGGGTACTATTAAATTTATGTTTTATATGTGATTCCGAAGTTCCAATACCTGTGTGTATTCTCGGTTTCAAAGCGTATTTTAAAGCTTCTGCAGCAATTTTTATGTCATTTTCAACAGCCCTAGTTAAGCCACAAACTGTAGCATTTTTTACAATTTTAGTAATTTCCATTACGGAGTTAAAATCTCCAGGACTCGAAACAGGAAAGCCAGCTTCAATAATATCTACACCAAGTAAATCTAAGCGTTCAGCAATAATCAATTTTTGCTCGGTATTAAGCTTACAACCTGGAACTTGCTCTCCATCTCTCAATGTAGTGTCAAAAATCTGTACCTTATTATCGCTCATCTTTTAGAGTTTACTTTTAATAGTTATCTCAAATGTATATTTTTATAGTCTGTATAGGTATTAAGTATTATATTGTCTTACAATGGTAAGTTTTTTTGAATACGGCCTTAGCCCATATAAACAAAGGGATTTCTAATTTTTTTCTTACAATGACTAACGAGGTAAAAGACCCACTTTTTATATTAATTAAATCACTTACAAAGTCAGAGAAACGACAGTTTAAGCTTTATGCGGGTCGTTTAGGTAATAATAGTGATTCAAAATTTGTAGCACTCTTTAATTTCTTAGATAAGTCAAGTAAATTGGACGAGAGTTTAATAGTGAAAAAAGGAATTGTTACCAAATTGCAATTATCAAACCTTAAGGCGCATTTGTATAAACAAATCCTAATTAGCTTAAGGTTAAACCCAGTGCATAGAACCGCACGTATGAAAATTCGGGAGCAATTAGATTTTGCTACTATTTTGTATCATAAAGGCTTGTATAAACAAAGTTTAAAATTATTAGACAAAGCCAAAAATTTGGCAATCGATAGCGAAGAAAATAATATAGCTTATGAAATTGTAGAATTCGAAAAAATAATTGAAACGCAATATATAACAAGAAGTATATCATCAAGAGCAGACGAACTAGCAATTCAAGCAAAGGATCTCAGTGTAAAAAATGTAATAGCTAGTAAATTATCAAATCTTTCATTGCAGTTGTATGGTTTAATGCTTAAGACAGGCTATGCGAAAAATGATAAGGAGCATGAGTATCTAAAAAACTATTTCGAAGGTAGGCTTCCACAATACGATTGGGACCTTTTAGGTTTTCGTGAAAAATTATGGTTATATAAATCCTATTTATGGTATAGTTTAATGTCGCAGGATTTTCTATCGGCATATAAGTATTCTAAAAAATGGGTCGATTTATTTTATGAATCTCCAAATATGATAGAGGTTAACCCTGTTTTTTTCTTGAAAGGGAATACCTATTTAATGGAATCTTTATTTTTAATTAAAGATAGGGTGGGTTTAGAAAAAAAAATCGATAGACTAGAAAAAGTAGTAAAATCAGATGGCTTTCCTCAGTATGAAAACACATTAGCGGTTAGTTTTCTTTATATAAATACAAATAAATTCAATTTACATTTCTTAAAAGGTTCGTTTGAAGAAGGGCTCCCTTTGATAAATGAAGTTTTAAAAGGTTTGGAGTATTATAAAAATCATATCGATGGACATCACGTAATGGTATTTTATTATAAAATAGCTTGTTTGTATTTTGGTATGGGTAACCATGAAAAGAGTATCGAATACCTGCAAAAAATTATTTCGAATAAATCACTTAAAATGCGACAAGATTTAATGTGTTTTGCAAGGGTGTTAAGCTTGTTTGCGCATTATGAGGCAGGAATGGACGAGCATTTAGAGGTTCAGCTAAGAGAGACATATAAGTTTTTAATTAAAATGGACGATTTGTACTCTGTACAAAAGGAAATGATAAAATTTTTAAGAAATTTAGAAAATGTTAATCCATTAAATATTAAAATAGAATTTAAAAAACTTTATGATAGGTTAAAGAAGTACGAAAATCATCCTTATGAAAAACGAGCTTTTTTGTATTTAGACATTTTGTCTTGGTTACAAAGTAAAATCGAAGACAGGCCAATAGGTGAAGTTATTCGCGAAAAAGTAAAGTTAGAAGCAAGGTCATAATTAATGATAAACAAGTAGAATAATTCTCACCTATTATATAGTATAAAAAACAATAGCGTCCTTATTATGTAAGGGCGTTTCCCTTTGGGTCGGGCTCTACGTTATTACGCTTCGCACTTCGCAAGCTCAGGCTGTAGGGTAGCCACTGCTATC
>CANNCQ010000049.1 GCA_947503135.1 uncultured Aquimarina sp. | reverse complement strand
AGTTGTGCATCTTAGATTGTTGTGTCGTAACTACAATTTACTGCTATATAGCAGAATGCTCAACTTTTTTATTCTTTTAAATCATAATGCACTACGGGTTAATCTTAAATATTCCATTTATTAACAGTTTGATCTCGTTTTTGTTTTTTTTAAGTAGCTTAATAAAATATTCGATTGTTGATTAGAAATCATTTATTTTTTGAACTGAATTTTTTAATTGAACTGCATGTTTTCATGTCCTAAAATGTTTGATTTGAGTTTTAAAAATTAAATAAAACTCCTTTGTGGTATCTAATGATACAAATGTGTTTTAAAATGAATCATTTGTGTTGTGATATAGGTTCTTTCATAAAGTATATTGCACATTATTAATAATATTATAACGTTGTATGAAGCTTATTTTCACTAACTCCATCGTTGTAGTATTAATATTTTAACTAATAACTATAATAACAATTAAATTTTTATTTATGAAGATGAATTCTTTAAGAGGGTTACTTTTTCTGCTAATACTATTTTCGGGTAGTGTTGTTTTTGGTCAGACCATTACAGGAACAGTAACAGGAGACAATTTTCCGTTGCCAGGAGTTAACATTGCTGTAGAGGGCACTCAAAAAGGCGCGGTTACAGATTTTGATGGACTTTATTCTATTGACGGTGTTCAAGCGGGTGATGTTTTAGTGTTTAGTTCGATTGGATTCGCAACGAAAAAAGTTACAGCAATTGGTAATGCTGTAATCAATGTAAATTTGGAAGAGGATATTAAGGCTCTTGATGAAGTTGTTGTTGTTGGATATGGAAAGCAATCTAGGGCTAAGGTGAGTTCTGCGATTACAACAGTGGGTTCGGAAAAGTTGAATGATACTCCTGTTATTGGTGTTGATCAAGCTTTACAAGGTAAGGCTTCTGGGGTAACTGTGACTGCAGGAGGAGAGCCTGGTAGGGCGCCATCTGTAAGGATAAGAGGTTTGTCTACATTTGGTGGAGGAAATCCATTGTATATTGTTGACGGTATTCAACTTGAAAATATTAATAGTATAAACCCTAATTCTATAGCTTCAGTTGATGTGTTGAAAGATGCAGCTTCTGCGGCTATTTATGGATCTAGAGGATCTAATGGTGTAATAATAATTACTACTAAAAAAGGTAAGCCTGGATATTCTAAATTAGGAGTTAATACCTATACGGGTTTTCAGAGTTTTGATAAAAGATATGATCTTTTAAATTCAGAGCAGTATGCGCAATATGCAGAGGCATTTGGTGCTGTTCCGGCAAGATTAACTGATCCCCGATTTTCAGCTGATGCTGCTGCTACAGATACTGATTGGCAAGACCAAATTTTTAGATCTGCATTACAACAAAATATAGAGGTTAATTATTCTGGAGGTTCAGATAATATCACTTATTATATGTCTGGTTCGTATCTAAAGCAAGAGGGTGTTATTATAGGAACGGGTTTTGATAGGTATACTTTTAATGCTAATAGTGATCAAAAGCTTTCTGATAAAATTAAGATTGGACAGAATCTTAGTGTGGCTATAACGGAAGATTCTCAATTAAATGAAAGTGGAGGTAGAACTCTTATAGAACATGCTATTAAGCAAGCTCCTGTGTTAGGTGTGTTTGAGCCGGGGACAGATAATTTTCAAGGACCAAGTAGTGGTGTTGATGGTAATGATTCTGAGAACCCTGTAAGGGTTCAGGACGCTCAAGATAGAATAAATAACAATACTAATTTTTTCGGTTCTGTTTATGGAGAATATGAGATTTTAAAAGGATTAAGTTTTAGGCAACAAGTTGGTGTTAATTTAAATTTTAATAGAAACGATTATATATCGAGAGCTTATGCTGATGGTAATTATGACGGTACAGAATTTACAGCAGCTCATGTTCAATTAACTAGTCCATCAACGGATTCTAGAAGTAGGGCACTTACTACTACTTTAACAAGTAATTTGACTTATAATACAACTATAGCAGATTTGCATGATTTAACTTTGACAGCTGTATATGAAAGATTAGACAGGAATCAATTAGATCTTGGTACTGCAGTTAGTGATATTAACCCTGATACTGAATTATTCAGTAGTTCATTTGAAGAGGGTTCTGTTCGAGAAGAATTGTTTAAACGAAAATTGGTGTCATATATAGGAAGGCTTAATTATGCTTATGATGATAAATATATTGTGACAGCTTCTATACGTAGAGACGGTTCATCAAGATTTGGTAGAAATAATATTTGGGGTAATTTTCCAGCGGCATCGGCAGCATGGAGAGTTAGCCAAGAAAGTTTTATGCAGAGTATAGGTTTCATTAGTGATTTGAAGTTAAGAGCAAGTTACGGTGTGACAGGTAATGATGATATACCTGATTATTCTGCTCAGTCTGTATTTTTGCCATTTGGTTCATATACTGTGGGTGATAGAGTTGTGGCTAATAATGCCTTTACGGGTTTTGTGAATGACGATTTAAGATGGGAGGAGTCTATAAAAACTAACTTTGGAATTGATTTTGGTTTTCTTAATAATAAACTAAAAGTAACAGCTGAATATTTTACTTCCGATGGAAAAGATTTACTAGTAGGAGAAGAACCTGCTCCAAGTTTTGGGATACCTAATACTACACCTGTGGACGATAGACCTGCAATTCAAAACAATATTGCAGATGTGAGAACAGAAGGTGTAGAATTAACTATTGGCTACACTAATAATGATCATGAATTTAAATGGGGTGTAGATGCTAATATAAGTACAGCGAAAAATGAAGTTATTACTACTAGTAGTAATGGAAGTGATATCTTTTTAGCGACTTTCGAAGGGGAAGCTATAAATGTTATTAGAGAAGGAGAACCAATTTTGAGTTTATTTGGATGGGAAACTGATGGTTTGTATCAGTCTCAAGAGGAAATAGATAGTCACTTAGATGATACATCTTTAACTGCGCCTGGTGATATTAGATTTGTAGATCAAAATAATGATGGTGCTATTGATAATGATGATAGGACTATTATCGGTAACCCTTTCCCTGAATTTACATATGCTTTTAATTTAAACGCTTCTTATAAAGGATTTGATTTCCTAGCTAATTTTTATGGTGTTCAAGGAGTTGATATACTTAATACAAATTTATATGATATTGAAGGGGTAGAAAGATTATTTAATGCAGGTACTGTTGTACTAGATGCATGGACGCCAACTAATACAAATACATTGCAACCTAGAGTTAGTGCAGGTGATACTAATAGAAATGTTCGAGTTTCTGATAGATATATTGAAGACGGTTCCTTTTTGAGGGTGAAAAATATTACTTTAGGATATTCAATACCTACATCAACACTAGAAGGTATTTTGAATGGTACAATTAGTAAGCTTAGGATTTATGCGCAAGCTCAAAATGCCATTACATTTACAAATTACCGTGGTTACGACCCTGAAGTACCAGCAAGAAATCAAAACTTTTTTCTTGGAACAGGGCCTATTACAGAATACGGTGTGGATAGAGGTTTTTATCCTACACCAAAAAATTTCCTAATAGGATTACAACTTGAATTTTAATTAAAAAGCTATGAAATTATATAAAAAAACATTTATTATAGGGATGTCACTCCTTACTAGTTTGTCATGTGTTGAAGAGCAAGACCTAATTATACCTAACCCTAATGGAATAAGTTCTGCAGATTTTTCGTTAAGAGGTTCTGAAGCGCTTTTATCCTTTTCTACTGCTGCTTATGGCGATTTACAGTTGAGAGGGACATTTGCTAGACACGCATTTTTTATACACGATGGAATGTCGGATGAGTGTGATGCAGGGCAAATGGAGGCAGATAAGCAACAGATGCATGATTATGCGGTTGATCCAGCTAATATCGGTGTTACTAGATATTGGATTGCCTGCAATCAAGGAATTGCTAAAGCTAATGCAGTGCTTAATAATATAGAAGCAATTAATCAGTCAGGAGCTTCTGAAGATGAGATTAATCAAGCTATAGGGGAAAATCATTTTTTAAGAGCTTATTATTATTTTCTTTTAACATCAAGATTTGGTTCAGTACCAATGCCTTTAGTTCCTACTGATGGAGCAGTTGCTTCAGCAGGGATAGGTAAGACAGATAGAGCTCTTGTTTATCAGCAAATTATTAGTGATCTAGATGCGGCTATTCCTTTGTGTGGAACTAGAGCTTCTTTAGGTTCTGATAACGCAGGTAGAGCTACAAAAGGTGCAGCACATGCATTAAAAGCAAGAGTGTATTTAAATAATCCCTCTGGTCCTGTTGATTATGTGTCGGCAGTTGCATCTCTTAGAGAAGTACTTGCTGATCCTTCGGGGTACACAATTGATGGTGTCGATTATGCTGACAACTTTAATGTAGCAGGGGAGCATAACAATGAATCAATATTTGAAATTAATTTCTCTGATGAATTTGATGTTAATGCTCAAGGTGGAGCATGGAGTACTACAGGTTCAGGTTTTGCTGAAAGTACTTTTAGAGGTATAGAGTATGCGACTTTTGGTAATTTACCTACAAGTGCTACTTTAAGAAATGCTTTTGAGACTGATGACCCAAGACTTCCTGTTACTGTTAGACCTAATAATAGATGGATGAAATATACTCTTCCAGATGATAATAATCCACCTGCAGGCCCTATTAATGTTAGGGTAATTAGGACAGCTGATGTTTTGTTAATGTTAGCTGAGTGTTTAAATGCTATAGATTCGGTAGCAAATAGAACTGAAATTTTGTCTTTGATGAATCAAGTAAGGGATAGAGTTGGAATGCCTAATTATGGTACTCCTGCTATGGATACAGATTTCCCAGTGACTAATCAAGCTGAGATTTTAGCAGCTATACAACATGAAAGAATGGTTGAATTGGCAGGTGAACAAGTTAGACTTAATGATCTTTTAAGATGGGGAATAGCAAAAGAAGCTATTGAGGCAAATAGATTGAATACTATACAAAATACTCCACCGATTAATTTTATAATTGGTAAACATGAGTTGTTACCTATTCCAAGTAGAGAAATTGATCAAAATGTTGGGTTAACTAATGCGGATCAAAATCCAGGTTTTTAATTCCTGTCAATTTTCTAATAATTATATAACAAAAAAAATCGAGAATTAATTCTCGATTTTTTTGATTGTTATATAATTATTTAAATTGCAATTTTATATTATTTTTATGAAATATTATTTGCCTTTTTTTCTTTCTTTTTTGCTTATTTCGTGTAACAAACTATCAAAAGATACTTTTATAGATGATGTTGTTTTATTTAAAAAAATTGACTCTAAAAAAACAAATATAAAATTTTCTAATATTTTAGTAGAATCAGATTCTCTCAATTACTTTACATATCCTTATATATATATGGGGGGTGGTGTGTCTGTAGGTGATATCAATAATGACGGTTTTGATGACCTTTTTTTTACAGGTAATATGGTTGATAATAAACTTTATTTAAATAATGGGGATTTTACATTTCAAGACATTACTGTTAAGGCTAATATTTCCGGAGACCTTAGGTGGTATACAGGTTCAACAATGGCAGATGTTAATAACGATGGCTTTCTAGATATTTATGTTTCTGTTTCAGGTAAAACCAAAAATTCTAAATTAAAAGAAAATCAACTTTATATTAATAATGGAGATTTAACTTTTAGTGAAAAATCAATTGAATATAAGCTTAATGACTCTGGTCAAAGTGTTAATTCAACCTTTTTTGATTTTGATAATGATGGGGATTTAGATGTTTATGTTGCTAATTACCCCATTACGCCTTTTAATACCTCTGTTGACCATTATAAATCTTTGATGAACAATGTTAATGAGAATAACACTGATAATTTGTATAGAAATGATAATGGTTTTTTTACTAAAGTTACATCTGAGTCAGGGATAAAACAGTTTAATTTATCGTTAAGTGTTACTGCTTCAGATTTAAATAATGATGGATGGCAAGATTTATATATTTCAAGTGATTTTGCAAGTCCAGATTTTATTTATATGAATAATAAGAATGGCACATTTACTAACATTGTTAATTCGTCACTATCGCACAGTTCTTTTTATGGTATGGGGGTTGATATTGCAGATTTTAATAATGACTTTAAATTAGATATTCTTCAAATGGACATGGATGCGGCCTCTAATAGAAGATCTAAATCTAATATGGCAAGTATGAATCCTCGCCTTTTTCAAGATATTGAAGATGTTAATTTTAAAACACAGTATATGCAAAACTCTCTGCAGTTGCAAACTTCACTATCTAAAGAAGGTTTGCCTATATTTTCTGAGATTTCTCGTTTAGCGGGTATTTCCTCTACGGATTGGAGTTGGGGGCCTTTATTTGCTGATTTTGATAATGATGGTTTTAAAGATATTTTTATTTCTAATGGGACAAGAAGAGAGATTAATAATAAAGATTATTTTAAATCTTTAAATCTAAGCAGTAAATCTAATTTACAGAAGGCAATGGATATTCCTTCAGAGCCTATTCAAAATTTCATATTCAAAAACAATGGAGATCTTACATTTACTAGGTTTAATAGTAGTTGGGGTTTAGGTGATAAAACTTTTTCAACTGGCTGTGCTTATTCGGATCTCGATAACGATGGGGATTTAGATTTAATTGTTAACAATATTGATTCAGAAGCTTCTATTTATAAAAATACTTTATCAAATTCTAAATATATTCAAGTTGAATTGAAAGGAGTAAATAGTAATAATTTTGGATTAGGTGCTAAAGTATACGTATTTACTTCATATCAAAATCAATTACAAGAGTTAACTTTAACAAGAGGTTTTCAATCATCAATTTCTCCAAAGCTTCATTTTGGATTAAATAGAGATACAGAATTAATAGATAGTATTAAAGTTGTTTGGCCAAATAAAAAATCTAGTATTATTAAACAGGTTCTACCTAATCAAATATTAGAGATTAATGAAAATAGTAATGGTTTGAAATTAGAAGATACTATTAGTGATGATAAAATATTTGTTAGTTTTTGTGATAGTATTTTAAAGCATAAACATCTTGAAAATCTGTACAATGATTTTGAAAATGAAATATTATTACCTCATAAGACCTCAAATTTTGGACCTGGTTTATCGGTAGGTGATTTTAATGGTGATGGTTTGGATGATTTTTATATTGGCGGAGCTTCTAAAAGCCCAGGAAAAATGTTTTTACAAAATAAAGATGGTTCTTTTTTAGACAATAAAATAAAAGATTTAATTGAAGACTCCTTTTATGAAGATTTAGGATCTTTAATTTTTGATGCTGATGGTGATGGAGATAATGATCTTTATGTTGTTAGTGGTGGAAATGAGTTTAGTTATCAGTCTAAGTTTCTTCAAGATAGGTTATATGTTAATGAAGGTAATGGTGTTTTTGTTAAATCAATTAATGGACTACCTAAAATGCTAACTAGTGGTAATAGAGTTTATAAAGATGATTTCGACAAAGACGGAGATCTTGATTTATTTGTTGGAGGTAGGCTTGTTCCAGGTAATTACCCTTATCCGGCGGCGAGTTATCTTCTTGAAAATATAAGTAAGGGAGGAATTCCAATGTTTAAGGATGTAACACAGGATTTAGCACCATATCTAAAAAAATTTGGGCTTGTAACTTCTGCTAGTTTTACTGATGTTAATAATGATGGATGGAAAGATTTGGTTGTCGTAGGGGAGTGGATGCCTATAAAAATATTAATTAATGATAAAGGGAAAAAATTTATTGACTCAACATTTGATTATGGATTGCAGGATTCTAATGGGTGGTGGTTTAGTATTAAATCATCCGATTTTGATAATGATGGAGATCAAGATTTTATTGTAGGCAATTTAGGTTTGAATTATAAGTATCAGGCCAATGAAAATGAAACATTTGATATTTTTTTCAATGATTTTGATGGAAATAAAAAAAATGATATTGTATTAGGATACTATAACGATGGTATTCAATATCCTGTTAGAGGAAGGGAGTGCTCATCTCAACAAATTCCGACTATCAAAAAAAAGTTTAAAAATTATGAGGACTATTCAAATGCTACTCTAGACGATGTTTATGGAAGTAAGCTTAAAAAGTCTTTGCATTATAAAGTTAAATCATTTAAGAGTATTTACTTAGAAAATAGCGATACTGGATTTATTCAACATCCATTGCCAAATTTAACTCAAATGGCTCCTGTTAATCAAATTTTGATTGATGATTATAATAATGACAATCATTTAGATGTTATATTAGCGGGAAATTTATTTTCATCCGAAGTTGAGACTCCTAGGGCCGATGCCGGTATTGGATCATTACTCTTAGGGAATTCTAAAGGATATTTTGAGCAACAAGACTCTTTCTCTTCTGGATTATATATGTATGGAGATGTTAAAGATTTTGATCACATTAACATACTAAATAAAAAATACGTTTTAGTAGTTAAAAATAATGATTACATTCAATTTGTTAAAATTAAGGCTAAATAATTTGTTTTATGTTACATATTTCGCCTAATTATTTAAAATATTAGAATTATTAGTATGTTATTTTTGTTTAAGAATTATAATATTTTATATTTACTCAGAGTTAAATAAAAACAATAAAAATCATGAAATTAAATAAACAATTTTCTCTTTTGGGAGCCGTAGGGATTGCATTATTTGCAAGTTGTGAAGAAGAAGAAAAACCAATTTTAAATGGATTTACTAATTGTGAAGTGGTTACTTCTTTTTTTGTACAAGAAAATTTTGATCAAGATGGTAATCCAATAACCCCTACTTTAGGTGAAGAGGATCTTACTGTTTGTGGAAGAAACGATGAAGTCTTAGCTTCAAGAATACAAGATGTTGAAATGTCTAATATTGAAGTAGAAGAGCGAATAGCAAGGTTACAAGATCAGTCACCAACGATTTCTTCAATAACTTTTGATGAAGCTGATTTCGATTTTGCGGGTAATTCTTTTAATTTTGGTGATGTTTCAATGGTGGGCATAATAGATAATCCAGATTTAGGAGGCACGAATTCTGACGCTTCTATGGTTCATCAAACTGTTGTCGACACTAATTTAGGCAATGGTTTTAATGGGGTTGGTTTTGATATTGAGGCTATAGGTTTTGAAGAATTTGATTTTACAGGAGATAATAAACAAATCACAGTTAGTGTTTGGTCCAATGTTCCATTTACATTTCAAGCTCAAATTAGTGATGGTAGAGATGCTGATGGTGTTGATATTATAGAACCAAGACCAGCTTTTAAAACTGCAGAACATACAGGTAGCGGTTGGGAAGATCTTGTTTTTGACTTTTCAACAGGTCCACTTTTCAATCCTTTCTTAAATAATAATACAGCTCCAGGAGGAGGTTCAGAAATAAGTGAAGCAGATTTTGGTCAAATTTCAGGCCAGTATAACAGAGTACAATTTCAATTTAATGGTGTTCCTTCGAATACAGTGTCAACTTTTTACATAGATAATATTGAATATATTTCTAGTTCAGGAGCCCCAGCAGAACCTTCTCTAATGATTACATATGATGAAGCTGATTTCGATTTTGCGGGTAATTCTTTTAATTTTGGTGATGTTTCAATGGTGGGTATAATAGATAATCCAGATTTAGGAGGCACGAATTCTAACGCTTCTATGGTTCATCAAACTGTTGTCGATACTAATTTAGGTAATGGTTTTAATGGGGTTGGTTTTGATATTGAGGCTATAGGTTTTGAAGAATTTGATTTTACAGGCGATAATAAACAAATCACAGTTAGTGTTTGGTCTAATGTTCCATTTACATTTCAAGCTCAGATTAGTGATGGTCGAGATGCAGATGGTGTTGATATTATAGAACCAAGACCAGCTTTTAAAACAGCAGAACATACAGGTAGCGGTTGGGAAGATCTTGTTTTTGACTTTTCAACAGGTCCACTTTTCAATCCTTTCTTAAATAATAACACAGCACCAGGAGGAGGTTCAGAAATAAGTGAAGCAGATTTTGGTGAAATCTCTGGTAATTATAATAGAATACAATTTCAATTTAATGGTGCGCCTGCAAGTGCTATGACAACATTTTATATTGATAACATTACATATAATTAGTAGTCAAATATTATTAAAATATTAAATTAAAAAACTTTGTTACTTATTTATTAAGTAACAAAGTTTTTTAATTTCCTGCATTCAAGTCATAAGTGTAAAAAGTTAATTTCGTTTACTTTTTTAGCAAAAATGGTTACAGGATTATGAAAGTTAAATCTTTTTCTAGGTCTTCAATTTAATTTTTCCGTTATTTCAGGAATATAGTCTTTTTCTATAGTTTCAAAGTTTTTTTTTAGGTAAATATTGTCTGATCAATCCATTTAAATTTTCGTTAGCTCCTCTTTGCCATGAGTGATATGGGTAAGCAAGGAAAAGTCTATATTTAATTGTTCTGCGATCCTTTGGTGGTCTGCAAACTCTTTACCATTGTCAGATGTGATAGTTTTAATAAAAGGCTTCCAATCCTCTAATTGATTTATTATGACATCAGCTACTTCTTTTGCCTCTCTACTGGCAACATACTCCATTTTCAACATGCCAGAAACTCGATCATTAATATTTAGAATAGCTCCTTTATGATTTTTTCCAATTATCGTATCTACTTCAAGATCTCCTAGGCGAGACTTTTTGTCAACAATTT
>CANNCQ010000048.1 GCA_947503135.1 uncultured Aquimarina sp. | reverse complement strand
AATGTAAAATTTAGCTCGTGCTAATTCGGAAGTTATTTCCTTTTTAACACGCTACATTCCATACATATCAACGTTATACCTAATTAAAAAAATGCTAAAGAATTTTAAGTCATTGCTTTTTGTTATTTTAATTATTGGTTCTTGTAAAAAGAAATCAAATGATATTGATTTAAGTTATGATAAAGATTGTGATTTAGGTATTAAAAAAGCAAATGAAGATTTTCAAAATGATAAAATCTCAATGACCACATCAGATTCATTTTTTTTAACAGATAGTTATAATGTTGATTTTGAGATTTTTTATAAAGAAATAATGTTACAAAAGTATGGTATCAAAAAAGGAAAATACTCTTTCGGCTGTATAGTAAAAGAAAATCATATAATTGACAATTGTTATTCTCAGAAAATGAATGAATTAATTCTTACTAAATATGGAGATAATTTCTTTCAAGAAACTCGAATTTCTGCAAAAGAACGATACAAAAAAGAAGTATTTAATAGAATAGATAATGATATTATTTTCCATAATCTTGACTCACTACCAAAATGTTTAGAAGAGTCAAAAAAATACTTAAAACAAAGTACATTAAGTGAACTAAATCTGGATGGTCGTATTTTAGCCAAATTTATTGTCGAAAAAGATGGCAGTTTATCTGATATTCGAATAATAAGAAGAGAAAATATTGATAGTCTATATGATAATCAGATTATAGACATATTAAAAAAATCCCCGAAATGGTTACCCGGAAAAGTATTAGGTAAGAAAGTTCGTTCATATGGGCATCTTCCTATTGGATTTAAAAAAAAGGTATAACACTGTGTAAAAATGCATTGTCCCAATTGTTTATCTTCGCTATCGCTTCGTAAACAATTCGTTCAACGTCGCAAAGCTCATTTTACACTTAACGTTGTAGCTCATACTTCCCAAATAAATGAGTCTGATCATCTTGTTGCTCACTAGCTTTGTTTTGAGTTTTTGCATTGGTTCATCTAATGGAATTTTTGTTGCTGTAAACTGATAAAAATACACTGCTGAGTTGAGTCTGAGAATTGAATTCAATTAACTGCAAAAACGCAATTTGTGGCTACGGCTGATTGAATAACGGCTAACAATTGATAGTCTGTGAGGTTTTAGCGCGTCCGAAACGCTCTGCCCTATCCCGAGGTTTTGGCTCGTGCAAAAAAATACAAGCTACAACAATAACTATAAACAATGCAGGGCAGTCGCTAGTCGAATTAAATAGTTGATTTGCTTGGTCGTAAAAGCTTTTTTCTTACTTTTATAACTGTAAAATTAAAAGACGCCAAAAGCTTTTACTTGTGCTAGTTTGAAGTTCGTTGAACTTCTACACTGCACTGTTCATAGTTGAGGCGTTGTAGAGCATTAAAACATAATATGAGAACATTATTAATTACGATTTTTTTTCTGATGACTGCAATATCTTATGGACAGCAGCCAATAATTAAAAAAGTAACATCTGAAATTTGTGATACATTATCAAAGATTGAAAAACCTCTTGGAGAACTGTCTTATGAAGAATCAAGAAATATTATTAAAACTGTTTTAATCAAAAATTACTCTGATTGGGTAAGTGAACTTAGTGATTTCAAGAAAAAAACAGGAAAAACAAATACAGCTGAGTATGACTTTGATAAATATTTTCAACACGTATTGCAAATGGATTGTCAAAATTTTAGAATTCTCGACAAGAAACTAGACACATATCTTTCTGATAAAAAAAAATTACGTCCACTTCATTTGAAAGCTAAAGAATTTATAATAGCATTAGAAGACCAGTTTAAAAATAATGATTTAAGACAATTCTTGAGCGATAATTTAAAAAGTAAAAATATAGACGATCTTCTAAATACAAGTAAAATTGAAATCGCTAAGTGTAAAAGAACAACTACTTTGAGTGTTATTCTGGTTTATGTTAACGGTTATACATTTCGTGTAAGATATTTTGATTATTTATCAGACGAACCTGAATTTCAAATTGATTTGGTATTCAAAGACAATTTAGATTTAAAAATAGATAATTTGATTATTAAAGACAAGACTCAACTAATGATTGAATCAAAAAAAAGGATAGAATTTAACAAAAAGATTGAGAATGGTGAGATTGCATTACCGCCTCCACCAAGCCCGAAGAAAAATTAACTAAACGCTCTACAACACTATATATAGCAAATAGGGCGATTAGTATTTAATCAAAAGGTTATTGTCTATTTGTAAAGTCACCAAATCATTTGATTTGGTATTAAAAGAGAAAAATTAAAACAAAATAAAAAGATTTGGCTTGTGGTTAATCCGAAAATAATTGCTTGTTTACTGCCCAACTTGCCATATATTTAACGTTGTAGCTTATACTTTACAAATAAATGAGTCTGATCATCTTGTCGCTCACTAGCTTTGTTTTGATTTTTTGTATTGGTTCATCTAATGGAATTCTTGATACTGTAAACTGATAAAAATACACAGCTGAGTTGAGTCGAGCCTGGGAATTGAATTCAATTAACTGCAAAAACGCAATTTGTGGCTACGGCTGACTGAATAACGGCTAATAATTGATAGTCTGTAAGATTTTAGCTCGTCCGAAACGCTCTGCCCTATCTTGGTATTTTGGCTTGTGCAAAAAAATACAAGCTACAACAATAACTATAAACAATGCAGGGCAGTCGCTAGCCGAATTAAATAGTTGATTTGCTTGGTCGTAAAAGCTTTTTTCTTACTTTTATAACTGTAAAATTAAAAGGCGCCAAAAGCTTTTACTTGTGCTAGTTTGAAGTTCGTTGAACTTCTGCTCTGCACTGTTCATAGTTGGGGCGTTGTGCCTAATTAAAGAAAAAAATGAACTATATAGAAAAAGTTAATATTAAAAAATTTTGGGGAGATAAACTCGTGAATTTAAAATTTGGAAACAAAGAAAATTTTTTAATCGGCGTAAATGGTTCTGGAAAAACTACCATTATAAATTTAATAGTTGGTGTTCTTGAAGCTAACTTTACAATTTTAGATTCAACACAATTTGAATCAATATCTTTATTCCTAAAACCTACAAAAAAAGGTCAAAAAAAATCTAGACTTGTAGTAACAAAAAAAGATAATGACCTAACTCCTTTTCCCAATATAGTTTACCAAATATTTGAAGGTAGAGAAAAAGTTTTTGAAATACATTTAGATGACTTAGCTGAAGAAAGAATTTACAGAACTAGAAATTTTGAATACGATAGAATAAAATCCATTAGAAATTATAACGCACATAGTAAAGACTTAAATAGTTTTCTATCAAAATTATTTAATATAACTTGGTTATCAATACATCGAGGTAATTTTAATTCTAATTATAGAGAAGAGAGAAATAAAGAATCTTTAGTTGATATTAAACTGCGTGAGTTCTCTAGAAACTTCAATGGTTATTTAAATGAAATTAGTCGTCAAGCTAAAGGGGAAACTGATGAATTTCAAAAACATATATTTTTATCTTTAATCTCTACAGAAAGTGAAACTCAAATAACCAACGTTTTAGAGAAAATCAATATCGATAAAGAAAAAGATGATTTAGCTAAAATATATACTCTCTTTGATTTGAAACCCAAAGAATATGAAAGTAAGCTAAATAGATATGCAAAAGAATATGAAAAATCATTTGCAAAAAGAAAGAATGAATCGTTAAGTTTTAAAGATGCTGAGTACCTAATAGGTATGAAGAGAATACATTCGGTAATTCAAAAATGGCAAGAATTACTACAAAAACAAAATCTGATTTATTCGTCTAAGGAAACATTTATGACTATTATAAATGAACTTCTTCAAAGAAAAAAATTAATAGTTAATGAAAGAAATGAATTAATTGTTAAGACCCAAAGTGACAAAGAATTTGATTTGAAATTCCTTTCATCAGGAGAAAAGCAATTGGTTATTATATTTGGAGAAGCTTTACTTCAACAACATAAAGCTCATATTTTTATAGCCGACGAACCTGAATTATCTCTTCATATAGAATGGCAAGAAAAATTAGTAAGTAGTTTAAAGCTATTAAATCCATTTGCTCAATTGATATTTGCAACACATTCACCCGATGTAGTAGGAAGCTATCAAAACTCTGTAGTTAACATTGAAAATTGTATTTCGTAATATGGCATTTACAAGAACAAGCTCAGGTCTAAAGAATTTACACCTATTTTACAATGTTGATTTAATAGTATATACAGAAGGTGGAACGAGCCTTTCTGTTGAGGATGTAAAAGCTCGAAAATTTAATTCAGAGTCAATAGATTCTGTTTTTTGGAATATTATTTTTAGTAATTATCGGTCTGAGTTAATAAAATATAAACCTATAGGCTCAAAGTCTACTGTATCAAAAATTGCTCAGGAAATAATTGAAAATAATATAACGACAGTTTACGCAGTAATGGATCAAGAGTTTGATATGGTATACGAAACTAATTTTTCTCATTCAAATATAGTTTATACTTATGGCTATAGTTGGGAAAATGATGTTTGGAATGAAAATGTCATATTTAGTATAATTGAAACACTTTCTGCTAAAAAAATAAACAAAAATTTGATTTTAGGGCTATACAATAGTTTTATAAATCATATTAAATACTTTGTGGCTGTTGATGGTCATTTGTTTTCTAAATCTGACTCCTATTTCCCTAGGCCAAAAGGACATATGAAATTAGTTAATTGCGACCCTAAAAAAGAGCCTTTTTTAAAAACAGTTGAGTTAACCAAAATTATTGAAGAAAAAGAAATTGACGATACTATCATTAACGATTTTTTAGACAAAAAGGATATATGCGCAAAAAGAAATTGTTATGGACATTTATTAGGTGATTTTTGTAAACAATTAATTCACCATATTTTAAAAATAGAATATAATTTATCTGGAATAAAAGATGAATTTATTAAACGTATGGCAATAAACCTTTTTTTTAAATTTGCTAATAGAGAAACAATTAGCCACTATGCTAAATCTATAAATAACTAGGCACAACAAAGTATAAAAATAATAAGGGGTGATTGTCAAAACTAAAGTTTAAGCATATTAAAAAGTCCGCCAAATTTACAATTGGACCGTTAAAAGAAAAATAACTATAAAATTGTAAATTTGGCTAAGTGCTAAATCGAAAAGTCAGTGTGTTTTACCCCCCTTACTATTCTTATACAAACCGTTGTGGTGCATTTAAAAAACTGAATGAGAATATATAAAACATTAAATATTGGAGATTTTCACACTAATAATTGTGAAGATTTTTTAGTCGATGAGCAAATAGCTACAAATGAAAAACTAATAGCTGTTTTAGATGGTTGTACAATGGGGACAGAATCAGTCTTTGCCTCAATTCTTTATGGGAAAATTTTGAGGAATATTTCAAAAAAAGAATTTTATAAGGAATTTGTAACGAACGAACCTCTTGATTTAAAATCAAAATTAAAAGAAGTTATTAAGCAATTAATAAAAGAGACAAAATCAATTAAAAGTCAACTCGGACTTGACACTAATGAATTACTATCTACATTAATAATCGGAATTATAAATACTAAAGAGTCAAAAGCTGAATTTTTAGCTGTTGGAGATGGATTAATTTGTAAGGATGGTGAAATAATTGAATATGAACAAGATGATAAACCTGATTATCTTGGGTACCATTTAGCAGATGATTTTGACAAATGGTATGATAGTCAGAATCAAAAACTTTCGGTTTCCTCTTTTAAAGATTTATCAATTTGTACAGATGGAATATATACTTTTAAAAATCTTGAAAACAAAGCCAAACAAAAATCAGAAGATGATATTATTCAACATTTATTAATTGATAATGAAAATTCTGAATTTGATAATTTTTTAGACAGGAAAATAAGATTCTTAAAAGACAAATGGAATCACACTGTTACTGACGATTTAGCTATAATTAGAATAAAAACGACACCACAACAAGATATATAGCAAATTGGGCGATTAGTGTTTAATCAAAAGGCTATTGTTTATTTGCAAAGTCGCCAAATCTTTTGATTTGGTATTAAAAGAAAAAAATTAAAACAAAATAAAAAGATTTGGCTTGTGCTTAACCGAAAATAATCGCTTGTTTTCTGCCCAACTTGCCATATATTTACCGTTAGCAAATATTAAAATGAAAATACTCATTTCACTTATTCTACTAAACTACACTTTTGTTTTTGGACAAGAAATCAAACTTGGAGCTTATATTTCTGAAAATGGTTTTGAAACAAATATTATTGAGTTTAAAGAAGACAACAAGTTTGTTTGTTATTTTTCTGGCTGCACTGGGAGTAGTATAGGTATTGGAACTTACACACGCAAAAAAAATAAAATAGACTTAAAGTTTTCTCCAAGTTATAAGCTTAACTATACCGAAAATATAAATTTCATAAAATCTGACTCAAACATAATTATTATCGATATTGTCATAAAGGATGAAGAAAACGAATACCCATTACCTGGAGTTGATTGTTATATTGTTGACACAAATATTGGAGGAACAAGTGATTTTAATGGAAATTTATCTCTAAAAATAAAAAGAGATGCATTACCAAAAAAACTTATGATAAAATCTGTTGGTTATGCTGACCAAATTATTCATTTAGAAAATGATATTTCTAAAATAACTGGAGAAATAAAATTAAATCAAACATCAATCTTATCAACAAAGAATAACAAAACACTAAAAATATATAGCTCATCAAAAAAATCATTCACTACAATAAAACGTAGAAAATATTTAGATATTTATAACTCAATATCAAAAAATAAAATGATTAAGATTATTGAAAATGAAACTGATAAAACTTACGACTATTTCTTTAACTAAAAACATTTGCTAACACTATATATAGCAAATAGGGCGGTTTGTGATTATTCGAAAAACTAAGATTTGTTTGCTATGTCGCCAAATCTTTTGATTTGGATTTACATAAAAAAGATAAATCAAAATACAAAAGTTTGGCTTAGTAATTATTTCAAAGGTAATTGTTTATCTTCTGCCCTAAATGCCATATATTTATCGTTGTGCTTCATTGCGGAACGCACTCAGAACGAAAACAAGCAATTTAAGAATATGTGACTTTTGACAAATTTCACGCTGAATAAATTACGCTGATTTCTCACTCAAAAACGGAATGAAAATCGCATCTGAATTTTAGCAAGTTTGTAGAATCGGAATTTAAAAACGAAAAACTGAACAGATTGCGGAATTTAGCAAGTTGCGGAATTGAAAAATATTGCGGAATATAAAGCTAACTGAATTCACTCAAACGCTAAAAAAAAAGAAATAGCAACTGAATTCAAACTGAAAGAAAAAACAACGAAAGCACAACAATGTATAAAAATAATTACTAGTTTAGTGCTCGACCAAAGGTCGTTGCTTATTTGTTACGTCTGATTTTCCTGCGGAAAATCCTCGCAAACAAACACGCAACTATTCTTATACGTAAACGTTACCATACATTAATGAAAAAGAAAATAACTCCTGAATTGATTTTAACTGTAACGATAATTCTTTTATTAGTTACTGTATTTTTGATGGGAGGAGGACACGGCACTTATATCTCTGCCAAATTATTTTACCCATATACGATGATTTTAGCTTATTTATTTGGGTCAATTAATTTTTTGGGAATTATTATTGCTATTGGACAAATCCCTTTTTATGGATGGATATTACTAAAGAGACCTAAATTTAAGGGCTACTTGATAGCAATACATATATTAGCCTTACTAATTTGTTTTAGTATAAATGACACAAATTTTGCTTAAAAAAAGCTTATGATTTTCTTGCACGGTCCAGTATGGATATACATATTGTTATTTTTCATAATGACAATTTTACCGATCATCATTATCTTTCTTATTCTGAAAAGATTTGTATTCAAAAAATTAATAGATGAACAAAAAAGTAAAACTGAAAAAATATTAGTCATCGGACTGTGTTTAATCATATCGATAATAATAGTTGTATTAATAAATTACATATTTCAAAACGTATGGTAACACTATGTAAACGCAATGCTTTTAATCGCTAAACCAAAAGTTAGTTGTGTATTTGTGAAGTCGGCGTCACAAATTTTATTATTTTAACTGATAATTTAAAAATACTAAAAGTGTAACGCCTTGTGCTCTACCGAAAGTCGCTGACTTCCTCCACGCACAGACGTTTACATTAATCGTTGGCATCCATTAATCAGCGCGGAAAATTTGTAACGGAATAAAATGTTTTAAAGTAAAAAATAGTCTGTTAAATAGATTATAGAAAATAAAAAACCAATACGTAAGCTTCTAATGTTTTCGGACTTTACTCAAACGAAACTGTTGCGCGCTTTCCGACCCTACTCTGATGTTTTCTAATTTGTTGTTTAAATTGGAAAGTTAAATAAAAAGAAAAAGCCAAAACGTGAGTTTCTTATGTTTTCGGACTCAACTCAGACGATACTGTTGTGAATATTTCGGACTTTACTCGAGCGAAACTGTTGCGCGCTTTCCGACCCTACTCTAATGTTCTTAATTTTGTGTTTAAAAATATAAAATTACTGACCCAAGAGCGCAAAAATAAGTTTTGTAAAATGACAAAAAAATCGGTAATTGTAAAAGCAAATAAATAGAAAAATTAAAAACGTATGCCAACACCATGTATAAAACATAGCTAATTGGTTTTTAAGCGTAAAGTTTGTGTCTATTTGCTAAGGATCGCCAAATTTTAAATTTGGCTTTTAAACCGATAAATTAAAAACAAAATGTAAAATTTAGCTCGTGCTAATTCGAAAGTTATTTTCTTTTTAACACGCTACATTCCATACATATCAACGTTATCTAGCATTGCACTTTGCGTTTAAAACCAGCACTTTATCAAGTTGTAAAAAGTAAAAAAAATTAGCCTGTTAAGTAGGTTATAGAAAGTAGAAATCTAACTGTTGCTCAAAAGAAAAAAGCCAAGACGTGAGCAACTTATGTTTTCGGACCCAACTCGGGCGAAACTGTTGTGAATATTTCGGACTTTACTCAAACGCAACTGTTGTGTGGTTTCGGATTATACTCCCCTATTCTGTATTTATAAAGTAAAAAATCAAAGCGTGAGCTTCTTATGTTTTAGGACTCAACTCGAACGCAACTGTTGTGAATATTTCGGACTTTACTCGAACGTAACTATTGCGAGGTTTCGGATAAAAATAACGTGATTTAAGTTGCTTAAAAGTAAAGTTTAGCAATCTTGTGTAAGATTAAAAATTACTTAACCAGTCTTAAAAATTTGAATAAGAAAAATATAAAAATATTGTGAAAAGAAATTTAAAACGCTAGATAACAATATATAAAAAACATAGGGCGATTTGTGTTTATATAAAAAGGTAGTTTTATTTTGCAAAGTCGCCAAATATAAAATTTGGCATTTACAACGAATGATAAATACAAAATCTTTATATTTGGCTTATATAATTTATCTTACGTCAGTTTATTTCTGCTGCCCTACGATTTCTTATATTAACGTTGTAGGTAATTACCAAAAAACAAAAAATGGAAAAATATTGTTCTCCAGCTCCAATAAATAAGAAAGAATATATTGAAGATATTGGAAAGATATTGGTCAATGAAAATGGGAAAAAAAAATACTATAAACCCGAAGAAGTAAAAGAAGCTCATAAAAAAAGTAAATGGTATAATAATTTAGACTTCGCTTGTTGGGGAATGAGTACTTACTCTTCAAGGTCAGACTTTGAAAAACATCACGAGGAAACTGGAGAAATATGTGATTATTCCGAAATGAAAACCGAAATGCTTAATGGTTTATCTGATATGCCAATTTCTGACTGGACTGAAATTCCTGATTTAGATATTGATGCTTCTTGGTTAGATTTTGGAGATATCTTTGGTGCTGTATTCGAAGGAATAGGAGAATTCATTGGAGGAATATTTGACAGTTTATAAAACTATACAAATGAAAATAATACCAAATATCTTACTTGCAGTTTTTACACTTGGTTGCGTTAATGGTCAATCAAATAAAAAAAAGGAATTAGTAAAAAATGAAATAAAACAGTCACTTGAAATAAAATATTCTGAATCAAGAGGAGCAACAATATCTGAACTTAAAAAAATATGGAAATGCAAAACCCTTTTTATTTCCAAAGACCAAACTAATTTCAATGGAAAAATATCAAATGAAATTTCAATTATTATTTCTGATTTTAAAATAACCAATCAAGATTTAAAAAGAAAAAATTTCAAGAAAACAACTGAAGTGATTAAAAATACAGTATTGAATTACAATGAATTTTCTGAACTAAAGATAATTTTAAGTAACACTAACTCTGAAGGAGAAAGAAAAACATCCAGCAAAACAATAGAATTATAAAACTACCTACAACAATGGCTATAATTAATACGGGTTTAGTGTTTAATCCAAAGTTTAGTGTATTTTTATAATGTCCGCCAAATCTTTTGATTTGGCTTTAAAGAAGAAAAGATAAAACAAATTAAAAAGTTTTGGCTAAGTGCTTAATCAGAAATTAATCACTTTTTTATTCCCGTACTAATCATAGCCGAAGCCGTTACCTAGCATTGCGTTCGCATTCAAAATCAGCACTTTATCAAGTTGTTTAAAGTAAAAAAATTAAGCTATTAAATAGATTATAAAAAATAAATTATCACTGTTGATTAAAAAGAAAAAAGCCAGAGCGTGAGCTACTTATGTTTTCGCACCCAACTCGGGCGAAACTGTTGTGAATATTTCGGACTTTACTCAAACGCAACTGTTGTGTGGTTTCGGATTCTACT
>CANNCQ010000047.1 GCA_947503135.1 uncultured Aquimarina sp. | reverse complement strand
TTTAATCTTAAATATTGAGTGGGCTAGCCCACTCAATATTTAAAATCTATTGCACTTATGACTTGAATTCAAGTTTTAATTCTGGGGTGATAGCATCTAGTTTCTTGCCCATAGTACAATTTTTGGTTGGAATAGTTGTCTAAAGAGACTCATTGTGAGTAATAAATGTACCGAATCACTCTAAATTTGGCAAATAACTTGTTCTATAATTTTAGTAGGTTCTTTTTTAATATCGATATGCAAACCGTATGTTGGAGTTTCTAACGTATCGAACTGAGATTTCAGTAAATCCATTTTCATGAAATGATTGGTGCGTTTAGACAGTCGTTCAGTTATGATTTCGAAACTTCCATTTAAATAAACCCATTTAATAGTATTGGTTTCAGACATTAAAATTTCACGGTAGCTTTCTTTTAAAGCGGAGCAAGCTAATACCGCTCCGCCTTTTAATTCCCATTGAGGTAGTTTTTTTGCTAAATTTTCCAACCAAGGTTTTCGGTCAGTGTCGTTTAAAGCTTCTCCGCTTTTCATTTTCGTAATATTTGATATGGGGTGAAAATCGTCAGCATCAAAAAAATCAATATGTAAATGATCTGCCAATTGTTTTCCAATAGTTGATTTTCCGCAACCACTTACTCCCATTACAATTATTAGCATAAATTATTATTTAGATGGATTGCCAAAAAAATCACTTTTCACACCTTTTACGCCTGGTTTAACTTTAAAGATAGAACCAGCAAGTGGGTATTTTTTTTGTTCTTCTTCAGTCATATCTACAGTAGCAGTAGTAATGTAAAGTTCGTCTAAATTTTTACCACCAAAGGCACATGCGGTAACGTTGTGAGCGGGAACCTCAATTTTTTGAAGTAACTCTCCATTATTAGGATTAAAACGTACTACCGAGTTCCCGTTCCATAAGCCAACCCAAACCATGTCCTCTTCATCTATAGCCATTCCATCGGGATAGCCTAAAGAAGGTGGCACCACAACGGCTACGCGTTCGTTAGAAATAGTACCGTTTGAAATATCATAATCAAAAGCCCTAATATTACCTGTAGGAGTATCTATATAATACATCGTTCTACTATCCGAAGTCCATACAATTCCGTTTGAAATAGTAATATTTCCTAGCATTTTAGTTGCTGTTCCTTCGCTATCTACCTTATATAAACTAGCCTTTGGTTCACTTTGTTTTAAGTGCATAGAGCCTATCCATAAATTTCCTAAAGGATCACATTTTCCATCATTAAATCTATTCTCGGTCATTTTATTTTCTACGTCAGAAAGCATTTTAAGACTTCCATCAATAAGGTTAACAGTATAAATACCATCTTCTAAAGCTACCACAGCCTCATTTTTAGTACTAGGAACAACAGTTCCTATTTGCGAGGGCATTTCAAAAGACTTATTTGTTTTTGTAGCAGGATTATAAATATGGAATTGTTTATTCACAATATCAATCCAATAGAATTCTTGTGTTTTATAATTCCAAAGCGCTCCTTCTCCTAGAGCGGCTTTAGTTTTATATTCTAAATTTACTACGGGCTTTATTATTTTAGTTTCTTCCACCTTAGGTTCGTGTTGTTTAGGTTTGCAACTGTTAGTTAAAGTTGAAAATAGTAATAATGAGCAAACTGAGGTTGCTAGTGATTTTGCTTGATAAAAAGTCATTAATTATTTTTTGTTATTAATACTACCCAATCTTGGTTTTTATTTGAAGTTGGGGGATTTCCTAAATTTACAGTACTATTTCCTGCTTTTATTGTTTGAACGGTTCCCCATTGCAATTCCCCTCCATAAAAAGGATCGTACCATTTTACATTAAAAGTTCCTGTAGCTTCAGTCAAATCTAATATATAGCTTTTTGATTTGGGAAAATATGCGGCATAGATTTTATTTTTTTGTTTCAAACAATAGCCTTCCTTATGATTTACAATGTTATGAGCAGGTTGCATTTCCCAATAAGGTAAATAGGTGTTTACAAAATTTTTGGCATTATTAGTAATTTCCCACAAGCGATCTCTTTTTTTCCAATTTTCTGAGGTTAAGTCGTTTTGAGGATGTTTACCACCAAAGTACCATTCCACACCAGCACCACCAGAAAGCAAGGTTCCCCAAAGTACATAATGAGTAAGTGTTTTATGATTTGGGTCTTCTTCGTCCATAAGGGCACCGGTATGCCATTTTCCAATTTCGTCCATGCTAATTAACCAATTAGTTCCGGATGCTATGGATTTATTTTTCCAAGTTTGGATCACCTCAGCGGTATGTTCTCGTTCTGCTTGCTGTAATGATAAACCATCTAATTCTTTAAAACCTAAAATATCATTTAAAATATCCGACCTCAACGGATCTTCTGCTTGCGTATGTAGTAAAACGGGATGTTTATAAGGGTCATTCGCTTTTAAATAGCGAATCATGTCCTTTCGTTGCGCATCATTCTGCCCTTTAGGACTCCAAGGAGTAGGGCCATTCTCTTCGCCGAGATTCCATACCAGCGCCAAATGATGACCAAACCTAGCGATAAGTTCATTAAAATAAAGTTTACGTAAATCGCCAGTATCTCCATTATCTAGCATCGTTTCGTTTTCAGTTTCCTGAAGTACTACATGTAATAAAACCCCTTTGGATTGCATGTGTTTAAATACAATTTCCCATTGGTCAAGTTTGCTCACATCAAAGCGGGTAAAGTCATTAGGTTTTACATAAGGCCACACATCTTTACCATCACCAAGAATATTAAGGGTTAAAAAGTAAATGGAATTCATGCCTTTGGAAGCTAAATAATTCACAGCTCCAATTAATGCTTTTCCTTTTCCGTTTTTCCATGTAGGATCTCCGTTTTTCCAGTCTTTTAAATGAGGGGTGTATTTATGTATGGAGTCAGGAGCTTGTGCTTCTTCATCTCTAGACTTCGCTCTAATTCTTTCCGTACCGTCAAAATCGGTATAAGCCAATAAGTTTTCAGGACTATTGGTTCCGGCTTTTAGCCAATTTTTGTTAGAATTTCTATAATTGAAAAATCCGTTATTAACTTCTAAAAATCCATTTTTGGTAAAGCTGTTTTCATCCCCGTCTGATGTAGTAACAATAAAACTACCTTGAGCATTTTTTAAAGGAATTTCAGTTCCAGTAACTTTTGAATCGATAGCAATACGCGCCCCTTTTTTTAAAGATGCTTTGTACGACCATTTACCAATTTTGTTAGGAGTAAATCGAACTTGCCAAACATTACCACTACTAGCACTAGTTTCTGCAGCATTCCCATCGGCGGCATAAAAACCTCGAATTACTTGTTTTGTGTTTTCATGCTGAAATTCTACACTTAATTTTGAATTTAAAAATGGATTGTCCTCAGCACTTTCACTAGTGGCTTCTCCTTTAAAGGAAAGTGTAACCGTATGCCATTGTTTATAAACAGTAGTGTTATCGTTAGTATTACTAATAGGTTTGGGGTTGCCTTTTGGTAACTGTAAGCGTTCTATAGATACAAGCTCAGGTTGGCCACCGCGTTTTCCACAACCAGATGCGGTATATACATAATTTCCAACTACAGCAAATCCAGATCCATGCCTTCCTTCGTTTAAAGAAGGCCAATTACTCCATAGCCCTGTGGTGGTATCAAAGGCTTCTAATTCGGCATGTGCTTTTTCTTGTTTAATGCTTTCTCCACCTCCAATAATAATTTGATTGTTATAGCTCATTACAAAATTACCTGCCCTTTCTGTGGGTATAGCCAAATTGTTTGTAGTGATTTGCCATTGTTGCTTTTTAAAATCGAAAATATCACCATGACTTATAGTCAAATTCATATCTTCTTGAGTGGCTCTAGAAGAAGTTCTTCCTCCAAAAGCATATAGTTTATTGTTATTAACAACTGCTTGAAAATGATCTCTAGCAAAATTAGCATCAGGTAATACGGTCCATTTTCCTGTAACTGGATCGTATTCGTCAAACCAAGGTTTAAAACCATTCATGTGTCCATTAGTTATACCTCCAACTACATACAGTTTATTGTTATAGACTGCTAAACCAGCACTCCCTCGTAAACGCTCTTTAGGAATATCGTGGCTAAATACATATTTATCTTCTTCTGGATAATAAATTATTACTTTGTCTATAGGTTTTTCGTGTGGCCATTGCCCCGTTAAAGCACCAATAATGTATATCGCATTACCAAAAACTACAGGTTGAAAATGATGAATTTCTATAGGAGGTTTTGATTTTGGAGACCAGCTATTAGTTTCGGTATTAAAAACAGAAGTAGGATTAATTCTTCTTCCGCCCATTAAATATAGGTCTTTTTTATAAGCGACTAGTCCAGCTTCGTGCCGAGCTGTTAACTCCCCACTAGTATTTAAGATTTCCCATTTCCAATTTTCAGGAATTGCAGGTTCACAGCTTTGAATAAGTACTGCTGAAATTAGTGACAATAGCAGTGCAATTTTTTTATAGAAAATGGCCATAATTTGTATTGAATAAATAAGTTGTTGGTTAAGCTATTATATAATTATTTTAGCCTCAACGGTATAATTTTTTCCTTGCTGAATATTTTTGATGGTAGTAGTGTTTGTTTTAATTCCATCAACAGTTAATTCAGTATTGGTTACCTCACTAGATCGTTCTATAGAAATATTAAAGGTAGCGCCTCTAAATTTTCTAATAACTGTTGTTTTTTTCCATTTTTTAGGAAGTTGAGGGTTAATTTCTAAACCTTTATCCGAACCTTTTAAGCCAAATAATTGTTCAATGATACTTCGGTAAATCCAACCAACAGTGCCTGTATTAAATAATTGGCTCGAACGCCCTGCTGTTCTTGGAAATTGATTAAATGCACCGCGGTAATAATTCGGTATAAATGTAGGGAGTTGCCCTCGTTGTAATAGATCAGCTTCATTAGGGCCAGGAATCATTTTTCGTAACAATTCGTATGCTTTTTCACTATAATTTTGAGAATACAAACTAAAAATATAAAAAGCAGCAGCATGGTTGTATACCGAGCCATTTTCCGCAGAACCGGGGTGTTTTTGCGTAACACGCCCCACATCTTCTCTCATTTTAGTAAATGCAGGCGCTAATAGCTCTACCCCATAAGGAGTCTCTAAATTTTTAGAAACAGCCTCAATAAGTTGTTTCTCTTTAATATCACCTGCAGCTTCGCTTAACATAGCCCAAGCTTGAGGATTCAAAAATATGCGACCTTCTTTGTCTGTAGGAAGACCAAAGGTTACATTATCGTCTGTTATACCTCGTGAATACCATTTGCCATTCCAAAAATTATCGTTGACCGCTTTATTTAGGTTTATGGATTCGGTTTTAAATTTTTCAGCGTAAGGTTGGTTATTCGTAGTATCACAAATTTTTGACCAAACTTTTAACGCATAAGCCGTAGCCAACGTTAACCAGCTAGAAACCCCTTTTCCTTTTGGACCTACCATATTCATAGGATCGCACCAATCGCCTTGTTCAATAAAATTTAAGCCTCTGTAGTCCCTGTTTTTTAGTAGCCATTCCATAGCTAAATGAATGTGCTCGGTTACTGTAGCTTTTTTTTGATTCCCCTTAAAGGGAACTATTTCTTTTAAAATACTGTAATCATTGGTTTCATCTAAATAGGCTTTTAAACAAATTGGCACCCATACGCAATGGTCGGTATGCGGTATTTGATTTATATATTTAAGTTCAGCACCTTCATAAAGTAGAATACCGTCGGGCATTTCGCCGCTTTCATGTTGTTGGCTTAAGGCGGTTAAAAATACTTGTCGTGTGGTCTTAGGTTTAATATAGCTCATCCCTAAACTATCTTGTAAATAATTACGGGTTTGGGGATCGGTACTTAATCGGTTTGTTTCGCCGTGGTAATAAATTTGCCTAGGCAACCAATGATTAATGAAATTATCAAATGCTTTATCGGGAGTAGAAACTTGTAAACAACCATCTCCTTCAGTAATATATTTTTCATTAGCAGTTGTGTTTTTTTCAAAACCACTTTTTGTTTCAAAATATCGACTGCGAATTTCTACAATTTCTTTTTCGGTTTTGGCAGCTCCAAATAAAAACAGGTATTCTTTTTCTTCCTCAGGAGCCAAGCTTATTTGATATTGCATTACGCAAGTTGGTGTTTCGTAGCGCGCATCCGTGTTCGATAGTTTTTCTTGTTGAATACCACTAGGGAAACTTAACCCCCCTTCACCTTCAAATATATGTTGATTGGCCTCCCAAGCAGTGGGTTTGGTATTTGCAATTAAAAACGTTTTATCGTTAAAAGTTTTTATAGTGTCGTACTCATTATATTTTTGATACGGAGTAATGCAACTGCAAATAATAGCATTAATAGCCTCGTTAAATTCTGCAGATTGATTCATCCAAGACATATAACCCACAGGGAAGTACGGGTAAATACTTAATTGTTGTTTTTTATTGGAAGTGTTTTTTATTTTGAAACTCCATTGCTCCAAAGCCTCATTTTCAGGAAGACTTAATTTCATTTCAATTTCAAGCCCCTCTTTTTTTATAGTCCAAATAATATTGCTTTTACCAACCGAAAATTGGAAATCGTCCAAGGCATTTCTTACGGGTTCGTAGGGTGCAGAAAACAAACTATTTGTAGCTTCATTTTTAATGTAAAAAAACCTACCTGGATGATGAGCATAATAAGATTGCTCGGGCTGCATAAATGTTTTTGCTTGCATATTAGGGGCATAAGCATATTTTGCAGGCTCGGGCTGCATAAACTGTGCGGTAGCGTAACCGCGGCAGTTTACGTGTATCATCATTTTTTTATTCCATAAAAAACTTGAGGCGTTGGGTAGTTTAGTAGGGGTGTTTAATACTAAACGATCTCCGTTTTCGATAGATGTAATCATTAGCTAAGGGTATTGTTTTTACGTTCTTTTAATTCCTTTTGAATTTTTAATAAAAAGAATTTATCTAAAGTGTAATATCGCATTATATAGGCAGCTATTAAAGCAATAATTCCAGGAATAATACTAATGGTTAATAAAATTCCTAATTGCGAGGCATCGGATTGTGCTTCCTTAGCTACATATCCCATAGTGGCAAGTACGGTTCCTATAATAAAGCTAGCAAGTGCCCCTCCAAGTTTTTGCGAAAAAATAGCGGCAGAAAATGTCATGGCTGTAGCTCTTCTTTTTGTTTTCCATTCGGTATAATCGGCAGTATCGGCATACATCGAGAATGTTAAAGGCGATTTAGGCCCTAAGGATAATCCTATTAAAATATTTATAACAAATAGTAGTTCTATTTGATCTGCAGGGATAAAGAAAAATAGAATTGAAAGTATTCCTGTAATAGAAAGTAGTACCATTAAAAGTTTTTTCTTATCTAAAAAACGAGACATAATAGGAGTAAGTGCAGCACCTGCCGCAAGTGATAGGCCGTAGGTAGTTAAAAATAAACCTACTAATTCAGGTTGTTCTACATAGTATTTGATGTAATAAATAGAAGCACTCGCTCTTAAAGTAATCGTGATCATTACTATAAGTGTTAACCAAAAAAGGACTAACCAAGGTTTGTTTTTGGAAAGGTCTTTTAAATCGCCTAAAGGCTTCGATTTTTGAGAAGCAGGCGGTTGAATACGTTCTTTAGTTGTTTTTGCGGTTACAATAAAAAGCAGCGCAGCAATAATACCATAAAACAGCATGGTAAGTTGCCAACCTTTTGCTTCGTTGCCATTACCAAAAAACTCGACTAAATCCAACGTACACCAATTCACTAGAGTAGTCCCTGTAAAGCCAGCAATAAATCTAAAACTAATTAAGTCTGTCCTATCTTGGCTACGAGCAGTAATTACTCCTGAAAGGGCAGAGTAGGGTACACTTAAAATAGTATACATTAGCATCATAAAGGAGTACGTTCCGTACGCCCAAAAAAGTTTGCCTGTATCACCTAAATCCAATGTAGTATAAGTAAGTACAGCAGCGCCAGCCATAGGTATACCTCCAAAGAGTAAATAGGGGCGATACTTACCCCATTTTGATTTTGTTCTGTCGGCAATACCTCCCATTATGGGATCGGTAAAAGCATCTACTATCTTTGTAATTAAAAACATGGTTCCAGCGGCGGCGGCGGAAATTCCAAAAACATCAGTATAAAAATAAAGAAGAAACCCAGCAATATTTGCCCAATAAAAATTGAAGCCTAAATCACCGATACTGTACCCTATTTTCTCCTTAAGTTTAACAGTTGATAAAATATCGTCGTTGGTTGTATTAGCGTTTATCAATTGGTTGGTTATTAGGTTAATAAGTTTCTATGTTCTTTAATTTAATTTTCTAAACTGTTTTTTAGAAAATATTAAAATGGTGAATCTGTTTGTTTTGTTATTGAATAATTATAGTTAAATAAACAAATAATATGAGTATAATCCTATGTATAGGTATTATTTTTGCTTTTAAAATAAGGAATTGATCTATTTTTTTGAATTTAATTACTAAAACATTATAACATAATAATTTTTTAAGTCAAAACAAATTGTAAATGAGGTTGAGCGAATAAAATTTTGTTCTGTATCTTGTTTAAAATTAATATAAAATAATATGAATAAAATTATAAAAGCGTTGATAGCTGGTTATGGAGCTAAAAAATTAGGAGGAGGTTGTTTTTCAACAATACTTATATTTATATTGATTTTTTGGATTCTTGGTAAATTTTAAATAAGGCATTGGAGTATAAGTCTACGATTTCAGAAGCGCAATTACAATTTTTGTACGAGGGTTATTGTAGCATGCCTTTATTGTGGGAAGATTGCTTTTTTGAACTGCGTCAGTTTGATGCCTCTTTGGAAGCCAATCACCATTTAAGTGGTTTGCATATAAAGCAAAACAAACGCTTAGGAAAACTCGCAGAAGATTTGTTTTCCGAATGGTTAAACCAGAGCAAACGATTCCAGGCTGTTTTTGAAAATTTACAAATTATAGAAGACAAACGCACTATTGGTGAAATAGATGTACTGCTTTTTGATACAAAAAATCAAAAGTATATTCACTTGGAGTTGGTAACAAAATTTTATTTGTACAACCCTGTTTTCGATGCTAATGATATACGCGCATGGATAGGCCCCAATCGAAATGATTCTTTATTAGAAAAGGTAACTAAGCTGAAGCAAAAACAATTGCCCCTTTTATATCAAAAAACCACCCAAAATATTTTAGCAAATTGTATTCCACAAGCAAAGGTTATTGCGCAAAAAGTAATGTTTAAAGCAAACTTGTTTGTGCCACTTCACAGTAAGCTAAGCATCAATGTATTTAATACCAATTGCATTGTGGGTAATTATGTAACCTTTCTTCAATTTAAAGAATTACATAATACACATACTAGCTATTTTTGCCCTACCAAACAGGACTGGTTACGACAGCCTAAAACTCAAAATAAATGGAACGATTTCGAAATAACCTGTGTTGAAATACAACGGTTTATGGAAGTATCGCAATCGCTTATGGTTTGGGTGAAATATAATGAAACCTTCCAACGTTATATAGTGGTGCCTTACGCGCATTTTTAAAATAGTTATGGCAAAAAAACAGCAACAAAAACCTTTAAAAAAACGCCTTTTACAATTAGTAGTAACTTTAAGTTTATTGGGGGTAGTATCTATTATAGCTTTTGTGGGAAGTATTTATTTAGGATATTGGGGGAAAATTCCAACCACTAAGGAACTTACCGAAATACAACAAAGTAAAGCAACCGAAGTATGGAGTGCCGATGGCAAGTTATTAGGAAAATATTATACTACCGACAGGCAGCCAATTCCATTTGAATCTTTTCCAAAACACTTATTAAATGCCCTAGTTGCAACGGAAGATACTCGTTTTTATGAGCATAGTGGTGTGGATAAACTCAGCTTATTTAGAGTGTTATTCAAATCTGTTTTAATGGGCAATAAATCCTCCGGAGGTGGAAGTACCTTATCGCAACAGTTAGCAAAAAACATGTTTCCACGCCGTAATATTGGTAGGTTCGGAATTATAGTTCATAAAATTAGAGAAATAATTATTGCTAATAGGTTAGAGGCAACCTACAGTAAAGAAGAACTTATTACCCAATATTTGAACACAGTTCCTTTTAGCGATAATACCTTCGGCATAGAGAGTGCTTCACTTAAGTTTTTTAATAAATCGGCTTATCAATTAAAACTAGAAGAAGCTGCAGTTTTGATAGGAATGCTGAAAACTAACTATTATTTCAATCCTAGATTATTTCCAGAAAAAAGTAAAAAAAGGCGCAATACAGTGTTAGCGCAAATGTATAAGTACGATTACATTTCTAAAAAAACTTTAGAAGAAACACAAAAGCTTCCGCTAGAAATCGATTATCAAAGTTTTAGTCACAATACAGGCTTGGCACCTTATTTTAGAGAATATGTAAAACAAAAAGCTAAACGATGGTTAGAGGATTACAATCAACAGTATAAAACACAATTAAATTTATACAATAGCGGACTTAAAATATACACTACGCTTAATGCAGCAATGCAATCTAAAGCCGAAAAAGCTATGGAAGCGCACATGAGTAGTTTACAAAAACAGTTCGAAAAAAGTTACGGTAAATCAGCTTCTTGGTTACAGCCAGCATCTTTAGCCGTTATCAAAAAATCAAATATTTATAAAAAACTCAAAAAGCAAGGGCTTTCGCCAGAAAAAATAAAAGCAACACTTAACAAAAAACATGAAGTAGAAGTATTTACCTGGGAAGGAAAAAAAGTACTAGCCTCTACAACAGCAGATAGTTTGGCCTATTATTCTAAATTTTTAAACACAGGTTTTGTTTCTTTAGAAGCCGAAACGGGAGCCGTAAAATCATGGATAGGAGGAATCAATTTCGAACATTTTAAGTACGACCATGTATTTCAAAGTCAACGACAAGTAGGCTCTACCTTTAAGCCAATTGTTTACACCGCTGCTTTAGAGAACGGCTACAGTGCTTGCGATTATATATCGAACAAAACAGTAAGCTATAAAGATTTAGATAATTGGACGCCAACCAACGCCTCACTTGATACTACCGATCACCGAGAGTTTTCTTTGTGGGCAGGATTGGCCAATTCGTTAAACGTAATAAGTGTAAAGTTAATACAGCAAATAGGAGTAAACACTACTATTAACTTAGCCCGAAGCATGGGTATTGAAACAGAGTTGCCCAATGTACCTTCATTAGCCCTAGGAACCGCAGAAATTAGTGTATTAGAACTAGCAAAGGCGTACACAAGTATTGCTAATAATGGGCGTTACAGCACTCCTTTTGTAATTACTAAAATTGAAAATAATGAAGGAGAATTATTAAAACAGTTTGAACCTATTGTTGCTAGCCAACCAGCATTTAGTACACATACAAATAGGCAAATTATTAAAATGATGCAACGCGTTACCGATAGTGGTACTGCAAAGCGCTTGCGTTACAACTATAAGTTGAAGAATGAAATAGCCTCAAAAACAGGAACCACCCAAAGTAATAAGGATGGATGGTATGTAGGAGTAACGCCAAAATTAGTGACCGTTTGTTGGGTAGGAGCAGACAATCATAAATTGGGTTTTAAGAGTACTCGAATAGGGCAAGGAGCAAATTCGGCCTTACCCATTTTTGCAAATTGGTACCAATCGTTAACAAAAGATGCGAGCTTTGATAATTACACTAAAGCTAGATTTAAAAATTTAGGAGCGCCTATAGATTGTCCGGCATTTAAGGAGCCTACATTTATTAAAGAATTATTTTCTCGTAAAGATCGCATTCAAAAACGAAAGTTCGATCGTCAAAAACGTAGAAAAGAAAAAGGAGGTAGTTTTTTTAGAAAACTTTTCGGTAAAAAAATAAGTAATAAATAGTGATGAGGTTTAGTAACTCTGCGGTAATTTTTGCTGCTTTTTTGTTAGGGTCAAAAAGAACATAAATAACGTGAGGTCGATCTAATTTACACCAATATTAGGTAAAAAGTGCTGAATTTTAATGCTTGGTTTCTTGTCTAAAAATGAATATGC
>CANNCQ010000046.1 GCA_947503135.1 uncultured Aquimarina sp. | reverse complement strand
AGTAAAAGCTTTTGCCGTGTTTTAGTTTGTGAATATAAAAGTAAGAAAAAAGCTTTTACGACCAAGCAAATCAACCATCATTTCAGCTCAAAAACTACCCCCGCATTAGTTATAGTTTTTGTTGTAGCTTGTTTTTTGCTTTACGAAACCAATCAAAATATGGCAGAGCGTATCGGACAAGCTCAAATTTAGCAATAATCAAACTACCACATTTATCAGCTCATTAGTGTGTCTCATTTTGTCATTTTTGGTTTAGTGATAATTATTAAACCGCTCTATTTTTTTGTCAGCAACTTTTAAAAAAACTGCGACGATCAAATGCGAGACTCAAAACAAACACTAGTAAGCGACAAGATGAATAACGTCAGCCATGACGTGTAAATAAGTTACAACGGTTAATATAAAACATCGTAGGGCAAGGGATTAACACTGACTTTCTGAGTTTTACACTAAGCCAAATATAAATATTTTGTTTTTATGATTCCGTGTAAATACCAAATTTTATAATTGGCGACTTTGCAAACAATCACGACCCTTTCAGCAAGCCCAAACCGCCCTATGTGTTTTATATAGTGTTGTAGCGTGTTTTTACTTTTCAATTAGTTTTATAAATTCAGATATATTTGACTCGTTTTTTTCTCCTGTAATCATATGAGTATTCCCGAGATAATCCATTCCTAAATATCTTGCTGAATACTTAAATGGTAGCCAAAAATCTTCTCCAAGATTTTCACCAGTCGAGCAACTGATTACTGCCATTTTCTTTCCACGTAATTTTCTTCCAAGTTCTTTTTCAATAGTCAGTAAATCGGTTAATCGGTCAAAAAATACTTTCATTATTCCGCTCATTGAGTACCAGTATACAGGTGTTGCGAAAATCAGTGTTTCATATTCACTCACTATTCGATGCATTAAATATAAATAATCATCGTCCCGATTTTTGTGTTCATAGTCAAAGTAACTAAATTCATAATTATTTAAGTCAACCAAATCAAATTTAGACTTTTTAACTAGTTTTTTAGCAAATTTCACAGTATCTCCATCACTTCTAGAACTTCCTACAATTAATACTTTTTTCATCCAGAATATTGATTTGAATACGCTACAACGTCTCGTATAAGAAACGTAGGGCAGGTGATAAGCAATACGTTTCGGATTGGCACTAAGCCAAATATAAATATTTTGCTTTTATCATTTTTAGTAAATGCCAAATTTTATATTTGGCGACTTTGCAAATAAACACAGACCTTTCAACCAACTTAAATTGCCCTATGTTTTTTATACCTTGTTAGGCAACGTTATTTATATTCAATGATATATTTTTTAGCATATTTGGGTTTTTCATTCTCATAATATTTTTCTTCAATTAAGTTTCCTTTTAGGTCATATTCATATTGAAATTCTTCAATACGACTACTACCGCTTATATAATCTCTAAATACAATTTTCTTAATCTTTCTTTTAGAGTCATATTGATATTCTTTAGTCCAAGAAATGGAATCATTTTTATAGAAAGATTCTAGTTGCATAAATCCATCAGAGTTATATTTGTATGTGTATTTTGAATTGGAAAAAAGTATGTATGAAGTCTTTCTATTAAATTTATCATATTCATACTGTTCAAATTCTTTTTTTCCATTTGAAGACCAAGTTGTTCTAATTTTATTTCCATTAGAATCATATGAATACTTATAAACTCTGATTAATTCGTTATTAGAATTGTAATTTTCCTTTTTTACAATATTATTAGAATCATATTTACTTAAATAAGATTCACTCAATATTCCATTATCAAAACGAGTTTCCTTAATTAACTCAGAGTTTTTATTATATACTAATTTTTTAGAATTAGTTTCTTCGTATTTGTTCTTAGTTTTTACTTCAACCATATTTCCGATAGAATCATACTGGTAAATTGTCGTACTATAAACTGATTCATCTATTTCTAGCTTCTTAACTTCAATGACACGCTGGAGACTATCATATCTATAGATAGATGTCCAGCCAGTCAATTGACCATAAATAACTTTTCCGTCTAAATCGTTTTTGATATTATATTCCTTAAAAACAATCATTTTTACATTACCAATTGTTTTAATTTGAGCAATTTGTCCCATTGTTTTTTGTGTCACTAAAATTGAAATAATTGTAAATATTAATTTTACCAATGTTGTTTTTTTATGTTGCCTAACGTTAAGTATAAGAAATCGTAGGGCAGTTGATAAGCACTTACGTTTCGGTTTATTACTTAGCTAAATATAAATATTTTGCTTTTATCTTTTCTTCTATAAACGCCAAATTTTATATTTAGCGAACTTTATTAATAAGCATAGACCTTTCGGTTTAGCACAAATGTCCTATGTTTTTTATACATTGTTGGCAGTAGTTTTTTATATTTTATATCCTTTCATTTTCAAGTTTCTGATTAATTCTTTGTGATTATCAATTACTTTTTTTTGTATTTTTAATAAGTCATTAGTAAAGATATCTCTTCTTTTAAGTGCATCTGGATAACTTTCATTAGGATAAGGGTCTTTATTATACTTATAAATGATATTAAACAGATGTTTAACTTTTGCCTCATTGTCTAAAGTTATTCCAGATTCTTCTAAATCATATAAACTAATTGGGTTTTTATCGTGTCGATGAAGTTCTAAAGAACATTTAGAACTAAATTCACAAATAGAATTTCTAAAATTCATAAAAGACTTTTCAATTTCAGTGTCTATAAAGTGATTTGACACTGTTTCATAAAAGTTTTCTATTGAATCCCAAATATCAAAATAAAATTGATTTGATAAATTGCTATTTACAGCTAAATTAAGTGATTCCTTTAATCGGTATTCAGTAAAATAGTTATTTAATTTATTATATATTTTTTGGTCGTGTTGTTTATGACTATTTCGATTAAATCTTTTTGTAATATTCTCATAATCTTTTATTATTGAATCTATTGCTATTTTAAAAGTATTAATATTTTTTTCAGAATTACCTGAAGTAATATTAGTTATCCGATGGCTTCTTATATCAAAAGGTAGTTCTTCGTTTTTAGAAATATTATTATTATTTATGCAAATAATTCGTTCCCATCCCAATAAATTTACAGCATAACCAAGTTCAATCAATACATTTGGGTTGGGGGTTAATCTCTTTTTGAAAATTCTATTAAATATATTGTTATTAATGATTGTTACATCACAAATGAATATATCACAATTATCAATTTTGTCAAATATGGTTTGAGAAATAGAAGGAGAACCAGATTTATTTTTCGTGTCTCTGTCTAAACATATTTCTAAATTTATCTTATCAGAATGTCTTTTAGCTTTCTTTATAGCTTTTTGAATATCATTACTTATTTGGTTTCTATTCTGCTTTGATTTCAAATCAGATTGCCAAGAGTAAAATATTGTAAATTTTTCTTTCAATGTGTATTGTTAATTACTGCCAACGTTAAATATATGGCAAGTTGGGCAGAAAATAAGCAATTACTTTCGGGTTGACCACAAGCCAAATCTTTTTATTTTGTTTTAATTTTTCTCTTTTAATACCAAATCAAAAGATTTGGCGACTTTGCAAATAGACACTAACTTTTGGATTAAGCACTAATCGCCCAATTTGCTATATATAGTGTTCTACACCGTTTTTCTTGCCTTATTTTTTCGTAGGAACTTTATCAATTTTACAATTCCGTATATAACTAAATGTATAAGAGGGAATAAAAATCCATAAAATAAAACAGCTAATGAATTGCCACCGCTAAAACTCGCTTTGTCACTGAAAATATAAACCATAAATCCAGTGTAGAGAGAATAAAATACTAAATGACCCCAAAACTCTTTTCTGTTTGGTGTAAATAATAAACCACAAAAAATTAAAATCAATGTAATTCCATAAATCACATATAACATCGAAAATTCACTATCCGTTGGAATCATTTAATTACGTTTTTCAAGTTCCATTTCTAGTTCAATTCGATTTTTTTTAATCATTCTTCTTCCTTTGTTATATCTAGCGTGTTTTTCGACTTCGATTAATTCCTCAATAAGGAATTCAAGCTCATCGTTCGATAATTCCTTTGCCGTTTTGGTATAAATACTCTCGTCAATTAAAGGTTTTTCGAGTTGAGAGTTTTCTAATTCATTAATCCGTTTAATTGGTTTTTCCGTATCAACTTCAGTTAATTCATATCCAGCTTTTGGCAATTCAGTTTTTCCAATAGTTTTCAAATACTCGCTTAAAATCCGTTTTTCTACATAGATTTTTCCTCCACCAAGTTTATGTCGGTCAGACATATCTTTTTTAACTCCTGAAATCCAATATTCATCTCCACTTTCCAAATCAAAGTAATTTCCACTTATTCCCATTCCTGTCAGACTTTGAAATGCTTTACCGTTAAAGTAAACCGTTTTTCCACTTTTAGAGAATGAGACAAGTCCAATCCACGCATTTCCATTATCTGAAAATCCGCTTTTCAATTCGATATATTTTAATTCTGTTTTCAATTTTTTTTAATGGTGTAGAACGTTAAATATAAGAAATCGTAGGGCAGCGGATATTAACTGACGTAAGATAAATTATATAAGCCAAATATAAATATTTTGCTTTTATCATTCGTTGTAAATGCCAAATTTTATATTTGGCGGCTTTGCAGCATAAAACGACCTTTTTAGATAAAGACCAATTGCCCTATGTTTTTTATATATTGTTACCTAGCGTTTTAAACTTCTTTTCACAATACTTTTAGATTTCCCTTATTCAACTTTTTAAGACACTGGTCAAGTAATTTTTATTTTACACAAGATTGCTAAACTTTACTTTTAAGCAACTTAAATCACGTTATTTTTATCCGAAACCACGCAACAGTTACGTTCGAGTTGAGTCCGAAAACATAAGAAGCTTACGCTTTGATTTTTACTTTCTAAATACTGAATAGGGGAGTAGAATCCGAAAGCACACAACAGTTGCGTTTGAGTAAGGTCCGAAATATTTGCAACAGTTTCGTCCGAGTTGAGTCCGAAAACATAAGTAACTCAAGCTCTGGCTTTTTTCTTTTAAGCAACAGTTAGATTACTACTTTTAAGAATCTGCTTAACAGGCTAACTTTTTTATTTTAAACAACTTATAAAGTACTGATTTTAAACGCGAACGCAATGCTAGGTAACGCCCCAACTATGAACAGTGCAGAGCAGAAGTTCAACGAACTTCAAACTAGCACAAGTAAAAGCTTTTGGCGCCTTTTAATTTTGTAGTTATAAAAGTAAGAAAAAAGCTTTTACGACCAAGCAAATCAACTATTTAATTCGGCTAGCGACTGCCTTGCATTGTTTATAGTTATTGTTGTAACACGTTTTTTTTAATTTACAGGATAGTCTTTCATTCCAATAAAAAATCCATTCATAATTTTATTAATAAATCCATCATATTCATCAAAAGCCATCTTAAACCTATTAAAATCCTCAATTGTTGTTGTCTTAAAATCTTTTGGGCCTTTTGGATGAGTGATTTTATCTCTTTCTGTTTTAATGTCTTTTAGTAATTCTAATTTAGAGTCAAAATAATTTTTTTGGATATGCTCCTTTTCCCAAGTTTTAGATATTTGCTTAAATGTCTTTTTGAATTTTATCATAAACTTGTCTTTGTCCGAATAGTTTAGATAACTATCAAGTCTATTTAAATTGAATAAGTCAGATTCAATTAATGAGAACAGTTCTCTTAAACACGCTCTATATAGTGTATTGAATACTTTTTGGTCATTTTGAGATTCAAATGTTAATTCAATTAAATTCAAATAATCATTGCGGATTATGTTATGAGTTTTTTGATAATTATGAAGAATCAGTTGAGCTTCTTGAAACTCATTTAAATTGTCATAATATTTTGTTGGATACTCGGTTTTCATTTTTTTTCGCAATGTGTTACAACGCCCCAACTATGAACAGTGCAGCGAAGAAGTTCAACGAACTTCAAACTAGCACAAGTAAAAGCTTTTGGCGCCTTTTAATTTTGTAGTTATAAAAGTAAGAAAAAAGCTTTTACGACCAAGCAAATCAACTATTTAATTCGGCTAGCGACTGCCCTGCATTGTTTATAGTTATTGTTGTAGCTTGTATTTTTTTGCACGAGCCAAAACCCCAAGATAGGTCAGAGCGTTTCGGACGAGCTAAAACCTTACAGACTATCAATTATTAGCCGTTATTCAGTCAGCCGTAGCCGTAAATTGCGTTTTTGCAGTTAATTGAATTCAGTTCTCAGACTCAACTCAGCTGTGTATTTTTATCAGTTTACAGTAACAAGAATTCCATTAGATGAACCAATACAAAAACTCAAAACAGCGTTTGTGAGCGACAAGATGATCAGACTCATTTATTTGTAAAGTATGAGCTACAACGTTCAGTATAAGAAGCGTAGGGCAGATGATAAGCGATCCGTTTCGAATTGGTACTAAGCCAAATATAAATATTTTGCTTTTATCATTTTTTGTAAACGCCAAATTTTATAGTTGGCGACTTTATAAATAAGCACAGACCTTTCGACAAGCCTAAACCGCCCTATGTTTTTTATACATTGTTACCAGTAGTTATTTTTTTATAATCAATAGGGAAACCTGTATCAGTTCCCGTTATTGTTGTAATATGAGTAAATTCGTCGAAACTTGTGAAAACTTCAAATCTGTAATTTTTGTATTCCATTTCACCTCCGATATTAATAAAGATATTTTTAGAATCTTTAACTAATAAATTTTTATATTCTTCTCTAAATAGTTTTTCCTTATTAAACTCGTCTTTTTCGGAAGGCCACCATTTTATTTCAAGGTTTCTCCATTCTTCCTTTTTTGAAGAATCCTCAACATAAACTTTTACACAATTAATAATTAATTTTGTCGAACTCGGATTAAAAAGAGCGAGTTTAACTTGAAATTCGTTTGTTAGTTTTTTAGATTCTATATAAAAAAAATTCATATTATTTCTATCAAAAGAATTCTTATTGAGTTTTAAATTTTCTCTGTTTGTTTTTCTGTTCTTTATGTTAATAATAAATGTTGCTAATGCTATTAAGATAGATATTACAGATAAAGTTTCACTCCAATTCATTTAATATTTCAATTTTTAATGAGGTTGATTTTATTACTGGTAACGTTAAATGTAAACGTCTGTGCGTGTAGAAAATCAGCGACTTTCGGAATTAGAACAAGGCGTTACACTTTTTATTTTTTTAATTTCGATTGTAAAATAATAAAATTTGTGATGCCGACCTTACAAATACAAAACTCTCTTAGTTCAAAGCACAAAAAAGCATTGCGTTTACATAGTGTTAGCAAATGTTATTTTTCTACCCATATGTTTCCATCATATGTTCTATTGTTTCCCAACCAGAATCTAATTGTAAGCTACATCCAAAATCAAATAATAAATTTTTACTTGAATACAGTTTTTCCAATTTTTCTTGTATTAAGTCTTGATCTTCAAAATAAAACAACATCTCAATTCCATCTTCAGTCGGTATTCTAGAAATTAGATGAGAAATACAAGCCTTATTCAGTTCTGTTTCTAAATATTCTTGAATTTCCCCATAATCTAAATCATTCATATCTTCAAAGTCAACTGTCAAAACTCCAAGTGTTTCACAGAATTCTTTATAAGCATAATCTTTATAGCCAATATTTATCCAAGCAGTGGATATTTCTCCATTTTCAGATTCCATTTTAACAATAGATATTTTAGGTTTAGGAAAAGCTTTTCCCGAATCTTTTATCTCTTGCCAATTTATTTTTTTATTGAATATCTTTTTAAACATTATCTGTTATTTCTAATATTTGCTAACGGTAAATGTAAACGTCTGTGCGTGTAGAAAGTCAGCGGCTTTCGGTAGAGCATAAGGCGTTACACTTTTTAGTATTTTAAATTCGATTCTAAAATAATAAAATTTGTGACGCCGACCTCACAAATATAAAACTACCTTTGCTCAAAGCACTACAAAAGCATTGCGTTTACATAGTGTTGTGTGTAGTTTTTTGATTTTCAAACTCCTCAATTTTTTTATTTATATCATTAATTTTTCTTTTTGAAGCTTAGTTCTAACCTCAGTCTTTTCGAAAAAATGTCCATCTGACCATATCAGTTTAGCCTTTATAGCCTCACTTTTTAGTTTACTATGAAATTTAATATCAGTTTTTTCAAAAGCCCAAATTCTCCATTTAGCAATTGAAAAAGACCAAACTAACCAACCTAATATGAAAGAAATTATAAATCCTGAAATCATTAATGATTTCGATATTAAGCCTAATTCATTAAGATACCAGCTTAACCCCATCAACCCAAACATCACAATCATTACTGGGAAGTTTATGAAAAGCTGTCCTTTATTTAGTACTTTATTAAATTCTATTTGTTCTTCTTTTGTCATTATTGATTATATATAGCTTTAGTTTGTTTTTGAAACAATATCACAATTTTTACTAAGTAAATTGGTAACTTTTTTATTTAATCCTCTTATTCCTTCCACAGTGTAATCACGTTTGTATTTTTTTTCAAAATCTTCTTCGTGGACTTTATTTTTTGCTTTAATTATACATTTTATTACCGCTTGTTGAGGGGTAGAAGTAGAGTCTGTTTCAGAAAGACAGATACAGGCTTTTTTAGCTATTATATTCTCATAACTTAGTTCATCTAGTCCTTTTTTCGTACTATCCTGTCCATATATTTGAAATGTTAAGAAGACCAGAAGAAATAATGGGATGTTTTTCATAATTAGTTTTCAATTACACACAACGTTTCGGCTATGATTAGTACGGGAATAAAAAAGCAATTAATTTCCGATTAAGCACTTAGCCAAAACTTTTTATTTTGTTTTAATTTTTTCATTTTAAAGCCAAATCAAAAAGATTTGGCGGACTTTATAAAAATACAATAAACTTTTGATTAAAAACTATAGCCCGTATTAATTATAACCATTGTTAGCTACAGTTTTTTTATTTTCAAGCTAATTATATTTCGGATAATCATAATTATAAAACTTAAATTCCATAAGTAATATCCGATTTTATATCCTGTTATTTTTCCGTAGTGTCCTGCTTCATTCACTATGATTTCATCAAACAATAAAAAACTCATTCCAAAAGTGAAAGCAATGATACTCATTACAAGAGAAATTTTAGTTTTTTTAAATGTCAGCCAAGATATTAATATTAGAGGATTAGCCAGCCACGATATACAAGCTCCACCAATAAAAAACCCAAATATTCCAGAAAATAAAACAGCTAATCCGCTCCAATTTTCTCCGCAATTTCCATTTGTGCAATATATTTTTTGGCTAGAAGCGATGATGAAAATCAGTATACTAATCAGTGTTAAGATATTCCAATTCTTTATTTTAAAATTCAATTTAGTTTTATTTTTTTCAGATTGTAAGTGAGTAATTGTAGCTAACGTTGATATGTATGGAATGTAGCGTGTTAAAAAGAAATTAACTTTCGAATTAGCACGAGCTAAATTTTACATTTTGTTTTTAATTTATCAGTTTAAAAGCCAAATTTAAAATTTGGCGATACTTAGCAAATAAACACAAACTTTACGCTTAAAAACCAATTAGCTATGTTTTATACATGGTGTTGGCATACGTTTTATTTATTTGCTTTTACAATTACCGATTTTTTTATGATTTTACAAAACTTATTTTTGCGCTCTGGGTTAAGTAATTTTATATTTTAAATACAAAATTAATAACATTCGAGTAGGGTCGGAAAGCGAGCAACAGTATCGCTCGAGTAAAGTCCGAAATATTCACAACAGTTTCGTCTGAGTTGAGTCCGAAAACATAAGTAACTCACGTTTTGACTTTTTCTTTTTATTCAACTTTCTAATTTAAACAACAAATTAAAAACATCAGTGTATGGTCGGAAAGCGCGCAACAGTTTCGTTTGAGTTGGGTCCGAAATATTTATAACAGTTTTGTTTGAGTTGGGTCCGAAAACATAAGATGCTCACGTCTTGACTTTTTATTTTCCATAATCTATTTAACAGACTTTTCTTTACTTTAATCACTTCTATTCCGTGACAAATTTTCCGCGCTGATTAATGGATGCCAACGTTGATATAAGAAATCGTAGGGCAGCGTAAATAGACTGTCGTAAGATAAATTATATAAGCCAAATATAAATATTTTGCTTTTATCATTCGTTGTAAATGCCAAATTTTATATTTGGCGGCTTTGCAGCATAAAACTACCTTTTTAGATAAAACCAATTGCCCTATGTTTTTTATATATTGTTACCTAGCGTTTTAAACTTCTTTTCACAATACTTTTATATTTCTTCTATCCAACTTTTTAAGACACAGGTTAAGTAATTTTTAATTTTACACAACATTGCCAAACTTTACTTTTAAACAGCTTAAATCACGTCATTTTTATCCGAAAGCGCGTAACAGTTACATTCGATTAAAGTTCGAAATATTCACAACAGTTTCGTCTGAGTTGAGTCCGAAAACATAAGAAGCTCACGCTTTGATTTTTTACTTTATAAATTCAAAATAGGGGAGTAGAATCCGAAACCACACAACAGTTGCGTTTGAGTAAAGTCCGAAATATTTACAACAGTCTCGTCCGAGTTGGGTCCGAAAACATAAGTAACTCACGCTCTGGCTTTTTTCTTTTAAGCAACAGTGATAATTTATTTTCTATAATCTATTTAACAGGTTAATTTTTCACTTTAAATAGCTTGATAAAGTGCTGATTTTGAACGCGAACGCAATGCTAGGTAACGTTGATATGTATGAAATGTAGCGTGTTAAAAAGAAATTAACTTCCGAATTAACACGAGCTAAATTTTACATTTTGTTTTTAATTTATCGGTTTAAAAGCCAAATTTAAAATTTGGCGATACTTAGGAAATAGAGACAAACTTTACGCTTAAAAACCAATTAGCTATGTTTTATACATGGTGTTGTGCTTAGTGCTTCTTTGTATTAAATTTTAGCTTATTAGGGTCTTGCCTAGAATCAAATAGTCTTACTATTTCGAGTGTTCCAGACTTTTCCCTGTAATAAAGAGTATTCTGTTTTGAAATAACACTTTTTCTTATTTGAAGTTCCTCATTAATTACAGGGAATATCTTATAATCTTCAAGTATTAAATTTATATTGTCATCTATCTTGTTTATAAAACTATTTATTATTTTATGGTTCCATTTTAATTGCAAGTAATCTAATATTAATTCAAAATCCTTTTCAGCCGAGGGAGACCAAATCACCTTTTTAAGCATTTGTATAACGTTTTCTAATGTCAGAAATTACTTTCTTGTGTTCTCTTCCTTTACCATTATCAAGTTGATCAATACCGAATTTAATAGCATTTTGTTGCTCAATAGTAAGATTTTGCCAATCGTCAATGTCATTCTTTCCATTAATATAATTCAACAGCATCCCATAAGCTTCTTCTAATCTATTTCCTTTTAAAGAATCTAATTTTCTGAATAAGTCTATTTTAATTTCTGCAGAGTTCATAATAACGTGTTTTATGTAAAGATAAATATAAATAATAGAATTTTAAAGTTATCACGTTTTTTTGCATTAAGCACAACGGACATGTGTATAAAACGTAGCGTGTAAAAAAGACACTAACTTTTCGGATTAACACAGAGCCGAATTTTTATATTTTGTTTTTAATTTTTCTCTTTTTAAAAGCCAAATTAAAAATTTGGCGGACTTTCTAAAAATACACAAACCTTTTGGTATATCACTTATTAGCTATGTTTTATACACCGTGTTAGCAATAGTTATTTAGGCATAAACCTAGTTGGGTCTTCTTTCTCCTTTCGTATTCGTTCCTTTTCAATTTCTCGTCTCTGTTTGTCTTCTTCACTAATTTGCTCTACGGGTTCATCAGTCTTTTTTTTAATCTTTGATTTTCCTTTTTCATTTCGATTTACCGTTTTATTCTCTAGAGTTTTAGGTTTTTCTCTTTTCTTAAAACCAGATATTAGAGAAATTAATAATACTACAGCTAGAATTCCCCAAATTATTCCAACTAATAAGTCAGAAATTGAATTACCTTTCTCTTTCTCGGATTTTAAATCCTCAAATGGGTCAGCGGAAACTATACTTGGATCATTACTTAGGTAATATATATTTAATCTATTCGTATTTGGTATTTCATTTAAAGTGATTTTTCCGGAGTAAGCTTGTCCATTCAAACTGAATGAATAATCAAACTTATATAGTTTTACAACTTTTGCTATAGTTGTTTTTGTATATGCATTAGATAAATCCGCAGTTATGGTGGTTTTATCATTTATCATTTGTTCCAATTCTACGATTCTATTCTTATCTCCACCATTTACATAGTCCGAAACACAAGATTTTGCTAAAACGAAGAACAAAATCATAATGGCAGTTTTGTATAAGAAGGATTTTAGGTTTTCAAACATTTTATTTTGATTTTAATTATTGCTAACGGCTTCGGCTATGATTAGTACGGGAATAAATAAGTGATTAACTTCCGAATTTGCACTTAGCCAAAACTTTTTATTTTGTTTTACTTTTTCATTTTTAAAGCCAAATCAAAAGATTTGGCGGACTCTATAAAAATACACTTTTCTTTTGATTAAGCACCAAAACCCGTATTAATTATAGCCATTGTTGTGCTTAGTGTTTTTCTGCGTGTAATTTCAATTCCTTGTTCATCTGTTCAAATCCATTTTTTGTGTCCTTATCCAAACTCTTTGAAAATAGCTTAACCAAAATTCCACTAAAAATCTCGCTCTGCTCAAAATTGGTTGTTCCGTTTCCATTATCGGTTAGTTTGAATTTATGTTCTCCGTCAAAAATTCCTTTGAACCAAAGACGACCAAGCCATTTTAATTCTGAGTTTTCATTAAAGATTAATATAATAGGTTTAAAAGTCATTCCTTGTA
>CANNCQ010000045.1 GCA_947503135.1 uncultured Aquimarina sp. | reverse complement strand
TAGAAAAAGACTATATTTCTGAAATAACGGAAAAATTAAATCGAAGACCTAGAAAAAGATTTAACTTTGATAATCCAGTAACCATTTTTGCTAAAAAAGTAAACGAAATTAACTTTTTGCACTTATGACTTGAATTCAAGTAATAAAATGAGACTATTTAGTACAAACAGGAATTAATTCGTTTTTATCTAAGCAATAGCGTTTTATTTCATCAGCGGTTAATGTTTGGCTATAATGGTTCGCATTAACTTTAAAGCCAATCTCTTTCAATTTATTAAAATAATCCAAACCATAAATACGTACATGGTCGTATTGACCGAATATTTTAGCTCGTTCTTTAGCATCTGTAATACTATTATCTTCAAAAGTAATATCTCTACTGTAATCCAAAGGTATTTGTAAAATAGCTGTGCCATTCGGTTTTAAAACTCTATACAATTCTTGCATAGCTTTAGTGTCGTTTGGTATATGTTCAAGTACGTGATTGCATAAAATAAAATCAAAGCTATTGTCTTCAAAAGGCAAGTCACAAATATCAGCCTTAATATCGGCTAAAGGAGATACTAAATCGGTAGTAACATAATTAATATGTTTAAGTTTCTTAAAACGCTTATAAAACGCTTGTTCGGGGGCAAAATGGAGTAGTTTTTGAGGAGTTGTAAATAAACTAGTTTCATTTTTTAAATACAACCAAAGTAAGCGATGCCTTTCTAACGATAATGTTGAAGGGGAGAGCACATTTGCTCTTTGGTTTTCGTACCCATACGGGAGAAAATATTTAAAGCTTTTATTGTCTATAGGGTCGGTAAAGTTAGTTCCTCTTAGAAAAAAACTAAACAGTGGTCTAATAATATAACTTACTCTTATAAGAAATGGTCTAGGAAAGATGTTTAATGCTTTTCTAAAAATGTTTTTTATCATATTTTAATATGTCCCCAGTTTTCCCCAGACTTAATTCTATATAGTTGCATTTCTGAAACTCCAAACTGCTTAGCCAAAACTCTAATACGAGTTTTTCTATTAGGATCGAGTAACTTTTTCTTCAATATATAAGCTTCGGCATCTGTAAGCTTTTGATAGGAGCGCTTTTGGTTGGTTTTACGAAGGTGTTTTTCTTTTATGATTGCAGGGCTTTTTGCAACATGTTTAACCCATTCTTCATGAGATGCCCAAGCAATATTGTTTAATTGATTATTTAAAATATTGTGATCTTTATGAATAACGTAAGGTTTATTTTTAGGATTGGGAATAAAACAAATAGCTAAAACACGGTGTAAAATTATTGTAGTGGTTTTTCCTTTAATACAATCATTTTTACCTAAATAGGCTGTAAAACCCAATTGGCCGTAGCGATTGGTTTTTATTAGCTTTTTAAAATTTCCAGTTTTTAAATTCCGAACTCTTCCTGCGGAAGATATTTCGTATTTAACCTCTTCAGGCCATTCCTCTTTCCTGTACACTTTCCAAATTTCCATGACTTGTTGTTTTAAAAGGCAATTCTTCGTCGGTTGTGATTCCTAATACTTCATGAACGTAATCAAAAGTAGAAAGAATCTCTGGAGAACCGTCTATTATTGCAATGTTATGCTCAAAGTGAGCACTAGGCTTACCATCTGCGGTTAAAATGGTCCAACCATCTTTGAGCTGTTTAATATTTTTTGTACCCAAATTTGTCATTGGTTCAATGGCTACTACCATCCCTTCAACAAATTTTTTTCCTTTACCTCTTTTTCCATAATTAGGCATTTCGGGGTCTTCATGCATTTTTTTGCCTAATCCATGTCCTACTAATTCTCTAACTACACCATAACCTGCATCTTCAGTGAACTTTTGAATAGCAAAGCCTACATCCCCAACTCGATTTCCAACTTTAAATTGTTCTATACCCACGTATAATGACGCTCGGGTTACTTCTAATAGTTTTTTAATTTCTTCAGAAATTTCGCCAACAGCAAATGTATAGGCGTGATCACCATAAAAATCATTTTTTAAAGCGCCGCAATCTATAGATATAATGTCACCATCTTTTAAGGGGGTGTTGTTTGGTATGCCATGAACTACTTGAGCATTAGGGCTCATGCATAGTGTATTAGGGAAATCATATAAACCTAAAAAACCGGGAACAGCACCATGATCTCTAATAAATGCTTCCGCTAGTTTATCTAAATGTAATGTTGTAACACCTGGTTTAACCTCGGAAGCTAGCATTCCTAAGGTTTTAGATACGATTAATGCGCTTTCTCGCATTAATTCAATTTCTTCTCTATTTTTTATGTGTATCATTACTTAGTAATTTGTTTTTTAGATAGTTAAAAAGCTAGACAAATTTAAATATTAGTATATTAATATTGTTTAAAATAATAATAAAAAAAGAACTTACCTTTTGGTAAGTGTGCAAATATACGAATACTCTATAAATAAAAAATCAAGGTAAAAACTTTACCTTGATTTAATTATTATATTAAAAATGAATTATACTAACGAAAAGCGTGTCATTGCTTTAGGTTGTTCCACTCCAATTAATTTTAATATTGTCGGAGCCATATCTCCTAGTACGCCATCTTTAATTTCTTTTAACTCATTGTCAATTAAAATTACGGGTACTGGGTTTGTTGTGTGTGCTGTGTTAGGACTTCCGTCTGGGTTAATCATTGTTTCACAATTACCATGATCGGCAATTAATAGGGTGGTATAACCGTTCTCTAAACCTGTTTCAATAACTTGTTTAGCACATTTATCTACAGCTTCACAAGCTTTTATTGCAGCATCCATAATCCCTGTATGTCCTACCATATCGCCATTTGCAAAATTTAAACATACAAAATCAGCTTCTCCTTTTTTCAAATCGTCAACTAAAGCTTCTGTTAATTCGAAAGCGCTCATTTCAGGTTTTAAATCGTAAGTAGCTACTTTAGGAGAATTTCTTAAAATCCTACTCTCTCCTTCGAAAGGATCTTCTTGTCCTCCAGAGAAAAAGAAAGTAACATGAGGGTATTTTTCTGTTTCAGCAATTCTAATTTGCTTTTTTCCTGCTTTAGCTAAAACTTCACCTAAGGTTTCAGTAATATTATCTTTATTAAAAATTACTTTAATACCTGTAAAAGTTTCATCGTAATTAGTCATTGTGACGTAGTACAGGTCTAATTTTTTAGTGTCTTGTTCAGGAAAGTCATTTTGAGAAAGCATGTTTGTAAGCTCTCTACCGCGATCAGTTCTAAAATTAAAGAAAATAACAACATCACCTTCGGCAATAGCAGCCACAGGCTTGTTATTCTCAGTAATAACTAAGGGTTTTATAAATTCGTCAGTAATATCATTAGCGTAATTTTCTTTTATAGAATTAATTACGTTTGAGGTAGCAACTCCTTCGGATTTAACAAGACCATCATAAGCTAGTTTAACGCGTTCCCATCTATTATCACGATCCATTGCATAGTACCTACCGGTAACAGTAGCCAATTTACCAGTGGTTGTATCCATATGATTTTGCAAATCTTGAATATGCCCAGCCCCAGATTTAGGATCTACATCACGACCATCGGTAAAAGCATGCACAAATACGTCTGTTAAGCCTTTTTCGTTAGCCGAAGTTAGTAAACCTTTTACGTGGTTAATATGCGAGTGTACTCCACCGTCACTTACAAGGCCAACCAGGTGCACTTTTTTATTATTTGTTTTCGCAAAATCAAAAGCATCATTAAGTATTTTCTCGTCTTTTAAAGTGTTGTTTTTAACAGCTAAGTTTATACGAGTTAATTCTTGATATACGATTCTACCTGCACCAAGATTCATGTGACCAACTTCACTATTTCCCATTTGTCCTTCTGGTAAACCAACATTTAATCCATCGGTTCTTAAAGATGCATTTGGGTATTTTTTGTAAAGGGAATCGATAAATTCAGTATTGGCATTATCAATAGCAGAAACCTTAGGATCGGGAGAAGTTCCCCATCCATCCAAGATCATAAGTATAACTTTTTTGTTCATTTTACTGTAGTTTAGAGGTGCAAATATAACAAATAAGCCCACATTTGTGGGCTTATTTGTTTATAGTTAAAGGTACATTTTTATGATTTATGGTACTTATTAATGGCTTCTTGTATGTGTTGTATTCGGTTTTCAGGATCGGGATGCGAACTTTGAAATTCAGGAACTCTGTTTGGGCCCGCAGCTTGTTTTAAGATTTTCATTACTCCAATCATTTCATTGGGGTTATAACCAGCATTAATCATAAAAAGCACTCCTAATTCATCGCTTTCAAGTTCGTCTTCTCTTCCATTTTTTAGCAGGGTGTTATTTCCATATTGATTTACGATACCACCAGCATCTGCACCAACAGAAGCTCCTGCAGAAATGGTTTTCCAAAATTCACTTTCTGCGATTCGTTCAGCGGAATGTCTGCCTAATACATGTCCAATTTCATGTCCCAATACACCAGCTACCTGGTCTTTGTTTTTTAGTTTTGAAAGTAGGGCATAGGTTATAAATATTTGACCTCCTGGTAGTGCAAATGCATTAATTGTTTTATCATCGGCTAATAAGTGAAAATCATATTTATAGGGAGTCTCCCTAGCCATACTATTGTTTACAAGCTTTTCTCCAATATCATCTATTAATTCTTGTAGTTTAGTATCAGGGTGAAGTCCTCCGTGTTGTTGTGCCATTTGGGGAGCACTTTGAATTCCAATAGCGATTTCTTGCCTGGGTTCCATATTAATATTTTGTACTCTGTTGGTGTATGGGTTAACTGTTTTGTTACCACATTTTTTTACAAAAGCAAAGGCAATAACTACAGCCCCTATAATTAATCTAAATTTTGATCCACCTCTTCTCATAGATTTCTATTTAATAATACGTTCTGTTACTTTTACGGAAACTTAAAATTCAAGTAGCAACGGATTAATTCCTTTTACATGTGTTTGTATGTAATTTGAATAAAATGGTATTTCGATATTAATTCCTGCTTGTTTAATAATTGGTAAAATGTTCCCTTTATTGTTTTCTATAATAAATTTTTGAAGTATTTTTTTAGAAATAGGAGCATAGCTGTAATGCCAAGGCTCGTATTTAAAACCAGTTCGATTTTTGTTTTCAGTGTAGACTAAGTAGAAGCCATATTTGTAAGCATTTTGATCCATCCATTGCTTCATAGGGCAAAAACTGCCTTCACTGCTGTAATTATTTTCCACCAGTAAATTTCGGGGCATTTTTGTTAATTGCTGAACAATATCTATATCGGTACCCCAGTGGTGTCTTGATGTGCCAGGGATTGTAGAATATTCAGTTATTTTAGTTAGAGTCTGTTTTTCAGAAAGTCCTTTCTGTTTATATTTTTTGTATTTTTTTAGAAAGATAGATTGCTGCCTTTTAAAACTTCTATAAGCAGAAACAATTTGTATGGATATGCCTTCTTTTAAGGCATCTCTCTGCATTTTATTAAAAGCATCTTCTACAGCAGGAATTAAATTGTATTGAGAAGTTAAGTTTGTATTGCTTTGTTTTCCAACTATAAAATTTATAGGAAAAATAGAGTCTTGAGCTGTAATTTGTAAGCAAAAACAGGTAAAAGCAATTATAAAAAAACGAATTACTTTCAAAATTATCTATTTATGTATAGATATCCCGCAAGAGTTTTCTCACCCCCTTGTGAATCTACGATATAAGTAAGTATATAGTAGTAAGTACCAACGGGTAATAAATCGTCTTCATTTACAGTAATACGTCCGTTAGATTTACCTCTAAAAGCATTTGTAGGCTGGCCTTTATATTTTGGGCTACTAACAGGTTCAGCATCGTAACCGTCAACATCAAAAACTTTAACCCCCCAACGGTTGTAAATTTGTAATGTATTATTTGGAAATTCACTAATGTTTTGAATTCCAAAAAAGTCGTTAATACCATTTTGGTCGCCGCCAGAAATACCATTAAAAACAATTAGGTCAACAGGCTCAGCTATGTCAGGGTCAATACTAGAAGAATCCGTAGCAAAAGTTAAGGCTTCAAAATCATCCGGATTAAAAAGGGTAGAGGTAATACTACCTTCTGAAAGATTTCCTTCGACGGCGAAGTTTCCTAAATTTACCCACCTTTGCTCATCCTTGCTCCAACCAGTAACTATTAATTCACTTAAATTGTCAGAATTTAAAATTTGAGATAAATTACTCATAATATCCCAAGTTAAAGTAGCTCTAGTTGATGTTGAGCCATCTAAATCCCAAAATTCAAAAGAAGAAACGTTGAAAACTTCACTGTCTGTATCATTTAAATCTAAAGTAAATGGGAAAGAAGGGCTGTTTCCAGGGTTTTCAAAAAAGTAAGCTGCTTTTGCTGTATCCAAAGAGGTATTTGCATCTATGGATATTGGTCGGTTACGAAGATCGTCACCTACAGGAAAAGTATATGCAGCATCGCCTGTGTAGCTTGTATAACCATCAACGTGCTTTAAATCGTCAACATTAACAGTAATATCAGTATTCACTAAATCTAAAGAAGCTTCGGGAATGTTTCGTTGCGTTATTACTCGTCCATTCAAAAAGAGCACACCAGCTGTTACATCAGTTTTTACGTTTACTTGTAAATCGTCAGCAACATCAACAATTAAATTTGCAAATTCGGGTGTGTTATCTCCATTTACCTCAAGGGATTGGGTGTTACTATAAAAACCTACCTCACTATCTCCTCCATTGTCCGAGATTGATCCATTGTTTTCTAAATTTCCATAAACTCCTATTTTTGCATTAGGATGTGTTTTTATGCTTCCGTCAGAATCAACCACAACATCGCATGAGTTTGTTTGCGCATTTAATAAAAAATTAAAAGAGCAAACACTAATCACGAAAAAAATAAAAGTTTTATTCATTGTATGCATGTTATGTAAATATATGAAAAATGATTTGATAGTTTGTGGTTGCGTTATAAAGCACAATGGCTACAGTTTTTTGTTTGTTTTATTAATCTATTTTTTTTATACTAATTTGAGCTCCTTCATCTAATATTATGTAATTTCCTAGACCTGCCAATCTTTGAATAGTAACAGAAATTTCACTTTCTTGAGCTAACCTAACAATCACGCTTTGTTGAAGTATTCCAAAAGATTCATCTTCAATAGTAGTTACAGCTCTTGTTCCAGGTATATTAGTACCATTAAGTTGAATATATGACTCAAAACTGTTAGCTTCATTATTGTCATTTCTAGGTGATCGATCGATTGTCGTTGTATAAGATATTTCGTAAACTCCATCTATTGGTATTTCTGTTACAGAGTTTCGATTTCTTAGGACATTTGGAAATCCACCAATATTTGTTCTTACTTCTTCGTATCTTACATTATTAATATTATTGTCTCTTACAAATTGATTAAAACCTAAATAAGCATTTAGAACAACAGGAGGGGCACCAGTGTCTATACTAATCCAATTTGTGCCATCATAGTAATGTATGGTAAGTGTATTGGTATTAAAAACAACTGATCCGGTAGTTGGAGTATCAATTCCATTCATTTCGTCATTAGTTAATTGAGGTAAGCCAATAACAGCATTACGGTCAATTTCTTGACCAAAGATAGTTAAGCTAAAAAATAAAAAAAAGACAAAAAATAAATTACTTTTCATAGGTATTCTCGGGTATTATTAAACAATAGTTATGAGCAATTAATAGTATTGATTAGTTATCTTAATTAAAATTAAACAAAGTACGAGCTTCTTGATATTAATTTGTTGTAATCCGGTCAGTAATTCTTCTATTAGTAATTACAGAAACTTGCCTTATTTCTTTTACATTTCCAAATTCTGAAGTAGAATTCGTATTAGGGTTCGTTGCTGTAGTGGTTATTAAGCTTCCAATAGGCACAGAGCTTGTTAGGTTTAAAATAATATTAAATCTATTGGTATTGTCTGTATTTCCATCTACATCTGTATAAGTGGACACATTATTATCAATATCATTAGTACCTTCAATAATTGTACCTAAATAAATTTCTCCTTCACCATAATCTCTAGTAATCCCAGAACCTATAGTGTTATCACCAATGTTAGTGGCATTGGTATTTATGTCACTAAAAAAAACTTCTATTATTGCACCTGGTCTGGCCCAACCCGTTAGTTTTAGATTATTACCGCTAATAGTTGCTGTTTCAATTATAGGAAAATTAAAAACTTCATTAGGACCATTATCAGAGTCGTTAAAATCATTTCTTGTTACACCATTATTATTGATGTCTATTCCTAATGAAAGTTCAGTAACACCATTTAGAAATATCGAATTTTCGGATATTAAATTCCCAGTAGTAGCTCCTGTCATAACTATACCAGATCTTCCGTTACTATTTATTACATTGTTTGTTATTGAAGAGCTATTTCGTATCAATCGTATACCATATTGATCATCACAGCTATTGGAAAGTGCGCCTGTGTTACGTATTGTATTTTCGGAAATAACAGTAGCTATGCTATTAATATTATCAATACCATAATTACCGCCATTTTCAACTAAATTGTTTTGAATAGTTACTTGCGTTGCTCCACCTTGAAGTTCAATATTACTATCGCATTCTGCTACACCATTTCCATTTACGTGGTTATTTTGTATTGTAGAAGATGCTGTGCCTCCATTCAATCGTATTCCATTATCTCTAAAGCCCGCAATATAATTACCATTTATAGTACTTTCACCTCCATTTACTCTAATACCGTGCCTGTCATCAGTATTGGGGTCTATACCATTAGCGATAACTCCAATAAGATTTTCAGTAATTAGTATATTAGTGCCAGATTCAATACGTATACCATCATAACTTTGGTTATTTCCATTGACAGCTAAATTTCTAATTACTATGTTATTGGCATCTACTTCAAAAGAGTACCCAGAAGCATTATTTCTACGAACTTGAATTTCTGGTAATTCATAAGTAGGTAGGGTAGAGGAGTTAGTCCCTACGGTAGTCCCACCAGCACCTACATTTCCTACGTTAGTATTTCCTGTAAAAGCGGTTTGAGTTCGTCCATCAATTTTAGTGTTATTACCAATAATTGATGGTAGGTTATTGGAATCTATAAATATGTCAAAATAATTATCTATAAAACCAGTATCAGCTGTAGGGATATTAAATATAGAAGTGTCATCACCAGGAGCTGGATCTAGAGCAGGATTATTTGGGTGGGATTCAATATTTAACCCAGCTTCTCCCAAGGCATTTGAGTTTATAATAAATTGTCTTAAGGAACCTTGACCATTATCGTTGGTATTTACTATTGTATTGAAATTAAATCCAAAATCTAAATCTACAACTCCTTCGTTAAAAATGGTAACCGTACTAAATGTTTGGGCACCATTTATAATCCCAGCATTGGCATCATTTATTGCTTGGGGGTTTCTACCGCCAACTCTATTGGGTTCAGGAGTAATGGTTGTGCCGTTGTATCCAGTATCAAAAGTTTGTACAGCAGTACAAGGAGGTGTACATTGAAAGTTTCCATTTCTGGAGCTTGTAACGGTGTTTGTTGCAACTCTTAGTCTGTAGGTGCCATTAACCATACCGCCTAAAACAAATTCTCCATTTGCGTCTGTTACATCACTATCGTCAAATATAAAAGAACCATCGGGTAATTCTCTATATATTTCGACTAGTACATTGGGAATGGGAATACCATTTGCACTAGCTTGATTTCTTCCTAAACCTCCAGGAAAGTTTATATCTTCAAAAACAGTACCCACCATTAGGTTGCTAGGTACTTTTAGAGCAACAGCATTTGAAATCACAAAATCTTGACCTACATCAACATTTGTAGTTACAGAAGTTTCTCCTTGAGTTATAAAATTAGAAATATCAAATGTATCTAAATCTAAACCGAGTGTAGTCCTATTTACTATATTGGCAGGATCAGTATTATCAAAAACAGTTGAATTAAAAGGATTGTTAATGGTTCCATCATTATCACCGTCTCCGTTTAATACACTAGTAACACCAGCTCCAGTTGTAATCGATAATAATTCATTATTTGCTAGGGAAATATCTCCTTCCCAGGATAGGGTTGATGTTTTAGCATTAGCATTACCAATAGCAAAAAAACCATCTAGTGTATATGATTCTGAATCATTTTGTCTTCCATCAAAACCATTAAATAATACAATTGTAGAGGCAGGAAGTGTTGGTTCGGTATAAAATACCATAAGTGACCATCCTCCTAAAGCAACAGTTGAAGTACAAAAAGGATTGTTATTATTAAAAGCTAGATTTTCTAGTTCAAAAGGGTTGCTACTTAAGTTATTTATAGGAATATTTTGAACAATATTTGTCACATCAGATATCATTCCAAATAAAGGGGAATCTCCGAATGAACTACCATTAACAATATCAGCTTCTACAATCTGACCTTCAAATGTAACTGTAGTATCAGGGTTAGAACCTGAATGTGCCCAAAATAAGAAGGCACTTTCAACTGTAGCAGTAGTTGGTATATTTGATGTAAGAGTTACGCCAGATCTTGTTTCGACAAAATTACATTCATCAGTATTGTCGTCAGGGTTGATAACCCTAAAAGAATCTCCAGTGCTAGAGTAATCAAATAAACCATTAAAACGCTGAAAGAGTGTTAAAGGCACATTTTGAGGTATTGGAGTGTCTGTAGGGTCATCAAATATGGTTACAACGGCATTAATTCCAGCTATTTGATTTATGCTGAAATTGCTCAAATTTACGTTAAAGGTTTCTGTGTTTTCAGCAAAATCATTATTTAAAATAGGAATATTAAAAGATATTTGTTGGCCAGGGTTTCCAGTAAAATTTAGTGTGTTATTTGTTAAAATATAATCAAATTCACTTTCAGCTGTATTATCTTCGGTATTATAATCTACGCTAAACCCACCGGCTATTTGGGGACCATTATAAGTAGCAGTAATTGTAACAGTTCCATCATTTTCATTCACGGTTTGATCTGTTAGTATGATTTGACCAGAGGACGCAGTAAAGCTTATATTATCAATAAAAACTCTTTCCGCATTGCCTTGCCAATTACCACTTCCACTTATAAATCGAATAGAAGAATTGTTTGAAATTTGTTGAGGAGTAAGCGTATAAGATATAGTTTCAAAAAAAGAATTTTGAAAAGCCAATGTTTCTATTGTCTCAAATCCTCCTGCTTGTCCTATAGAGGGGTTAAAAAGCTGAACTAATATAGTTTCATCATTTAAATCAAAAGGATCAAAATCAAAGGTTAAAGTTACATTTGAATAGGCTGATAAATCTAAGTTTCTTTGGATGCTAGCGTTGTCTAAATTTCTAAGAGTGATCCAATTTTGATTAAAGGGTATCGTACCATTATTTATAAAAATCCTACCATTGTTAGGGTTTGTAAATTCTCCGTTCTCTGTCCAGGGACCAGCCCAATTTTGAGTTCCATTATCATTATTGTTATAAGAAACTGGGGCAAAATCTTCAATGAAAGTATCTTGAGCGCTTACACTAGAGCAAGATAAAATTAAAAGGTAATAGAATGTTGATATTTTAAATAAGTACTTCATAATGAATATTTATTTAACAACAAAAACTACATTTATAAGGGTATTAAAATCTCTTGGCTGACCAATTACCCTATAAGACAATATTCCAGTGTCAGAAATACCAGTTATATTAAACACACTAGCATCAGCAAAAGTTACATAATAATATAATTCACTAGGGGTGTATAAAGGTATGTTAAGGGGGGCGCCAGCACTGGCTGCTGTTTGGTAATTTACAGTATTACCATTAATTACTGTAGAATTTAAGCTCAAGTCATATTGATTTACATATTGTTGATGTAAATCAATAGTTTCATCAGGATCTCCAGGCTGAGTTATTGTAGATACATCAATTTCAATAGATGGTGGATAAAAAACACGAGCAGCTTTAGAGGTTATAGGTGCTATGGCTTGAATAGCTTGTTCTACATTAGTTTCTAATATTTGTGCTGTTGCAGGGTCGGTAGTTGAGGTATTTAGATCAACATTAGTTACTAAAGGTACTTCTTCTGCATTTTGGTCGTCGGTAGCCGGTACCCAATTGGTTCCATCATAAGTGTAAATTAAATTATCGGTAGTATTGTAAACAGTACTACCGATATTATTAGGAGTTTCTCCTGTTATAGTACTCACATCTGCAACCCTTGGTATTCCTAAAGTTGTATTTACATCTTGGGCAAGTGAGCTTTTTGCAACACAAAATGTTAGTATTATAATAGGAAATAATTTCATAAATGATTTTTTTTAGTTGTTATGATTAGTAGTTTAATTTATTAAGGTAATCTAATTACTGTAAACATAAAATCTAAATCAATATCATCTCCTTGGTTTGAACCATTATCACTATCCTTTATATTTACATTAAAACCTGTGGCTGTTTGGTTGTAATAAGTAATTCCTGGGTCGTCAAAATTTCCGGTACTGTTTCCGGGACAATCTCCAGCACAATCAAGAATGGTTAATTGTATTACATAGTTTTCATTTGCTAAAGCAGGTAATAAATTTCCAAATGTAATTTGATAATCACCTTCAGGTTGCACTGCACCAGGGCCGTTGTCAGTTGCGGTGATTTTTGTAATAGTTGCGTTAAAAATTGCACCTGCATTTACACTTCCATCGCCATTCACTTTTCCCGCAGCATAAATTGTAGGCATTACAGCTAAAAAAGCCCCTCCATCAGTACCCGCAGTAATTTGATTATCGGGATCGGCACTAACTACATCTATAGTAGTTGTAGGACTATCATCAGTAGAATCTCCATTTTCGTTAGTGTAAGTAATAACGCCAGAAGAATTATCTTGAGTTAGAGAGGTTATGGTTTCATCAAAATCACTAAGCGGGGTAAGCTGAGGATCACCATTACTGTCGGTGGTGTATACCTGATTAGCATCAGCAGCACCGTTTGTTCCTAATTTTGCTAAGGTAACGGCATTATCTGCAATATCTGAAGTATTTACAGCTCCAGGAGCGATTCTAGAAGAAACAACAGCATTATTAGCAATTTTTTGTGTTGTTACTGCATCGTCCGCAATCTTATCCTCAGTAATTCCATCATCGGCGACTTCAATTTGAGTATCTATTAAAGTTGTGCCTATTCCATTTGTAATTGTTATTGAGGCGTCACTAGGTGTTAGGTCTTGGCCAGTGATATTTATATTACTTAGGTCAATACTTTGTGTTCCTCCATCTTCAAGAGTAAGTGTGATAATATTTCCAGCAATAGAGAAATCAGTAATTTGCTGATCATCGGTATTATCAAGGAAAGGGGTAAG
>CANNCQ010000044.1 GCA_947503135.1 uncultured Aquimarina sp. | reverse complement strand
CTTTTAATCTTAAATATTGAGTGGGCTAGCCCACTCAATATTTAAAATCTATTGCACTTATGACTTGAATTCAAGTATTTTTACTATTTCTTGTTGATTATCTGCTTTATTTTAAATACATTTAATCAAAAAAATATATTTTTAGCTAAAATTTAACATAATAATTACTGTTAATTTTCAATTTTGGCCAAAAAATTATTTTTTTACACCTTTTAACTCTAGAAAACTGATATTAAACATGATAGCAACTAAAATTACTAAAGGTAGTATCCTTTTAGCCGAACCTTGCTTAATTGGAAATATCCATTTTCAAAGGTCTGTAATTTTAATAACCGAATACAGTCAAAAAGGAATAGTAGGTTTTATTACTAACAAACCTCTTTTGCTAACCATTAGCGATATTTTACCTGATGTTTCTGAAGAGTTCAAAATATATGATGGCGGACCTGTAGAAAAAGATAATTTATACTTCTTACACAACAAACCAAATTCAATACCCAATAGTATTCAAATTAGCGAAAATGTGTATTGGGGTGGTGATTTTGACGCTGTATCCGAGTTAATCTTAAATAAGAAAATCTCACCTGCCGATATAAAATTCTTTTTAGGATATTCGGGTTGGGATTTTGATCAGTTAAACAATGAGGTAAGCGATAGAAACTGGATTATTCAAAATTTAGAAAACACTAAAATATTACTTTCCGACAATATGAATTGTTTTTGGAAAAAATCACTTGAAAAATTAGGTGGACGTTATCAAATTTGGTCAAACGCTCCCGAAAACCCTAGCCACAATTAGGCTAACCTTAATTTAATATTTAATAAGTTCAATAATTTTTTAGCAACTTTATTGGTATAGCTTTTTTTTCTGTAATTACTAACACTTGTAAAACCTGTTATTACATTAGTAATAAATAGCTCGTCAGCTTTTTGTAATTCGAATGTTGATATAGAACTTTCTTCAACACTATAACCCTCCTGTTTCTTTAAAAGCTCTATTACTTGCTTCCTAAAAACCCCATTTATACCTCCATCTTTTAATGGCGGGGTTTTTATTGTAGTTCCCTTTACTAAAAAAACATTTCCGTTTATAGCCTCAACTACTTTTTTTTCTGTGTTTAGCAATAATAAATTTTCATAATTGTTTTCTTTAGCAAATATCCCTGCCAATACGTTTAATGATTTATTGTTTGTTTTAAGTGTAGCTAGTAAATCATTAGGCAAATAATGATCTTTATATAACTCCACTCTGTAAGAATTTTCTTCAAAATTATTGGACAGGTAAAATGGGCTTTCTATTTTTTTAATAGCAATAAAAAAACCTATCTGATTATTTTCCGGTGTATATAAACCTTCACTATCGCGATAAACACTTAACTTCACTCGAATCGATTGTGTTTTGGGTAAACCATGACTCGCAATAGTATCTACAATTTGTTTTTCCAAATATTCCAAAGTGAAGCTCATTGGTATTTGCATGCGCATTATTCGCATAGAAGCCATTAATCTAAAATAGTGATCTTCCCAAAATAATAATTGTAACCCGTTAGCCCTTATCGTTTCAAACAAAGCGTCTCCATAAGCGAAGCCCCTATTAAAAACACTCAACTGAGCACTTGAATTTGAAATAATTTCTCCGTTAAAGTTTACCATAAAAAAATCCCTTACAAGAAGGGACAAATATACGTTTATACTATAAAAGAACGATTAAGCAGAACCTAAAACGTGCTTTAAATTACTAATGGTATTCTCCCAAAGCATTTTATTTTCTTCCATTTCATCTTCTTCTGAAAAATCAGTAATCATTAGAGAAACATCTTTTGTAATTTCATCTAACTGAATACGGATTTCAAAATAATACTCCTCATCTTCATCATCTTCCCATTGGAATCTTACACGTTCATTAGATTTCTTAGACAGTAGTTTTGCTGTTTCCTCACTGTCATCCCATATAAATGTAAACGACTCCCCTCTTGAGTTAACGTTATCTGCAAACCATTCAGATAAACCTGATGGAGAGGATATATAATTGTACAGCATTTGAGGTGAAGCTTGTATGGTGAATTCTAATTCGTATTTTAATTTGTCTGGCATAGTAATTTGCTATTGAATCGCCAATATATTGATTAATGTTGTTCTTACAAAGCAAATTGGATATTTAAAATAGTCCTATCAAAAATAAAAGTTTTATTAATATATAATATATTTTGCCTAACCCAAAATATGTTAATATATTTGCACCCGCTAAAAGATTGCTTTTAGCTTTTTGGCGAGGTAGCTCAGTTGGTTAGAGCGTCGGATTCATAACCCGGAGGTCACGGGTTCAATTCCCGTTCTCGCTACGATAAAACAACTTCTTAAAGGAGTTGTTTTTTTTTGATTTCTAAGAGAAAAATAGATTATCTCGCCCTCCTGGCTACATAATCAATAATTTCATTTTCATCATAACATAATAAATCCTACACCCCTGAAGAATTATATATTGCAATCGCGTTTCATATAGTTGAATTGTTTTTCCGTGGCATATTGTACCGTATTACCTAATTCTCAAATCGAAACCATTTCTTTGAATATTTTTTTTTAAGTTTTAACTATATTTTCTGTAAATACACCATAACGCATCCTATTACATAAGACTAATTAAAAAACCTTACCTACAAAATTATTTTTACTATTGCGCTTTTATTAATTCATTCCGAATTGTACGATACGTCCAATACAAATAATTATTTTATTTATCTCCCAAAGGAGAGTCGTATACAACAAATCTTCAATAGAGCTTCAAACACATAAAATCTTAGCCCTAGATAGTGTATTGAAAATATTTCAAACACCTTCTGAAAGGTCAAAAATTAAAGGTGATTCTCCGTAACGATTAAAAATATTAACTATCCATTATAATAACTAAAACCCCTTTTGCCTCAGTATTCTATCTTATAAACCTTTAGAGGAGAATAATTTATTATTTAAAGATGCAAGCCCCCCTTTTTTTTTCGACAAAAGCAACTACAAACTCATAACAACAAACCTAATACATCTCACAAATGACTAAAGCCATAATTTTTGATTTAGACGGTACTTTAATTCAAACTGAAGTTTTAAAAGCATCATCTTATGCCAAAGCCGTAAATGAACTTACTCAACAAACTATTTCTGAAGAAGCTGTTTTAGCTATTTTTCAAAATTTAGTTGGCTTATCAAGAGTTGAGGTTTTGCAAGGCCTATATGACGAGTTTTCTGAAGCATTAAAAAAGCAATTAAACACAACTGATTCAATATTAATTAAAGAAACTTTAATTAATAAAAGACTCGAGATTTACAGGAATATTCTTTCGCTTGATGAAATATTAAAAAGCCATTTTTGCTCTAAAACATTAGGGCTGTTTAATCGCCTTTATGATGAAGGATACAAACTAGTACTAGCAACGATGTCCCATAATACCGAAGCTCACAAGGTCCTAGAAACTATGAATATTCGCGAAAAGTTTGATTTTATCTTGACTCGAGACGATGTAAAATACGGAAAGCCAAACCCTGAAATTTATTTAAAAGCAATTGAATTATTAAACATCCCTAAAGAGGAATGCTTAATTATTGAAGATTCCGTTAACGGAATTAAAGCTGCTATAAATGCTGGTGTACCTGTTTTTGCTATTACGAACAGTATAACAAACAAATCGGTAAATGAGGCTCAATTACTCTCGCAAGATTATGTAATTAATGATACTTCTAATTTTGATGAGAAAATATATAACCATATTGGACTTGACACTAAAAACAGATAAGACTATAAAGCCTTTTATCTATTGTAAAATCAATTTAAAGCCTTAGCAAAACCTCTAGAAACAAATTTACCAATACTATCTTTTGAGACACTAAAAAGAATATAAGCCTCAATATCGGGCCTGTTATTAACCAGTTGTTTTGTCTTTTCAAGTGGCATGGCCATAAAAGCTGTTGCAAATGCATCGGCTGTAGCACAGTTATTCGCCAAAACAGACACGCTCAAAACAGAAGACACTTCTGTTAGTCCTGTCAAAGGGTTAATAGTATGTACAAATTTTTGACCTGTTAGCGAATCTATTCTAAACTTTCTGTAATTACCAGAAGTTGCCATTGCTTTATTTTCTAAACTTAAAGTCGAAATTAATGTTCGAACATCTGTTTGATTAGGATCATCAATACCAACTGTCCAAGGTTTATCAGTAGAAATCTTACGCCCTTTAGCTACAAGCTCTCCTCCTAGTTCTATTAAATAGTTGTTGATATTTTGCTGATTCAAAAAAACTGCTATCCTATCTACACAATAGCCCTTGGCTATGGCATTGAAGTCCAATGTTATGTTCTTATTTTGCTTTTCAATAGTATTATTTTGGTTTAGCTTTAATTTAGACAAACCAACATATTGCTTTAAAGAATCCACTACTTTTGGAGTCATTTCGAGCTTTAAATTTTTAGGACCAAACCCCCAAGCATTAACTAACTTACCCACAGTCGGATCAAAATAACCATAGGTAACTTTATTAATTTCCTTAGATAATGACAACACCTCTTGAAACATCTCATCTACTTTTACTTCTGTATCACCTTTATTTATTTTAGAAATATCTGAAGATGGCATATAAGTACTCATTGATGTATTAACAACGCTGAAAATACTATCTAAACTTTTTAATGGTATTTCTTCATTTGAAAAATACAATATCGAATAGGTGGTTCCTAAAGCTCCTCCTGTATTGGTGTGAAAATTAAGATGTACTTCATTTTTTTGTTTGCAAGAAAACAACGACAATACAGCTATTAAAAAAAAACAACCTCTCATTAAATTAAATTTCTTTAATACCCGGGTAATTTACCACATAATCGGTATCGCTATTAACTGGCAATTCATAATCCTTTGCATTAGCTAAACCTACAGCTGCATAATATGTTTTAGCTTTAAATTTAATAGCATGGTTTTTCATCGTCTCCAAAAATATCCTATCGAATATATTTGGGTCATCAGGATATGTGATAGCTTGAACTAGTACAAAGTGAAGCTTTTTATTTTTAAGAGCTACAAACTGAGGATCTTTTTTCAACTTACTATTAACCGCTAAAAACTCATAACCCTGACCCTCTAAATCCTTACCAACTATATTCATTGCAAGATTATGAAGATCTTGCTCTGACAATACATTTTTCATATCAGTCATTTTGACTCAACACTAATAGGCGTGAAACTTTTTGTAATAACGATTCTTCTGTAAAAGGTTTTGCTAAAAATGAATCCATCCCTGAAGCTATCGCTTTATTTAAAATATTAGGCACTTGTACTCCAGAAAGGCCAAGTATAGCTACATTTTTTATAACGGAATCGGCATAATTATTACGCACCATTTTAGTTAATTCTAAACCTGACATTTTAGACAGCTTGATATCTGTAATAATTAAATCGTAATTTCTACTTTCAATATTCCTTAATGCATCTTCGGCATTACTTACTGCATCCACAAAAAAGCAACCTTGACTTAGTAGTTGTTTCATAATTAAATACTGAGTATTTAACCTGTTTTCAACAATCAATATTCTGAATTTTTTCCCTTCGGGCAAATGGTACTCTTTTTCTTTTGTTAAAGGGTCGTCATTTTTAGCATTCCTAAGCTTTAAAGTAACTGTAAACACAGTTCCTTTTCCTACTTCACTATTTAATGTAATTGATCCTCCCATTAAATGCACTAAATTTCGAGTAACGTGCAATCCTAGTCCTGACCCTTGTGTTAATTCGTTTAATTGAGAAAATGGCTCAAAAATACGCTCGCTATCTTTTTCGGAAATACCTATTCCTGTATCCGTAATTTTTATTTCAATTTCTTGTTTTTTACTCTTACCTGAAATTTTATTTATTTCGAGTGTTATAGACCCTTCCTCGGTGTATTTTATTGAATTGCCAACGAGACTATTTAATATTTGATATAATCGGGTTTTATCAGCATGAACAAGAGGGTTTATTTTTTTATCTAATGTTATTTGAAAATCTAAAAGTTTATTTTCTGTAAGTACTCTGTGAGAGTCTTCTATTTCTTTAATTAAATCAATAAAGTCAAAAGTTTCTTTTACTAAGCTAAACTCCCCTGATTCAATCCTAGAAATATCCAACATATCCCTAAAAATAGATTGTAAATGTGAAGCTTCATTTTTAATTATCTTAGTTAATTCTTCTTGCTCATAATCTAAATCTGTTTTTTCTAAAAGGCTCAAAAAACCTTTAATTGAAGTTAGCGGAGTAGTTAATTCGTGATTTATGTTGGCTATAAAGTTATTTTTAAAACGCTCTTTCTCAAGCAGCAACTTGTTAGAAAACTCTAATTCTTGGGCTTTTATTATAGAATCATTTCTCTCCTGGGAAATTAAATTCAATTTATTGTAAGCTATTGTATAATCAAAAATAACGACACTAATTTCTTCCGCTTCAAAAGTAATCGTAACATCACAGATAAGTTCTTTTAAATCTTGAGTTTCTAAATGCACACAAGGGAAACTAAATTCATTTTCGTTAACAGTTACCGATTCTTTTAAAGCCAAAATAATTTCAAAAAAAGGATGAGCATCTGTAATTTTAATACCGGGCTTCCAATTTTCAAATAAATTTTCATCGGAGTATGTTATACCTCCTAATAAATCAGTAGTAATTAATTGAATTTTATTATAATGTTTCTTTAATGCTCCCCCTTTTTCCATTACCTATCTATTACATTTAACGCTATATCATTAAAAAGCTCCTCTACTTTATTTCCCGATTTAGCACTGGTTAAAAAGTCATATTCAACATTGTGCTTTTTCAAAAAATCAACAGCCTTTTCTTTATTAACTGCATCTAACTTGTTGCCCACAATTTTTATTAAAACATTAGGATAGTGTTCTTTCAAAAAATCGATTTGAATATTTATATCTTTATAAGTCTCTACGCGAGTAAGGTCAAAGACATATATAAATGCATGAGAACCTAACATATAAGAGCTTCTACCCTTTGACATAGAATCGACCCCTTCTGTATCCCATAAAATTAATGACAACTCAACACCATTAGGCATTGAAATTACTTTTTTCTTTATCTGAACCCCAAGTGTTGACTTGTAGCTTTCAGAAAAAGAATCATCTATATAACGATGAAAAAGAGAGGTTTTACCCACACCAAATGAGCCTACTAAGGCTACTTTTTTAGATTGATTTACCACTAAAAAATAGTTTTAATTCGTTTGAAAATAATTTATCGTTATTTACTGCTTCTTTAGAAACCCCATTCTCTGCGAAATCTAAAATCATGTCTTCTAATTTATCCTTAACTTCCACCGTATAAATACCATTAACAACAGCAGTAACATAGTACTTATGAAAATTTTGAATATGCAATGTATAAAATTCGTATTCTATAGTTTCTAAACTTTGATTGCCTCCTTTAAAAGCATCTTCGACAAAACTTTTAATTGCTGTAAGCATTCCTGCAATTAATTCCTTGTCAACAGTTTCTGATTTTGAATTACTATAACTTGCCTTTAATATTCCCGATTCTTTATCTACAACTAACAATTGTAACAATTCAGGATGTTGCGAAGCTGCTAGTGCATCGCCAATAATTTTAGATCTTTTGCGTTTAGATTTAAATTTACTTTTAAATGAAAAAACTTCGCTTAACTGTTTTTCTATGCGCTCGTTTAATAATCGAATTTCATGACTAACATATTTTTTAATCATCTTACCGATTATAGGAAATAATGCTTCAACAACGGCATCTTGTGAATTTGCAATTTCGTTCTTAAGGGCTTTAGTTATTACTGGGGAAATTGTAGTTGGCATTTCCTTTACAAAAAGATCGATTTTAGAATCAACTATTGGATCGACACGCTTAGCTAACTCCTCTTGTTTCTCTACAATTTCTTCAAGTTTAGCTATTTTAGCTAGCAATTTTGAAGTAGTCTCCTTTTCATCCGTAAGAAGAATATCCTTTAATAGTTTTAATCGATCCTGCTGCTCCATAAAATAAGTGTATTATTCACTTATCTGATTTCCAATTTTCACAAGCAAATTCCCTAGTGTTTTCTTATTCACTTTTTCAGACTCTAAACCATCTATTTTATCGGAAAAATCATTTTCCAATTCGGTGATTCTGATGTTAAGGTCTGTACTCATATTATCAACCAAAGTATTTATTTCCTGGGTTGTTTCTTCTAATAAGGCTTTTAATTCTTCTCTTTTGGTTAAAATATCTTTCTTTAAAGCTTCAAACTCAGAATCATATTGCTGAATATTATCTCCAAAGATTAAGTTTTTGATAGTTTCAATTTTCGAAATTGAATCTGTCTGATTGTCTAACGAGGGTTGGTTATCGTTTTTTGACATTTTAATTGGATATTAATGTTGGTTATAATTTTATAATATTTAGCAAATGTAACAAAATCTAAGTATGGATAAATTTAAAAGCAACATTATTGCACATTTATAAAAAAATCAACTATAAAAATACACTTTCTTGCTTAAATTTGCAATCTTAGAAGAGTATTATAATAACAAAAGGATATCTATTATCAATTTAAGTATATAAAATGAGAGTTTTTAAATTTGGAGGAGCATCCGTTAAAGATGCAAATAGTGTTAGAAATGTACTAAGCGTATTACAAAAAGTTGGACATAATGAAACTCTTGTAGTCGTTTCTGCAATGGGTAAAACAACTAACGCCTTAGAGGTTGTTATTGAACAATATAGAAACAAAGATATTAAGCTTAACAATACTATTTCTGAATTAAGAACAAACCATAAAGCCATATTAACTGACTTATTTGAAAACAACCCACATTCAATCTTTAGTACAATTGATGCTATTTTTGATGACTTATCACTGCTACTTAAGCGCAATAAATCTCCTAAATACGACTACATTTACGATCAAGTAGTAAGCTATGGTGAAATTATATCTACAACTATATTAAGTGCTTACTTTGAATTTAAAGGAGTAGCTAATCAATGGGTAGATGCTCGAAATTTAATTAAAACAGATAGTACTTACAGAGATGCTAAAGTGGATTGGTCAGAAACGCAAGAGGCCATTACTACCTTAATTGACAAAAAAGCGCTAACAATCACTCAAGGTTTTATTGGAGCAGACACCAATAATTTCACCACAACACTAGGTAGAGAAGGAAGTGATTACTCGGCTGGTATTTTTGCCTATTGTTTAAATGCAGAAAGTGTAAGTATTTGGAAAGATGTCCCTGGCGTATTAAACGGAGATCCAAGGGTTTTTGAGAATACGAAATTGTTAAATCAAATTTCTTACGAAGAAGCCATTGAACTGGCTTTTTATGGCGCATCTGTTATTCATCCAAAAACATTACAACCTCTACAGCAAAAAGAAATTCCGCTTTATGTTAAATCCTTTATCAATCCTGAAGACAAGGGTACTGCCGTTAGTAAAGGGCAAACATTAGAGCCTTTTATACCTTGTTTTATTGTTAAGAAGAACCAAGTATTAATATCATTATCTTCTTTAGATTTTTCTTTTATTGTTGAAGAAAACATAAGTGAAGTATTTAGCTTATTTCATAAATATCAAATTAAGGTAGACTTAATACAAAATTCTGCAATTAGTTTTTCAGTTTGTGTTGACAATAAATTTGGCCATTTAAAAGAATTAATCATTGAACTAAAAGCAAAATTCAAAGTATCCTTTGAAGAAAATGTTTCTTTATATACTATTCGTCATTTTAATACTGAAGCTGCTAAACAATTAGAAAAAAATAAAGAAATACTACTTAAACAACTCGGAACTGAGACCTACCAAATAGTTGTAAAACAATAACCTAATTTACTTGTAAGGTTTCTTTGCAACTTTTGACTAAAGCTGTGTTAACGTTGCTTTAATGAAATTATCTGGCATTTTTACTTTAATCGCTTTACTTTTATACATGGGATGTATTGCCTATACCCCTTTAAATAATAAGCATTTAGGCACTTTGCCCAGCTATTCTGTTACATTAAATAACACTGCTAATTCAGATTCTCTTATTAAAAGTAAAAAAGCTCCCAAAACCTTAAAATTTAAAAACGGATATTGGGTTTCCTACTATCCAAACGGAAATAAGAAGGAAGAGGGTAATTTTTTAAATAATCTCAAAAATGGCTACTGGAAAACATACTATACTAATGGTGTAAAAAAGGAAGAAGGCGAATACCTAAATGATAAAAAAAATGGTTACTGGTATTTCTATGCACCAAATTCCAATAAAATTAAAGAAGGTCATTTTAACAATAACTTCCCTAAAATGTGGTGGAAATATTACAAAACCGATCTTTTAGAAAAGTGTCTTTACCAAAAAGATGGTAAAACTAGATACTGCCTTATTTACAAAGGAATTAAATTAATTAAAGGCAGGAAATATATAAATGATAACTTTGTAAATGAATGGAATTCATTAAGTAGTTTCAAAAAAGATAATCCTAATTTTTCATTTTGAAAAAGCCTATAATTAAAGTTATTATACCTGCTATTAACGAAGAAGAGTCGATAGCTAAGGTTATCGCCGAAATTCCCGAAATAATAACCGAAATAATTGTTGTCAATAACGGCTCTACCGACACCACTGCTAAAGTAGCAAATGATGCTGGCGCCACAGTATTAAACGAACCCAACAAAGGCTATGGAAACGCTTGTTTGAAAGGCTTAGATTATATTGACACCAATACACCCAAACCAGACATTGTTGTTTTTCTGGATGGAGATTACAGCGATTACCCTGAAGAAATGACGGCTATACTTAAACCAATTCTTTCCGAAAAAATTGATTTTGTTGTTGGGGCACGCGCAAGTGAATTACGTGAGAAAGGCTCAATGACTATCCCTCAAAGATTTGGCAATTGGCTTGCCACTTTTTTAATGCGATTACTATTTAAGTCTAATTTTACTGACCTTGGTCCTTTTAGAGCTATTAAATACAGCTCTTTAAAGAAACTAAATATGCAAGACAAAACCTATGGCTGGACTGTAGAGATGCAATTAAAAGTATTAAAAAACAAAATAACCTATAAAGAAGTGCCTGTACGCTATAAAAAACGAATAGGTACCTCAAAAGTTTCAGGTACGATTAAAGGTGCTATATTTGCTGGCTTTAAAATATTAGGTTGGATTTTTAAATATAGTTTATAAACTCATGGAATTATTTATTGTAATTATTTACACACTTTCTTTACTATTCATATTCTTATACAGCCTAGCTCAACTAAGTTTACTGTTTGGGTATTTAAAAGCTAAAAAATCTACCAACGATAACTGCGAAGTATATAATTTATCCAAACCAGAAGAAACTCCTTTCATAACCATACAACTACCTGTTTATAACGAGCTTTATGTTATGAAGCGTTTGTTAAACAATATTGCACTATTAGATTATCCAAAAAACAAGCTAGAAATACAGGTCTTAGACGACTCTACTGATGAATCTATAAAAAGTACTTTAAAGCAAGTAGAACAATTAAAAGCTGGTGGATTAGATATCGTACACATTCACAGGACAGACAGAAATGGCTTTAAGGCAGGTGCACTAAAAGAAGGTTTAGCCATAGCAAAAGGAGAATTTATAGCTATATTCGATGCTGATTTTTTACCAAAACCTGACTGGCTTAAACAAACTGTTCCCTATTTTAAAAACCCAAAAATTGGCGTTGTACAAACACGCTGGGGTCATATAAATCGAAATTATTCTTTATTGACTCAAATACAAGCTTTCGCCTTAGATTTTCATTTCACGATGGAACAGGTAGGCAGAAATATAAAAAATCATTTCATAAACTTTAACGGTACTGCTGGTATATGGAGAAAAGCCTGCATTGAAGATGCTGGAAACTGGCAAGGAGATACTCTAACAGAAGATCTTGACCTTAGCTACCGGGCTCAATTAAAAAAATGGGAATTTAAATATCTAGAACAAGTTGAAACTCCTGCTGAATTACCAATTGTAATTAGTGCTGCACGTTCTCAACAATTTAGGTGGAACAAGGGAGCTGCTGAAAATTTCAAAAAACTTTTTAAAGAAGTAATCAAAAATAAAAACATCTCATTTAGCACTAAAATCCATAGCTTTTTTCATTTACTAAATAGTAGCATGTTTTTGATCATACTATTAGTATCCTTATTAAGTTTACCTATTTTATTTATAAAAAGTAATAATCCAATATACGCTTGGTATTTTAATCTTATGGCTTTTTTCGCTTTAAGTACGGTTATTTTCTTTTCATGCTATTGGACTAGCTTTAAAAATATACACGGTTCGGGAACAAAAAACTTTTTTAAATTCTTGAAACTTTTTGTTACATTTTTCTCAATTGCAATGGGTTTTTCCATACATAATAGCGTTGCTGTTTTAGAGGGCCATTTAGGAAAAAGAAGCGAATTTGTGAGAACTCCGAAATTTAATTTAGACAGCATAAGTGGTAGCTGGAAGGACAATAAATACATAAACAAAAACATTTCAATGAGTACTATATTTGAAGTACTATTAATGCTATATTTTGCTTATGCCTTGTATGTCGGATATTCTATTAACGAATATGGTTTTTTTATTTTTCATGGCATGTTATTATTTGGGTTTGGATTTGTATCATTCAAATCATTAACTTCTAAAGCATAATGCTTTTATCAGAAAAAAAAACTCACTTTATCAACTACTTATTTATTTTAATAAGTAGTTTTTCTTTTGTCTACATTGAATATTTCTTGCCAAGAAGTAATTTTCCTTCTTTGGTCCTGTTCTGGATTCTATTGTTTGCACTTTCTTATTATTTAACTAACAAATCAAATTTAAACACTAAAGATTTATTCTATTTAGGAATTTTATTTAGAGGACTATTATTAATAGCCACTCCACCGCTCTCACAAGATTTTAATCGTTTTATATGGGATGGCAGATTAATTTTCGAAGGACTAAACCCCTACTTAACTACTCCAGATTTTTTTTTTCAGAATAACATCTCCCCTATTAAAAATGCTCATGAACTCTATAAGGCCATGGGAAACCTAAATGCAACCAATTATACCAATTATCCGCCAATTAGCCAACTAGGCTACTTTATAGCTGCCTTATTTGGACACAAATCAATCTTAGTAAGTATAGTTGTAATGAGAATTCAGCTTATAATAGCTGATGTAGGAATTTTTCACTTGGGAAAAAAAATACTGAAATTTTTAAAACTTCCCGAAAAGAATATTTTTATTTATTTTCTTAATCCTTTTATTATTTTAGAACTAACGGGGAATTTACATTATGAACCTGTAATGATTTTTTTCTTAATAACTAGTTTATACTATTTACTTTGTAATAAATGGATAATATCAGCTATTTCTTTAGGCGTTTCCATCAATGTAAAACTATTACCACTAATTTTTATACCTGTATTTGCTAGTTATTTTTTTGGTGACAGTATCTTAAAAAAATCATTATTAATTAGCTTCAAAAGGCTTTTAACTAAAAGAAAACAAGTAGCAACTTATTTAATGTTTTGTATAATCGCTCTAATTACAAATATTATTCTTTTTACACCTTTTTACAATTCTAAACTTATAGCAAATTACACAAGCAGCATTGGGCTATGGTTTAAAAGCTTTGAATTTAATGCCAGTATTTATTATGTTATTAGGTGGATCGGCTATCAAATTGTAGGTTGGAATATTATTGGAACTGTAGGTAGAATACTTCCTTTATTCGTGATATTTTTTATAACCATTTTGAGTGTTACAAAAAACAATAATAACCCCAAAACACTATTTAGAAGTTTACTATTTAGTGCGACAATTTATTTGTTACTATCTACAACTGTTCATCCCTGGTATTTAAGCATACCTATTGCCATTTCTATATTTACTAATTTCAAATATATTTATGTTTGGACTATTTCAATCATATTAAGTTATTACGCTTATTCTAATCCATCATTTACTGAAAATTTATTTCTAGTAGCAATAGAATACACAACTGTATTTATAGTTTTTATATTTGACATGAGTCGAAGCCATAATAAAAAAGCTATAAATCTATAATAATTACCCGTTGTGCATTTTAAACAATGCTAATTTTGATATTATTAATTTTTCTATCAAAAATGAATTTGTTGATATATTG
>CANNCQ010000043.1 GCA_947503135.1 uncultured Aquimarina sp. | reverse complement strand
ACTGAAGATATTCATAAGAAATTTTTTCTCTAAAATAAGACTTTTTAAACTAATATGGGTAATTACGGATATTCAAATAAAAAAATAAATGTTAAATAAAGCTTATCTAATTATTGATGATCTGAAACTAGTCATTATGGACTATTTAATGGAAATCAATAAACATATTGATAATAATAATAGTTACCCTTCTAAAAAAGGACAGCACAGAGGATTCCACCTAACTGTTGAAGCTCCTCAAAATAATCTTTTATGGGAAGAAGCTATCAAAAATTATTCGATGACTCCTCTAATGCAAATTCGTTTTGAACCTGCTATTTTAGGAAGCGAAAAAACTAGAATTATTTCTATGTACGACTGTCATGTTGTTTATTGTAGAACAAGCTTCATTCAAGGGATAACCAACCGATAACTGACACAGTACATATTACCTGTGGAGGCGTTGAAGATTCTTATTATCCTTCAACTGTTTACGAAGAGCATTGGAGGGTAACTCGATCTATGTCACAGGAATCGGTGATTAATGATGATAATACACCTGAAATTACTAGTATACAATGGGTAAATACAGATACCGAGGAACAAAACATTAAAAGCATAAGCTATAAAGAAAATGCTAGTTTGATAGCTAAGATTGAAAATCCTGAAGGCAGTACAGCAACTATTACAATCGAAAAAGAAGATGGTACTGAATTTTCCAACGGTGAAAAAGTTTTAAATTTTAACGAATCCATAAATGAAGAAGGTATAATAGAACTTACTCAAATAGAAATAAAAGAGCAGTGGGAAGAATTTAAAACTAGTGATATGGATAAGCTAGTTGCCAAAGTATCTCATTCTTCGGCAACAAAAAAAAGTAGCTCATTACAACTCAAACCAAACCCTCAAGTAATTGTTAATTTTAGACCCCATAATAAATGGAAAGGCGAATTTGGTTTTGATTGGTTACGTACAGGAGACACTTCATTATTTGGCGATAACGATTATGAAACTATTGTTAGTAAACAATATTCAGATGCTGCTTTTACTAAATTAGAAAAAGATGGTAACAAGTCTGATGGACATTTTAAAAAAGCCCCTAAACTCTTTGAAAAATTAAAAAACACATATAATCACTTTATATTTCCTTGGAGCAGTCCCAACACTAGTACTACTTCTAATTATGATGATTACTATATGCCTTGGCTTTCACTTTTAAAAGATAAAGAAGCCAAATTTGAGTTAATAGTTGATATTAAACAAGAAGCTGATTTTATTGAATTTGAAGCTAATAAAAACTTCCAGTTTACGCCTTCTAAAATAGATATAAAAGGGCTAAAAGGAATTCAAAAAAAAGATAGTAAGGGTAAAGTTTTTGAGATTACAATAAAGTGTTTAAAAGAATTTGAAAACGATGAAGAAATAATTATAAACTCCTATCATTTGGATGTTATGGGGCAACCAAAAAAATTAGTTTTAGCTGGTAAAATTAAAGCTTGGGCTAACGATGCCAAGAAACAAAAAGAGAAAGAAGTAGTTTTTGTTCAAATTAAAACACCTGCTATTTTTAATAAAAAAGAAAATACTGCAAATGCCTTATCTGAGAAAACAAGAATAGGTAATTATCTGAATCAGGCTTTTATAAAATTACATCCCAACTCAAAAATCATCACGCTAGATCTAACAAATGATAAAGGTTTCAACAAGTTTATTTCAGGAACTAGTATCGATTATAAAAACTCATTAGATAAAGAGTTCTTGGATGATTTTATTAAAAAGAAATTAAAAAAAGATTTTAAAGGAGTTTATAACAACTATTTTGAAGCCTTTTATTTTGCAGAAAAAGGAGGGGCAGCTGGTAATACTAGCGGATATTCTTTACCTAATGCAGACTTTGTGGTTGTCTTTAGTTCGGCAAATGATCAAACAGCATCCCATGAGTTTTTACATGCATTTAATTTGGCACATAGTTTTTCCAATGTTGAAGCAGATAAGAATGCCGAATACACCTACCAATACAAGCAAACAGATAATTTATTAGATTACAGCCATCACGTAAGTGGTCATAAAAATAGTAGAACTAGTTTATGGTATTGGCAATGGGTAAAAGCTAATAACTCAATAAAATAATTATGAAATTAATAATCACCTATACCCTAGCGTTCTTTTCTTTTATAATATGTAATGCACAAAATAATTCTAAAAAAACAGCTCCTATGATTCCTGAATTAGATAATGAATTTGAAAAATTTGATATAACCGTTTTTGAAAAAGAAGTAAATTCAGTTTCAGGAAAAAGAATATTAAAAAAAGAAAATAGAATACAAATTGAAGAAGTACAATCTTATGGATTCATAAAAGAAATATATTATTCTAATAATTTTTTTTTAAAATGAAATTATTTTATTCAGATGGTAATATTAAAGAAAAAGGATTGTATTTCAATAACGGTTCTCAATATGGTATCTGGTATGAATTTGACGAGAAAGGAAATTTAGTTAAAGAAATTAATACAGATGAAGGTTATAGTTTTGGCTGGAAAGAGGTTATTGCTTATTGCGAAAAAAAAGAAATAGAATTGACTGAAGGATACGAAAGAGGAGGCTATCAAACCGAAATTTTGAAACAAGAAAAAAGCGGTAAGAAAGTATGGGTTATTTCTTATTTGCTAAGTCCTGTATTGATTTGCAAAGAAACACTGGATGGTATAACTGGTAAATTAATAGATTCAGAAGAGTTTGAATTTATAAATCATTAAAACGTTTCCCCTAATGGTCTTCGTGAGCCCCAGCTCGCGCTCGTCTGATACGGGTGCCCTCAACAAGGTTCAGACAAAGTAGAGTATGGTTTAATCACTCGTTACAAACGAGCGATAGCAAAAATTTCTTAGTCTGATACGGGTGCACACAGCATTTGTACAAAGATATTTAGTTAAAGTAGTAATACATGGTTCAATACGCTTCCCGATGGTCCTCGTATACGCTCGAACCAGCTGGGGAAGTTTAGCAGTGAGTTTTTTTAATTCTATCAAGTAGTTTAAAACGCAGTATACCAAATTACTACAAAAGGTATAACGCGAATTATCTATAAAAATAGAAAACTGAAAGCGGTAATACCTAACCTGTGGTAATAATATATACTTTAAAAACTACGTTTTATAGGCCCCGTAAGGTCGTCAATATCTTCTTTAATTTCTTTAACGGTGTCTTTAATATCTCGTGTTAAGCTATGTTTATTTGGGTCTAAGTCGTGACCGCTTTGTGTAATTTCACGTTTAATATCGTTAGTAGCATCTTTTACTTGTCGCATACCTTTACCTAATCCTCTAGCAATTTCAGGGATTTTATCAGCACCAAAAATCATTACTAATATAAATCCTATAAAGGCTATTTCAGCTCCGCTAATAAATAAAGGTAACATCATACGGTAAAGATACATTAAAAGAGTATAATCTTTAAAATGTAGCTCCAAAAAATAATTGTGTTTCTACACGATTTTGGCTGAATGGATCGGTGATTTTCCAAGAATTACGAAGTCCAAATGTAAGGGGTAGTACGTTTAAAAAAGTATTGTCAAACAACAGTTCAAAACCTAAAGAACTCGCTTCGGTAGTGGTGTTGTTAAAGTTTACTTTGGCTTCCGAGTAATCGTAAAATAAATTGGCTTTTATACGTTTAAAATAAGTAATTCCACCAAACCCCCAGTCGGGGTAGGCCAATGGCAACCTGTAATTTGCAGAAAAACGGATTGCTTCATCACTAATTAAAGAAGGAAAACCGCGCGCGTATTGGAAACGATCGATAAATTGATACCGATTTGTTAAGCTTTCTTTTTGATATTCCCCTTGGATATTAAAAGAATGATTTCTTATAATACCCGGGAAATTAAAGGATGCTAAGGCTCTAAAGTTTGCTGCTGTTTTATCTCCTAAGCTACTTTGAAACGAAACATCTAATGTTTGGCTCCATCTTGGAGCAAGGTTTTGCAAGGCGGTTCTCCTAGAATTGGAAACGACTAAGCGACTAGAGATATTTCCGAAATTAAGATTATCGCCTAATCGTGAATTAGAAATAAACCGATGTTGGTAGGAGAGGGAAGGGTTTAATGAGGTTCTGTAATTTCCGCGAATCCAATTTAAAGGTGTAGTAATTCCGACAGCAGCAATTTGCTCGTCAAAATTGTTGACTACAGGTATTATATTTCCTTGGATTGTAATACCTAGTTGCTCGGCCGATCTGGATTGTGAAGTTGCCGTAAGTGAAAAAACAGGGAAATACTTTCCGTAAAATACACTACCGCTGTATGTGGTTACATTTTCATTAAAATTATAACCAGCACTTAAAGTAGCACTAAAGTCGGATAAAATATTATCGAACTGAATAGCTGCTGAGGTAGCACTTGTATTTGTGGCTAAAGACCAGCTGTGTAGTTTGGTTCCTTTTAAAAAACCTTTATAGTTTTGTACGGCGTATTTTTTGTTTGGAATACTATCTAAAACCGCGTTTTCTTCAGCGTTTAAATTAATTTGGTAACGGGGCATTTTGGTAGCAGGTATGGGTATAATTGTTTTGTTTAAAGCATTTGAAAGCTTTAGTGTACTAAGGTGATTCCCTTTACTCGTAAGTTCACTCATTAGTAAATTATTACCGTTTGGAGAAATATCGGGAGTGTAGGCGCCAACTTTTACAGCGGTGAGTTGCTCAATTTTTTGCGTACCGTTTAAAGCGACTTTGTAAATATTATCAATACCTGAATGCCCAGCGTTAAAGTAAATAGCATCGTTTCCTAGATTGTAATTTCCTATGGTATTTATGGTCCATTTGGTAAGCTGACTTGTTTTTTTAGAGGCTATATTATATTTAAAAAAGGCTATTTTAGAATCTTTTTTTAATAAATAAACAATGGCTTTATCATCGGTTGTCCATTTAGGAAATGAGGGATAAGCATCTTTAGGAAAGTCAATTTTAGAAGTAACAGTGCCTTTAGCACTGTTGAGAATTAAAAGGCTGCTTTTTAAATCTTCGGTAGTTTCAACTACAACTAATTGTAACCCGCTTTTTGACAAATGAGGAGAAAAATATTTTCCTTTTTGGCTCATTGTTTTTTTCTCTCCAGTATTAAAGTCATACATCTTTATTACTGTATAATTTCTATTTGCCCACCGGATATCTGCTTTAAATTCGGTCCATGCAATTTTGTTATTATTTTCGGAAATAAAACCTTCAGGTTCTATACCAATTTCGGTAAGTGTAGTTTCGGTATTGTTTTTTAGATGTACTAAATGCGGTGTTCTCTTAAAGCTAGATTTTACGGCAACAATACTTCCGTCGTTTAAATAATGGGCGTTTCGGTAATTGGTTACGGTGTGTTTAACGGGTTTGCTAATTTGGGTAGTTGGTGTTAACTGCAGTGTATCCAATTCTGCCAACCAAAATTCTTTTAGTTGCTGATACGATTTTTTATACAACTGCGGCGCTCTGTAATTTGTATGGCGTTTTAATGCGCCCGAAAAAGGATATATAATACTTCTATAACTACCTGCATCGGCAACAATATCAGCCCATATATTATGATTGTAATGGTTTCGTGTGTAATTTATAATGGTGTAACCTAAGGGGTATTGGTCGGGAACAATATCTTTAAAACTTCGATTTCGAGCTTTCATATAACTGTAATCCTTATTGTCTAAAAACAAGGCTCGTTGTTCGCTAAAAAAACGAGGAGTGCGTCCTCTTCCATTTTGTGTATAAATAGTTTCTGCTATAGTAGCGTCCCCTTCAAAGTACCAATTAGGAAGACTTAAGTTTAAGGCAAATCCCCAGCCTTGTTGTCCTTGTAAATAACTCATTAGTTTTGTAAATCCACGTTTACCATTTAAAAATTGCTGAACGTGTCGAAATTCATGAATACTGAGTGCATCGAGCCAATTAGTGGTTCCTAAAATGGTTGTGTTTTGAAAAGGAGTTGCAAAAAATTCACTTCTAAAAGGTGCTAAGCCTACAAACCCGTTTGAGATTACTTGATTGGTTTGTAAAATAAGGTCTATTTTTTTTGAAGAGTCGCCTATAGATTGCGAATACTTTTGCTGTATTAAACCAATCACATTAGCGATACGGTTGGCTTCATCTTCTTGGCCTTCGGGAAAAATTACTTTTACATTTTTAGTATCGATGTTTTTCCATTTAATAATACTAGGGTGTACTCCTATAGCACTCTGTGCGTTAAGCTGTAGAATGTGTGCTGAAAGCAGTAAAAAAAAGTAAATTTTTTTCATGTATAAAAGAATTCAAAAAAGTGCGTTGACGTATCAATAACTTTAGTAGCTTTAATATAGAATAAATAACACAAAAACTATGAATAAGATTTTAATTTTGGCATTACCATTTTTGGTTTTTAGCTGTAAAGAAAGCCCAAAAGCGAAAGAAACTCCTGTAACGGAACCTGTAGTTGTAGAGGCTCAAAAAGGCAATTTGTTTACCAACACTATTGAAGAGGCACACAAAGCACCACTGTTTTTAAAAAATGAAGCAGTGAGTTTTGATTTGGAGGTTTCTTTTGGAGGGAATACTATTTTAGATGCAAAATTAACGCAACTGACCGATGGATCTAAAATCCGCATAGATAAAAAAGATGGCACAAAAATTATTTTTGATAATAAAGAAGTTTTTTTGACCCCCAAAGAAGCTAAAGACCCAATGGCTCGTTTTCATATTTTTACCTGGTCGTACTTTTTTAGCTTACCTTATAAGCTGAATGATGAAGGAACGATTTGGAGTGAGGTTGTCAATAAAAAATGGGGAGATGTTAAAGAATTATATACAACTTCAAAATTAACTTTTGAAAAAGGTACGGGTGATGCACCCGACGATTGGTATGTAATTTATAAAAACCCAACTACCGACATACTAGAGGGAGCTGCCTATATAGTAAGTTTTGGAAAAGATGTGGCTGAAGCTGAAAAAGAGCCACACGCTATAAAATATAATAATTTCATTAACGTAGACGGAGTTCCGTTTGCAACAAATTGGACTTTTCATTTGTGGACAGATACCGAGGGTTATGGAGCCCAAATTGGGGAGGTAAAGTTGAAGAATATAAAATTTCTAAAAAACGTAGCAACCTCATTTAAAAAAACGTCAGATGCTAAAATATTAAAAGCGCCTAAAATGTAAGTTTAAAAAACTCATCATTATTCAATAGCGATTAGATATACTTTAAGTGTGGCTAGTCGCTTTTTTTTATGTTAATAGCGATATTGAATTTTGAAATTAGTTGTAAGCGTATTTCTTAAAAGAATCGAAAATTTAGTTACATTGTTGATTCACAAAACCTTAAAAGATTCGCTATGAATTGTGTTGTTTAGGAGTATTAATATAAGTGACTTTACAATTTGAGCATTGGAAGTAGATTTTATGTTGAATACTGACCTCAAAATAGCTAGTAGAATAAATATTGAGCATTAAAAACTTATTGAAAAAGTGGTTTTATGCTTTACTTATTTTAATGATATTTATAAACAAGCTTTGCATATTTTTAAAAATTGAAAATTTTTATATTAAGTTGTGTTTAACTAATAAGTACAACTTGTTTATTTTAAGGATTTTAATGGTAAATATATTACTTGAATTAAGTTACAAAAATTATTATTAATCCACTTTTTTAATAATAATTTTTATTTTTAAAATGCTGATAATCAGTGTCTTTTATATTTTTTTAATCTCAATAGATCTACTTTTAAATATATGTTTAGCTAATTTTTAAGTTATGATTCTAACTTTACGATAACGTTTGAGGGCGCTTAGCTTATTAATCTTCAAGCAAACTAAATATCAAAAACTATGAAACATACTAATGAAAAAACGAGTAAAAACACAATTTACAAACGCTTATTCTCAGCAGGGTTATGCGTTTTTACATTAACTAGTTTAACAGCTCAATCAGTAACTGTTTACAGAACAACAGGCTCGGGAAGTGAAAAGCTTGAGAAGAAAAAAAATATAAATTTTGTAAAGAAAAAAGATGGAGGGTCAATTGTTAATATAGATAGTAATGTTAAATACCAGTCAATGGATGGATTTGGGGCATCCATGACGGGATCATCTGCTTATTTAATGAATAAATTAAGTAAAACAAGAAAAGAAAATTTATTAAATTCTCTTTTTACTTCAAGTGGTATAAAATTGTCTTTTGTGCGACATTCCATTGGTTCATCTGATTTTTCACTTGGTAATTATACCTATCATGATCCAGGTAAAACATTTTCTATATCCAAAGATAGAGCTGCTGTTATACCAATGCTTAAGGCGGCTAAACGTAAAAACAAACAATTGAAAATTTTGGGAACCCCTTGGACGGCACCTGCATGGATGAAAGATAACAATTCAATGTTTGAAGGAGAATTGAAAGATGATCACTTAGATGATTTTGCGCTTTATCTAGTTCGATATCTAAAAGCGTTTAAAAAAGATGGTCTACCAATTTATGCGATCACTATGCAAAATGAGCCTCTTCATGTAACCTCTAGTTATCCATCTATGAAAATGTATTGGCCTCAACAGTCTAATTTATTAAGGTATCACCTAGGTCCATTGATGGCTAAAGAAAAAGTAAATAGTACTAAAGTTTTATTATACGATCACAATTGGGATGACACAGGTTATGCGAAGAGTATTTTAGATATTAAGGATTCTAAAAAGTATGCCGCAGGGACCGCTTTTCACGGTTATGCAGGTAGCGTAGGAGCCCAAACAACACTACGTAATTATCATAAAGACCGTGGTATTTGGTTTACGGAACTTTCTGGGGGAGATTGGTCTACCAATTTTGGTAATAACTTAGATTATTATGCTAAAAATATTATTATTGGTTCTGTAAGAAATTGGTCCAAAAGCGTACTTTTTTGGAATTTAGCTTTGGATGAAAAAGACGGGCCTCAAAACGGAGGGTGTAGTAATTGTAGAGGGGTAGTAACAATAAAAAAGGATGGTAGCTTTACCAAAGAAATAGAATACTATGCTCTAGGGCATTTAAGCAAATTTGTTGCCCCAGGAGCTAAGCGTATAAAATCGGATAATAGAGGCGACATAATCACTGTAGCTTTTAGAAATCCTGACGGGAGGCTTATTTTAGTAGCCTATAATAAATCTACTAAAAGTAAAACATTTAAAGGAAGGACGGGTGATAAAGAATTTAAATATGCCATGCCAGGACGTTCTTTAGTTACTTTCAAATGGAGACCTAGTTCAAGTAAAGAATTAATTAATGATTTTTCTGAATCAAACCAAGGTGTTATAAATAGTAATGCTAATGCGTCATTCATTTACCCTTCTCCAATTAAGGATTCCTTTACGGTAGATCTTACATCAGTAGGTTTAGAAAAGGCAACTTTATCAATTATAGACATAACAGGTCAAGTGATTTCTGAATACCGCTTGGTAGATGAAATTACTAAACTAAATTTACCAGATTCAATAGCTTCGGGCATTCATATTGCTCTTTTAGAAGGAGAAAATGTGTCTGAAATTATGAAAATAGCAGTTGATTAAAGGTTGTATTGAAGCTCTATATAATAATATAGAAAACATTTGAATTCTCTTATAAAAAAAAGGCCTTTGTTTGCTAATATTTCATAAACTTGTGTTGTAAACACAAGTTTATGAAATATTAGATATATTAATCATGTTTACTATTAGAGATAATTAATAATATGGATTTTTGTAATTAAAAAAACAATAGCCTGTTCTTTTGAACTCTAAGAAGAAGTTATTAGAAAAATCAGTTAAGACAATAAATGATTATTTGTTTTAGAATGATAGAATAACTATTCAGCTTTTTTAGCCAGAAATTTCTTGTTATAAATTAAATTAATAGAGAGTTTTAGGGAGATGAAATTTAAAAGTACTTCCTTCATTTATAATAGAAGAAACCGAGATGTCACCACCAAGTGTGGTAATTATTTTTTTTATAGTAGCCAGCCCAATTCCCGTTCCAGAATTTCCATATCTATCCTTTACTCCAAGAGTTTTAAATAAGTCAAATATTTCACTAATTAACTCAGACTTCATTCCTATCCCATTATCGCTTATCGAAAAATGATAAGCCTTGTCTGTTTCCTTAGCATCAATAATTATACTTATTTCTTCTTTATTGTTGTATTTAACAGCATTAGTTACTAGGTTAATAAATACTTGAGTTAGTGCTGTTTTATTCGTAGAAATAACAAGATCATTCTCAGGAATAGTAATTTCTACACTATCCTTCTGACTGCATATTTTTTTTGCTTCATAAACAATTTCTGAAAGTAAAAAACGGGATTTTTGTTGTTTTGCAATATCATCGCTTCTGTAAAAATCAAGTAAGCCTTCAATATATTCGCTTAATGATAAAGAAGATTCTTTTAAAATATCTAAATATTCAATAGAATCTTTTGAGAAGTTATTTTTATTTTCAGATTGTAATAATTCGGTAAGTAAAACAATATTAGCTAAAGGTGATTTTAAGTCATGAGAAACTATAGCCGCAAACTTTTTTAAATTTTCGTTTCTACTTTTTAATGTTTGCTGCGTCTCCTCTAGTTTGAAATTTTGATAGCGCTGTTCAAATAAGCTAATTACTTGTTTAGATAAAGCTAATAAAGCCTCTTTTTGATCTTTCGATAAAGTACGAGGTTTAGAGTCGAATACGCATAGGGTACCAAGTTTGTAGCCTTTAGAATCGATTAAGGTAGCACCTGCATAAAAAATAGCATTATGTTCTGTAACTAATGGATTATCAAAAAATCTTTCATCTTTTCTAGAGTCTTCAATAATTGTCAAAGGCTGGTCAGAGTTTATAGCATGCCCACAAAAAGAAATATCGCGAGGAGATTCTGAAAAAGGTACTCCGTAATGTGATTTTAAAAAATTTCGATCTTTATCGAGCAACGTAATTAATGAAATAGGAGTACCACAAATAAAAGCCATTAATTTTGTTATAGAATCATAGCTTTCTTCGGGCAGGGTATCTAAAAGTTTATATTTTTCTACAGCAACTTGTCTTTGAGTTTCATTTAAAGGGAATGTAGATAGTATCATAAATAGTTGTTTTTTAGACCTTATTGTTTTTGTATAACAGAAAGTTTATCTAAGCATTTTAAGAGCTATAAGTAGGTAATTGGTCGTTTTTTTTTTATTAATATGACAAAATTCATTATGAAAATTCAAGGTTTCGATAGAGTTTGAAATTTAGCTTCTGAACAAAATAAACGAAACTTTTTCGTTTTTAAGTTGTCTGATTATTCTTAAAAGTAATGTTGTAATAGAATTAAGTGATAGAAAAATGCAAGTAAAATTAATCATGTAACTAATAACAGAGATTTTTTTAGAGATTAATAATTTACATGAAATTGTTTTGAAGAAAAAATAAATGATAATTAGGTCAATATCTTATGTTAATTAAGACATTAATAGTTTTCAAACAATAGTATATTTACACCAAAATTTGAATTAGGAAATTCAATATTATAATTAAATTAAAATTATTTCTTTTGAAATTAAAAATACAGTATTTATCAGTTTTATTTGCTTTTGTAGGAATACAAGTATCCAATGCCCAAAGCGTAGAAAGCTTAAAGGAGTTTTTTACCTTTTATCCTAACCGTAAAGCGGTAAAAAAAGATTCCACACTATATCTTCAGAAATTTATAGCAGCACCAGTAGTTACTTTTTCTCCTGAAACAAATTTTGCTTTTGGTACAGGAGCAAAATACTTGTTTAAATTTAATGGGAGTGGTGAAGAGACGAGAGTTTCGAATATGCCAATAACTATTCAATACACTTTGAATAATCAGTTTTTTGTGTTTTCAGGTTTCGAAATATTTACTAATCAAGAAAAATGGGTAATTGAAGGTAATTTGTTATTTCAAAATTATCCACGACTTTACTATGGTATAGGTCGAAAAACTAGAGATAGTGATGAAGAAGTTTATGAAAATAGTCAAATTCTATTCGAACCAATTTTTCTAAAACAATTACTTGTTAAGCATTTGTTTTTTGGGGCGGGGATTAGGGTAAACCATGTTTTTAAAACAGAATTTGAAGAAGGTGGTATTATAGATCAAAACCGAAGAGACGGTTTTGACGGTTCTACTTCGGTTGGAGCCGAATTAGCAGCTTTGTACGATAGCCGAAACAATCTACTAAATGCTCAAAGTGGTTGGTATGCCGAATTTACCCATGGGCAATATGGAAAAGTTTTAGGAGGTACCAATAAATTTAACTTAACCCGTTTAGATGTTAGGCATTTTGTAGAGTTACCCAATAAAAGCAAAGATGTTTTAGCTTTTCAATTTGTAGGGCAAGCTTCTCGAGGAAACATACCTTTTTCAGAATTTTCTTTTTTTGGGAGTAGCGAAATTATGCGAGGCTATAGAGAAGGAAGATTTGTAGATAGAGATTTACTAGCAACTCAAATAGAATATCGAAAACAATTTGGAGAGTCCCGATTTGGTGCAGTAGCATTTTTAGGTACAGGTAGTGTGTATAATAATGTTAGTGACTTTCAATTTAAATCATTAAAACCAAACTACGGCGCTGGGTTACGATTTAAAATTGATAAATCAGAAAACTTAAACTTGCGTGTTGATTGGGGAGTAGGTAATGGAACTAATGAATTTTATTTAGGGATAGCAGAAGCATTTTAAAAATTTAATAAGAAATAACAACTCTTATATATGAAGTTATTAAGCTTAAATGATGGTAATAAAATCCCTATTGTGGGGTTTGGAACTTATAAATGTAAGGAGCAAGAAGGAATTAGTGCTGTTACTAAAGCAATAGCTAGTGGATATTCACTAATTGACACAGCCGCAATTTATGATAATGAAGAGGCTGTAGGGAAAGGTATTAAGGTTAGTGGAGTACCAAGGGAAGAACTATTTGTAACCACAAAATTGTGGCGAGAAAATTTGGGTTACGAGTCGGCTAAAGAAGAATTTAATAAGTCTTTAAAAAGACTTGATTTAGAATACATTGATTTATACTTAATTCATTGGCCAGCGAATGCTAAAAATTACAGTAATTGGCAAAAAGCGAATGCCGATAGTTGGCGTGCTATGGAAGAATTACAAGCTGAAGGTAAAATAAAATCAATAGGAGTAAGCAATTTTTTTCAAGAGCATTTAGAAGCTTTGTTTCAAACAGCAAAAGTAATCCCATCTGTAAATCAAATAGAATTTCATCCGGGATATTGGCAGCCTGAATTGATGAATTATTGTAAACAGCAAAATATAACAGTAGAGTCTTGGTCGCCTCTTGCCAGAGGAAAAGTTTTTGAGAATGAAATACTTCAAGAAATAGCGGCTAAACATAATAAATCAGTAGCTCAAATTTGTTTGAAATGGATTACTCAACATCAAGTTGTTGTTATTCCTAAATCAACAACACTCCAAAGAATAAATGATAATATTAATTTGTTTGATTTTGAGTTAACGGCAGCTGAAATGGAACACATTAATACGCTTCCAAAAATGGGTTTTAGTGGAGAATTACCAAACATTTGGCCAGAAAGGCTTTAAAAAGAGTTACTGTTAATTTTAGAATAAAATAACTCACAGCAAGTGTTTTGGTTTGACAACCTATTTTGAAAATAGGTGTATTCTTATAGAGCAGATATTTCAATTAATCCAATTTGTCATAAAAAACAAAAAAGCCACTCTGTACAGAGTGGCTTTTACACAAAAAACTTAAGTAATTATAATTACTCAACAATTAATTTATATTGTGGTGTTGGGTTTAATGGGCAAAAATATACGTAAGTACCCTTTTCAAGAGCAACCTCTTTAGAAGATTCTGTTTTGCCGGTAGCGACAGGAGATTGTACGTAAGCTTCTTTGATATGGTTTTTAGGCTTGCTAGCGTCGGCACCTTCTTTAATCAATACAAAACCTACTTCATGGTCAATTCCGTCGTTTTCAATGTTGAAAATATAATTTCCTTCAGATAATTTCAATTCTTTAACTACGAATTCTCCATCAACTTGAGTTAAGTTTACTGATTTTGCATTTTGAGCAAAAGTTGCTGCTGTAAAAGCTAAAAATAATGTGATTAAGCTTGCTAATTTTTTCATTTTAATTTTATTATAAAGTTAATATTACCTCCATTCAGTCGAGGCATTACAAACTTCATAACGGCAGTTTTTTCCCGACCGTATGTCAATTTTTCCCTTTATTAACGTGAGTTCGACTTAAGAAACAGGAATTTTATAGAAATAAAAAGCAGAATATTTAGTAAATTAAAGTACTGA
>CANNCQ010000042.1 GCA_947503135.1 uncultured Aquimarina sp. | reverse complement strand
TTTGTCTAAATTCCGTTTGTTTAGATAATCATCTTTAGCGAGCCAATCGGCAAGTGAAGCATCATATTTATCGTTAGAACTTGATATCCATTTATTGACTTCTCTAGTTATGGTAGAGCGAGAACGATTAAGCTTTTTGGCAATGAAAGATTTGGATTTGTTTTCCTCTAAAAGCGTCTGAATAATAACACGCTCTTTTAGTGATAATCGTTTGTGTTTTTTTGTGTTCATACAACAAATCTAAAATTTTGATTTGTTGCGTTAAGTTATTGAATTGGGAAATTTTGTTTTTATATTACTTACAACGTTTCGGCTATGATTAGTACGGATTTAAAAATACTAAATTTTCGATTAAGCACTTAGCCAAAACTTTTTATTTTGTTTTAATTTTTCATTTTAAAGCCAAATTAAAAGATTTGGCGGACTTTATAAATACACACTAAACTTTTGATTAAGCATCAAAATCCGTATTAATTATAGCCATTGTTGTAGCACGTATTTTATTTTGCGTTTGCATATATTACTTTTTCAGCCAAAAACTTAAGAATTGGAATATATTTTATTACAATAGATTCAGACTCCGAGAATGGAATTACACATTCCTCTCTTGTGTATTTATCGCTTGAATGAACAAGTGAATTTCTAATGTGTTTGATAATTTTAGAAACATTTGATATTGCGTGTCCTTCTTCTAATTTTAACGGAATTCTCTCTCCAAAAATAGGTTCTTTAGGTTTTGAGAATATTTTCTCTTTGGCATTATTTTCTATCTCAATTATAAACTGAATAAACTCTTCTTCATCAATAAATTTAGTAAGTACTCTTTTTAGCATACTGGTCTCATCTAAATTTCTTTCGTGCTTTTGAAGAATTGAGAGAAGTCGATTAACGTTATCGTAGCTCGCGTTAAAAGTTGTAGAATTAATTACACCTTTAGTTTTGTTAAATAGTTCTTCGTCAGAAACTTTTAAAAAATTATATTCCAAAATATGATAGTATGACAAAAAAGATTGTGTTGGAAAAATACTGCTTTTTGCTACTTTATAAAACCCAACCAAATCATCTTCATAGTTTGATTTTGGAATTGAAAAATCATTTTCTCCATCTTCTGGTATTGGTATATTAAAACCTTTTGCTTTAACTGTTTCTCTTAATTCCCAACTTTCATTTTCTATTACAGCTAATTTGAATAAACAAGACTTACATTTTTCTCTACCAATTTCAATGAGTTTTTCTCTTTGTAACTTACTATTCGGCTGATATTTTACTGTAATATAGTTTAAGAATAAATCGTCAAATCTAAACCCAAATCGAGGTCTCCTTTTTCTCATTCCTTCAGAGCGGTCGTTATACCTTCTTGTTACTCTATTCTTAATTCTTTCAGAGTTAAAATTAGAAAACCTAAATAGATTTAGCTTATATTCTTTAGACATATTTGTTAAAATGACTGCATTTTCTTTTTTGTCTTTGAATTCATAAAGAGGTTTATAAACAAAACTTGGTGTTAGTTTGAAAACCTGAAATTCAACTTCTTGATTAGAAACTTGAAATTTACTTTCTTCGTTCAATTCATATTGTTTTGCTCTGTAAACTTTTTTAATCGCTTTCAACCAAGCTTCATCAACGGTCACTTCGAACTTAATTTCATTATAGTCAATTTCAATAGAATCTTTAACAACTTTTGTTTTTAAGTCAAATCTTTCTAAATCTTTAGCAAATTTTTCTAATGACATTTGTGTTTGGTTTATATGTGCTACAACGACTGAACTATGACTAGTGCGACGCAGAAATTCTGTGAATTTCAAGCTAGCACAAGTAAAAGCTTTTGCTGTGTTTTAGTTTGTGAATATAAAAGTAAGAAAAAAGCTTTTACGACCAAGCAAAACAACCAACATTTCAGCTCAAAAACTACCCCCGCATTAGTTATAGTTTTTGTTACCACCAGATTTAATTCGGAGCGCCTACATATTTCGGTAGGCGGTACTATTCGCTGTCCGCAAATACACACGAACGATTCCGTCATACACAGCGCGCAATAATTTTGTCGGCATTTGTGGTCTTCGATTCGTCAATAATTAAAACGTCAAACTATAAGTTGCCGTCAATCATCAGTAAAAGAAATTACAAGAAACAAAAAAGCGCACCACGATAAACACAAAGGGAATGAATAATTGAGCTTTTTTGCATTGGGCTTGCTATAAGGAAATCGGGGTTAATGTCCTTAAATTTTAGCTACCCGCTAGATTTGGTGGTAACGTTAAATATAAGAAATCGTAGGGCAACGTAAATAAACTGACTTAAGATAAATTATATAAGCCAAATATAAATATTTTGTATTTATCATTCGCTGTAAATGCCAAATTTTATATTTGGCGACTTTGCGTCATAAAACTACCTTTCTAGATAAAAATCAATTGCCCTATGTTTTTTATATATTGTTAGCAAATGTTATTATTCAGATTTACATATTTCCTAAAAACCCTCCTAATAATCCAAATGAAACTTTTATTTCCAAAAAAATAAGAATAATAAAAATAGATTAGAGCAAAAACTTTCCAGAAAGAATGTTGTTTAATTTTTATTAGATAATAGATTAAGCATATAATAAATTGAATAACTGACAAAAATATGATTGCTTTTAAATATCAACAAAAAGTTTAACTATATGATTTAACAATAAAAAAATTAACAACAAAAATGAAAGAAACATAATAGTTGATATTACGATATTTATTTTCCAAAATCTATTATTCGTCTTTTTTAATATCCATCATTATTATTGAGTTTATGGGTTAAACTCTTTTTTTTGTCTAGAATTTGATATTTGATTTCTATTTCTTCATTATTAATTCTAATTAATTTAGCACTTTTAATAAATAAAGAATCAATATCAATTGAATTGTCAGAAGTTTTGATGCTTAAAACTTTTTCCGCTATTTGAAAATAATCAGGTCTGCAAATATTCTTTTCTAGAATTCCTTTCTTTTCATATACATAAATTCGTTCCATTGATAGTGAATTCTGCCTTGTTCTTTCTATTCTATAATTAGAATTAAGCTGAATTTGTTGATAATCTCCTGTTGTAGTAAAATAATTTATGATACAAAAAAAAGGAATTGCCATTGGAAGAATACTTAATAAAACAATAGAAACTAATGTGAAGAAAAATACTTTTATTGATTTTTTATTCCAAAACTTAAATATTATGATAAATGTAAATCCTAACCAAAGCCAATTAATAATTTTGTCTGAATAATATCCTAAATAACTATAGTCATTAAAGGTTAATATTATTCCTAATAAAAAGAGTAATGAAATTACAAAATACAAAAATGTTAAAGTTCTGTTAGTCATTTTATCGAGTTTCGTGGTTAATTTTTGCTAATGTCTCGGCTATGATTAGTACGGGAATTAAAAAGCGATTAATTTCCGATTAAGCACTTAGCCAAAACTTTTTATTTTGTTTTAATTTTTTCATTTTCAAAGCCAAATCAAAAAGATTTGGCGGACTTTATAAAAATACACTAAACTTCGGATTAAGCACCAAAACCCGTATTAATTATAGCCAATGTTGTGCCCAGTTATTTTAGCATCCTTTTCCATAATTCCATACATTAAGAGTTTCTTCTTCCGAAATAAGTTTAATCCAACCTGAATACGTTTTAATAATGAGATTATTTTCGCCAGAACAAGGATGTTTTCTATATTTCGTAACTTTTACTTTACTCCATTTTCCTTTTTTTTCAGTTGTTAGTTTAATACCAAATAAGTCGCCTTTTAGCGTTGTTATTTTTTCAAAATCAGTTGAAGGCCCTTTTCTTAAATTCAATCCTGGTTTATTTGCATACCATTCGGTGTCTTTATCAATGGCATAATCCATCCAAGAAATTAATCTTAAATTTTTAGATTTTAGTTCTTCAGAACTAATCCAGTATCCATCGTTAAGCTTTACGAAGTCAGATTTTAAATCGATAAATACTAAAGCCATTATTTCATAACCAACCATTTCAAGGTTCTGATACTCCAATTCTCTTTCAACTCCATTTTTTTCAATAATAGCTGTGTAAAATTCATCGTTATTATCTGCCTTTCCTAAATTGATTTGTCCTTGAATTTTCCCATTTGGTTTGTCATAAATTTTAAGACCAGAATTTGGGATATATACACAACATAACTTGAAATCTTCATTTGGCATTATAAGTCCAGCTTTAAATTCTTGAGAAAAAATAGCATTAGAACTAATTATGAAAAGTACTATTAAGGGTAGATTCTTCATTTTTTTAATTGGGCACAACGTTAAATATAAGGAATCGTAGGGCAGCGGATATTAACTGACGTATGATAAATTATACAAGCCAAATATAAATATTTTGCTTTTATCATTCGTTGTAAACGCCAAATTTTATATTTGGCGGCTTGGCAACATAAAATTACCTTTTTAGATAAAAACCAATTGCCCTATGTTTTTTATATAGTGTTAGCGAGCGTTTTAATTTTTCTTCACAATATTAGAAACACACTTTTCATTCAACTTTTAAGGCTCTGTTTAAGTAATTTTTAATTTTACACAGGATTCTCAACTTTACTGTTTAAACAACTTAAATCACGTTATTTTATCCGAAAGTGCGCAACAGTTATATTCGAGTAAAGTCCGAAATATTAATAACAGTTGCGTTCGAGTTGAGTCCGAAAACATAAGGAACTCACGCTTTGATTTTTTACTTTCTAAATACAGAATAGGAGAGTAGAATCCGAAAACGCGCAACAGTTGCGTTTGAGTAAAGTCCGAAATATTTATAACAGTTTCGCCCGAGTTGGGTCCGAAAACATAAGCTGCTCACGTCTTGGCTTTTTTCTTTTAAGCAACAGTAAATTTTACTTCCACAAACTAATTTACAGGCTGTTTTTAACTTTTATACATCTAGATTTGAATCAATTATCAAAAATTATATTTAAACAACTTTACAATATTTTCTGAATCCGAGTGAGTAATGAGCGCTAACGTTGATGTGTATAAAATGTAGCGTGTTAAAAATACTGAATTTTAGGATTAACAAAAAGCCGAATTTTTATATTTTGTTTTTAATTTTTTTCTTTTAAAAGCCAAATTAAAAATTTGGCGGACTTACTCAATATACACAAACCTTTCGGATGAGCACTTACTAGCTATGTTTTATACACCTTGTTGGCAATAGTTTTTATTCATAATTGAGTCCAATAAAATCAGTAATTATTAGGCTATCTTTAACAAATTCAATTTTTGGTGTATATCCTTTTTCTACATAACTTTCAGTACAAATAGTGTCATTTATTTTATATATGCAGACTTTAAAAGTTCCTTCACTTTTATTTTCAAAATTGTAAATAATTCTATTGTAAGAATCAATGCGTTTTTCATCAATAAATTCACTATTCTCACCTGAATAGAATCCTATTTTTTTAATATCCCTTTTGTCCTCAATACTTAGTGTTACTTCTACATCATTTTCTTTTCCAATAGTCAGAATATTATTTTCTTTTTTATTCTTACTCGAGCAACTGATAATAAATATTGTGCTGATTAATAGTAAATAATATTTCATTTTTTGTCAAATTATTGCCAACGTTAAATATAAGAAATCGTAGGGCAGCAGAAATAAACTGACGTAGGATAAATTATATAAGCCAAATATAAATATTTTGTATTTATCATTCGTTGTAAATGCCAAATTTTATATTTGGCGGCTTTGCGGCATAAAACGACCTTTTTAGATAAACACCAATTGCCCTATGTTTTTTATATATTGTTACCTAGCGTTTTAAACTTCTTTTCACAATACTTTCACCCAACTTTTAAGACACTGTTTAAGTAATTTTTAATTTTAGATAAGATTGCTATACTTTACTGTTAAACAACTTAAATCACGTTATTTTTATCCGAAACCACGCAACAGTTACGTTCGAGTAAAGTCCGAAATATTCACAACAGTTTCGCCCGAGTTGAGTCCGAAAACATAAGTAACTCACGTTTTGGCTTTTTCTTTTATAAACACCAAATAGTGGAGTAGAATCCGAAACCACACAACAGTTTCGTTTGAGTAAAGTCCGAAATATTCACAACAGTTTCGCCCGAGTTGAGTCCGAAAAACATAAGTAGCACACGCTCTGGCTTTTTTCTTTTAATAATCTATTTAACAGGCTAACTTTTTTACTTTAAACAACTTGATAAAGTGCTGATTTTAAACGCAAAGGCAATGCTAGGTAACGGCTTCGGCTATGATTAGTGCGGGATTAGGGAAGCGTAGGCTTTCCGATTTAGCACTAAGACAAAGCATTTTGTTTGCTTTTATTTTTTCTTATTCAAAAGTCAAATCAAAATGATTTGACGACCTTATAAAAATACACTAAACTTTGGATTAAAAACCAAAACCCGCATTAATTATAGCCCTTGTTACCTACAGGCTTTTATGTTTCAATGTTAACATTTCATTTCCTCCTTTTTGAAACTCATATTTTACTTTTTCTATATTAACTATATGTTTTTTTTCAAAATGAGTGATGACATCATCTAACATTTCTGATTTTTCAGCATTTAAATTAAGTATTGGGAATATTCTGATTTCTTTGCATAATCTCAACATTTCATTTATAGATTTTATGTGAAATTCAATTCCAAATTTAGGATAAAGTAATAAAAAATGTGAGCTTAAACCTAAATCAAATGTTTGTTGTTTAAAATCCAATTTTTCAGGTAAAGAATGGTAAATATATCTACCTTCTTTTTTTCCTTTTGAAAAATCGTTTAAAAAGTCTGACATAGATTTTACTCTTATAATTTCTAATTCATCAGGGGTTTTAATATTTTTCCAAATAAAGTTTTCAGTATTATTTCTAACCTGTTTCATTACTTGTTTTTTAACAATTTCAAATCGTTCTTTAAGTTCAGTTTCCGAAAATTGATATATCACATCAATTGAAGTGCATTTCTTTCCAAGATAATTTAGTTCAGAATTAAAACTTGCAGGTCCATCTCCGAAGCTTATTATGTTTTTATCTAAATCATCATTAGACAAGTTAAAGATTTCTTGATACTCTTTTAAATTTCTTCCCCAAGGGACTGCTTTCTCTAATTCAAATTTCATTTTCGGTGCTTGTAGGTAACGTTGTTGTATATGGTTTGTTGCGTGTTTCAAGATACTAATTTAGTGAAAATTACCGACCAATAAAGTCCGCAAAGACTTTCGTAAGTAGGCAAGAAGCCAGCAATAAATTATATACGGTGTTGTGCCCAGTTATTTTAAACGATATATTGTCTTATTTTTTTCTCCTATTTTTTCAAATAAACCTAATTCAGATCCTTTCTTTAAATCTCTACTTGCTGTCGCTGAAGAAATATCTTTAAAAACATCCATATAATCTTTTCTTGTAAATTCAGTTTTGTTTAGTGAAACATAATATTCTAATCTATCTTTTTCATTTAAAGTTCGATTATTAAAATCTAATAATTGACTTATTGAAATGTCGATTACGTTAAGCATATATTCAATAAACTTAGTTGACTTTCCTGATTTATCACTTTCAGCTAAGGCTTTATAATATTTTTCTTGGTCGTTGCTAATTAACGTTTCAAAAGGTAAAAATTCAAAGATTGGATATTTTTCCATTAAAATTAAAGTTTGCCACAATCTTCCCATTCTACCATTTCCATCCAAAAATGGATGTATAAATTCCATTTCGTAATGGAACACGCAACTTTTAATTAATTCAATTTCATCAGATTTTTTTAAGTATTCAAAAAGATCTTTCATTAAGTATGGCACATTTTCATGAGGAGGTGCCAAATGCTCAACTTTAGAGCCTTTAACAATTCCGACACTTTGATTCCTATATTTTCCAGAATTTTCAATTAGACCTTCCATTAAGTTTTGATGAGCTTTTAAAAAAGATTTTTCATTAGCCGGTTTGTAATCTTCTAAATTTTCATAGATTTTAATTGCATTTAAAACTTCAAGAACATCTTTTTTAGGCCCAATTATTCTTTTGTTTTCAAGAAGAGCTGTAATTTGTTCTTCTGTAAGTGTGTTTCCCTCTATTTTTAAAGAAGAATGAATAGTTTTAATTCTATTCTGTTTTCTCAATTTAGGTGAAGGTCGGTTTAACAGATTTGCATTTACTTCTCCTATTTTCTCTGAAATAGAGGTTATTAATTTTAAAACAGAAGATGTTATTTCGTAGGGTGGTTTCATTTACTGGTACTATCATTTGATACTATCAAAGATACAATCATTTTACATTAATTATATTTAGAAACGTGATTTTTTTTATTGGGCACAACGTTGATATGTATGAAATGTAGCGTGTTAAAAAGGAAATAAGTTCCGAATTAGCACGAGCTAAATTTTACATTTTGTTTTTAATTTATCGGTTTAAAAGCCAAATTTAAAATTTGGCGATACTTAGCAAATAAACACAAACTTTACGCTTAAAAACCAATTAGCTATGTTTTATACATGGTGTTGGCATACGTTTTATTTTTTCTATTTATTTACTTTTACAATTACCGATTTTTTTATGATTTTACAAAACTTATTTTTGCGCTTTGGGTTAAGTAATTTTATATTTTAAACACAAAATTAAGAACATTAGAGTAGGGTCGGAAAGCGTGCAACAGTTTCGCTCGAGTAAAGTCCGAAATATTTACAGCAGTTTCGTTTGAGTTGAGTCCGAAAACATAAGAAACTCACGTATTGGCTTTTTCCTTTTATTCAACTTTCTATTTTAAACACAAAATTAAAAACATCAGAGTAGGGTCGGAAAGCGCGCAACAGTTTCGTTTGAGTAAAGTCCGAAATATTTATAACAGTTTCGTTTGAGTTGAGTCCGAAAACATAAGATGCTCACGCCCTGGCTTTTTATTTTTTCATAATCTATTTAAGAGACTATTTTTTACTTTAAAACATTTTATTCCGTGACAAATTTTCAGCGCTGATTAATGGATGCCAACGGACTTGTGTATGAAACGTAGCGTGTAAAAAAACACTAACTTTTCAGATAAACACAGAGCCGAATTTTTATATTTTGTTTTTAATTTTTCTCTTTTTAAAAGCCAAATTAAAAATTTGGCGGACTTTTTAAATATACACAAACCTTTCGGTTAAGCACTTATTAGCTATGTTTTATACACCTTGTTACCACCAGTTTGTTATAATTCGTTTTCTAGTAAATAAAAATAGTTTTTCAATCCATAAGAATATTTACTTTGGTCAGAACCTAAAGTTTTGAATTCTTTTTTCAATACCTCTACTAAATCAGCTTTTATATCTTTTCCTTCGATTTTTGCACAGTTCAGTTTTACCCAATGAATTTTTGAAGAATTAGGAAAGTCTATCAATGCTTTTTCCAAATCGGGATTATCATATTTGTTTTTGTCAGCCAATCCGATAAAATAACTTATCGCAAATTTCTCACTTTGGTATTCGTTCCATCCTTTTTTGTCTGTTTGTTCGGAAACATGTCCTGTTGCAACTGATTCTAGGTATGCATAAATATTTAAAAGCTCTTCATCTTTATATTTATCAGCTAATTCAATCATTTTTTGTCCTCTTTTCTCAAAGAATTCTTTTTCATCTAATAGTCTATTGATAAATGAAATTCTTAGTAAATCAGAAGCTACTTTTCCATTAATTGGCATTTGGTTATTATCAAGAATCAATTTTGAATCTAGAAATGCGGTTTTAATAGAGTCTTTAGGGCTTGATTTTTTAGAGAGATGCTTAATTTTGTTATAAGCAGATAGTTGTAAGTATTCTTTACTGTCAGAACCGAAAGTACTTTTAATAGTGTTTATATCTTTTTCTAAAAAGTATTCTTGAATATTGTTATTCCACCAATCTAATTCCCAATTCATATCTAGGAATATTAATTCGTACGCACTATTAGAATCTTTAGATTTTGTTTTTGCTATTAAACCTGACCGTTTTTTAATTTGGTCGACTTGTCCGTGAATTATATAAATAGCTTTGTCAATTCCAGTATGATTTTTGGGATGATTTGCTTTTTTCCAGTGTTCAATTGCTTTTGAATAATCATTGATATTTAAATAGCATTCACTTAACCAAACGTCAACTCTATAATCCGAATCTTTTGCCCGTTTATAAATCTCGTAATGTTTAATAGCCGTTTTATAATCTCCAATTCGATGACTCTCTATTGCATATTCTAAATTAAAATTTAATTCATTTGGATATTTCTCATAAGCCGATTTATGTAAATCATAAGAGACTTTTGAATCAATATTGTATAAAGCACCTCCAATCAGATATTTTTGATACTCATTTGAGGTTTTAGAAACTAATTCTTTTATACACTCGTCACAGTCTTTATTAACTAAACAATCTGATAAAAAATATTCAAGAGCAGAAGTTATTTCAGTCTGCGCTTTTTTAATTTTTTCCTTATTGTTTTCAGTCTTTACTTGGGATTTACAACTCAAAGTTATTATCGAAAGTAATATAAACAATATGTGTTTTTTCATTTTTTGGTAATTGGTGGTAACGTTAAATATATGGCAAGTAGGGCAGAAAACAAGCGATTACTTTCGGTTTAGCCACAAGCCAAATGTTTTGCATTTTGTTTTAATTTTTCTCTTTAATACCAAATCAAAAGATTTGGTGACTTTGCAAATAGACAATTACCTTTCGATTAAACACTAATCGCCCTATTTGCTATATATAGTGTTAGGTAGCGTTTGTTTTTAGATAATACTTTTCTAGACCAATCATTTTTTCTTTATCAGACGTTGATTGCATATTTTCTTTTAATTTATTCCACGATTTCAAGGCAATATTGGTTAGAGTAATCCATTTATTGTCTTTAAGAATATCTTTGTCCGATAAGTTTAGTTTTTTAGTCAGTTCAATATATTTATCAAATTCAGAGTGTAATTCCGAAACAATTTCAAATTCCGTATTCGTAATGATTCCGTCAGCAATAAATTCAGAATATCCACCATCTAAATTCAAATCGTCAAAATATTGACAAACACATTCACTAAAATCCCCCACAGAATTTTCATAATCCGCTTCAATCCATAATCGTTTTTGGAATTCAAGGTGAGCTAACTCAAATATAGATTCAATCCATCTGTTTCTAATATTTATTCTTACTTCGTCGTTCATTTGTAATGCTACCTAACGCCCCAACTATGAACAGTGCAGTGTAGAAGTTCAACGAACTTCAAACTAGCACAAGTAAAAGCTTTTGGCGTCTTTTAATTTTACAGTTATAAAAGTAAGAAAAAAGCTTTTACGACCAAGCAAATCAACTATTTAATTCGGCTAGCGATTGCCCTGCATTGTTTATAGTTATTGTTGTAGCTTGTATTTTTTTGCACGAGCCAAAATACCGAGATAGGGCAGAGCGTTTCGGACGAGCTAAAACCTCACAAACTATTCATTATTAGCCGTTATTCAATCAGCCGTAGCTACAAATTGCGTTTTTGCGGTTAATTGAATTCAATTCTCAGACTCAACTCAGCTGTGTATTTTTATCAGTTTAAAGTTTCAAGAATTCCATTAGATGAACAAATACAAAAACTCAAAACAAAGCTAGTGAGCGACAAGATGATCAGACTCATTTATTTGTAAAGTATAAGCTACAACGCCCCAACTATGAACAGTGCAGTGCAGAAGTTCAACGAACTTCAAACTAGCACAAGTAAAAGCTTTTGGCGTCTTTTAATTTTACAGTTATAAAAGTAAGAAAAAAGCTTTTACGACCAAGCAAATCAACTATTTAATTCGGCTAGCGACTGCCCTGCATTGTTTATAGTTATTGTTGTAGCTTGTATTTTTTCGCACGTGCCAAAACACCAGGATAGGGCAGAGCGTTTCGGACGTGTTAAAACCTCACAAACTATCAATTATTGGCCGTTATTCAGTCAGCCGTAGCCACAAATTGCGTTTTTGCAGTTAATTGAATTCAATTCTCAAACTCCAATTTCAGCTGTGTATTTTTATCAGTTTAAAGTATCAATAATTCCATTAGATGAACCAATGCAAAAACTCAAAACAAAGCTAGTGAGCGACAAGATGATCAGACTCATTTATTTGTGAAGTATGAGCTACAACGCCCCAACTATGAACAGTGCAGTGCAGAAGTTCAACGAACTTCAAACTAGCCCAAGTAAAAGCTTTTGGCGCCTTTTAATTTTGCAGTTATAAAAGTAAGAAAAAAGCTTTTACGACCAAGCAAATCAACTATTTAATTCGGCTAGCGACTGCCCTGCATTGTTTATAGTTATTGTTGTAGCTTGTCTTTTTTTGCACGAGCTAAAACTCCAAGATAGGGCAGAGCGTTTCGGACGAGCTAAAACCTCACAAACTATCCATTATTTGCTGTTATTCAGTCAGCCGTAGCCGCAAATTGCATTTTTGCAGTTAATTGAATTCAGTTCTCAAACTTCAATTTCAGCCGTGTATTTTTATCAGTTTGCAGTATCAAGAATTCCATTAGATGAACCAATACACAAACTCAAAACAACGCTTGTGAGCGACAAGATGATCAGACTCATTTATTTGGGAAGTATAAGCTACAACGCCCCAACTATGAACAGTGCAGTGCAGAAGTTCAACGAACTTCAAACTAGCCCAAGTAAAAGCTTTTGGCGTCTTTTATTTTTACAGTTATAAAAGTAAGAAAAAAGCTTTTACGACCAAGCAAATCAACTATTTAATTCGGCTAGCGACTGCCCTGCATTGTTTATAGTTATTGTTGTAGCTTGTATTTTTTTGCACGAGCCAAAATACCAAGATAGGGCAGAGCGTTTCGGACGTGTTAAAACCTCACAAACTATTAATTATTGGCCGTTATTCAGTCAGCCGTAGCCACAAATTGCATTTTTGCAGTTAATTGAATTCAATTCTCAAACTCTAATTTCAGCTGTGTATTTTTACCAGTTTAAAGTATCAAGAATTCCATTAGATGAACCAATACAAAAACTCAAAACAGCGTTTGTGAGCGACAAGATGATCAGACTCATTTATTTGTAAAGTATGAGCTACAACGCCCCAACTATGAACAGTGCAGAGCAGAAGTTCAACGAACTTCAAACCAGCACAAGTAAAAGCTTTTGGCGCCTTTTAATTTTGCAGTTATAAAAGTAAGAAAAAAGCTTTTACGACCAAGCAAATCAACTATTTAATTCGGCTAGCGACTGCCCTGCATTGTTTATAGTTATTGTTGTAGCTTGTATTTTTTTGCACGAGCCAAATCACCAGGATAGAGCAGAGCGTTTTGGACGCGCTATAACCTCACAGACTATCAATTGTTAGCCGTTATTCACTCAGTCGTAGCCACAAATTGCGTTTTGCAGTTAATTGAATTCAATTCTCAGACTCAACTCAGCAGTGTATTTTTATCAGTTTACTGCAACAAAAATTCCATTAGATGAACCAATGCAAAAACTCAAAACAAAGCTAGTGAGCAACAAGATGATCAGACTCATTTATTTGGAAAGTATGAGCTACAACGATAAATATATGGCATTTAGGGCAGAAGATAAACAATTACCTTTGAAATAAGCACTAAGCCAAACTTTTGCATTTTGATTTATCTTTTTTATGTAAAGCCAAATCAAAAGATTTGGCAACCTCGCAAATAATCAAAGTCTTTTCGAATCGTCATAAATCGCCCTATTTGCTATATATAGTGTTAGCGGTTCGTTATTTTTTTTTAGGATACACACTATGTTCATAATCAAACCATAATAAATGAAAAGCAGCGTTTTTACCAAAAAAACCTAATATTCTAGGTGCTTTCATGGTTAAGTTATCGGTGTAAACACCTAGTTGATAAATTGTAGGTAACTGATAAACCTCAATGAATTTGTTATAATTCAATAATTTTTTTAGAGGCTCTAGAAGGAATTTTTTTTTGTACAAGTCTACAGAATGAAAATGATATTCTCTTTTAATTTTAGAATCATCAATAAAAGAGTTTATTTTAATAGTTGAGACTTGTTGTTTGAATTCAAATAATTTTCTAAAATCATCAGCAGTTATCTCATTGTTATTAAAACATAATTTAGTTTTATTTAACGATAAATAATCGAATACAATTGTTAGAGTAAGGTTTTCAATATCACCAAAATTTATTATATCATCACCAACTTGGTATTTTATATCGACATTTTCGTCTTCATCTTCATAAAAGTCAAATTTCATTAAGCTTCATTTTTTCTTTTTAATTCAGCGTAATAACTTTTCATTAACTCTACATTTATTGGGGAAGATGATAAATCATAATCACTTAATCCTCTTCTAGCTTCAAGCCACGGTGATTCTCTATGGGATAGTAATTCTAATTCTAAAGCAGATTTTTTACCATAAGAATTAATAACAGCTTCTATGTATTCTATTTGGTCTTTTGAAAACCCAAATGAATTTAATCTCTCATCTAGAAGTTGTCTAGATATTCCAGAATCAAAAGATATTGGTTTAGCTTTATATTTTTTATAAGCTCTATATACTGATGGATAAACTGGACCATGAACCCAAGCTTCTGGTGTCTCATTAAATAGTTTATTGTCAAAATAGACTAAATGCCAGGCTTGTATGTAATAAAGTAATTTTTGAAGTTTCTTGTTCGATATTAAAGCACCTCTATGATTAAAGTAATATACTAGATATTCGGCAAAATATTTAATATCAATTTCTTTCATGGTGCAAATTTATCTTTTTTTTCTCAATAAAGAAATAATTTATGTTTTTTAATGACCGCTAACGATTAATGTAAACGTCTGTGCGTGTAGAAAGTCAGGGACTTTCGGAATAAGCACAAGGCGTTACACTTTTTAGTTTTTTAATTTCGATTGTAAAATAATAAAATTTGTGACGCCGACCTCACAAATACAAAACTCCTTTTGCTCAAAGCACTAAAAAGCATTGCGTTTAAATAGTGTTACCATACGTTTTTACTTCTTAAGTTCTTTCTTTAAAAGTATATCAAACCCAAATAATCCTTTTGAAGTTTTTAACTCAATCGTTTTGAATAAATCCATATCATTGTAAAATTCTTCAGAAAAGCTGATTATTTTGTCTTCATTTTTATATTCAATAATAAAATCAGGATGTAGTATATTCCTTTTTCCTTTTCCTCCGTATGATGGGTATCTATCAATAATGATATATTCTTGTGATTTAATTTCATCAGTTCGGATAATAAAATTAAGAGTAAAAAATATAAATAATCCTATAGCTCCAAAGCTTGTTGTCAAATGTATTAGGGGATATGTATTTCCATCATATCCATATACCTCATTATATTTATTTCTCTCAATGAAAAAAATCATCAAACCACTTATAAAAAAGATCAAAATAGGTATTAGAAACCCAATCAGAGTTTTTGAAGCAAAATACATAGAGATTAATAATAAAATCATTCCAACCACAAAAGTAGTTTCGTAAAATAGCTTTCTGTTTTTAATCAAGATTTAGATTGGTTTTTAATGTATGGTAACGTTAAATATATGGCATTTAGGGCGGAAAATAAGCGGTTATTTTCGGTTAAGCACTAAGCCAAACTTTTGCATT
>CANNCQ010000041.1 GCA_947503135.1 uncultured Aquimarina sp. | reverse complement strand
TACCTAAACGAGTTTGTTTATAAACTCAACAGAAGGTATTTTGAAGAAAAACTCTTCGATAGGCTTGTAATTGCTAGCATTACAGGTTTATGAGCAAAAACGGATATTCAAATAAATTTAATAGCAAAATAAAAGTAACTATTTCCTAAATTATATTTTTATATATAAAGTATTAAATCCGAAATTCAGAAACTAAACTAGTTGACCCGTTTACGTTATGAAGTATTTAATTTTTATGATAATTACAAGTAACCTTATGCTATCACAAACCATATTTAATTTCAATAAAGAGACGCTTGCTAACGAATGGATTGTTACTGACGATGTAGTTATGGGAGGTAAATCTTCTGGAAAGTTCACTATTTCTAAAGATGGCCATCGTGTTTTTAAAGGAGAAGTATCGCTTGAAAACAACGGTGGATTTTCTTCCGTTCGGTATAAATTTAAAAAAATTGGAGTTCTTAATTTCACTTCTATAATTCTTAAAATAAAAGGAGATGGCAAAAGTATCAGTTTAGAATAAAAGCGAGTTCCAATGATTACTATTCCTATATAGGCCCTTTTGAAACTACAAACAAGTGGCAAAAAATCCAAATTTTATTAAACAATATGTATCCTGCTTTCAGAGGTAAAACACTCGACAAACCCAATTTTAAAGAAAAATTTATTAGAAGAAGTCGCTTTTTTAATTGGAAACAAAAAACAAGAAAACTTCGAATTACTTATTGATTCTATTGAACTCCAATAGCTAATTTATCAAACTTAAAAAGTGGTTTTTTTTTAGTTAAAAAATACGTGTTATTAAATATGGAATTAATCCAATAAAAAGGAAATAATCCATAAATTTACAACGTGTTTGCTTTAATTGATTGTAATAATTTTTACGCTAGTTGCGAAAGAGTTTTTAATCCTTTCCTAGCCAATAAACCCGTGGCTATACTTTCAAATAACGATGGTTGTGTAATTGCTCGTAGTAATGAAGCAAAACCTTTTATTCCTATGGGGGCTCCTGCTCATAAATATGAAGTTGAGTTTAAAAAATATGGAGTACATGTTTTTTCATCAAACTATCCTCTTTACGGTGATTTAAGTCAGCGAGTAATGACTATTATCGAAAAATTTTGTCCTGATATTGAAGTGTATTCTATAGACGAGGCCTTTATACAGTTTAAAGGCTTTGAGTATTACCATTTAGAAACACACTGTAAGTTAATACAAAATGAAGTACTTCGCTGTGTTGGAATGCCCATAAGTATAGGTATTGCTCCTACTAAAGCCCTGTCAAAAATAGCAAATAAAATTGCTAAAAAATTCACTTCTAAAACAGGTGGCATATATTTTATAAAAAATGAAGAATTGCGTATTAAAGCATTACGATGGACAGCCATTGAAGATGTATGGGGAATTGGGAAAAAAATTGCTGAAAAACTAAAAAATCAAGAAATACAAACGGCGTATCAGTTTACGCAACTCCCTGCTAATTATGTTCAAAAACAATTTAGTATTGTGGGTTTAAGATTATATAAAGACCTTAAAGGAGAGCCTACATTACAACTAGACGAGGTTAAAAACAGAAAAGCTATTGCTACCACACGCTCCCTTAAGGACATGACTTCGGACTACGAAATACTACGCGAGCGCATTGCTACATTTGCTATAACTTGTTCTGAAAAGTTACGTAATGAAGATGGCCTTGCTAATATGATATATGTATTTATAAGAACAAATAAAATACGTGCCGATTTACCTCAAAATCACACTAATATTTGTTTACACCTACCCCATGCTAGTAACTCTAGTTTACTTATTTCAAAAGAAGCTATTAAAGCTTTAAAACTAATTTACAGGCCTAATTTTAAATACAAAAAGCTAGGTGTTATTTTAATGGGAATTACCCCTGATAACAACCGCCAATTAAACATGTTTACTATTGAAAACCCCAAGCATGCTGTTTTAATGAAGGTAATGGACAAGACCAATAAAAAATGTGGAAATAAACTACGAATAGCTTCACAGGATTTAGGAAAGAAATGGAAAATGAAACAAAATAAACTGTCGCCTTGTTACACTACAAATTGGGATGATATTATAATTGTAAAATAAAATACATGAGCGTTACTATTTTTAAAAGAGCATCAAACAACACTGTTGTAATTACATTTGTAGATACTGGTATTTCTGCCGGATTCCCCTCACCTGCTCAAGATTTTGTACACGAAAAATTAAGTTTAGACGATAAGCTGGTACATAATAAAGAAGCTACTTTTTATGCACGTGTACAAGGAGAATCTATGATTAATGCAGGACTAAACAATGGTGACTTACTTATTATAGATCGAAGCATACCTCCTATCGATAAACGTATTGCCGTATGTTATATTGAAAATGAGTTTACCGTGAAACGATTATCCATACAAAACAAAGAAATTCATTTAGTGCCTGAAAACCCCGACTACCCTGTAATTAAGATAACAGAAAATGATAATTTTATAATATGGGGAATCGTTACCTATGTTATTAAGAAGGTATAATAACCTTAAAAGTGCATTAATTTTTCTAAAAATTCAAAATGGTAACGAGGATCTCCTCCGCTGTATGAGGAAATTCTGGAAACCTCTTTTCCTTTGCTATTAAAACCTATCAATAACGGAAATGATTTTTTAGGGTTGTATTTTTTTTGAAGTACTTGATTTTTTGTACGCTGTTCAGGTGTAATAATATCTTCTCTAAAAGGCAAATCTACTTTTAGTAATACTACACTCTTTGATTTTTCAATAAACGCTTCATTTTCAAAAAAATCTTTTTTCAATTGCTTACAGGGAGAACACCAATCGCTTCCTGTTAAATACATAATTAAGGGTTTATTACTATGCTTCGCTTCTTGTTTCGCTTCCGAAAAATCGGTAAACCAAGCTACTTTATCTTGAGAAAAAATAGCCGAAGATAAAACCATAAAAAAAAATACAATTGCCTTTTTCATTTACTATCAGATATTATTTTAACATTGAAATCAAATTCCTTGCCAAAATATAAAAAATAAATTAGTTACGAATAAAATATTATTAGAATCAACTATCTAAAACTAAAAAAAGGACAAACTATTTTCAACTTTGAATGACAATTCTGTTGTTTTATAATAAATGATAATTCGTTTTTATTATGTTTTTTTATAAACATATTGAATAGGCAAAATGAACTCTAAAAATGGACAATTGAATACCCTTTTCGCTCTGGTATTTACTTTGTGAAAATTGAAGATGACAAAAACAATATTTACAATCATAAGCTTTTAATTAATTAAATTATTTTTCATACACTATTAAAAAATTGTATTTATAAAATTGTGTAATCAAAAAAAGGAAGCCTAATCAGTAGGCTTCCTTTTTTACTAGTAAACTATTACTATTGGAATAAAATTTCTATTTACTCCATTCCTTAATTGAATCTGTATTCAATTTTATATAATCTTTGTTTCCGTCTTTAGTTGCTTTTTTTAGGGATTCTTTTGCTGCAACTATTGCACCTTTAGTATCACCTATTTTAGCCAAAATTAATGACTGTTGACGAAGTTGCCAATATTTAGGTTCTTTTATAAGTTCCATTGCTTTTTTCATATACGTATTGGCTTTACCTATGTTTTGATCTGTTGATGATAAATATACTGCTGCTGTATAATAATCATCTGCATTAGGAGAAGCTTTTATTGTATTTTCTATATCAGCTAAAATTGTTTTATTCGCAGGTGTTTTTACAGGAATCGCTACATAAGTGTTTTCCCACATAATTATTAAATCGGCACTGTCCGTAGTAAGGTTGTTTACTGCTATTGTGAATGATTCAACAGTCACAGGATAAGCTACTGTATTTACCTTAACACTTGCTGCCACTTTTGATTTGTCCCATTGTTTAGGTAACCCCCAATTATCAGTATCCTTATAAAAAATTACTTCCCAACTTGATTTTCCTGGTCTAGAATAAACTGCATAAGTACCTGCCTCCAATGATGATTTACCTACCGTTACTGGTGTAGTAAATTGTACAGTAGTATTATTATTTGCACCTGTTCTCCATAATGATTCAAAAGGCACTAAATTCCCAAACGCTTTCCTACCTTTAAGGCTTGGGCGTGAGTAATTAACAGTAATTTCCGTTAAACCAACATTTTGTTTTAACGTAGCTGCTGGTGAGGGCTTAGGTGTTTTGATTTGCGCACTACTAACCAATGAAAAAACGGCTAACAATGAACTTAAAATAACTTTTTTCATAACTTTTTTTTATTAAATAAATTTGATGGCACAAAAGTAAATGAATACCGAAAATATTGTGTTAACAGTATCCTAATTGATTTTTTCAAAAGGTCTTAATGTCTATTACATTAGTACTAAAATTATTCCCTTGAGGAATGTCTTTCCAATACCCTGGATAATATTTTATCCAATTTTTGGGTTGCTCCTTTTTATTTTCTAATTGATTATTGAATTGACTTTCTAAAAGCTCTTGATTATCATATATAATAATTTGAAAATTTCTAACCACGGTAGATATAAAATCGACTTCGGAAGATATTTCATTTTGTTTTCTTCTTCCCCGAACATTTTTATTTTTTTCTATAATTTTAAGTGGACGATCTATCCCATATTTATCTTCTTGAATTTGTTCAATAAATTTTAGTTGATATTTTTCATTATTCCCTTTTTCAAAAATTATGGTTCCTTTACGCCCCAATTCTTGATAACTAAGCCCTAGTAATTTTATATTTCGTAATCGTGCCACATTTTGATAATCAATTCTTAAAATCGAAAAATCAGTAGTGTTTACATAGAAGCTACCTTTAAAATCTTCTCCTCCATTTGGAAAAAAATTGATTTGATATACCAAATTGTCTTTATACTCAATAATATCAATTAATTCAAAATCATACCTATTATGTTTTTTTATAAAATTTAAAGAAGAATCATCACTATAAAATATCTCAGAAAAAACATTATTAATTACTTTTTTAGTATTCGTAAAAAAGAAGTTTTCATTTACTTCCTCTTTTTTACTTACTTCGTTACGCATATCCAATAATTCTCCATCTTTAGAAAACATTTCCTTTCCGTCGGTTTTTATGCTAAAAAAGCCCGATTTAATTTTAAAATAAGAATCCTTTTTAAAATTTCTATTTAAAATTTCTTCTAACTTAGTATTGAAAACATCTAAATAATTATTGCTGTAAGTATCGTAAAATTTAACAGCCTTCAATATATCTAATTTATTATTTTTAGTTCCTTGATACCAGTCAGCAAAAACTTCGGTGTAGAAAGCAGATGTTCTAGGAATTTGGTTGAGTTCTTCATTTACAAAATCTTGATTTATTTCTGGAATAGTAGATTTTTTAAACTCAATATTTAGCTTATTGATTTTATTACTGTCGTGTTGCCGAAAGAACAACTTCTTTTTACTAAAATCTAAGTCATAGTTAGTGAGAGTATTTTCAGATACTTTTTCAATTATCTCTTCTAAACTGTACGAGGTATTACTAATTATTACTTCGTCCATAGTAATAGCTTCACGCTCCAGTTTTATATTACTCGTAATATTAGAAATATCTTTTAAAGCGATTTTAAAATCTTTGTAACCTATCGAAACAATTTTTAATGAATCTATGGTTTTTATGTCTGAAGGCAATTCAATTTCAAAATACCCGTCACCATCAGCCGAAACACCTTTATTTGCGCTCATAGTAATAATAGCGTAAGGAATGCTTTCATTAGTTTCATTATCAACTACTGTTGCTTTTACTACCTGAGCGTGAACTTGAATTATGCTAAAAAGCATTAATAGCTTAATTATAAAAAAGTTACTCATGTTCATCTGAAAGTTTTCAATATTAACTCTTTTGTCGTAATTATTTGGTAAACAATACGCCTTCAATATTTATTTTCTGAATATCCATTTTTACTCATAATTCTGTAATACTAGCGATTACATGCCAGTCGAAGAGTTTATCTTCGAAATACCTTTGGTTGAGTTTAGGAATAATTGGAGGTGTTTTCTTTTAATCTTATAAAAATTACCGAGTAAGTTTCGTTTAGAATTACTTATGGTAATATGAACCTATTTTAAACTCTCTATTGTAGTTTCTTTTTCTGACTTTTCGGTAATGTGAAGTTCTACAAAATCGGCAATATCTAAATATAAAGTACTTTTATAAGTGAAAACAATGTTTAAACGCAATGCTCCAAATCGCTATACCCAAAGTTAATCGCGTATTTGTGAAGTCGGCGTCAAAAATTTTATTATTTTAAATCTAAATTTGAAAAAACTAAAAATATAACGTCTTGTGATTATCTCTAAAATCAGTTCATTTTTATATGTACATAAACTTATATTAATCGTTACAAACAATTAAATGAAAATAATTGCATTCATAATATTACTTGTGAGTTCTCCTTTGATTATACTCATTTCATTACTTCTGTTCTTTCAAGATAGAACGAATGTTATCTTCACTCAAAAAAGAATGGGGCTTAATAAAATTGAATTTAAAATCTATAAGTTCAAAACAATGGAAAATCAAAAGATCACATTTGTAGGTAAATTTCTAAGAAAATTGGGTTTAGACGAAATACCTCAACTATATAATATTATAAAAGGCGATATGGCTTTTGTAGGACCAAGACCATTAACCCAATTTGACATTGAAAGATTAAAATGGAATAAACCAGAATATAGCAAAAGATGGACTGTGAAACCTGGTATCACAGGGTTGGCTCAATTGTCCAAAATTTGTAGCTCCAAGTTAGCCATGAAAAACGATATCTATTATATAGAAAACAAATCTTCTCTATTAGATATAAAACTAATTATAAAATCATTATTAGTGCCAATAATAGGAAAACAAACCAAATGATAGTACTTGTAAACGGAATTGGAAATATCGGACAAACAATATTAGGTATTTTATGTGATTATAAAAAAACTCTTAAAATTACAGAAATATATGCATTAAAAAACACGTCTATAACAGAGTGGAATAAAACTGAAATTGAGTTTATTGAACAAAAAGGAGTTATTGTTTGTACTAAAAATAATTCCGGTTATAGAGATATAGATTCTATTATAGACAAAATTGATTATATTTTTGATTGCAATGCTAATTCTTTTGGGATGATAAATAAACAATGGTATTCTTCTCTTAAAAACCTAAAAGGATGTTCTGCGCAAGGAAGTGAAAAAGAGTTTGGCATTTCTTTTATGACTGGAATTAATAATAAAATCATTAAAGATGAAAAATTTGTACATATTGTTTCCTGCAATACACACGCTATATCTTCTTTAATAACTACATTATCTAATAATGATCTATCCAATTTTATAGAAGGAGACTTTGTTATAGTTCGCAGGTCAGAAGACTTAGGCAACAGTCAAAGACTGGTTGGAGCAAATGTGTTGTCCAGGCATTTAAACAATACTATAGGGACACATCATGCTATTGATGTAAAAGATTTATTTCAAACTAAAAAAACCGAATTAAATATTCAATCCTCAGACATTACAACCCCAAGTCAATTAATGCATTCTGTTCGGTTTAATTTAAAATTTAATAAAGTACCTCTACTCTCCGAAATTGAGAGCAGTATCAATGCAAATATTTCTGTATCATTAACGACAAAATTCGATTCAAATATCATTTTTGAACTAGGAAGAAGATATAGCAAATATGGTCGCCTATTTTCTCATGCTATCATAAATAGCAATAATTTATTATATGACACTAAAGATAATAGAATTAAAGGTTGGGCATTTATTCCACAAGAAGGGAATACCATTATATCAACAATTCATGCGTTTCTAATTCAAATGAACATTTCAGATAACGAGAAGATAATAAGTAAGTTAAAGTTAGATATGATTAAGAGTAGATGGTAACACTATTTACAACAAGAACTATAATTAATATGGTTTTGACGCATAACCTAAAGCATATTTATGAAGCCCACCAAAACTTTTTGATTTAGTATAAAATAAAAATATAATCAAAAATTTAGGCTAAGTGTTAAACCGAAAATAATTCCTAATTTAACCTTTAACTAGCGATTATACGAAACCGTTAAGTCCAATCAGCAAAAAAATGAATTTTATAAAATATTTGATTCTTTTAATAGCATTCTCTGGATGCTCATTTTCACAAAACAAAAAAGTCTCAAAAGTTGATAACGATGATAAGACTGTTATTGATAGTATAATTAGCTTATCGAAAGAAGACAAGGTTAAAGAAAAATTTTTACAAAATGATGATTATAAAGCCGCAGGATTTGATTTTCCTGTTGGAAAACCCAATGCAAAAGGATATTACAACGCCCAATCATTTGGTAAAAACAATCATTTAGGTGATGATTGGAATGCTGTGACTGGAGGTAATTCCGATCTAGGAGATCCTATATACTCTACTGCTAATGGATATGTTAATTTTACTGAAGACATCAAAGGTGGATGGGGTAAAGTAATAAGAATTTGGCACTTAACAATTGATGGAAAAATTATTGAGTCATTATATGCTCATTGTGATAAAATTCTTGTTACTAAAGGAACGTTTGTAAAAAAAGGTCAAAAAATAGGGACAATAGGGAATGCTGATGGACAATATTTAGCACACTTGCACTTTGAGATGAGAGACAATATTAACTTGTCCATTGGACAGGGGTATTCACTCGATGACGAAGGTTATATTGACCCAACAAAATTTATAAAACAAAATAGAAAATAACTGTACCCACCGATTAGTATAATAAATGTAGGACAAATGATAAGCGATACGTTTCGGATTAGTACTAAGCAGAATATAATATTTTGATTTTAACTTTTTTTATTGAAAATGCCAAATTTTATATTTGGTGACTTTGTAAATAACACAGCCTTTTAGATTGAGCATAAAATCGCCATATGTTTTTTATACCTTATTGTGCGTTCGTTTATTTTTTCTTTAATTCAATCATATCATAAACTCCACTAACATTACCAGTAGGTGTACTATAAATATATTTTTCTGCATCTTTTATCAGAAGCATTTTCTTTTCAAACTTCACTCTATCTTGTCCTTCGATATTTACTTTAACATATATATCGTCTATTTTTTCGATGAATTCAAAATTGTAAATATGTTGATGACGTCTGTTAAATTTAAATTGCCTAAATGACAAATAATATTTATTATCATAGGTAATTAGAAAGTCATTCTCTCCATAATCATTTACTATTTGATTTTCTTTTTCTCCATTATAAATTACTAAGTATTTATTTCTGTTTGAAAATAAATCTAAATCATTCCTTCTATTTATTGTATTTACGCTAATTCCGAATTCAATCTTTACTTTTTTATTAGTTAAAGGTTTTTGTGCTTGAATATTAATTTTATTAGAATTCCATAACATTAGAAAATCATTATTAAGCTTTAGAAAACCTAAAACTCCTACAATTAGAATTACTAATGTTAAAATGGCTTTTTTTGTCAATTTTTATTTTTTTTGATAATGTCGTACAACATTAAATACGTGGTATTTATGGCTTCAACAAAATTAATCGCTTTTTACCTAACTTTCCGTATACTTAACAGTATTTCAGTTTTTAATTACTATTCAATTCTTAATATTTAAATCGGTTTGGGTCAAACTAGTCGGTCATCAAATCGGTAAAATGTATATTAAATTAACGTCAGTAAAGCAACGAATATTCCTACTCCGAAACCACGAAAATAAATTAAAAGAAATAAAAGTATAACCCAATAATTCTTTGCATTTGAAAATTAATACGGGTTTTGATGCTTAATCCAAAGATTCATGTAATTTTATAGAGTCCGCCAATTTTTTTGATTTGGCTTTAGAATAGGAAAAGATAAAACAAAATAAACAGTTTTGGCTAAATGCTTAATCGGAAATGAATTGCTATTTATTCTCGTACAATAGTAGTCGAAGCCATTGCTTGTCATTAAAACATATGAAACAAATCGAAATAACTACTAACTCCGAAACGATATCTGCCTCTCTTTTTGAATCCGAAAAAGAAAATACAGTTCTTATTATTGCCTCAGCAACTGGTGTAAAACAAAAATATTATCAAAAATTCGCTCAATTCGTAGCCGATAATGGAATTACAGTTATCACATTTGATTATAGCGGTATTGGCCATTCATTAACAAAGCCAATTAAAGAATTACACGTTGATGCAGCAGATTGGGGTAGGAAAGATTTGGAAAGTATTATTCGATATGTAAAAACAAATTATCCTAATTTCAAAATAGTATTACTTGGACATAGTATTGGCGGACAACTTATTGGATTGGCTGAATCCTCTACCCTAGTTCATAAAATAATACTTATTGCCGCCCAATCAGGTTATTGGAAATTTTGGAAAGGGATTGGTCGCGTAAAAATGTGGTTTAATTGGTATGTTCTAGTTCCTTTACTTCTAAAAATATTTGGCTATCTCAACTCAAAAAAATTGAGTGGTATGGAAAACCTGCCAAAAAATGTTGCTAACCAATGGCGAAAATGGGGTAAAAACCCTGATTATATACAAAGTGATAAATCAATAAAACAGAAATATTACGATAAGATTGAAGTTGACATAAGTGCATTTAGTATTGAAGACGATAACTTTGCACCTCAAAAAGCTGTCAAATGGATGAGTATGCAGTATGTGAATTCAAAAATAAAGTATACTCATTTAAAAGCTACAGATTTTGGAGTTAAGAAAATAGGACATTTTGGAGTATTTAAAGATAAATTTAAAACTTCAATATGGAAAACTTTACTAAATGAGATAAAACAACAATCTTCAAACAATGGCTATCATTAATACGAATTTGATACTTAATCCAAAGTTTAGTCTATCTCAATAGAGCACACCAAATCTTTTGATTTGGTTTTAATACATAAAAAGATAAAACAAACAGTTTTAACTTAGTGTTTAATCGAAAATTTATTACGCTTAAACTTAACTAACCATAGCCAATACATTAGTAATTGTTTTTATAAAATATTCGATGAATCACCTTATACTTCTTGAAAAGTCTATAAACGGAAATTATAAAAAAATTAAACTTGAAGATGTACAGCCCGAAATAAAAGGTGAAATCCAATTAGCTTCTAATGCTTTTTTTATAAAGGATTCTAAAAAAAAATCTTTTCTTTATTATCTAATGAATATTCTTCTGTCCTTTTTTATTTATTGTTTTTGTTCTTTTGGTATTTTTGAATTATTAAATATTAATTACAATATTCTAAATCAATGGTATTTGGTAACCTCGGTTTTATTTACTTTTATAATTTCTTTCAAACTTTATTTTTATACTAAAGTTGACAATAAAAAACTAGTATTAGATAGATTAAATGGCTATGTTACATTACCAATGCCCTTTCCTCTAAAACAAGAAACAATTAATTTCAAGCAACTACAGGCTTTAAAAAAAAGCTCAGGTACAGCTGATGATTATGAAGGAGGTGAGATTGTTCTTAAATTATATCTCAAAGGAAAATATAGTAATTTTAAATACTTATTGGATATTGTTTATACTGAAATGCATGTTACTCAGTATAAATATCTAGATAGCTCCAATATTGAGTCATACTGGAGGTTTATTGTTTGGTACATGGATAAAAATAGACCTTTGCCACTAGGTAGCGCTTTTGATGCTTTTAGAGAAAAAGATTTTGAACGCCGAAAAAAAGCAGGTTTTCCAAAACCATTATTTCCTGCAACTTTTGATACTCCCGAAGCTACGCCAGAACAACAGGCAGAACGAGAGCTCATTGGTGGGTGGTAATTTTAGACAAATGTGTAGTAATAAAACTTAGAAAAATTAATGGAGTATTTATTAAAGTCAATTCAACAGACAATAGTTCCAATTACTACTAAAAAAGAAAAAAGTGAAAAAAATTTAATTCTAGAAGCTAATAATTTTATTTTTAAAGAATTAAGAATAGCAAAAGGTAGAGGACAATATGTACCTATAAAGGATAAAACAGCTACTATAAATTACTTAGCTGATATTCATGCATTGCAAATAAAACGAGCTATTGGTGACTATAGGACTGATTATAAAAGTAAAAGAGATAGTAGAATGAATTTAAAAGAAACCAAAGAATTTATTTTAAATACACCAGGATGGATTTAGATTATAAAAATTTACCACTCAGCACAGAAGAGTACAATAATTGTCCTATAAATAAGAATGGATATTATTTAAAGTTTGTAATTGATGAGCTTTCTTCTGGTGTTAATTTCAGTCATATTTCAGCTAACAAGTATGATCACTTTAATGATAAACTAATTTTAAAGAAAAGTGGTGCTAATAAATATTCATTTAAATTTAATCAAAAATTTTATTTAGGTGTTGCTGCTATCTTTGGAATTTTATTCCCACTTGTTATGTGGGATATAGAATGGAAGTATATCTTGATGTTTGAAGCAATTGCTGTATTTTTTTGTTATGTAGCCTATAGATATTACAAGAAATTCTTGATAACTCCAGATTATGATTATATAATTTTTGATCGATTAGCAGGAGAAATTACTTTGCCAGAATATTATAGAAAATACCACTTTAAAATCCCTTTTTCTGAATTGAAAGCTCAAATACGTAAAATTGTGGGAGGAGCTACTCCTGGGGGTATATCAGGAACCTCAGATTTATATTTCAATTTATTGTTTAAAAAAAAAATAGGAGATATATTAAAATTTGTATGTTGGACTATTCTCTTTGACGCTAAAGAGTCTTGGTCATTTTTTGTTTGGTATATGGATCGTAATCGTCCATTACCTCCAGGTGAAGTTTTTGATCCTTACCGACAAGAAGATTTTGAACGACGCAAAATAGATGGTTTCCCTCCGCCATTATATAAAAGTTGTATTCCTACACCGGAGGCTACACCCGAGCAACAATTACTACGAGAAGCATTTTGGAAAGACGAAAATTATATTGTTGACCCAGACGAAGCCTACTATAACCCTTTAGATATACGAGATATTAAAAAGCAACAAAAAGCAAGAAAAACAAAAGAGACATCTAATGAGTGATAAATCAAAAGATCAAATACCACAACCCCCTATTCCTAATCGTTGTTTTATAATCGCCTTGGCAAGCTTTTATTTTTTATAAATCTTATGGGTATATTAGCGTAGAGACTATGACGTTGGAATATTTCAAATTATAGCTAATATATCACTACTAATATAATAGACTCTTATTAATTTTACCGAGGAAGCAGATAATAAAATGGATTAAAGAAAGTATCGAGGTAAAAGAATTCGAAAGTTAAAAAAGCAACTAAAACCACCATTACTATCTGAGACAGGTACATAAATTTAGCTTGGTTAAAACAAACTAATTATTATTCAACATAAATTGAATAATAATTCTCGGAAAATCATAGGCTACAAAACACCTAAAGAAACTATGAATTGCGAACTAAAACATGTAAATTAAATTAACCTTAAAATTGCAACATTTGTTGCGTTAAATACAGCAAAATGAAACAACTAACAATCATAATATTTACGCTTCTACTTTCAAATTTAGCTGTTGGTCAAGTCTCTGGAAATATAAACTATCAGGGGCAAGTTAGGTTTCCTGACAATAATATTAAAACGAATATTTCATCTGATTCAACTATTATTAGCGTGAAGGGATTAGCAAATGTAAAAGCAGATTCTTACGTTGCCATATTTAGCACAACTCAAGTTGGAAAAACGACTCAAGAGGTAAACGAGTTAATTGATACAAGAATAAATCAAGCGCTTGAAATAATTAAAATAAAACCAAATGTAAAAACTTTTATTGATATGATTTCTTTTGTTCCTGTGTACGAATACGATATTGATAAAAAGATATTTAGCAAAAAAACGTATAATGAAATACCAATGGGTTTTGAACTTAAAAAGAATATTCATATTGAATATACTGATCCAAATCTTTTAAATGAAATAATTTCAATTCTATCAAGGTTAGAAATTTATGATTTGGTTAGAGTAGACTATTTTTCAACTGAACTCGAATCTATTAAAAAAGAACTTAGAACAAAGTCAAAAGTTATACTTCAAGAAAAGATTAAAAACTACGAATCAATTTTATCGAAAAATTTGGATTCTCTTAATAAGACTATAGCTGATAATTTTAAAGTAGTATTACCTGTCGAAATGTACAAATCATACCAATCGTATAATAGTTCGTCATTAAATTTAAAAAAGTCTGCAAACATAAATACTGTGAGCAAATCTAAAACCGTCTATTACCAACCAATAATAGATAAAGAATTCGATTTTGTTATTAATTCAACGATTCTTGAACCTGTAATACAGGTTATGTATGAAATAAAATTAAATATTGAAAAAATAAATGAAAGGGAAACTAATAAAGAATATATCTTAATTACACCAAATGGTGATTTGAAAAACATAAATATAAAATAACAACTATTGCTAACAAAAAATGTAATGCATTTGGCATATAACTCTAAGAAGTATGAAAGTAATTGTACAAAAAAACATAAGAGCAAGTCAAAAGATTTGCATGTTAAAATACCAAACGCAACATGTTCAAACTGGTCGTTTTTGTTATAAAAAAATGATTTCGTATTCAATAACTTTAATACTGTTTTCAATATTTTTTTCAATTTCATCTAATGCTCAGAATGAAATTAAAAAAAAACTAACCAGTAAAAGCCTCGACTCTCTAAAAATTAAATTTGAAGATATTGTTAAACGAATAGAAATAAAAAAAAAACAACCTCCAAAACCTATTGATTTAAATAACCTTAAAAAAGATACAATAAATACAAATATTACATTATCACAAGAATGTGGAATAATTGTAACAAAAACAATTGAAAAATATGGATGGCTTTCTACCTCACTAGCAGGAATTAGTATTAATAATAATCTTGGACTTATTCTTAACTATTCTAATGATTCAATAAAAAATAAATATAAATCATTAATAAAAACTTTTGTTTTAAAAGGAGAGTCCAACCCTAATAATTATGCAAAATTAATTGATGGGTTGTTAGTATATAATGGAAAATCACAAATTTACGGAACAATAGTAGGTCCAGACCCTTACTCAGATGAATTCAAAATGAGAGTATATGATGTTATTAACCCTGAATTTGTTAACCAAAGAAGAAAAGAAATTGGTTTAAATAAAATAGAGGATTACCTTTCGGTTTATGAAATTAAATGGGAAATACCTCAAAAAAAGGAGTAGCTATTACTAACACGGTATATAATTAATTATTTAGCTATATTCTTTTTATGAAAATTATTTCAGGTTTTATATTCAATTTTCATTTGGTAGATTAGGCTTTTAGCCACGCAACTAATCATACATAATTCCGTTGTTGTAAAATATGTCTAGTCCTGAAATATGGCTACAGGTTAATAATTAAATTCAAGCTGTTTTTAAATATACCATATTCGGTGTTTTATAGTCTAAAGATAAATGTAATCTTATTTCGTTGTATAAATTAATTGCATTTTTTGTTGCTCGCTTAGCGTGTTGCAGGCTATCAAAGGTTTGGTCGAGATAAAACTCGTCTTTGAGTATACCGTTTACACGTTCTGCTATTGCGTTTTCGTAGCAATGATTTTCTTCTGTCATACTGATGCCAATGTTGTTTCTTTTTAGGATTTGGGTGTAAACATTGCTACAGTATTGTATACCTCTATCGGAATGATGAATAAGTCCATCGATGTTTCTAGCTTGGTACAAGGCTTTTTTTAAAGCCCTCACACAGCCTTTAAGTTCAAGACTATCACTTA
>CANNCQ010000040.1 GCA_947503135.1 uncultured Aquimarina sp. | reverse complement strand
TTTTAATCTTAAATATTGAGTGGGCTAGCCCACTCAATATTTAAAATCTATTGCACTTATGACTTGAATTCAAGCTTTATTATAAAGAATAATTTTTTAAAAAACGTATAATTTCATCACTGTCAACAAGTACTTGATAGTCGCTAACCTTTAGAGCCATCATATTTTTATGTGGAATAGACATAAGTTTTGTAGAATCATTATTGTATATGTTTGAATAAGAATAAGATAGTGCGTCTATCTGTATTCCCAATCTTAATTCTTCAAAATAGAAGTCAAAATGGTAATTACCTAAACTATAATTTGTTTTAAATTTATTCACAAATTTTTTTTCAAAAAATAGCTTCTTCTTTAATACAGAAACACTTTCATCAATATTATTTAATGAATGTTTTATTAGGTTTTCTTTAGGTTGGGTATGTGGAGCTATATTCATAGTAAATCTTATTAAGGTTAAAGTCGTTTTTTAACAGAGAACTAACGCTTGGATTTATTACAAAAATATGGATTATATCCAAATAATAAATTATTTAAAGAATTTATTTTGGATTATTTCCAAATTTGTATCTTTGAATTATGGACAAGTCAAATGAATTAGCAGCAAAACGTTTTAAAGTAATACGAGAAAATCTCAATTTAACTCAAAAGCAATTTGCTGAAATTTTAGAGATTAGAAATACTATAGCCGATATAGAGCGTGGTAGAACTAAAATATCTGGTTATGCAGTGGCTAAATTAATTCAGGTTTATGGAGTTAATCCAATGTGGTTGTATGGTTTGAGTGCTGTAAAGCTCTTAAAAGATTTACAAGTTGACACTAGCCCTAAAGTGATTACTGTAGATGTAGAGAACAATGAGAATATGGTGCTGGTAGATGTTAAAGCAGCGGCAGGATATCCCACTAATGTTCAAGAACCTCATTGGTATAATGAACTACCAGCTTTTAATTTTCCTTTGCCACAATATAGAAATGCTACTTTTAGAGGATTTCAAATACAAGGCGATAGTATGTACCCTCATTTTAAACCCAAAGAATGGGTTATTGCCAAGGCTATTGATGCTATTCAAAACTTGTCGGATAATAAAACATGTGTGGTGGTATTGAAAGATAGTGTTTTAATCAAGCAATTGAAGAAATCTAGCGATATCAATTTTGTTACGCTAATCTCTTCTAATAAGGAATATCCACCTTTCGATGTGCCATTAAAAGACATACAAGAAGTTTGGCAGGTAAATAGTAAGTTAAGTTTCGATATTGATGATGTTGGAGAATCTGCCAGTATACATGATATTCAATTGGCTATGCAACGTCTCGCCAAAGAGGTCGATACTTTGAAATCTAAATAAATTTGTTTTATAATTAAAAGAGTTATGAATTTAGTTTACAAAATAGTATTTTTTACCTTTTTCATTAAAGTATCATAAACATCAATGGGGTAGGTTTTAGTTCCCATAAAAATGTCACCCATATACTCACTAAAACGCTGGCCGTATTTTTTTAAAATTAAGTTTCTAAGGGTTTTGTTCCTGTAAAACCACTTCGCTAACTTGGCCGAGCTTTCAAGCTCAGGAAGTAATCTTAAGTTTAATTTTTTAAGGTAACTACTTTCTGTTTCTTGTATATTTAAGTCACTTTCGATAATCGCATCTGCTAATAGGTTTCCACTATAAATAGCATTTGATATCCCCTCTGCGGTAATAGAATCAGCAAATCCTGCGGCGTCTCCTATTAAAAAGACATTCTCTTTTACAAAACCATCCGTACGTGCACTAACGGGAATTTGAAAACCGTGCCTTTCAATGCTCGTAATATTTTTAATGCCTAAAAAGTTGATATAATCTTCGCATAAAGCTTTGATGTTTGAAGGTTTATTTTCAAAACAACCTACACCTATTGAAAAGTGATTTTTTTTAGGAAAATTCCAGCCATAACCTCCAGGTACAGCATCAATATCAAATCGTACGCTATCACAATGCTTTTTGTATTCCTCGTCGGTTACATAAACTTCATATTCTAAAGCCGGTATTAGTTTACGAGTATCTTTTTTCCAGCCTGCCATTTTTGCGACAGGACTATAAGCGCCATCAGCAGTAACAATAATTTTTGCTGTTATTTTGCTTTTGTTAGTAATAATTGTCGTTAAAGATTCATTTTTTTCTAGACTTATTACTTTGTGCTCGTCCATTAAAGTAGCACCATGTTTTTTAGCTTCTTTAATAATTAATTCATCAAAAGAATCTCTCATAATCATACTAATGATTGGGTCCTTTCGAGTGGTTTTAAAGTGAAGCTTTTCGCCTAAAAAAATATCTACAGTATGGAATTTGGTTTCTATAACTTCGTTTATGTCAAAAGACATATTCTTTAACCCTCGGTATACGAAGCCTCCTCCACAAACTTTATATCTTGGAAGTTTTTCTTTTTCAATAATAACTGTGGAAACTCCTTCTTTAGCTAACTTTAAAGCTGTTGAAGCGCCTGAAGGTCCCGCACCTATAATGGCGACGTCAAAAGCCAAAATCTCATTATTCATAGCTATAAATTATAGGTGTAAAAATAGAATTTTAATGGAGTACTTTTATTAATGTAAGTTATTTTTTTGGTGGATATTTTCGCAATACTTTATTCATCATAACATAAAAGAAGTTTTCTCTGTTTTCAGGTGTATATGTAGAATTTTGAACATCATCTACCTCTGCTTGCCAAATGAGTTCATCTTTTGAAACATCAATAAAATCCATAGTTAATTGGATGTGCTGATTTGGGGCACCAAAAGGAATGCTTCCGCCAATATTAAAAGGACCATTACCTATACCAATCCCTATTCTGTTGTTATTAGGGGTTTTGTATTGCTTGCTTTTAAAGTTGATGTATAATTGTGGTGTATCGCTTATTTTTAAGCCTTTAGTTGCTAAAATACTATCGGTACTAGCAAGTAATCGTTTGGTATCCAAATCACTTAAATTCGTGTTTAAATTGGGGTAGTAATTGTAAGTGGTATAAGTGTTAAAGTCTTTTTTTGTGTCATAATCATAAGCAACTCTAGGGGTAGAGCATGCAAGTAGTACTAGTGAAGTAATAACTAAAAGTAAATGTTTCATAGTATGAATTTATGGTGAAATTATCAAAAACTTAGCCAAATTTAAGAATTAACGTTTAGTAAGAAGCTTTCCGTTAGAAATTTCATAGAAAAATGATCCGCCAAACCCTAAACTAAAAGCAAAAAATAATTCTTCTATCGGGACTCTAAAAATATAGATATCAAATAAAATAGTAGTTTCCCAGTTGTCGGTAACTCCTTGAGGGTATATCCAAAAAATAGTAGTTAACCAAACAAGAACAACTATTACAGTAAAAATTGAATTTATTAAAATTGGTTTAAAAAGATCCGGCCTTTTAAAAATGGTATAACCACCTATAGTTAGTAATAAAAATATTTGTCCGTAAATGGAATTTAAACCGAATTTATTTATAAGGAAATACAATATAATAAATGACAGCCCAGCGAAAATTAAAGTAAACCTTTTGGAAGAGGGTAATGTTTCCGAAGAATATTTTACTTTAAATATGAATTGATATAGCACGGTGATGAAAGAAGCATTAATTAATCCGTATAGAAAATCTTCTAAAGGGAAATAGGGGCCAAAAAAATAAGTGGGATTCCAGTAATCAAATGTAAAAAGTTGTCCCATGATAACCGAGGCCAAACCGTAAGCCCTGCCTGTATGCCATAGTTTACGGCGTAAGTCTTTTCTAATAAAAAACACCAATAGCCAAAAGGGCAGTAAAAGGGATACTGACCATAAGTAAGCTGTTTTTATAAACCAATCATTCATAGAGGTGTAAAGAAAAGAAGTTCCTATTTAAAATTCTAAGAAAGGGTGTTTTTTTATTACTATTTGCTTTTTCTTTTCTAGTGAAAGAAGAAATTTTTGATGAGCTTCACTATTAGGATTAAAAGGCTTATGGGACAATCCTTGCTGTATTTCTTGAATAAGTTTTATGGTAGTATTAGTATCGGCTTCATGTATCCAACTGCTTTTAAAATGTTCCCAAACGTAATCTATGGCGGTTTGATTGGGATGAACTAAATCATTTTTATAAAAGCGATAGTCGCGCAAGCAGTCTGTAACCAATTCATACGAGGGGTAATAATTTGTGTTTTCAGAATTACCAATAACATTATGTAATGCGGATAGTAAATGAGCTTTACTACGATTGTTTTCGATTATACCATCTTTAATATGCTTTACTGGTGATACTGTTGCAATAATTGTAAGCTTAGGATTTAAAGAGCGGATTTTGTCAAAGGTATTTTTAATTGCTATCTCAATTGTATTTATTGAAGAGAGTGTTTTTTTAAATTCCTTTTGAGGTACTTTGTGGCAATTTGCTACAATGAAATTATTTTTTATGTAGCCCCAAGCTGTACCATATGTAATTATGAAATGTGAAGCATTTTTAATTTTTAAAAAAGTTTCTTTTAAAGTTGAATTTAAATTATTTAGTAATTGCTCTTTATCAACACCGCTCCATTTAGAATGAACTTCAAAGCAGTGCCATTGTTCATTATGAAAGAATAAGTCTTTTTCAGTGAATTTTTTTTGTAAAACTATTCTTTCTAAAAGGTTATTAATTGCTTCGGGATGAAAAATAATTCCAAAGGGGTTGACTGTGTTTTGGAATTTAAAGTAATCAAACTTTCTACCTATGTTTTCAACAAAACAAGAGCCTAATAAAACAATAGAATTATCATAATTAATTGTGTTTTTCTGTAATTGAAAAGGAAGATTAAGAAAGAATTGATTCATGTCAATCAATTAATTATTAAGTAAATCAGGGTTTTTCTTGAATTTCTTAGATTCTCTTCGGTTAAGCTCCTTGGTGATAATTTCGTTGTTTATTATCGCAGTATAGGTTCTACTTTTTTTGATTTTCGATATGCCATCCCTAGTTGCAAATAGTGGATCAATGTAATTATAAAAATTTTCTTGCTTATTTAAAGATTTAGGTTTGTTAGTAGCAGAAAGCTCTTTATTTAGGTAATAAATTGAAAATGATAATCGGTAATCTTTATTGTTTAAAGTGGTACTTCCTAAGTATGTATGTGGATAAACAGTTTGGCCCAATTTCACATTCATTAACTTTTTGTTAAACCCGCTGTAAGAAGCAAATGTGCCATCTTTATGTTCTACTTGTATAGTGTTTATCTGACTCGTGTAGTATTTGTCTTTTGAAGTGGCTTCTGTGTTGTGTTTGTCATCGATATAAACAACAATGCCTTTACGCATAGCAAAAATACTATCGGATTTTTTTGAATTTATAAAAAATGATTTCCAAGTATCAATTTTTTTGCCTTCGAAAAACTCTTCATTTAAGTTAGAGTGTTCCCAAATAGTTGATTCTTTACCTTCTTTAAGAGGTAGTCTGTAAATAAAACCTTCGTCTATTTTAGGTTTAACCTTTCCTAAAAAATAAAAGACCTTTGGATTAAACCCAATACCTTGTTTTGGGTTTATAGGTTTTAAGTGTATTAATGTTCCACTATTATGGCAAATCGTGCCATTAAAGCCCGATGATATAGAATTGTCGATAGATTCAAATTCGAATTTAAGGTGGTAACATCCGGGTTTTTGCTTTGTATAGACGATATCAATGCTATTGTCATCATTTGTCTTGTAATCAAAATTAAACGCATCCTCCTGTGCTTGTAAAGTTAAAGAGGAGATGGTGTAAAATAAGAGCCAATAAATTCGCATTTTTTTACTTTAAATAGTTTTTAGCAGCTTCTAAAGCCTCTGCAATTCCTGCAGGGTTTTTCCCTCCCGCGGTAGCAAAGAAAGGCTGTCCGCCACCGCCACCTTGGATATACTTTCCTAACTCACGAACTACAGTACCTGCATTTAGGTCTTTGTTGGCAACTAATTCTTTAGAAATATAACAACTTAATAAGGCTTTGCCATTTGCAGCACTACCAAAAATTATAAAAGTATTATTTAAATCTTTACCTAAATCAAAACAAAGATCTTTAATACCTTGTGCGTCTAAATCGACTTCTTTAGCCAAAAATTGAACACCATTTATTTCACTAAAAGCATTAACTAAATCGCCTTTTAGATTGCCGGCTTTTTCTTTAAGTAGTTGTTCTATTTGTTTTTTAAGCGTGCTATTTTCTTCTTGTAAAGAAACAATTGCTTTTACAGGATCTTTAGTGTTTTTCAAGGTTGCTTTTACCTCGTCAAACGCTTTTGCTTGTTTGGCAAAATATTCTTTAGCAGCATCTCCAGTAATGGCCTCTATGCGTCTAATACCTGAAGCTACAGCACTCTCGCTGGTGATTTTAAAATGCCATATGTCAGCGGTGTTATCAACATGAATACCACCACATAATTCCATAGATTCACCAAAACGAATAGAGCGCACGGTGTCGCCATATTTTTCTCCAAATAAAGCAATAGCTCCTTCGGATATTGCTTTATCGTAAGTATTATTTCTATTTTCTTCTAGCGTAAGCTTTTCGCGAATACGGGCGTTTACAAAATTTTCTATTTCAATAATTTCTTCGGGGCTTACCTTGCTAAAATGAGAGAAATCAAAACGTAAATTACCACTGTGAACCATCGATCCTTTTTGCTCCACATGTGTGCCTAATACTTTGCGTAGTGCTTGGTGTAATAAGTGTGTGGCACTGTGGTTTGCAGCAGATCGCGTGCGTTGTTTGTTATCTACAACTGCCGTAAAAGTGGCGTCGATTTGTTTTGGTAAGTTTTTGGTTAAGTGAATTATTAAATTATTCTCTTTTTTGGTGTCAATAATATAAACTACATCACCATCTGAAGCCTCTAAATAACCTTTGTCTCCAACTTGTCCTCCTCCTTCTGGGTAAAAAGGAGTTTGATTAAATACTAATTGGTATAATTTACCATCTTTTTTGCTTTCAACTTCACGGTAACGAGATAGTTTTACAGGCGCCGAAAGGGAATCATAACCTATAAATGCGATGTCGTTTTCAGTACTTAAAATTTCCCAATCTCCTGCAGACACTTTTGCAGCAGCTCTTGAGCGGTCTTTTTGTTTTGTAAGCTCACTATCAAAACCTTTACTGTCCAATTTCAGCCCTTTTTCACTCAAAATAAGCGCTGTTAGGTCAATAGGAAAGCCAAAGGTATCGTATAATTCGAAAGCTTTTTCTCCTGAAACAATATCGCCTTTAGTGTTTGCAATAACTTGGTCAAGTAATAATAATCCTTGATCCAATGTTTTAAGGAATGATTGTTCTTCTTCTCTAATTACATTTGTAATTAAGTTTTTCTGAGTAATCAATTCAGGGAAAGCCTCGCCTAATTGACTACTAAGCGTTTCCACTAATTTATAAATAAAAGGTTCTTTGGTGTCTAAAAAAGTAAACCCATAACGGATGGCGCGACGTAAAATACGTCTAATTACATAACCAGCTCCATTGTTACTAGGTAGCTGACCATCGGCAATCGAAAAAGAAACCGCTCTTAGGTGATCGGCAATAACTCGAATAGCGACACTTACTTTGCCATTTTCATTGGTAGGTAAACTATTTTTGTCGTAAACCGATTTAGTAATAGTTTCAATTTCTCTTATTAAAGGAGTAAAAACATCGGTATCGTAGTTTGATTTTACATTTTGTAAAACCATACATAAACGCTCAAACCCCATACCTGTATCAACGTGTTGTGCAGGTAATTTTTCTAAAGAGCCATCAGCCTTTCGGTTGAATTGCATGAATACTAAATTCCAAATTTCAACCACTTGTGGGTGATCGGCATTTACTAAATCACGACCCGAAGTTTCAGCTTTTTCTTCTGCAGAACGAATATCAACGTGTATTTCAGAACAAGGTCCACAAGGTCCCTGGTCTCCCATTTCCCAGAAATTGTCTTTTTTGTTACCCATTATAATGCGGTCTTCAGGCACAATAGCTTTCCATAAATCGAAAGCTTCTTGATCCATACCTAAACCATCATCACTGGCTCCTTCAAAAACAGAAACATAAAGAATATCCTTGTCTATTCCGTAAACATCAGTAAGTAACTCCCAAGCCCACTGAATAGCTTCTTTTTTGAAATACCCTTTAGTTTTATCCGTAGGGTCGCCAAAACTCCAGTTACCAAGCATTTCGAACATGGTGTGGTGGTAGGTATCCATTCCCACTTCTTCTAAATCGTTATGCTTTCCGCTTACGCGTAAACATTTTTGGGTATCGGTTATGGCATTGTTTTTAGGAATTCCGTTGCCTAAAAAAAACTCTTTAAATTGATTCATCCCTGCATTGGTAAACATTAATGTAGGGTCATTTTTTATAACCATAGGAGCCGAAGGAACTATGGTATGTTTTTTAGATTCAAAAAATTGAAGAAACTGTTTGCGGATATCTTGCGATTTCATCGAAAAAAAGAAGTTTATATATTTAGAGATTGATAGAAAACTAAGGCTTCGTACAATTTCTTATATTTGAAAATTAGAATTAATTAATAAGCCCTAAGGCTGCGCAAAAATAGTATATTTTAAATTATGTCAAAGGTTAAATACTTCTACGACAGTGAAACATTATCCTATCGAAAAATAGAGACCAAGCCTGGGAGGAAAATTGGGGTAGTTTTATTGGTGACTTTGGGTATTTTTTTGGCTGCTTTTATTTTGCTAATAAGCTATTATAGTATACCTAAAATAGAAACTCCTAAAGAAGAAAAATACCGTTTGGAGTTGGAAAACCTTACATTACAATATAAATTGTTAAACAAGAAAATGAACCTACAGCAATCGATTTTAGATGAAATTGCTGAAAGAGATAATAATATTTATAGATTGTATTTTGAAGCAAACCCAATTGATTTAGAAGAGCGTAAAGCAGGATTTGGAGGAGTAAGTCGCTATAATAAATACGATGGTTATGAAAATTCTGAATTAATAAAGGAAACTTATCAAAGAGTAGATCAAATCGCAAAACAAATTTCAATACAATCTAAATCTTTAGATGAAATAGCGGCATTAGCTAAAGAAAAAGAAAATTTATTAGCATCAATTCCGGCAATCCAACCTGTTAGGAATGAAGATTTAAAACGAATGGCTTCAGGTTTCGGTTTTAGGAGTGATCCATTTACCAAAGTAAGAAAAATGCATAAAGGAATGGATTTTACCTCGCCAAGAGGGACGCCCATTTTTGCGTCAGGTGATGGATTGGTTATTCGTGCCGATAATCGATCTTCAGGTTATGGTAATCACATTCGTATAGATCATGGTTATGGTTATATCACATTGTATGCTCATCTTCATAAGTATAATGTTAAAAAAGGGCAAAAAGTAAAACGTGGTGATGTTATTGGTTTTGTAGGAAGCACAGGCCGCTCACAGGCTCCGCATTTACATTATGAAGTGATTAAAGATGGGAGGCACATCAACCCAATTAATTTTTACTATGGTAACCTTACAGCGGAGGAGTTTGCTATATTGTTAGAAAAATCTCAACAAGAAAACCAATCTTTAGATTAACATGCATATTCAACTTCCTGAAAAACTGTATTATACTATAGGAGAAGTAGCCAAGGCTTTTGATGTAAATACATCCTTGTTACGGTTTTGGGAAAAAGAATTCTCAGTAATTAAACCAAAAAAAAACGCCAAGGGAAACCGATATTTTTCGAAAGAAGATGTAAGGAATATAGAACTTATTTATCATCTTGTGAAAGAAAAAGGCTACACCCTTGAAGGTGCAAAAGTGCATTTGAAATCCGAAAAAAAACAAGTGCTAGAAAATTTTGAGATAATTCGTAAATTAGAAAAAATTAAAGCGGATTTACAAGCTTTAAAAAACAAGCTTTAAAAAACAATCTTTAAACACACTCATACACAAATATTTAAATAAAATCATGAAACTATTTATCAAAATTACAGCACTTATTCTATTGGCATGTACCCTGAACTCTTGCGGGTATAACAATATGGTAACTTTAAATGAAAACACTGAAGAAGCCTGGGGAAATGTGCAGACTGCCTACCAAAGAAGGAACGATTTAATTGGAAATTTAGTAAAAACGGTAAAAGGAGCAGCAGATTACGAAAAGAGTGCTTTGGTTGAAGTTATTAATGCTCGAGCAAAAGCAACTTCAATAACGATTGACCCTTCGAATATCACGCCTGAGCAATTAGCAAAATTCAATAAAGTGCAAGGTGGTTTAAGTGGAGCTCTTAAAAGTTTATTAGTTACCGTAGAGAGATACCCCGATTTAAAAGCAAATCAAAACTTTTTAAAACTACAAGACGAGTTAACAAGCACTGAAAATCAAATACTCACAGCACGTACTCGCTTTAATGGAGCTATTAAGCCTTACAATAATTATGTAAAGACTTTACCGCGTAACATTTATGCAGGCTGGTTTGGGTTTGAACCGAAACCATATTTTGACGCTGAAGCAGGAGCAGAAAAACCAGTAGAAGTAGAATTCGATTTTAACTAATGAGTACGGTTGAATCTTTTTTATCAGTGGAAGAAGAAGCTGAAGTTGTTAACGCTATTCGAATAGCAGAAAAACAAACGTCTGGAGAAATTCGAGTACATTTAGAAAATAGTGAGCAAGAAGCTTCCTCACGTGCTAAGGAAGTATTCCAGCTATTAAAAATGGATGCAACTGAAGCTCATAATGGTGTAATTGTTTATGTAGCAGTTAATCAAAGACAGTTTTATATTTATGGCGACCAAGGTATTCACGATAAAGTAGGTGATGCATTTTGGCAAAGTACTAGGGATATTATGTTGGCAGCTTTTAAACAAGGGGAATTTGCTAAAGGCCTGTCGGAAGGGGTACTTCAAATAGGAAAAGAATTAAGGCTTTATTTTCCTTGGAAAGAAGGGGATATAAATGAACTTTCGGACGAAATATCAAAAGGTTAATGAGGGGTTTATATAGGTTTGTTTTAAGTTGGATTATTTTTTTTAGTGGTATAATATATGCGTGGGCACAATTTGAAATTCCACCAAAACCTACTAAAGTAACCGAACAAAAGGCCGTTTTTGACTATGCTAATATATTAAGCAAAGCAGAAGAAAGTGCTTTAGAATCAAAATTGATTCGTTACGCCGATACCACAAGCACACAAATAGTAATTGCAACTATAAACGATTTAAGAGGTGATTACATTGCAACAGTGTCTACCAATTGGGCCCATAAATGGGGAATCGGTGATGCAGAAAAAGACAATGGTATATTTATATTACTATCCAAAAATGATCGTAAAATTTGGGTTACACCAGGATATGGGATAGAACAATTTATCACCGCAGGGCAGGCTGGTGAAATTGTAAGGAATATTATTTTACCAGAATTTAAGGCAGGAAGTTATTATCGTGGTTTGGAAAAAGGAACTACAGTAATGATGAAAATGCTTGATGGTACATTCAAAGGTGTTCCTCAGCGAAATAGGATAGGTGGTGAAGGGAGTGATTTTCCAGTGTTTTTCATTGTAATTATCATCATATTTTTCTTGATTATTTGGTCTAAAAAAAGAGGTGGTGGTGATAGTAATGGAGGACGTAAAAAAAGAAATACGAGCCTTTTAGATGTTATTATTTTAAGTAGTATGGGTCGTGGAGGCTACGGCGGCGGTAGTTTCGGAGGAGGGTCTTCTTCCGGAGGTAGCTTTGGCGGAGGTTTTGGTGGTGGCTTCGGAGGCGGTGGCTTTAGTGGAGGTGGTGCTGGAGGTAGTTGGTAAATAAGTTTTTTCAGTTAAATTTTATTCGGAAATATATGATTTGATGTATCTTGCTGACTTGCAACTAAAAACATCAAAATGAAGCGCACATTTAGTATAAGATTTTCTTTTTTAAGCTTGTTAATAGTTTTGTTGAGCTTGATTTCTTGTAAAGACAAAAAGTTTAAAAAAGTAGACTCAGGTTTTTCTAATTTTATAACATATTATTCATCAGGCTTATTATCTGCTAAGTCTAAAATAAAAGTGCGTTTTACCAAAAAGCAGGAAATAATTATAGGTGAAGCAGCCGATGATTTATTCTCTTTTTCCCCAAAAATAGCAGGTAAAGCTTACTGGAAAGATTATAGAACCGTAGTTTTTGAGCCAAACAAGGATCTATTATCAGGTGAAATTTACGATGTTGATTTTAATATTGGAAAGGTTCAAGATGTGCCAAAGGAGTTTGATAAATTAAATTTTAATTTTCAAGTTATACCACAACATTTCGATGTTTCTTTTTCGGGTTTTAGTAGCGTAGATTCTTCAAAGTTAAATTTTCAAAACGTAATAGGAACCATTAATACTTCAGATGTAATAACATTAAATGAATTAGAACAGGTTTTTAAAGCGGAATTAAATGGAGAAAACTACCCAATTGTTTTTAAGGAAATTAATTCAAAAAGATTCAACTTTTATATCAACAAAGTGCCACGAAAGGAATCTAAGGATAAATTGAAACTTAATTGGAACGCTAAAAAATTAAATATAGAAGAAGTAGGGAAGCTAGATATTCCCATTCCAGCTCTTGATGACTTTAGTGTAATACAAGCTAGGGTAATAAATGAGCCACAACAGCATATATCTATCATATTTTCAGATCCAGTAAAGACCAATCAAAATTTAAAAGGTTTAATTAGTATTAAAGGGGCAAAAAAACCAAGCTTTATAATAGATGGGAATGAGATTAAAATGTACCCTGGGGTAACCTTTAAACAAACAAAGGATATTTGGATTAATGGAGTTAAAAATTTAGCAGGTAGAAAACTTAAAAAACAATCAAAATTCTCGTTAACCTTTGTTTCCTCAAAACCAGCATTGGAAATTTTAGGAGAAGGAATTATTTTGCCAAATAACGAAGGTATAAAGTTTCCATTCAAAGCAATAAGCTTAAGGTCTGTTAAAGTTAAAGTCATTAGAATTTTTGAAGAAAATGTAGCTCAGTTTTTGCAAGTTAATGAAATTGATGGTGAGCGAGAACTTAAGCGTGTAGGTCGAGTTGTATATAAAAAAACAGTTGATCTTCAGTCGGATAAAAAAATTGATTATAACGATTGGAATACTTTCGCTCTTCAATTAGATGAGCTTATAGATCCTGAGCCAGGTGCTATTTATAGGGTAGAATTATCATTTACCAAATCGAATAGTTTTTATTTGTGTAAGGACACAACAGTAGCTGAAGAAGAAGTTTCTAATGATGACAATTGGGAAGAGGCTAGCGATGAAGAAGAAAATAGTTTTTGGGATGGATATGAGGATGATTATGGAGGAAGACGTTTTGATTATGACCAAAGAAATAACCCATGTAACGATGCTTATTATTATTACACGGCAAAAGCGAAAGTACGCAACGTTTTAGCGTCTAACCTAGGTGTAGTAGCAAAATTAGGACAAGACAATACTTTTGTAGGGTTGGTTACAGATTTGAGAACAACTCAGCCAATTTCGGGAGTAGATTTAAAACTTATAAATTATCAACAGCAAGAAATAGGTAGAACCACTACAGATAAAGATGGTATAGCTAAAGTAAGTTATAAAAAGGATTTGCCATTTTTGTTAATCGCTTCAAATGGTTTAGATAAAGGTTATGTTAGGTTAGATAACAACTCTTCATTATCTACTAGTAAATTTGATGTAGACGGGGAGGTTGTTCAAAAAGGAATTAAAGGTTTTATTTATGGAGAACGAGGAGTCTGGAGACCAGGTGATAGCTTGTATTTAAATTTCATGCTTCAAGATAAAGACAAATTACTTCCTGAAAATCATCCTATAAAGTTTGAATTGTTAAATCCAAGTGGACAAATAGTAGATACTCAAGTAAAAACTAATGGATTTGGAGCTATTTATAATTTTAATACTTCAACAAGTACTGACGATCAAACAGGGAATTGGTTAGCCCGCGTTCAGGTAGGAGGGACTGTTTTTTCTAAGAAAATAAAAATAGAAACAGTAAAGCCTAATCGTTTAAAAGTAAATTTAGATTTTGGAAAAGATAAACTCTCTGTAAAAGACAAAACAGTAAAAGGAACGTTGAAATCGAAATGGCTTCACGGAGCAATTGCTAAAAATTTGAAAGCAGATGCTAAAGTGAGTTTGTCTGCAACAAAAACCAAATTTAAAAAATATAAAGATTATATCTTCGACGATCCAGCTAGGAAATTTGAATCATCAGAGCAAAAGATATTTGACGGTCATCTAAATGATTTAGGAGAGGGAGAGATAAGTGCCAATATTAAAAACACAAAAACCTCCCCGGGGATGCTAAATGCTAATTTTTTAGTTAGAGTATTTGAGGAAGGTGGAGATTATTCCGTAGATCGTTTTACGATACCTTATGCTCCTTACAAATCTTTTGCTGGAATAAAATTACCTAAAGGAGATGTTTCTAGGGGCATGTTGTTAACAGATGTAAAACACCCGGTTGATATTGTGACTATTGATCCTGATGGTAAGTTAGTAGATGCTAAGGTAAAACTAGAAGTATATAAAATTGAGTGGCGTTATTGGTGGGAAAAAAATACAAGTGAGGATTTATCAAAATACTCTGGTAGTTCTTATAAAAATAGAGTTTACGAAACCACTACAACTACAAAAAACGGTAGTGGAAAAGCTTTTTTTGAAGTGAAATATCCTGATTGGGGGCGCTACTATGTGAAAGTTACCAACCAGAATAGTGGCCATGTAACTGGTAAAATTATTTATATAGATTGGCCAGGTTGGGCAGGACGTGCTAGTAAAGATAACCCTGGAGGAGCAAGTATGTTAGTTTTTAGTGCTGATAAACAAAAGTATAATGTAGGGGAAGAGGTTAAAGTAAGTATTCCAAGTTCCGATAAAGGAAGGGCATTAGTTAGTGTAGAATCAGGAACTAAAGTAATCAAGAGTTACCTTATTGAAACAGATAAAGAGACTACTAATTTCTCTTTTGTTGCTACCGCTGAGATGACTCCTAATGTATACATAAACATAACATTACTTCAACCACATAATTATAATAAAAATGATTTGCCTATTAGGCTTTATGGGATGATACCAATTACTGTTGAAGATCCCGACACGAGAATCACACCAATAATAGAGATGCCTAAAGAGCTTTATCCTGAGCAAAATGTTTCGATTAAAATTTCTGAAAAGCAGGGAGAAGCTATGGAGTACACTGTTGCGGTAGTAGATGAAGGACTTTTGGATATCACACGTTTCAAAACACCAAATCCTTGGGATGTATTCTATGCAAGAGAAGCATTAGGTGTTCGTAGTTGGGACATGTATAAATATGTAATGGGTGCTTATACCGGAAAAATTTCTGGTTTATTAAAAGTAGGAGGAGATGATTTGAATTCCAAAAAGGGAGGACAAAAGGCCAATAGGTTTAAACCTGTGGTTAAGTTTTTAGGTCCTTTTAAATTAGAACAAGGAAAGACTAACACCCATACATTTAAAATGCCTCAATACGTAGGGTCTGTAAAAACGATGATAGTAGCTTCTCATGAAAATGCTTATGGAAAAGCGGAATATACTACTCCTGTGAGACAACCCCTAATGGTTCTTTCTACAGTGCCTAGAGTAGTGAGTCCAAAAGAAAAAATAAAAATTCCGGTCACTGTTTTTGCAATGGAAGAACGTGTGAAAAATGTTTCAGTATCCATAAAAACCAATAATTACCTTAATAAGATTGGAACATTTTCTAAACAAATTAAATTTACTGAACCAGGTGAGAAAATAATCGACTTTGAAGTAAAAGTCCCAGAGAAAATAGGAAAGGCGACCATAGAAATTGTTGCTACTTCAGGTGAGTTGAAAGCAAATCATCAAGTAGAGTTAGATGTGCGAATACCAAACCCACCCACTACTTTTGTTAAAGAAAAGGTGATTGATATAGGTCAATCTTGGAGTCCTTCATATGAATTAAACGGAATAAAAGGAACCAACAGTGTTAAATTAGAAGTTTCGTCTGTTCCAAGCATAAATTTAGAAGAACGGTTAAGATATTTAATTACTTATCCTCATGGATGTGTAGAGCAAACAACATCATCTGGTTTTCCTCAGTTATTTTTATCGGAAATTTCTGATTTAAGTGATTCTGAAGCTACACAAGTAACTAATAATATTACTGCTACAATTGATAGATTATTGCAGTTTCAGAATTACGATGGAGGTTTCTCTTATTGGCCTGGTAATTCGAAAAATGATGACTGGGGAAGTTCTTATGCAGGTCAATTTCTGATAGAAGCAAAAAACAAAGGATATTCTTTGCCTTCAGGGATGTTAGAAAAATGGATTAATTATCAATCCAAAAAAGCCGACGATTGGTCAGAAAATGATGAAAGGAAGTCCGAAGTTATGCAAGCTTATAGGTTATTTACATTGGCTTTGTCAGGTAATGCAAAACTGGGCGCTATGAATAGATTTAAGGAGAGGGAATCGTTATCTACTCAATCGATTTGGAGACTTGCAGGTGCATATGCTTTAGCAAATCAGGAAGCTGTTGCGAAAGAGCTGATCTTTGGAAAAGAAACAGAAGTAGCTCCTTATAAAGAATTATCGGGTACATATGGTTCATCAGATAGGGATAAGGCCATGATTTTAGAAACCTTGATATTACTAGGTGAAAAAGAAAAGGCTTCTAATTTGATAAAGGATATTGCCGTAGAATTAAGTAGTTCAAAATGGATGAGTACGCAAACTACAGCTTATTGTTTGTTAGCGGTATCTAAATTTTTAACCGGCAAAAATGAAAATGAACCATTAAAATTTACGTTGATCGAAAATGGGGGCAGTTCAAAACAAATTTTAAGTGATAAGCCTATTTTAATAGAAAATTTAAAAGCAAATAAAATATCGAATCAAATAGAATTAATAAACGAAACAAAAAATATTTTATTTGCACGATTAATTATAAAAGGCACTACACTCAAGGGTGAGATAGATAATACTGCTTCTGATTTAGTGATGGACATAAATTATTTTGATTTGGAAGGAAATAAAATTAATCATAAAGACATCAAGCAAGGAGTTGATTTTAAGGCTGAGGTAACAGTTAAAAATCCAGGATATAAAGGAGATTATAAAGAAATGGCATTGACTCAAATGTTTCCATCTGGATGGGAAATTCAAAATGTTAGGATGGATAATGTAGGAGGAAAACACTTGAAAGATATACCAGAGTATTCCGATATTAGAGATGATAGGGTAAACTACTATTACAACTTAAAATCGGGACAAACTAAAACTTTTGTGACACTTTTAAATGCTTCATATTTAGGAGAATTTTACCTCCCAGCAGTGTATAGCGAGGCTATGTACGATAATGCGATCAATGCTAAAAAAGCAGGTGGTTGGATTAAAGTTGTCAAATAAGGTTAAAAATATTATTTGTGTTTATAGTAAATAAGCAAATCAAAAATCACTACAAGAAAATTATACTTGTGGTGATTTTTATATGGTATTTGTTTTTTTCGTTACCATCAAAATTATTTAATTACTCAACCAGTACTGTTCTTTTTGATGCTCACGGAGAATTATTGGCAGCTAAATTAGCAGCCGATGAACAATGGCGATTCTCCGAAATAGACAGCGTGCCCGGTAAATTTGAAAAATGTTTATTGCAATTTGAAGATGCCTATTTTTATAAACACCCTGGATTTAATCCCATTTCAATAGGTAAGGCAGCTATTACAAATATCAAAGCAAAAAAAATTGTAAGGGGTGGAAGCACAATTACTATGCAGACTATTCGTTTAGCACGAAATAAAAAAAGACGAAGCCTTTATGAAAAAGTTGTAGAACTTATTTTAGCAACCCGATTAGAATTAAGATATAGCAAAAAAGAAATACTTAGAAAGTATGTTTCGAACACTCCTTATGGAGGCAATATTGTTGGGCTACCAGCAGCAGCATGGCGTTATTATGGACGAAGCCCTTATAAATTATCTTGGGGGGAAAGTGCTATGCTAGCGGTATTACCTAATGCTCCTTCGCTATTGTATCCAGGAAAGAATCACGATAAATTGAAAGATAAACGCGATCGTTTACTTACAAAGCTTTGGAGAAAACAAATTATAGACAGTACTACCTGTTTTTTAGCTCAACAAGAGGTTATACCTAATAAACCTAAGCGACTACCGAATGACACACAACATTTACTGCATAGAATAGCAAAGAGTAAAAGGAAAGGAAAACAAATAATAACTACTTTAAATAAAAGAATTCAAGAAACAACTGTTGCAATTATAGAAAGAAATCTTAAGTTGTTACGTAGTAATCATATTTATAATAGCGCTTGTATTGTAGTTGAAGTTGAAAGTGGTGAAGTTATATCTTACGTAGGCAACTCAAAAAATGCTACTAATAATCAGGGAAAAGATGTGGATATAATTATGTCTCCCCGAAGTACAGGAAGTATTTTGAAGCCTATTTTATATGCTTTAGCTATAGAAGATGGAACAATTATGCCTAAATCCTTATTGGCTGATATACCTACTCAGATTGCTGGATATTCACCTCAAAATTATAATAAAACTTACGATGGGGCTGTACCAGCGGATATTGCTTTGGCCAGATCATTAAATATACCTGCGGTACGTTTGCTTAGAGATTATAAATACCCTCTTTTTCATGAAAAATTAAGAGAATTAGGTATAACCACATTAAAAAATAATGCTAATCATTATGGATTAAGTTTAATCTTAGGAGGAGCGGAGGCCAATCTTTGGGAATTAACGGGTTTGTATGCTTCATTTGCTCGTTCCGTGCAACAGTACTCAGTTAAAAGTAGTTTAGGAACTAATTTACATGTTCCTAAAATAGTTAAAGAAAAACAAAAAGGAAAAGCGATGCCTGTAAATACAGGGGCTTTATATCTAATGTTTCAAGCAATGTTAGGTGTTAATAGGCCTGTACAAGAAGCAGGATGGGAATACTATGCAAAAAATCAAAAAATAGCATGGAAAACAGGAACTAGTTTCGGAAATAGAGATGCTTGGGCAATCGGATTAAATAATAAATATGCTGTAGGTATTTGGGTAGGTAATGCAGATGGTGAAGGACGTGCTGCTTTAACAGGAATTAATAGTGCAGCCCCTATACTTTTTGATATTTTTAAACAATTTGATACATCGCAATGGTATAATCCACCTTATGAATTTTTACGAGAGGTAAAAGCGTGTAAGCGGAGTGGCTATAGAGCAAGTAAAATTTGTCCTGAAACAACAACTATTTTAGTTCCAAAAGCAGGTGAAAGATCTGCGATATGTAACTATCATAAAAAAATACATCTTTCAGCTGATGGAGCTTACCAAGTAAATAGCTCTTGTGAAAAGCCCCACAAAATGCTACATAAAAGTTGGTTCGTATTACCACCTGTAATGGAATGGTATTATAAAAAGAAAAATAGTGATTATGAGGTACTACCTCCTTTAAAGCCTAATTGTGATTTGGCATCTAGAAAAGTGATGGAGGTAATATATCCCAAAAAATTTTCTAAATTATTTATTCCTAGAGAGATAAATGGAAAAAAGGGAGTGCTTATTTTTAAAGCGGCACATACTAATCCCGATACTACTATTTTTTGGCATATTGATTCTGAGTATGTTGGGGCTACCGAAAAAAATCATGAATTATCAGTTCAGCCAAATATAGGAATACATGTTCTTACATTAGTTGATTCTCAAGGTAATAAGGAAGTTAAAAAATTTGAAGTGGTGGAGTAAGTATGTGAATGTTTTATATTTCTTAATAGTATAATTTAACGTGAGTTCGACTTAAGAAACAGGAATTTTATAGAAATAAAAAGCAGAATATTTAGTAAATTAAAGTACTG
>CANNCQ010000039.1 GCA_947503135.1 uncultured Aquimarina sp. | reverse complement strand
GTACTTTAATTTACTAAATATTCTGCTTTTTATTTCTATAAAATTCCTGTTTCTTAAGTCGAACTCACGTTAAATAGTTAACATAAATACATCAATAAATACGAGGGGCTTTAAAAAAATGTAGCTTATAGTCATTTGCTTTAAAAAATTAATGGAACAGAAAATAGCGCCATGAATTGAAATTCATGGCGCTATTAACAAATTATTTTGGGGGGAGTGTTTATTTCAATTTGTCTAATAAAAGTTCCGCAACTAATTCAGACGATGCAGGGTTTTGTCCTGTAATTAATAAACCATCATCCACAGAATACGGATTCCAATCGTCTTTTTTAGAATAAATTCCGCCGTTATTTTTTAACATATTTTCAACTAAAAAAGGAACAACAGCAGTTAACTGCACCGCATCTTCTTCACTATTAGTAAACCCTGTAACTCGCTTACCTTTAACAAGCGGAGTACCATCTGCATTTTTTGTGTTTTTAAACACAGCAGGCGCATGGCATACAGCAGCAACAGGTTTGCTATTATTATAAAAAGCTTCAATTAAAGCAATAGAGTTTTTGTCTTCTGCTAAATCCCATAACGGACCGTGGCCACCAGGGTAAAAAACAGCAGCGTAATCGGCTTGGTTTACGGTACTTAAAACTAAGGTTTTTGCTAAAATTTCTTGTGTTTCTTTATCATCATTAAAACGTACTGTAGCAGGAGTTTCAAAATCTGCAGTAGCACTTTTAGGATCAATAGGTGGTTGCCCTCCTTTTGGAGAAGCTAAAGTAACTTCAACACCCTTATCTTTTAATAAATAGTAAGGTGCTGCAAATTCTTCAATCCAAAAACCTGTTTTTTCTCCGGTATTCCCTAAATCTTCGTGACTGGTTAATACAAATAATACTTTTTTCATCGGTGGTTTTTTTGTTTTTTTTTGTGGTTATTACAAGGAATAATCCTAAAACAACCGCAACAGCATGTAATAAGTTTTCTTAGTTGTAACTCAATACCACTAATTATAAGTTGTTAGAGTAAAAATAAATAGGTGAAATAAATAAAAAATTGATGTATGTTAAGAAACTACTGTTGCACTATTTCTCTTCTAATTCTACTTAGGCTTTCTGTAGTAATTCCTAAGTAGGAGGCAATGTGGTAATTTTTTACGCTTTGCTCAATATTGGGGTAGGTTTCTTTAAACGAAACATACCTTTCCTTTGCAGATTGTGATAAATTGCTAAGAATCCTTTTTTGAAAACCCGCAAAGGCGCTTTCTAGCTTTTTTCTGATGTAGGTTTCAAGCCTAGGGATTTCTAGATATAACTCTTCAATATCTTTTCTTGAAATTTTATACACGGTAGCATCTTGTATGCACTCAATAGACATTATGGATTTTGTATTCGTAAAATAAGCGGTATAATCACTAATCCACCAATTTTTAATCGCAAATTGTATGGTGTGTTCTTTGGCTGAGGTAGTTATAAAATAGGTTCTTAAACAGCCACTGCTCACAAAGTATTGATGAGTAACCATTTTATTAGCCTGTAAAAGAACCGCTCCTTTTTTTAGGTTTATTTTCTCGAATTTAGATTCTACAAAATTTATTTCTTCAGAAGAGAAAGAAATGTCTTTAAAAATTTCGGAAAGTATTGAATTTTTGATGGTTGTTTGTTTAGTATGGTTTTTATTGGTGGGTAGTCGAACCTACTTTAAGATTTGTTATAAAATGGGCTCTTAACTATTAAATAGTTTGTTTTTCTTAAAAGGAATTCCCTTATTTATTTTTGAAACAACGAAAATAGAAGGTATGTCAGTAGTCCATTTTTTCAAGGCTTTTATGATTAAAATTATTTCTATTCTTGAAATAACACCTAAAATAATACAAATTAAAAATGGAATATAACTTTTACTATTCATCGTCAAATCAATTAAGAAGGCAAGTAATGATACTGTCCAAAATTTAGCTAATATAGAATGTGTAGCTATCGACTTTTTAAATTTCCAATAACTTATCAAATAGCAAAATAATTCTAGTAAAATAATGATTGCAACCCAAAGAATTTTCTCTTTTATAAATTCTTTGTTCATATAGAAAATAGAAGCAATTGTTGCGAGCCAAAAAAACTGATCTACATTTGAATCCCATACGCGTAGTTTTTCACTGGAAACATTTAGCCTTCGAGCAATTATACCATCAAATATATCTGTTATTAATCCAACAGACATTAATAGAACGATGGTTAATCGGTAACTTTCAGGTTTTAAAATAGCAAATGCAGGTATTAAAAAGCCAATAAGTATTCTGCTATATATTAGTAAAAATGGTATTTTTTTCATTAGGTGTCTGTTGTAACTGTATTGAAAATAATGCAAGCAGGGCTGTAGGCATATTGCGTTTTACTAAAATCCAATTTTCTTCTTTTCAGGGTTGGTAAAGTATTGCTGTTTTTGATTGTATATATCGGCAATGGTAAGTTGCTGGTCGCTTTCGTTTTCGTTTATCGATGCAAGTAATCGATTTGTTTTTTCTATCGAAAGAGGTGTAAACTCATACATAGCAATCATTCGTCCTTTTCGTAGTAAAGCGGTATCTACTTTGGAAAGGCTTGTGTTGAACGTGCAAATCACTTTGATATTTAAATAATCACTAAATAAGCCATCGGTAAGTTGTAGTATGGTAGAAACAATAGATTCTTTATTGTTTTCTCGGGATGCGACTACTTTTTCAGCATCCTCGATAACAATAGTGGTATTGCGCTGCTTTAGCAAAAACGAAATGAAATCTGGATCTAATAGGTTGCTAACAAACTCGTTTTGAATAAATATAAAATTAGATTTGTTATATTTTGTAATTAAGCTTTTAATGTAAGTGGTTTTACCTGTACCCGGTTGACCGTATAACAAAATAATTCCTGAATCATTTTTTTCAATGGAATTTTCAATTTGATGACTAACAGATTTAAAATCGTCGTTATAGGAAGTATCAATATCAAGCGTGGTTTTTTGGGTGCGTACGTCTTCGGTTTCAAAATAAGAATGTTTTTTTACGAGTACTTTAAATACAGGCGTTTTGCTTAAGCTAAAATTGGTACGTAAATCGGTATTAGTTTTTAAAATCCAGTTTTCTATTTCAGTATCGTTACAATCGTATAAAAAATCAATATCTAGAGTGTCGTTTTCAGCAGAAACACTTACCATACATTTGTTGGAGGTACTTTTAAAAATGTATTGAAAGGGGAAATCTAAATCTTTATCAGCATTACTGGAATCATCGGTATTCCAGTTTTTGAAAACAATTTCAAAATTGAACGTTTTTAAACAAAGTATTTTTAATACTTCTTCTAATGTTTTTTTATTGATTTCAAAAGGGGCTTCAAAAGATAGTTGCGAGGGAAGTAAGTCGTATATTAAAGTGAAATATTGCTTTTTTTCAAAATCGTCGTAATTGCCGTAGGCTTTTATTAATTGTGACATTTGGAGATGCTTTTTTAAATAAAGTTATTTATAATTTAAATAATATGTATTATGTCTCTTTTCCTTGAATAAAAGAGACATAATTTTTCCTAGTATTTGACTTAATTGTCATTTAATGGAGTGTTGTTTAAATGTTAGTATCATAAAAAGACTCCCTATTTCATAGTTTCTTTTACCAACTCAAAAAAAGCATCAAAAGTAGGTTTAAAAATAATGCGGGTTTTAGTTTCTATGCCTTTGGTATTGTATTCGCTTTTTGCGGCAACTTCAATTCGGTTGGGGTTGATATTACAATTTGCTTGTAAAGTGCGCGCTATAGCGGTTGCTTGTAAGGCACTTAAGTCCCAATTGTCTTTTAAATACTTTTCCTTTTCATCAAAAGTTAATGTATTACTGTTTCCTTCTATACTAATAGTATACTTGGGATAGTGATTTAAAAAAGCACCAATTTTTTCAATAGCTTTTTCACCTAAAAGAGTGGTGTTAACAGCTTTATCATCGTTTCCAAAAAGGTCTGTATTGGGAATTTCTAAAATTAGTACGTTGCTTTTAAAGCCTATTTTTCCGATAGTCCCTAGGCTATCTCTAACCGTAGTTAGCTGTTGTAGTTTGTTATTTTCGGCAGCAGCCAACGCATCGTTTATAATTTTTAGCTGGCGGTCTTTTTGTTTTATAGTTTCTAGGCTCGAGGTTAAGTTTTCGGCCTTTTGTTTGGAAACAGAGGTAAATCCACTAATTGTTTTCAGCAGCTGTTGTTTTTCCTGTTCTACAGTTATATTTTGCTTAGTAGCATTTTCTAGCTTTTTAGCAGTTAATTGCTCCCGTTGCTTTAGGCGTGTTAATTCAAAATTTAAAGATTTTACTTCCTCCCTTAAGTTATCTATTTTGTTAAATAACTCTTTTTTCTTTTGGGCAGTAACGCTAAAGGCGCCTATAAATAATACTAAAATTAAAAGTCTAATTTTTTTCATTTGTTCGGTACAATTTAAAATAACAATTAAATATTTTAACCAGGAAAAGCGAGCATGGTACCCAAACCTACGGTAAACACTAAGTTCCCATAAATAGAATGTTCAATAGAAACCAGTTGTACACTTCTTGTTTTTTCGTAGGTATAGGCAAATAGTATTCCGCCTAGTAAGGTAATAAGTATTACCCAAAAGTTTTTTAAAAACAGGTGGCAAAGTGAAAAGCAAAGCACATTCATACAAAAAAAGAGTTTTTTATTGCTAAACAAGTCTTCGTAACGCATATAAAAAAACTTACGGTAAATTAATTCCTGCGGAAGCACCGATAAAAAACTGTACACAAACAAAATAGTAACCCATAGTAACGGTTTGTTTTGCGGTACTTTAAACAATTGACTAGGATCGTATATTTGTAAAATAGCAATGCCTAAAACTAAAATAGAAATACTGAATACCGTGATTCGCTTCCAAAATTGGTTTTTGATAAGTGTATCTATTTTTGGAGCTTTCCATTGTTTTGCTTGTATTAAAAAAGTAGCCACATAAATTACAGCAATAGCTACAATGGTAAGTTTCGCATATCTATGAACTGCAGAAGCTAGTAACACAGGAAGCAAAAAAAACAAAAGAAAAAGTTCGATACTTTTATATTTTACGGAGTTTTGTATAGTTTTCAAAAGGGATTTCTTTAAATTATCAACTCTAATTGTACGCCTACCTATGAGTCACTCTAAAACTAACAAAAACCCTGCACTTTTACCGCTTTGGAAAGCACTTTTCCCTATTTTTTTATTGGTAAGCTTACTTACTTTTAATGTAGTGGTAGTTTTTGGAGAAGATGCGTTAAACGGAAGCAATCAATTTATTTTATTACTAGTTTCGGCAGTAGTAATGGTGTTGGCTTTTACCGAAAAAATACCGTTTACCACCATAAGTAAAAACATACAACAACAACTTAGTAGTGTTACTGAAGCCCTACTTATTTTATTAATGGTAGGAGCTTTGTCCGGTACTTGGTTAATTAGCGGAATTATACCTACCATGGTGTATTATGGTTTACAAGTACTAAATACGGAGATTTTTTTAGTAGCCTGTGTACTTATAGCTATTATTGTTTCTTTAGCAACGGGAAGCTCCTGGACCACCAGCGCCACAGTAGGGATTGCGTTAATAGGAATAGCTAAAACGCTCGAAATCCCTTTAGGAATGACGGCCGGCGCCATACTTTCAGGCGCTTACTTTGGCGATAAATTGTCGCCGCTTTCCGATACTACAAACTTAGCTTCGAGTTTAGCAGGGGCCGATTTATTTGCGCATATCAAATACATGCTATGGACTACTATACCATCAATTACAATAGCTATGTTGTTCTTTACAATTGTTGGGTTTACCCTTACGGTAGAAGAAGCGGTTGTTAACAGTACTTTGTTACTAGATTTAAAAACCACATTTACTATTTCTCCGTGGTTGTTGTTTGTACCTATACTAATTGTAGTACTTCTAGTAAAAAAAGTGCCACCACTTATAAGTTTATTTGTGGGGGCAATTTTAGGAGGAATTGTAGCGTGCATAGCGCAACCAGAAATAGTACGAGAAATTAGTGGACTTACAGAAACCTCGTTGGTGTCTTTTTACAAAGGCGTGCTCATAGCATTAACCGAAAAGGTAACGATTACTACAGAAAATGAGTTGTTGAAAGATTTATTTAGCAGTAAAGGAATGGCAGGAATGCTGGGTACTGTTTGGCTTATTATAAGCGCTATGGTTTTGGGAGGGTCGCTGCAGGCTTTAGGAGCTTTAGAGCGTATAAGCGGGGTAATTATTAAAGCGGTAAATTCGGTAACGGGTTTAATAGCGAGTGCTGTTGGGGTAACTATAGTTACTAATTTTACGGCTAGCGATCAATACTTAGCTTTGGTAGTACCTGCAAAGATGTTTAAAAAACCTTTTGAGGACAACGATTTAGCTCCCGAAAACTTAAGTAGAACCTTGGAAGATTCCGGAACTGTAACTTCAGTACTAGTGCCTTGGAATACTTGCGGTGCTTACCACGCCAATACTTTGGGAGTAGGAGTGGGAGAGTTTGCCGTGTTTGCTATATTTAATTGGTTGAGTCCTATAATGACCTTGATCTTTGCTGTTTTTAAGTTAAAAATTAAGAGAACCTTAGGTAAACACTAGGTATAGGAATGTATATTTGTGAAAACTTATACAATGAATATTTTAGAAAGCTTAGAGTGGCGTTATGCCACTAAAAAGTTTGATTCAAACAAGATTTTATCTTCGGAAATTATACAACGCCTTTCAGTGGCTTTTAATTTAACAGCTACTTCTTACGGTTTGCAACCTGTAAAATTAAAAATTGTACAAAATAAAGCACTACAAGCTAAAATGCGTGATGCCTCGATGCGACAAAAACAGGTTGCTACAGCATCGCATGTATTGGTTTTTTGTATAGAAAATAAAGTAGATAAAACATTTATAGATAGCTATTTCGAAACGATTAAAAACACACGTGAAGGTGATGGAAAAGGTTTGGAAGGATATCATAAAGTATTGATAGAACGTTTTTCGGTATTGACAGAAGAACAAATAAAAGAATGGGCAACTAAGCAAGCGTATATAGCTTTGGGTAATTTGTTAACCGTTTGTGCGGTAGAAAAAGTAGATTCATGCCCAATGGAAGGTTTTATTCCCAATGAAATTGATGCATTGTTAAACTTAGAGAAAGAAAATTTAAGTTCGGTATTATTGTTACCTATTGGCATACGTGCCTCCGATGATAAAAATGCAATACACAAAAAAGTACGACGCCCTTTAGGGGATATCGTAGCATTGATTTCGTAACGTAATACGCATATATTTTATAGTATTTACAACAAACAAAAAAGCCTTTAAAATTCTAATTAATTAGAATTTTAAAGGCTTTTTGTATGAATAAAAACAGTGTTTGTTTTATACTATTTTTTTACTTTCCCTAAAGAAAGTAATAATGCTGGTAACAGTACTAAGTTCGATAACATAGCAAAAAGTAGGGTAGCAGAGGTTAATCCACCCAATGCTTTGGTACCCCCAAATCCTGAAAGCAAAAATACTCCAAACCCAAAGAATAATACAGTAGAGGTATAAAACATACTTAAGCCCGTTTCTCGTAACGAGGCTATAGTTGCTTTCATAACATCTCCACCTTTACTAGTTAACTCTTGTCGGTATTTAGCTAAAAAGTGAATGGTGTCGTCTACAGAAATTCCGAAAGCGATACTAAAAACTAAAATAGTAGAGGGTTTAATAGGAACGCCTGCATACCCCATAATACCACCAGTAATTAATAGCGGTAATAAATTTGGAAGTAATGATACTAAAACCATTCGCCAAGACCTAAACATATACAGCATAATTACTATAATAAGTACTACGGCTAATAATAAAGATTGTACTAAATTCTTAACTAAATAGTCGGTTCCCTTTTGGAAAATTAACGCCCTACCGGTAAGGGTAACCTCATAACGTTCGCTAGGAAAAATTTCTTCTATTTTAGGTAATAATGAAGCTTCAATTTTCTCCATCTTATCAGTACCAACATCTTTCATAAAGGTTGAAATACGCGCGTACTGACCTGTAGCATCTACATAAGAGGATAATAAATTTTTATTCCCTTTTTCAAGTGTTTTAAAATAAGGAAACATAAAATTACGCTCTTGCTTAGTAGGAAGCTCATAGTATTTTGAATTTCCGTTATAAAAAGCTTGTTTTGCGAATTTTACAATGTTAACTACAGATTTTGTTTCCGAAAGCTCGGGGTAAGAAGCTATGGTTGTGTTTAATTGCTCCATACGTTTTAAGGTAGAAAGCTTGTAAATCCCTTTAGGCTTTTTGCTATCAATCATTATTTCCAAAGGCATAATTCCATCAAACTCATCTTCAAAAAACAAAATATCTTTATAAAATTCTTCCTTTTTAGACATTTCTTCCAATAAACTACCAGAAACCTTTATTTTATTCATACCAATAATACTTAGCACAAGTATTATAAAAGTAGCGATGTAAATTAGTTTACGCTGAGTAGTTACCATGGTAATCATCCAATTTACTAAACCATCAACCCAACGCCTTTCTAGGTGCTTTAAATGACGTTTCTTAGGTACAGGCATTACACTATACAACAGCGGAATTACTAAAATGGTTAAGAGAAATAACCCCATAATACATACCGATGCAATGGTGCCAAATTCTACTAAAAGAGAATTAGAGGTAAGTATAAACGTTGCAAACCCCATAGCTGTGGTTACATTGGTCATTAATGTAGCATAGCCCACTTTGCTAATCATTAACTGCAAGGCAGGAAGTTTTTCTCCTGTTTTTCGTATTTCTTGCTGGTATTTGTTAATTAAGAAAATGCAATTAGGAATTCCAATTACAATAACGAGAGGGGGAATTATAGCAGTAAGTACGGTAATTTCAAAATGAAACAACCCTATAAAACCGAAAGCCCACATTACACCAATAACTACGGTAATCATTGAAATTACTGTAGCGCGTACCGATCGAAAGAAGAAAAAGAACAAACCAGAGGTAATTAACAAAGCCGCTCCTAAAAACAATTTCATTTCATCAAAAATATTCTTCGAGTTCATGGTACGGATGTACGGCATCCCCGAAATTTTTAAATCAATATTCTGATTTTTTTCAAACTCCTTTAGCAAAGGGTTTAGTTTTTTTAAAATAAAATCTCTTCGCCCTCTTGTGTTTACAACGTCTTGACGAATATAAAGTGCCGATTGTATAGTGTTTTTAGAGTTGCTATAAATAAGTCCTTTATAAAAAGGAAGTTCATTTAAAAGCTTGTTTTTGTAGTAGTCAATATCTTTTTGACTAAAGTTTTCAACCGTAGTAATTGGTTTTAAAGCAAAAGATTTAGGGTCTTCTACACGTGCTAATTCTTTTATCTCGGAAAAGGAAACCACAAAATCAACTTCGTTAAACGTGTCAATTTGTTTATTTAATTTATGCCAGGCATTAAATTTTTCAGGAGTATAAATAGAGGGATCGTCAATAGCCATAACAATTACAACTCCTTCTTCTCCGAACTTGTCTAAAAACTTACGGTACTCTACATTAATTTCATGTTTGTCGGGTAGTAAATTTGCTTCAGTAAAAGAAAAACCTATATTTTTCCATTGACTAATTAAACCAACAGTTATTAGTACAAGGAATAAAGAAACAGCGATTTTGTTGGTTAAGATAAGTTTAGCAAAGCTTTGCCAAAATTTACTAATATGACGTTTTTTCAATGTTGATTTATTGTGTAGTTAGTATCGGTGATTTTTAATTAAGCTAAAATTTATTGCGTTGATTAAAAAAAACAGCATGGTTTAAAAATGAATACAAAAAAAGCAACGCTTTAGGCGCTGCTTAAATCATTGCTGACGTTTAATTAAACCGTCATTATTTCTTTTTCTTTAATAGCAAGTAGTTCATCAATTTTTTTGATATGGCTATCGGTTAAGCTTTGGATATCCGTTTCTGTATTTTTAGCTAAATCTTCAGAAAGACCTTCTTTTTCCAATTTTTTGATTTCATTATTGGCACTTTTTCGATCATTACGAACACCAATTTTGCTTTCTTCCGCCTCTGCTTTTGCTTGTTTCGCTAATTCTCTTCGGCGCTCTTCGGTAAGGGGTGGTACGCTAATAATAACAAAATCACCATTATTCATAGGATTAAAACCCAAATTGGCATTCATAATACCTTTTTCAATTTCCTGCATCATGGATTTTTCAAAAGGCTGAATGGTAATGGTACGCGCATCGGGCGTAGCCACATTTCCAACTTGGTTCAAGGGAGTTTGAGAACCGTAATAATTTACAGTTACACTTCCTAACATTGCAGGCGAAGCTTTACCAGCTCTAATATTTGAAAATTGCTTTTCTAAATGCGTTATAGCACCAGACATTGATTCTTTAGTGCTGTCTAATATAAAATCTAATTCTTCGTTCATTATGGTAATTATAGATGGAATAATTGATCAAAAATTATACCCTAATTATACATTTACTGTAGTACCTATTGTTTCTCCTTTGACTAATTTTAATAAATTACCCTTAGTATTCATGTCAAATACAATAATAGGTAATTCATTTTCTTGGCTTAAAGTAAAAGCGGTTGTATCCATTACTTTTAATCCTTTTTTCAAAACCTCGTCAAAACTAATAGTGTCAAATTTAGTAGCTGACGCATCTTTTTCTGGGTCGGCAGTGTAAATTCCATCGACACGCGTACCTTTTAAAATTACATCTGCTTTTATTTCTATAGCTCTTAGTACGGCCGCAGAATCGGTAGTGAAATAGGGGTTTCCTGTACCGCCTCCAAAAATTACTACGCGCCCTTTTTCCAAATGACGAATAGCTCTTCGGCGAATAAAAGGTTCGGCAACTTCATCAACTTGTATTGCCGATTGTAAACGCGTTTTCATACCAGCATCTTCCATGGCACCTTGCAAAGCCAAACCATTAATAACGGTTGCTAACATCCCCATATGGTCACCTTGAACACGATCCATTCCTTTGCTAGCGCCCGCAACACCTCTAAATATATTACCGCCACCAATAACAATAGCGACTTCAATACCCAAATTAGTAATTTCTTTTACCTGTTGCGCGTATTCCGATAAACGAATAGGGTCGATTCCATATTGTAAATCACCCATCAAAGCTTCACCCGAAAGTTTTAAAAGTATTCTTTTGTACTTCATATATTTTTTGGAAATAAGTAATACAAATATAATGATATTCATCAATTTTAAATAGTTTACCACAGTTTCTTAAAAATGAAATTAAGGGATAGTGTGATTATTTGAGTTTTGAAAATGAATTGTTAGTTTTTTAAATGACTTAATATTTAACGCTAACAGAAATAATTTCAGAGCTCAATAAAAACAATTATAATTATTACTTTTTTAAAATGGAGGATTGTTATACTTAACTGCCATATTTAATTATATTTATGAGTTGTTAAATTAGAGCTCCCTTAATTATAAATTAGATCTACATAGATTAAAGATGACTGTACCTCAAAAAATGTTAACTATAATTGGAATAGCTACTTTAAGTAGTTTTTTTATATATGCTATTCAATCAGAAACTACCCATACATTTAAGGCAGAAACGATAACTGAAAATGATTATAACGTATATGCATTAGATATGCCGTCGGAATTAAATTTTTCAGGAGAACCCGTTCCATTAAATCAACCAGATGTTTATGAGCGAATGGACAGAGAGCTTTTGGTAAATACCTATTGGCAATCTAATGGTTTATTACTCATAAAAAGAGCAAATAAATATTTTCCTATAATAGAACCTATACTTAGGCAATATAATGTTCCTGACGATTTCAAGTATTTAGCGGTTATAGAGAGTGGTTTAACACAAGCAGTATCGAGAGCTAAGGCAGTAGGATTTTGGCAAATTTTAAAAAATACAGCTAAAGAACTTGGGCTAGAAGTGAATAGTAATGTAGATGAACGTTACCATATTGAAAAGGCTACTCATGCAGCTTGTAAATATTTACTACAATCAAAAGAAAAATTTGGATCGTGGACATTAGCTGCGGCAGCTTATAATGCTGGGAACGGAGGAATAAATAAGCGCTTAAGCGAACAAAAAGTAGATAATTACTATGATTTATTATTAGGGCAAGAAACAGGAAGGTATGTATTTCGAATTATAGCCATAAAACAGATACTCACCCACGCAAAAGAGCATGGATTTAATTACAAGCCAAAGCATTTGTATAGTTTAAGACCAACTTATAAAGTAGAGGTAGATTCTGTAGTAACAAGTTTTCCTAATTTTGCTAAGCGTTTTGGAATTACTTACAAGGAGTTGAAGTTATATAACCCTTGGTTACGCGAACAGCATTTAAATAATGCAAGTCGTAAAAAGTATATAATTAAGATACCCAAACAAAAAATAGGTAACGAGTAAAAAATAAGTAGACTTTTTGTTTCTTGAATTCAAAAAATTATTAAATAATAAATATAAAAAAATGGCTTAGATTATTTGTGCCGAATTTACTTGGTAGTTGATATCTAAGGAATCTATAATGGTATTGATTATACAAATTGCATGATTGGCTGTAACTAAATCACCATAACTAAGTGGTAATAAAATTAACTGATCTTGATCGTAAGTCTTGAAGATTACTTTTCGAATATATCTAAACGAACAAATAGCTAAAATTTTATACAAAAAGAGACTTTCTTTTCAGACAGCCTCTTTTCTATATTAATAAAAATAATATATGGTTAAGAACCACACATTAAGCAGTCATCGCCTTCAGCATCTTTACTTTGAGCAATAATAGCTTTTAATTCTGCAGGTGATATGCTTCCTTCTGTAGAAATTACAGCTTGTGAATTTGTTTTTTTAGGAGCAGAAGCATCAATTTTTGAGGTAGAAACATCCTTTTTATTAGTTACTTCAGCATTTGTTTTTAGAGTAAATTTAATAGCATCTACAGCAGATTTAGTACGTAGATAATACATCCCTGTTTTTAAACCACTTTTCCAAGCATAAAAGTGCATTGATGTTAATTTAGAATTATTAGCACCTTCCATAAATAAATTTAATGATTGTGATTGATCTATATAATACCCTCGTTGACGAGACATATCAATAATATCCTTCATGCTCATTTCCCAAACGGTTTTGTATAATTCTTTTATATCTTGAGGAATACCTTCAATATTTTGAATAGAACCATTGGCACGCATGATGGCATCTTTTAAATCATCACTCCATAAACCAAGGTCTACTAAATCTTCAAGTAAATGTTTGTTAACCACAATAAATTCACCGGATAATACTCTACGTGTATAAATATTACTTGTGTAAGGTTCGAAAGCTTCGTTATTTCCTAAAATTTGTGAAGTTGAAGCTGTTGGCATTGGTGCCATTAACAACGAATTACGTACACCTTCTTTCATTACTTTTTTGCGTAAAGAAACCCAATCCCAACGACCACTCAAATCATCGTCGGTTAGTCCCCAAAGATTGTATTGAAATTCTCCTTTTGAAATAGGGGAGCCTTCAAAAGTAGAATAAGGTCCTTCTTCAATAGCCATTTCATTTGAAGCAGTTACTGCCGCAAAGTACATGGTTTCAAAAATTTCTTCATTTAATTTTTTTGCTTCATCACAAGTGAAAGGTAAGCGTAACATAATAAAAGTATCGGCTAAACCTTGAATACCCAATCCTATCGGACGGTGGCGCATATTTGAGTTTTCAGCCTGCTTTACTGGGTAGTAATTTCGGTCGATAACTTTGTTTAAGTTTTTTGTTACACGTTTAGTTACAGCAAATAATTCATCGTGATCAAACTTACCACCTTTTACAAATTTAGGTAAGGCTATAGAAGCTAGGTTACATACGGCTATTTCGTCTGGACTAGTGTACTCCATAATCTCGGTACACAAGTTAGAAGAGCGTATAGTACCTAAGTTTTTTTGATTAGACTTACGGTTGGCCGCATCTTTATAAAGCATGTACGGTGTACCTGTTTCAATTTGAGATTCTAATATTTTCTCCCAAACATCTCTTGCTTTTACTGTTTTACGACCTTTTCCTTCAGCCTCATAGCGCGTGTACATTGTTTCGAATTCTTCACTATGCACATCAAAAAGATTAGGACATTCGTTAGGACACATTAAGGTCCAATCTCCGTTTTCTTCAACACGTTTCATAAACAAATCAGGAATCCACATAGCGTAAAACAAGTCACGTGCTCGCATTTCTTCTTTACCGTGGTTTTTCCTTAATTCTAAGAAATCAAAAATATCAGCATGCCATGGTTCCATATAAATGGCAAAAGATCCTTTACGTTTTCCTCCACCTTGATCTACATAGCGGGCAGTATCATTATATACACGTAACATGGGTACAATACCATTTGAGGTACCGTTGGTTCCAGAAATGTAAGAGCCTGTAGCGCGTACGTTGTGTATAGACAAGCCTATTCCTCCTGCGGATTGAGATATTTTAGCGGTTTGCTTAAGAGTATCATAAATGCCATCAATACTATCATCTTGCATAGCTAATAAAAAACAAGAAGACATTTGTGGTTTTGGTGTACCAGAATTAAATAGAGTAGGAGTGGCGTGTGTAAAGAATTTTTTAGACATTAACTCATACGTTTCTATAGCTGCATCCAAATCATCGGGATGAATACCTACAGATACACGCATTAACATGTGTTGAGGGCGTTCTGCTATTTGTCCATTAATTTTTAATAAATAAGAACGTTCTAAGGTTTTAAATCCAAAGTAATCGTAGTTGAAATCACGATTATAGATAATAGTAGAGTCTAATTTCTCTTTATTATCCATAATTACTTTGTAAACATCATCTGCTATTAAAGATGCTTCTTTACCAGTACGGGGATTTACATAATCATGTAAATCAGTAATTACTTCAGAAAAAGTTTTTTTGGTATTTTTATGGAGGTTCGATACTGAAATACGAGCTGCTAACTTTGCATAGTCAGGATGTGCTACAGTCATGGTTGCAGCAATTTCCGCAGCCAAATTATCTAGCTCACTTGTAGTAACTCCATCGTAAAGACCTTCAATAACTCGCATGGCTACCTTTACAGGGTCTACCAATTCGTTTAAGCCATAACACATTTTACGTACTCTGAACGTAATTTTGTCGAACATTATAGGCTCTTTACGGCCATCTCTTTTTACTACAAACATATTTAGATACGTTTTAGCCAAGGTTAAGTTTAGAGGGTCTTATTCCTATCCAAACTAACCAAAGCAGGATTTAAGTTAATTTTATTTTGTTGTTGACTTAGAAGTCGGCGTCGAAGCTAATTTTTTCAGCTTCTTTATCTTTATTCATAACACCTGCCTTTTGATATTCAGATACTCTTTTTTCAAAGAAGTTTGTTTTTCCTTGCAGAGAAATCATATCCATAAAATCAAATGGATTAGCAGTGTTAAACTCTTTAGAACAACCTAGTTCAGATAATAAACGATCGGTCACAAATTCTAAGTATTGTGACATAAGTTTAGAATTCATACCAATTAAACTAGCAGGTAAGGATTCGATAATAAATATTTTTTCTACTTCAAGAGCCCCTAAGATAATTTCTTTAATTCTAGCTTCAGGAACTTTGTTAATTAAGTGGTGATTGTGTAAGTGAACAGCGAACTCAGTGTGCATTCCCTCATCACGTGAAATTAATTCGTTAGAAAAAGTTAATCCAGGCATTAATCCACGTTTTTTTAACCAAAAAATAGAACAAAAAGCACCTGAAAAAAATACACCTTCAACGGCAGCGAAAGCGATTAAACGTTCTGCAAAAGAATCTGATTTAGCCCAATTTAAGGCCCAGTCAGCTTTCTTTTTAATAGCAGGGAATTCTTCTAAAGCCCTAAATAATTTGTCTTTTTCAGTTTCATCTTTTACGTAAGTATCAATCAATAAGGAATATGTTTCCGAGTGTATGTTTTCAATCATCATTTGAAAAGTATATACAAACATTGCCTCAGGATATTGAACTTCATTAACAAAGTTTTCACCAATATTATGATTTACAATACCATCACTTGCAGCAAAAAAAGCAAGAATATGCTTTATGAAATATTTTTCATCTTTAGATAATGTTTCCCAATCGGTAATATCTTGATGTAGATCTATTTCTTCAGCAGTCCAAAAACAAGCTTCCATTTTTTTATACCAATCCCATAAATCATTATGTTGTATAGGAAATATTACGAAACGGTTTGGATTTTCTTTTAAAATAGGTTCTACAGCTGTGCTCATATTTATAATATTGGTTGGTGTATGATGATTGAATTGGTATACCTACAAATATCACAAAAAAGAAGGAATCTTAGTGTTAAACTTAGCGATGGTATTCACAAAGTTTTCAACAGGTAATTAATCGGTTGTTTTTTGCTAATAATCTATAAAGTGTTGATTTTATTGATGTTGTGCTATTTAGCATTTTCTAGATAATAATTATAGAAAAATGCTTGTATCAAGTGAATTATTAGGTGATTACCTCTTTTTAATGGGTATTAATATATCATTGATGAAATATAAATAAGCTGTTGAAAACTATATTATGGAGTGATTTTTTTAGCAGTATCTTCTAGTTCAGCATACCAGTCTTCTCCAAATTTTCTTATAAGTGCATTTTTTACAAATTTGTAAACCGGTACTTGTAATTCTTTTCCTAAAGAGCAGGCATCGTTACAAATATCCCATTTGTGGTAATTAACAGCAGAAAACTCACTGTACTCTTTTATTCTAATAGGGTATAGGTGACAAGAAATAGGTTTTTTCCAATCAATTTTACCTTGATTGTATGCTTCTTCTATAGCACAAGCAGCAATACCTTTACTGTTAAAGTTAACATATGCGCAAGCTGCGTTATTGACTAGTGGTGTTTCCAGTTCTCCATCTTTTGTAATTATAGAGGTTCCTTGGTTTTCAATAACATCAATTCCTTCTTGCCTCATGAAAGGTTTCACCTTGGGATAAATATCTTTCAATAGTTGAATTTCGTCTTTCTCTAAAGGGGCTCCGGCATCTCCTTCTATACAGCAAATACCCTTGCAAGAAGAAAGGTTACAAACAAAATCGTTCTCAATTATTGCCTCCGAAACTAAAGTTTTTCCAAGTTGAAACATAGTTGCAAATATCTTAAAAATCACTTTTAAATAAAGACTTTTGACCAAAAAAAAGTGTCTAAAATTTAATTTAGACACTTAATAACTTATAGTTAATGACTACTATTTTTTTATGATTTCTTTGAATTCAACTTCAAAAACCAAGTTTGAGTTTGCTGGAATTGGCCCAGTTTGTCTTTCTCCATAACCTAAATGCGAAGGAATAAAGAAAACAGCCTTGTCTCCAATTTTATTCATTTTTAACAGACCTTCTTTAAAGCCAGGTATCATATTAGCTTTGTTCGAATAAGGTACAGGCATAGGAGCATATCCATTTTGTTGCGCACGTTGAGGGTTATAAGTATCAGTGGCTTTAGCAATACTTTCGATGTTTGTATCAAATAAACGACCATCTTCAAAATAACCGGCGTAAAAAACACCTACTAGTTCTTCATCTTTAACTTTTTGACCATTTCCAGCATTAGCTAAGTAAAATTCTAAACCACTATCTAATTTATCAGCTTTAGCTTTAAAAGCATCTAATTTAGCTTTAGTTCCTGAAGCTTTTTCAATAGCAATTCTTTCTTTTTTTGCTTTTTCTTCTTCTATACGTTTTGTTTCAGCTTGAAATATTTCGTTTCCATCAAAATTTTTAGCAGCGCTACCTTTACGTATAATATTAACAGCATTTAAAACAATACTGTCTTTTGGTTTGTCTCCAGGAAGCGTTTCTGTAGCACCAATGCTATCAATAACATCTATACCTTCAATAATTTCCCCAAAAACTGTATGGCGACCATTTAACCAAGGAGTTTCTTTTAAAGTAATAAAAAATTGACTTCCGTTAGTTGCAGGTCCTGAATTAGCCATAGAAAGAATTCCTTTTTTACTGTGTTGTAATGAATCTACAATTTCATCGGCAAATTTATAACCTGGACCACCTCGCCCAGTTCCTTCAGGGTCTCCACCTTGAATCATAAAATCTTTAATAACTCTATGGAATATTAAGCCGTCGTAAAATTTCTTCCCAATTTTAGCACTGTCTTTAACAGCTTCTTGAGTTCCTTCAGCCAATGCCACAAAATTAGCAACGGTTAAAGGTGTTTCTTCAAAGTTTAATTTAGCAACTGTTGTACCTTTAGAAGTTTCGAACTCGGCATAAATACCATCTTCTAAATTTGGATACTTTTCACTACAGCTTGCTATAACAAGTCCAGCTACGGCAATAAATAAATATTTGATTGTTTTCATTATATAAATTGATATTAATTTTGATTCTTGGATTTAGAAATCGAATTTACGGTTACTTCTGAAATTATAGGAATATTATGTCCAATTTTTTCTAAATCGCCATAAAAACCGTAGGCTACATGTGAAGGAAATAGAAAAGTAGCACTTTCTCCTTCTTGTAAAAGCTTTAGGCCTTCCCGCAAACCGAAAAATAATTCCTGTTTATCTATTCGATATTCTTGATTTTTAAATTTGTTGTTCTCGTAGATATTGATTTTGTTCAAATTTTTCACAGTGTAGTCGAAATTAACAATATCTCCAAACGATGGTTTGTAACTTGAAATACTGTCTTTTTTTGTGAAGTAATACCAAAACCCGTTTCCAGAGTTGAGGTAATTGTGAAGCGTATCTTTTTTGATTATGTTTTTGATAAGTTTTTCGTCCCTATCTTTAATTTTGTTATTTAAGCTTAGCGATTTCTGGATATTTGATCCAGAGCTTACACTAATAGGTTTACGTGCTATTGGCTGACTACAGGCAACAGATAGGGTTAAAATAAGGAGTGTTAGGATTTTTTTTATCATTATGATCCTAAAAGTAAAGTTTTATATTTAGGTAATAGACTCTTAAAAAAAGCAATTGTTTCAGTAAGTGTTTTTTCACTGCGACCACCTGCAGCATTGTTATGCCCGCCACCTTCAAAATGATTTCGAGCAAATTCATTTACAGAAAAATCTCCTTTTGACCTAAAAGACATTTTTATAATTCCTTCTTTTTCATTTTCTATAAAAATTACGGCAAAAATAATACCTTCTATAGATAATCCAATATTAACAAAGCCTTCGGTATCTCCCTTTTTAAAATTATGTTGATTAAGTTCCGACTGCGACATGTGTATAAATGCAGTTTTAAACTCAGGTAATAAATTTAAGTTTTTTAAAGCTACACCTTTAAGCTGGAGCTTATTTAGCGTATTGGTATCGTAAATATTTTGATGAATTTGAGTATTATCAGCACCAGCTTCTATTAATTTAGAAATTACATTGTGTGTAATACTTGTTGTAGAACGATATCTAAAAGAGCCGGTATCAGTCATTATACCAGTGTAAAGGCACGTAGCTATTTTAGCATCTATTTTAGGGACATCACCTAACATTTCAATAAAATGATATACCATTTGGCAGGTAGAACTCATTTCAGTATTGCTGTAAACATATGTAGCATAATCCTCTGGTTGTTGATGATGATCAATCATAACAAATGTGGCTTTAGCATCCTCTAAAATGCCTCCTACGTCTCCACAACGGCCTAAGTGATTAAAATCAAGTGTAAAAATTAAATTAGCCTCATCAATTATTTTTTTTGCATTTGATGGAGCAGCGTCATAAATAACTACACTATCATTATCGGGTAGCCATTTTAAAAATGAAGGATAGTCATTAGGAGCAATAACCGTTGCGGTGTGCCCTTTGCTTTCTAAGTACATTTTTAAACCAAGAGTTGAGCCCATGGCATCACCATCGGGATTTTTATGGGGAATAATAACAACTTTTTTGGGTTGTGATAATTCTGCACTTAACTGTTGAAGATCTTCTTTTTTCATAGGTGGCACGAATATACTTTATTCTTTAAAGCTTTACCAAAAATTAAATCTACTTTTAAGAAGCCATTCAATTGCTGAATATTTGTTACATTTAAGAAAATATTATTTTAATGGCATCAAATAGAACGTTAACAATGATTAAGCCCAATGCAGTGGCAAGAGGTTTAATTGGAGAAATTTTAGAGAAGATTACCAATTCTGGGTTTAAAATCATAGCGTTAAAAATGACACAACTTACGTTGAATGATGCGAAAAAATTTTACGCCGTACACGAAGGCAAACCTTTTTATGAAGACTTGTATGTTTTTATGAGTAGTGCGCCTATAGTTGTTGCTATTTTAGAAAAAGAAAATGCTGTTGAAGATTTTCGAACTCTTTTGGGGAATACAGATCCAACAAAAGCAAAAGAAGGAACTTTACGTAAATTATTTGCAGAATCTTTAAGTAGAAACGCTGTTCATGGTAGTGATAGTGATGAAAATGCCCGAATAGAATCCAGTTTTCATTTTTCTAGACGCGAACAGTTTTCATAACTTGAATTCAAGTCATAAGTGCAATAGATTTTAAATATTGAGTGGGCTAGCCCACTCAATATTTAAGATTAAAAG
>CANNCQ010000038.1 GCA_947503135.1 uncultured Aquimarina sp. | reverse complement strand
TTCAGTACTTTAATTTACTAAATATTCTGCTTTTTATTTCTATAAAATTCCTGTTTCTTAAGTCGAACTCACGTTAATTATGTTGATTTTCTAGTACTACTCTGAACGAAATACACTTTTTTAAGACGCTATCAACACCCGAAAAACACAAGAGATGACACCTACCAAATTACCTATTCAAAATCTTATACTCTTCGTAACATTCACTAATCGCATCCATGATTTGAAGATCGTTTGCTGTTTTAATGAATTGTTTGGAATAGTTGCAATTACTTAAAATTTGATCAATATCTACTTTCTCCACCCCTAAAAGAGTTGTTAATGTTTCTCTATCAAATTTGTCTTGAAGTAAGTTTCTTATTTCCTCATCTTCTTTAATTCGGCGTAATCGCTTTAATTGGTTTTTCTTTTTATTAAATAAATTTGCAATTGAGGAAATGGGGTTCAGTAATGCTTTTATTGACCTATTAACAGCATTATCCGAATTCCCTCCCTCATAAGAGGTTTCTAGTCCTGGAATAGCATATCGTGTATTTGTTTGATAGGTGGGTATATTATTTGCGTCAATTTCTAAAAAACCAGTTAAACCGTGGCTCGATACTACAACTTCCTCCAAAGCAAAACCTAATTCTGTAAGCTTAATAATTATGTTTCCATAATTAATCCAGTCATTAGTCACCCTTGCCTTAAAGGGCTTAAAACCAATGAAAGAAAAATAAAGCGTATCATTTAAACGGCCATCAATTTCAAATTCTCCATTAGAATTTGTAATTGCTCCTTTTATCGTATTTATATTAATAATACTAACATTGGCCATAGACGTGTTGTCTGCCGCGTTTTGCACTTCGCCTTTGATAGTAATCATTACATCCTGAGCCGAAATTGTAAAAAAACAGAAGGTGCAAAAAATAAGAAACCAATTTTTTTTCATAAATATAAAGTCGATACTTAGTCGTAAAGCTATCAATTATCTATCAATAGTAACTTATATTTTTAATATCAATTACGTATTTACTACAACATTAAACAAATAGCCCTTAAAAAATAAATTTTAAGGGCTATTATAATTCTATAATTCAAAGAATTTAACGATCACTACGTCTCCTACGATCTCTACCGCCTCCAGAATTTGCTCCTCTATCACCGCGATCTCTTCTGTCTTCTCTATTTCCTTTGTAATTATCTCTACCGCCGCGTTCTCCACTTCGGCGATTACCTTTAAAGCCACCTCTATTTCCTCCATTACGACGATCTCCTCCTCTACCACGGTTGCGACCTCCACCGCCTCGGTTTTCAGAAATCTCAATATTTATTTTTCTACCTTCTAAAGAAAAATCTTCAAAAGTAGATAATACAGCATCTTTATGCTCATCTTCTGTATTAAAAAATGAAAAATTGTCTTTAACATCTACTCTACTTACAGCATCACGCCCTAAACTTAAGGTATCCTTCAAGAAATCTTTTAAGCTCATCCAGTCATAACCATCCTTTTCACCTACATTAATAAAGTATCGAGTGCCTCTACCGCCACGACCACCATCACGATCACCACCTCTGCCATTAGGATCTATAGGTTGAATATCTCTTGATTTCTTGTAATAATTATGAAAACGAGTAAACTCAACAGTAATTAATTTTTGAATTAATTCTTCCTTAGTTAAGTGGCCTAACTGCTCATTAATCTCTGGTAGATATTCTGTTACATCCTCATTAATTTCGGTTTTCTCAATTTTTTCAGCAAGATTAAATAATTGAATCTTACAAATTTCTTCACCAGTAGGTACCGTTTTTAATTCAAATGTAGTTTGTAATGTACGCTCTAAACTTTTAATTTTTCGTACATCACTTTTTGTTGTAATTACAATTGAGGTTCCATCTTTACCTGCTCTACCTGTTCTACCACTACGGTGGTTATAGGTTTCATTTTCATCTGGTAATTGGTAGTTAATTACGTGTGTTATATCGTTTACATCAATACCACGTGCAGCTACATCGGTAGCTACAAGCATTTGAATTTGGCGATTACGGAAACTTTTCATCACCATATCACGTTGGTTTTGACTTAAATCACCATGTATGGCAGCTGCACTGTAACCGTCCTCTATAAGTTTTTCTGCTATAGCTTGTGTGTCTCGCTTTGTCCTACAAAATATTACTGCAAAAATAGCAGGATTGGCATCCGCCAAACGCTTTAATGCTGGGTATCGATCTCTAGCACTTACCACATAATATTCGTGTTTAACATTTTTATTTGATGAGTTTTTTGACCCTACTGTAATTTCTACAGGGTCGCTCATAAACTTTTTTGCTATGGTAGCTACTTCTCTAGGCATAGTTGCCGAAAACAACCATGTAGATTTTTCATCAGGCGTATGCGACAATATATTGGTAATATCTTCATAAAACCCCATATTAAGCATCTCATCTGCTTCATCCAACACACAATAACCAATTTGAGAAATATCAATCATCCCTCGGTTAATCATATCCTGCATACGACCTGGAGTAGCCACAATAATTTGTGCTCCTCGCTTAATATCACGTGCTTGGTCATGAATACTTGCTCCACCATATACCGCAACCGAATTTAATTTTGGTATAAATTTACTATAGTTTTTAATCTCTTGGGCAATTTGCAAACACAACTCACGAGTTGGAGAAAGTATTAAACCTTGAGTTTTTTTACTCGTAGGGTCAATTTTTTCTATTAGAGGAAAACCGAAGGCTGCAGTTTTTCCAGTACCTGTTTGTGCTAATGCTACGATATCAGTATCCTTTTCTAATAAAATTGGGATTGCTTTTGCTTGAACTTCAGAGGGTTCTACGAAGCCCATGGCATCTATAGCCTTTAGCAATGCTTCTCCTAACCCTAACGTTTTAAATGTACTCATATATAATTTTAAATAAGTTGCAAAAGTACGATTTATATTTGGCTTTACCTTTTAACCATATACTTAATCCCATTTCATCAATTTTTAACACTTGTAGCTGTAATTATTTAAAAATATTGCTCATTCATAAAAGATATATGTAATTAGTGGCAATTATATATACGCAAATAAAAGGTCTATCTTTGCAAAAAAAGAAAATGTCACAACTTATAGCTATAGATTACGGCAGCAAACGCACAGGACTTGCTGCAACCGACGACATGAAAATTATAGCCAGCCCTTTGGATACCGTAACTACCAATCAATTGATTCCTTTCTTAAAAGATTACGCTGTTTTTAATAAAATTGAAGCTTTTATAATTGGCGAACCCAAACGTTTACATGGCGAGCCTTCGGAAATTGAAACAAAAATCAAACAATTTATCTTAAAATTAAGCACGGCTTTTCCTGATAAAAAAATACACCGAATAGACGAACGTTTTACTTCAAAAATGGCTTTTGATACTATGATTGCCTCAGGAATTTCAAAAAAGAAAAGACAAGACAAAGGAATGATCGATAAAATTAGTGCCACAATTATTCTTCAAGATTATCTAAAGACTATTTAAATTTCGCACTTTTAATTTTTGATTTTCTTATTTTTGCGAATCGAATAGTACCACACTAATGAGAACAAGATAAAACGATTAGTTCAAAATCGTTCACAGACAAAAATATAAATGATACTACCAGTTGTAGCTTACGGTGATCCCGTATTAAAAAAAATAGCCAAAGAAATCACATCAGAATACCCTGAATTTGAAAAATTCATGTCTAATATGTGGGAAACCATGTACAACGCACAAGGAGTAGGTTTGGCTGCCCCACAGGTAGGCCGATCTATTCGTGTATTTGTAGTAGATGCTTCCCCTTTTGCTAAGGATGAAGATCTTTCTTCAGAACAACAAGAAAAACTGAAGAATTTCAAAAAAGCCTTTATAAATCCAGTAATCATAGAAGAAACGGGAGAAGAATGGGTTTTTAACGAAGGTTGCTTAAGCATCCCTGATGTTAGAGAAGATGTATATCGAAAAGAGAATGTTACCATTAAATACTTTGATGAAAATTTTGTTGAACATACTGAAACCTACAATGGTTTAATTGCTCGTGTAATTCAACATGAATATGACCACATCGAAGGAATTTTATTTACCGACAAACTTTCAAGCCTTAAAAAGCGAATTATTAAAGGAAAATTAACCAATATTTCTAAAGGAAAAGTAAATGCCGATTACCGCATGCGTTTTCCATTAGTAAAAAAAGGAAGATAGTAATATATTTGTCCGCATAATACCTACAAATGAGTTTAGAAAAAATTATATCAATATCAGGCAAACCTGGTTTATACGAGTTAGTATCCCAAACAAGAGGCGGTTTTTTAGTAACCTCCCTAATCAACGGAAAAAAACAATCTATTAGCATGCAAAACAACGTAAGTGTTTTGACAGAAATTGCTATTTACACTTATGGAGAAGAAATACCTTTAAAAAAGGTATTGGCTTCTATTTTTGAAAAAGAAAATGGAGCGGCTACAATAAGTCACAAATCTTCTAAAAAAGAGTTAGAAAGCTTTTTAAGGGAAATTTTACCCGAATATGACGAAGATCGTGTATATCCAAGTGATATTAAAAAAATTATTCAATGGTATAACCTCTTACAAAAACAAGGTTTAGTCACTGCCGATATGGGTGAGGATAAAACTGAAGAAGCGGTCTCCGAGGAGGAATAAATAACACATACATACCTTAAAATACACTTGAAGAAATTCAAGTGTATTTTTTTGAATTTAATTTAAGATAAAAACGACATTAATTTTTAGCGCAAAAAAAAGGTAATCCCTGTTTTGTTTTGTAATTTTGCGCTTTTGATTTTGAATAGAAATAAGCTGTTGCATGAGCCAAACTAAATACATTTTTGTTACAGGAGGAGTGTCTTCCTCCTTAGGAAAAGGAATAATTGCAGCATCGCTGGCAAAACTATTACAAGTTCGCGGACATCGCGTAACTATCCAAAAACTGGATCCTTATATAAATGTAGACCCCGGTACTTTGAACCCTTACGAGCATGGTGAATGTTATGTGACTGAAGATGGTGCCGAAACCGATTTGGATTTAGGTCACTATGAACGTTTTTTAAATGTTGCTACTTCACAAGCAAATAACGTGACTACTGGGCGTATTTACCAAAGTGTAATTGACAAAGAACGCCGAGGTGAGTTTTTAGGAAAAACAGTACAAGTTGTTCCTCATATCACTAACGAAATCAAGGAGCGCATCCAAATCCTAGGAAAATCAGGAGATTATGATATCGTAATTACCGAAATAGGTGGAACCGTAGGTGATATAGAATCACTACCATACATTGAAGCAGTACGCCAATTAAAATGGGAATTAGGTGACGATCGATCAATGGTTATTCACTTAACATTAATTCCTTATTTATCTGCCGCAGGCGAACTAAAAACAAAACCTACACAACACAGTGTAAAAACATTAATGGAAAGTGGTATTAAAGCTGATGTATTAGTATGTCGTACCGAACACGAAATAAGCAAAGATTTAAGAAAAAAATTAGCTTTATTCTGTAATGTTAAGCAAGATGCCGTAATCGAATCGATTGATGCCGATACAATATATGATGTTCCAAACTTAATGTTGGCTGAAGGTTTAGACAAAGTTGTTTTAAAAACTTTTAACCTTCCTATTGAAGAATCTATAAACCTTACCGCTTGGAATAATTTTGTACAAAAACACAAAAACCCAAAAAACAAAGTTACTATTGGCTTAGTTGGTAAGTATGTAGAGTTACAAGATTCTTATAAATCTATATTAGAATCCTTTATACATGCAGGTGCTACTAACGAAGTAAAAGTTAAAGTAGAAAGTGTACATTCGGAACACTTAAACGGTAATAACCTAGAATCTAAATTAAGTCATTTAGATGCTATTTTAGTTGCCCCTGGTTTTGGAGAACGCGGCATAGAAGGTAAAATTGAAGCTGTTCGTTATGCTCGAGAAAATAAAATACCTTTCTTAGGAATTTGTTTAGGAATGCAAATGGCTGTTATTGAATATTCAAGAAACGTTCTTGGTATTAAAGATGCCATTTCATTAGAGCAAGATTTAGACGCAAAATCTCCTGTTATTAATTTAATGGAAGAACAAAAAAATATCACCGAAATGGGTGGTACTATGCGATTAGGTGCTTGGGATTGTAAATTAGAAAAAGATAGCCATGTATATAACGCTTACGGTTCTGAATTAATTTCGGAAAGACACCGTCACCGCTATGAATACAATAACAATTATAAGGAGCAATTGGAAGCTGCAGGCCTAAAAACCACTGGTACGAATCCAAATACTGGTTTAGTAGAAATTGTGGAAGCTAAAGATCATCCTTGGTTTGTAGGTGTACAATACCACCCTGAATACAAGAGTACGGTTTTAAAACCGCACCCACTATTTGTTGCTTTTGTAAAAGCTGCTTTAGATAACAGTAAAAAATAAATTAATTATTTGTTCGCTGTTCTATAATTACAGTCAACAAATTTTGAATTGAAAAGTTAAATAACCTATCAATTCAATACCAAAAAATTATGGAAGAAAAACAATTTGACGCAAAATCCATCATTGGCTATGTGCTATTATTAGCTATTGCCCTTTGGTATTTTTATGCTAACCGACCTACTGAAGAAGAATTAGCTGCTCAAAAAGAAGCAAAAGCAAAGGCTGAAATTCAAAAGCTAAAAGAAGCTACTAGTAATAGACTTATTACTGTTGAAAATTCGGTTGCCGTTTCTGCTACCGACTCACTAGGCAAAATAAAAGCTTATCAAGAACTAGGCGCTTTCGGATTTTCAAAAACCTTAAATGCTGCTAATGGCGGTGAAACTGTTCTAGAAAACGAAGTTCTTTACTTAAAAATAAACAATAAAGGAGGGTATATTACTGAAGCTCGGTTAAAAGAATATAAAGCTTATAACGGCGAAGAATTACTACTTATTAAAAATGGTGCGAACGCCTCTTTAGGAATTGATTTTAATACCAAAGACAATAGAGTACTATCTACAAAAAATTTGTTTTTTGAACCTAGCCTTAGTAAAGTTGGTAACAATCAACAATTGAGTATGAAGCTTAAAGTTTCCGCAACTCAATTTTTAGAATATGTGTACACAATAAAGCCTGGCGATTATATGCTAGATTTTGCAATTCGTTCTCAAGGCTTAGAAAACATAATCGATTCCTCTAAAGAAATCAACCTTAATTGGGAGCTAGAAGCATTAAGACATTCTAAAAGTAATTCTTATGAAAACAGATACACAGAATTAATTTTTGAATACGAAAACGGAAGAGATGATTACTTAGGCCAAGGAGATTTTAAAGAAGATACTGCTGAAGATGTTACTTATGTAGCCTACAAACAACACTTCTTTTCTTCTGTGTTACTTACCAATACAGCTTTCAAAACCGGTAAATTTACTTCTTCGAACTTAATTAAAGACGAAGAAATAGATACTTTAAAATTAAAAAAATTCACCGCAAACTTGCCTTTAGTAGCTAATGGAGGTAATTTAAATTATCAAATGAATTGGTACTACGGACCAACGGATTACGAAACGCTAAACAGCTACGACAAAAATTTAGATGAAATTGTTGCCCTTGGTTGGGGAATATTTGGATGGATAAACAAATGGTTATTCGTCCCTTTATTTGGGTTTTTAAGTGGTTTTCTACCCTACGGTATCGCCATTATTGTAATGACTGTTTTAGTGAAAATCGGACTATCACCTGTAACTTACAAGTCTTATATATCGCAAGCACGTATGAAGGTGTTAAAACCCGAAATTGCAGAGATTAACGAGAAATATGCTGACAATGCCATGAAAAAGCAGCAGGAAACCATGAAGCTTTACAGTAAAGCTGGAGTAAGCCCTATGGCAGGTTGTATCCCTGCTTTATTGCAAATGCCCATATTATATGCCATGTTCAGCTTTTTTCCAAGTGCATTTGTATTGCGTCAAAAAAGCTTTTTATGGGCCGATGATCTATCAAGTTACGATGTGGTTGCTAATTTGCCTTTTAATATTCCATTTTACGGAGATCACATTAGTTTGTTTCCAATACTAGCTTCAATTGCTATTTTCTTTTACATGCAAATGACAACAGGACAAAACATGCCTACACAATCACAACCAGGCATGCCTAACATGAAATTTATAATGTATTTATCGCCTTTATTTATGTTGTTCTTCTTTAATAACTATCCTTCAGGCTTGTCTTTATATTACTTTGTTTCTAACTTAATCACCATTGGTATTATGTTAGTAATTAAAAACTTTATTATAGACGAAGATAGAATTCACGCACAAATACAGGAAAACAAAAAGAAACCAAAAAAACAGAGCAAGTTCAAACAACGTCTACAAGAAGCAATGGAGCAAGCTGAAAAAAATAAAAAGAAATAAGTAATAATTACTAAAACCTTAAGCCATCAAGCAGAAAATCTTGATGGCTTTTTTTTGTTTAAATAATTCAACTCTTATTAGTAACTACGCACACAAAACACACTTAATCGATTAAAAATGTATTTCATCTAAAAAAATACAATGCATGCATAGTTTACTATTTCTAAACACCAGTGAATCATTAATTTAGCATTGTATTAAAAATATACAATATGAAAAATATAATTTACATTTTATTCATTATACATTTTTCTGCATTTGCCAACCAAAAAGAGGGTAACAGTAATTTATTAATAAAAACAGCTAATAAACAAAGTCAACTTTTAGAACAACTGGTTAAATCATATAACCGCCTCGAAAATAAATCAAATGCTTCAATAATAGAATTTGATCTTAACAAAGATTTAGTGGATAACAATATAGAATCTCTTTTTATATATGCTGAAGATTATGGAGTTAAAGCTATAGCATTAGTCGGAGAACAATCTAATGCTTGGCTTAGTCTTAACGAGGCTTTAAAGTTGCCTCCTACAAAAATAAACCAACTAAGAGTGTTTCATCAATCAAAAACATTACTAGCTAAAAATGATAAAATCATTAACCTTTTTAGTCCTAAGCTCATAAAAAGTGCTTCCTTTAATAAGGTTGAAACTTTACTAACGTAACCCCAAATCTATTATTTTCCCTACAAATATTTTAGATTTAATAAAACTGCTATTTTTAGCAGTTTTTTTTGTTTTAATGAAATTCTTTATAAAATAAGCATTGGCTAAAGATTAACTCTTTTTAACAACGGATTTTTTAATCCTTTTCTAATTTTGTAATAAATTTCATTTATGAAGAAAAAGCCTGACAACGTTGTTTTTGATGAAGATCTACAGGTTTACAATGCTAAGTCTCTACCCTACGCAACAGATATGTCCGCGCCTAAAATAGAGCTAACTGATATCTCGCATTGGAAAAACAATACAGTATCAAAAGTGAATCATCAGCTTGGAGCTAAGTTTGAGGAATTAAAATCTGAATACCAAAAACTCGTCGAACAATATGAGTTTAATAAACTAATTTACGAAGCTAAATTTAGTTTTGAACCTGTTATTGGCAAAGTATATCATTTGTACAAAAAAGAAGATAACAGTTCATTTTTATCCATATTAGGACCTAATGAATGTTCCTTTAACTATTTAAAAAGTTTTCGTTTGAACGCTGATCAAATTTGGGAAGTGATAGCTATTTAATCTAGGACAATACATTCCTTACGGTTTGCTAATTCCCAAGCTGTCATAAAAATGTGTTCTGTCCTTTTTTTAAGCAAGCTATAATTTATTTTATCCGCTGTATCAGTAACCCGATGGTAATCATCATGAGTTCCATTAAAATAGAATATTACAGGAATATTATTTTTTGCAAAATTGTAATGATCGCTTCGGTAATAAAAACGATTAGGATCATTTTTCTTATTGAAAGTATAATCTAAATTTAATTTTGAATAATTATTATTAATACTTTCATTAATTTGATGCAGTTCATTACTCAAACGATCACTGCCTATAATGTATAAATAATTAGGAGTTTCTGAGTGACTATCATCTATCCTACCAATCATATCAATATTTAAATCTGCAACTGTTTCCGATAATGGAAAGATTGGATTTTCAACATAATACCTAGAGCCGTACAATCCTATCTCTTCTCCTACCACATGTAAAAACAAAATACTTCGTTTAGGTTCATAACCATCATCGATTGCCTTTTTAAACGCTTTTGCTATTTGTAAAATGGCAACTGTACCCGATCCATCGTCATCGGCACCATTATTAACCTGTCCGTCTTCATCTAAACCTAAATGATCGTAATGTGCTGAAATAATAACTAATTCATCAGGAAGTTCTTTTCCTTTAATATAAGCCAATACATTTGTAGCATCCTCCTCTGATCTATTATTAAAAAAAGACTTTGGTATATTCTGATAGTAATTAAGTCCGCTAGGACTAAGCACATTCATTTTTTTATATTCGTTTTTAAGGAAATTAGCTGCCTTACGTTGCCCTTCTGTTCCTGTAGCTCTTCCTTGCATAGTATCGGAAGCAAAAACGTACAAATTTTCTTTTAGTTCTTCTTCACTTATTTCTGTTAAATACTTTTCAGCAATACTAACTGTATTTAATTCTATGTTTTGGCTAAATTCTTTATTTATTTTGCAAGAATTAATACTAAAAAACGTAGTAAGTACACATAGGTATTTAAACATAATTCAAAATTTATTATTCATTACCAAATGTAATATTAATAGGCTTCATAATTAAAAAATTATTTTTTTTTAAATTAAAGTTGCTAGTTATTTTGCGTAACTAAAAAAGACTCGTATATTTGCACCCGCTTACAAATAGTATTTGAAGCAAACGCAAGAGACACTGGAGAAATGGCAGAGTGGTCGAATGCGGCAGTCTTGAAAACTGTTGAGGGTCACACCTCCGGGGGTTCGAATCCCTCTTTCTCCGCAAAAACCTTGAAATTATTTATTTCAAGGTTTTTTTTATTTATTTAAATAAAAAATAATTCCACTTTTATTGCTAACTCATAAAATGATACTAATAGGTCATTTTATTGCGCTTTAACTCCTAAATATTACCTTTCAAAGAATTTAAGCTTTAAATAATCACATTAAAGTATTTTAAGAAGTGTCTATGAATTACTTTAGACTTAATTGAAACTTACAATTAATTTTTATGGATCACATAAGTTAAATATATATTTAGCTAACTAGCTTAATTACTATAGTTTAAAACTTTACTGATGAATATTAAAAATAATATTGTAAATTTAGGTATTAACATAAAATTATAAATAATGTCAGGTATATTAGATTTATTGAGTGGCCCTATGGGACAGCAAATTATTAACGGAGTAAGTAAACAAACAAATCAGTCTGCTGATAAAACTAGCAACTTACTTAGTATGGCTTTACCCGTATTAATGGGTGCTATGAATAAAAATGCACAAACACCCGACGGAGCTCAAGGTTTAATGGGCGCACTAAGCAAACATGCTGGAGGTGGGTTATTAGATAACCTAGGTGGCTTCTTTGATGGAGGAGTTGATGATAGTGTTCAACAAGAAGGTCAAGGAATTCTAGGTCATTTATTAGGCGCTAAACAACCTGCAGTTGAAAATGCATTAAGTAAAGAATCTGGTGTTGATGTTGGTTCTGTAGGAAATATTTTAAAAGTTGCTGCTCCTTTATTAATGGGAATGGTAGGTAAACAATCACAACAAGCAGGTATTTCAGACTCAAATGGACTTTCTAGCCTATTAGGAGGATTAATGGGAGGTGCCAATAGTGGCGGAAGTCAATCTATTTTAACATCTATTTTAGATGCTGATGGAGATGGTAGCATTATTGATGACGTTGCTGGAATGGCATTAGGAGGAAAAAAAGGAGGCATAGGTGGTCTACTTGGTGGCCTTTTTGGAGGAAAAAAATAAACTCCTACAATAAATTTTATTAAAAGCCGAAAGCTATATTTTAGTTTTCGGCTTTTTCATTAACCTCTTAACTATCTAAGTTATCATTAAGTTAGTAACTACACACTTTTTTATTCAAAAACTCTGAGCAATATGATTGCCTCATATTTTTTTTATCAAAACTATAATCTGGGTTTGTAGTTTTTCTATAAGTTGTAAATTTGCATTATGGAAAAATTAAAGCAACGTTGGGGTATCGAACACAACTGGGAAATATTAGTAATAATTCTAGTTTTTGGCATCACTGGCTCTACCGCTACAAAAATTGCAGGACCTATAACCGAATTCATAGGCTTAAGTAAAGCAACTACACCTGGAATTATTTTTTGGCCTATTAGAATTTTACTTATTTTCCCGATATACCAAGTCCTTTTAGTTTGCTTTGGCTGGTTATTTGGACAGTTTAACTTTTTTTGGAAAATGGAAAAAAAGATGTTAAGCCGTATAGGTTTCAAACGTTTCCTTGAAGATAAATAAACATTTTATATAATTCTAAATTAGATTTTTAGTATACTAAAAGCCTCCACAATTAAATTTAGTTGTGGAGGCTTTTTAAAAAGAGGTAGTTACTTATTGTTTTACAAACGGAATTGATTCCTGATTGCCATTACTGTATGATATTAGAAAATAAATGCCTGGAGATAAGTGTTCAATATCAATTGTTGAACTTTTAAAATTATTTACTGTTAACACAATATCACCTTGTAAGGTTACAATTTCTAAACGCTGTGTGTCGTTTAAAACCTCAACATTCAATTTGTTTTTAGCAGGATTAGGGTATAAACTAATTTCTGAAGACACAATTAAATTACTCGTATTTGAAATACTTTTCAAAGACAATTCATTACAAACTGGAACACTACCATTATTAAAATAGATCGTAAAACCTCTATTTTTAGATACCATCACAAAATTAGCTCCATCAACAGCAACCCAGTATGCTCCATCCCATCCTGATAAACCTGTACCTGTTAAAGTTACTTCAGGATTTGCCGTATTAAAATTAAAATCTATGCCATCCATAAGGTTTACGTAATGTGAAGGAATACCATTAGTGGTATTTACTGCAAACTGATACAATCTATTAGCACTGTTATTCCAATTAATTCTAAATCTTCTAATAGTAGAGACATCCGGTCCTCCTTGCCCTAAAATGTGAACGTTATTATACGTTATTCTGTCTAGAGAAGGTATAGCAATATTTGATGGTGTTCCGAAATCACAAGCATTTACAGTGTTTTCCTCTTCAACCACTTCCTCTTCTTCTTCAACCACTTCCTCTTCTTCTTCAATCACTTCCTCTTCTTCTTCAATTACTTCTTCATTTATAGGATCTGTAATTTGGCCATTAAAACCTATTCTTGTTTTTGAAATCTTGAAATCATCAAAATAAGCATATTGGTCTTTGGTTGGTTGGTAGGTTTCATCACTTCCTCCAAAAAATGTAGATAAGTAAATACAATTTAACCCTATATCTCCTTCATCAGCCTGTCGGTAATCTTCATTATCGGTAATATCCAATGCTAACTCACCATTTAACCAGGCTCTCATTACCCCATCACTTTCACCTGGAGTATTTAACTTATTATAAAGCTCTATATGATTCCATTGACCTTTTATAAGTTTTGCTTGATCTGCTTGCACTTCTCCATTAACAAGGTCCGAATAGGGGCCCGTAAAACTCCAATCTACAGAGGCACTCCACCCCTGCCAAGTAGGTCGCGTATTAAAGTGATTGTAATATTCCAATCGACCATCACGCCTCCACATTAGTCGAACAGACATATTTCTATCTTTAGTTTGATAGGCCAAACCTGGTATTTTAGCACCAGCTCTAAACTCAAAATCAGCAGGAATGTAAATATTGTAACTTAAATATAATTCTTCGTGTTTCTCATTTCCTCCTTCATCCCAAAATAACTTAGTATGAAATCCACTATCATTTGTTTTAACTTTACCTTTTGGGTATAAAGCCCTTAAGACATTCCCCTTATTTTGAAATTCTGTAACTGCTACCCTGCCCTCTTCTGCTCCTTTAAAGAAAGAAACCTCAAAAGCTTCTTTTGCTTGATCTACACTGTAAACTCCTACTGGCAAGTCATCAAATGTATTTTGATATTCTAGTTGTTGCGAAAATATAATCGTAGAAAAACACAAAGCTATAGGTACTAGTAACTTGCTTTTATTCTTAAAATAATTCATGATGTATATTGTGTTTAAATATCATCGGGCAATCAAAATTGATTGCCCGATGAAGTGATTGATTTGAAAATTTATTTTAATTATTTTTTGATAAAGGAAATTGCTTTTTGATTGTTATTTAATTTAAGAAAATACATACCAGCTGATAATTGAGAAATTTCAATTTCAGAAACTCCGCTATTTATTTTCGTAGAAATAACAACACTACCTTGCATATCTATAACTTGTGCAATTGTGTTATTTTCATTCACATTAGCAACATTAATGATATTATTTGCAGGGTTTGGAAATAACGTAACTTCAGCGAAAATTCCTGTTGTGAAACTTTTTGCTGATTGACTATCGCAGTTTGGAGCATCACCGTTATTAAAATAGATAGTGAAGCCACCATTTTTAGAAACCATCACAAAGTTGTCTCCATCTTTTGCTACCCAATAAGCTCCATCCCATCCTGGCAAACCAGAATTAGTTAATGTCATTTCAGGATTTGCTGTATTGAAACTGAAACTCATCTTATCGATCAAATTAACATAATGAGAAGGAACTCCGTTTTTAGTGTTTATTGCAAATTGATATAAACCGTTACGTGAAGCATCCCAATTAATTCTAAACCTTCTATAGTTAGTTACATCTGGACCTCCATTACCAAGGACGTGGATATTATTAAATGAAGCTCTATCAAAAGAAGGCAACGAGGTATTTAAAGGAGCTCCAAATGAACAAGCTGAATTAGTTTCTTCTTCTTCATTGTCGTCTTGACTAACTACAGTTATTGTAACAAAATCTTCAGTTGAACTATCTTCGTTATCAAACGCTCTAGCCGCTATTTTATAAGTGCCTATTTCAGTTGGTGTAAATGTATTATTATAAGGAGCAGTGTTATCGGCTCTATAGAAGTCATCATTTATCTTAAAGTTTACTCTTGAAACTTCATTATCATCACTAGCTGAAGCTGAAAGATTGATTGTTTCACCTAAAGTAAATACTGCATTATTAGCTGGAGATGTAACGCTTACAGTTGGTGCTTGATTACCTACTTCTACAGCTACCACAGTTATTGTAACAAAATCTTCAGTTGAACTATCTTCGTTATCAAACGCTCTAGCTGCTATCTTATAAGTACCTATTTCAGTTGGTGTAAATGTATTATCGTAAGGAGCAGTATTATCGGCTCTATAAAAGTCATCATTTATTTTAAAGTTTACTCTTGATACTTCATTATCATCATTAGCTGTAGCTGAAAGATTGATTGTTTCACCTAAAGTAAACACTGCACTATTCGCTGGAGATGTAACACTTACAGTTGGTGCTTGATTTGGAGTAGTATCATTATCATCACTATCACTACCGTCACAAGGAACAATATTCCAACTAGGACAAGATTTTGTTATTACTTTCTCTGTTCCATTATCTACTGGAAAATTAGGCGAATTAGGTATTCTTATATTATCCCATAGATGAGTTTCTAAAATATCACCTTGCTTTTTTCTAATTGTCTGTATTTCATTAGCACGACTCCCTAAATCAAATGTATTTCTAAATACAGCGTTCCTAAATCCTGTATTAGTATTATAATCTCTAATTCTTCTATCTAACACATCAACACCCGCAGCTATAATAGTAGATTGTTGAACGAAAAACTCGTTGTTATAAACAAAACCGTAAGCTCCTTTTAAATCAATAAAGGCATCCGAACTGTTTTCTCCAGTAATTCCGTTAGCATAAAATTTACAATTTCTTATTATTGTATTTTTTGTACCCTCCTTAATATCAGCTCCTTCTGCAGCTACATTAGGACCAACCACACAAAATTCAAATGTATTATTAAAACAATCTGGATTATAAAGGTTGTCATTACGGTTACCTGCGAACTCCAAATCGCTAGCATTATCTGGGTTTGTTTCATGTTGTTTTCTATCAGAACCGCTATACAAACCTTCACCAACACCTGGTTTAACTAAACCTGTATCATGAACATTACAACCTGTAACCAAATTGTTACTTGAGCCATCTCTTAAATGGATTCCTTCTTCTCCAATATTTCTTACTTCAACATTATCAATTACTCCAAAGTTAGCATTATCAAAAACAATCCCTTTAGATCCTTCTTCTAAAATCAAATCCTTTAATACCCAGTAATCTCCAAGTATAAACATTATATAACCATCGTGTATCCCATCAGGTCCTTTCAAGACAGGTGGATTGTTAGGATCTTGAGCTCTTAATGTAATAGGGTTGCTTGACGTACCATCAACATCGGAACCAAAACGAGTGGCTTTGTTTCCGTAGCTAAATTTATTTGGAGCTTCATATGTACCAGGAGCTACAACAATTTCATCACCAGGATTTGCATTTCGCATAGCTCTCACAATACAATCTACAGTGTTACAATTTACTACACCAGGCGTATTGTCAACTTCTTCTTCTTCTTCTTCTTCTTCTTCTTCTTCTTCTGTATTATTATTAGATGACTCCCCTGTTTTTAATCGAATATTATCAATGTAATAAGTAGCTGCACCATTAGGAGATGGAGCTCCTGGATCTACCAACATAACAACCTGACTAAATAATCCTTCCGGTACAAAGCTAGCTTCACCGTCATCATCGAAACCATCAAAGCTTTTATTAGCTCTAGAGGTGAAATCAAATTCCATTTCTACCCAACCAGATCCATCATGCTCTTCTACTTTTGATGCTCCACGCGGAGAAGCAATAACAGTTCCCTCTGCATCTACTGCTTTAACTTGTAAGTCCACATTTACAATAGAAGTAGAATATACATCTACTAAAATTGTTTTCGTACTACTTGGACCAAAATCAATCAGCTCAATTACGCCTGTTGCAAAACCTTCAAAATCCTCATTACCAGAATTTTTAACCTCAACAACCATAGATGCTTCTGCATTTGAACCACTCAATTGAGGATTGTCTATTATATTTACTTCTAATCCATTAAACGGTGTTAACTCTGTAGTTTTGTTATCAAAATCAACAATCGTGTTAGAGGTTACAGGTCCATCATTTTCATTACTACTTCTAAAATCTGTCCAATTTTCAATAATCCCTTTTACAAGTATTCCATATTCAGAAAGGCGATCATTTCTTAGAGCACTAAATCCTCCATTTAATTCTACTACCGCAGAACCTTCAAGTACATTTCTATTGGTATTACTTGGCTTATCGCTTAAAGACCAACTCGCATGACTGATTCCATTTTCTTGTAAAAAATCCATCCATCTTTGAGTTTCCTCATAATCAATTGCTCCATCACCACTTGCTTCAACAGCCCCCCACTCTGTTACAAATAACGGAACACCATTACTTAGTGCTGTTATTGCTCTATTTCTTAAGTTTTGTTTATGAGTTGCAGCATAAAAATGTAACGTATAAGCTACGTTATTATCATTAATAGGATCTTCTGAAGCCTCATCAACCTCTTGAGAGTAAAACCCCGTACCAACTACAACCAAATTGTCTGGATCTTCAGACCTAATAGCTTCTATTACTGTTTCAGCATAATTTTTAATTGTTGGCCATGATTGATTTACCGGTTCGTTGTAAATTTCATAGATAACATTTGGTGTATCACCATAAAGTGCAGCCATTTGTCTAAAAAAATCTGCCGCTTCTTCAGTATACTGTTCTGCTTCATGCGAATGCCAGTCGATTATTACATAAATTCCCTGCTCTATAGCAGCATCAACAACTCTTCTTATTTTTCCTATTTGATACTCTGGGTCTTCGATATAACCTCTGTTATTATCGAAGTTATCTGGTTCTTGAACTCCCATTGCTGCTCTTATGATAGAGCTATTCCATTCTGTCGCAACATGTTCAACCGTATCTGAATTGTAAAAGTCCGATACATCACCTGCTATACTCCAAAATAAACTGTTCCCCGCCAAGGAAACCTCTTCATTATTTTTATCAAGTATTCGATTTCCCCGAACTTGGAGACGACCGTGCTTCTCTACAAAGGTTTGACCAAATGAAGCTTGGGTAAAAAACAAGAAATTGAATAAAAATAAGGCTACTATTTTTGAAATAGTAAATCGATTTTTAGATTTCATAATTATTTAGTTTTGGTTAGTTATTAATTTTAATTGTAGTTTTTTAATCAGTGTTACTCCAACAATAACGTTGTAGTAACTAATTAAATTGCCATCAATTTTAATTAATAACAAAACTATATAAAAACATAGGATTCAAGAGTTAAACACCCTAAAATTAAGGGGGTACAATTGTTCATTTAGTACGTAATTATTGTTCATAATGGAAATACAGGCTCTAAAGAAAGAGAATAGCATTTGTTTTAAACGATAAATTAACAACAAAAAAGCCATAGAATAACTCATTTCAATTCTTTGAAATTCATATTAATCTGCATTTAATTTTTATAAAAATGCTTGTACTATATCTCTTTACAGAAATACTATTATTAGCGCCACAATTAACTTTTGATTGTGTTTTATAAATAGAATTTACTTGCTGAAAAACAGCTGTTTCTAAGCACAAAAAAAGGCTACCTCAATTGGCAGCCTTATCTATTCTTATCAAATATTGTTCTGATCTTAAAAGATCAAAATTGTTTTTATTAATATTGAGCAGTTTGAACACCATCAACACTTCCAACTTCTGCTAAATACCTTTCGGCATCCATAGCTGCCATACAACCAGTACCTGCAGCAGTAATTGCCTGTCGGTAGTCTTTATCTTGCACATCTCCGGCAGCAAAAACACCTGGTTTATTAGTAAAAGTAGTTCCTTTTTTTGTAGTCAAATATCCGGTGTCATCCATATCCAACTGTCCTTTGAAAATATCTGTGTTTGGCTTATGTCCGATAGCCACAAACAAACCAGTTATTTCAATTTCTGAAATAGCGTTTGTTTGATTATTTTTCATTTTTAAACCTTCAACAACTTGCGCTCCTAATACTTCTTCGACTTCAGTATTATATAGTACAGTTATATTCTCTGTATTATTCACTCGATGTTGCATTGCCTTTGAAGCACGCATTTTATCCTTACGCACCAACATGGTAACACTTTTGCATATATTAGCTAAATATGTTGCTTCTTCGGCAGCAGTATCTCCTGCACCTACGATAGCCACATCTTGTCCTTTATAGAAAAAACCATCGCAAACGGCACAAGCTGAAACACCTCCTCCTCGTAAACGTTGCTCACTTTCTAAACCTAAATATTTTGCTGTAGCTCCTGTAGAAATAATTACTGTTTCGGCTTCAATAGTTTTGGCTCCATTATCTACAATTGCTTTGTGAATCCCTCCTACAGTATCCGATAACTCTACAGATGTTATCAAACCAATACGCACTTCTGTTCCAAAACGCTCTGCTTGTTTCTGAAGTTGAAGCATCATTGTTGGCCCATCTATTCCTTCTGGATAACCCGGGAAATTATCAACTTCTGTGGTAGTTGTTAACTGCCCTCCCGGCTCCATACCTGTATATAAAAGCGGACTAAGGTCTGCTCGAGAAGCATAAATAGCTGCTGTATAACCTGCTGGCCCAGAACCAATAATAAGACATTTAACTCTTTCTATAGTATCTTCCATTTTATATCCTTATTTAAAGTATAAAAGTAGCAAGAATCCCAAAAACCTTACATATAATTTCATCAATATTATTGATAATCTAATTAACAACCGTTAATAACTCCTTATGAATACCCATATTAAATAACTAAGTAATAATACCTAATTTTATATAAATATTCCTTGCAGATACCCATATGGTTTTCTATTTTTGAGAACCTTTAGTATTAAGTAAAAAAGATTATGAATCTACACGAATATCAAGGCAAATCTATATTAAGTAGTTTTGGCGTAAAAGTACCTTTAGAAATTTTAGCAGAAACAGTTGAAGAGGCTGTTGTCGCTGCGAAAGAAATTAACGAAAAAACAGGGAGTACTGTTTTTGCTGTTAAAGCCCAAATTCACGCTGGTGGACGCGGAAAAGGTGGTGGTGTTAAGATTGCTAAATCAATGGATGATGTAAAAACATATGCCGAGCAAATTTTAGGCATGATGTTAATTACTCCTCAAACCTCAGCTGAGGGTAAATTGGTGCGTAAAATATTAATTTCTCAAAATGTATATTACGACGGACCTTCGAAGCCTGCTGAATTTTACATGTCGGTACTTTTGAACAGAGCTACAGGAAGAAATATGATTATGTATTCTACCGAAGGTGGAATGGATATTGAAAAAGTAGCTGAAGAAACGCCTGAATTAATTTTCACAGAAGAGATCGATCCTTCTACTGGAATTTTACCTTTTCAAACTCGTAAAATTGCTTTTAACTTAGGTTTATCGGGAGCTGCCTTTAAAGATATGACCAAATTTGTTGCAGCCTTATATAAAGCTTACGTAGGCTCTGACTCGTCTTTATTTGAAATCAACCCTGTTTTTAAAACTGCGGACGATCAAATAATGGCTGCTGATGCTAAAGTTACTTTAGATGAAAATGCTCTTTACCGCCATAAAGATTATGCAGCAATGCGTGACCTTAGTGAAGAAAACCCTGTAGAAGTTGAAGCCAAAGAAGTTGGACTTAACTATGTTGATTTAGATGGAAACGTGGGCTGTATGGTAAACGGTGCTGGTTTAGCTATGGCTACAATGGATTTAATTAAACAAGCTGGTGGTGAACCTGCAAACTTTTTAGATGTAGGAGGTACTGCCGATGCTAAGCGCGTTGAGGAAGCTTTCCGTATTATCTTAAAAGATGATAATGTAGCTGCTATATTAATAAACATTTTTGGAGGTATTGTACGTTGTGATCGTGTGGCACAAGGTGTGGTCGATGCATACAAAAACATGGGTGATGCTATAAAAGTTCCTATTATTGTTCGCTTACAAGGAACTAACGCTGATATCGCTAAAAAATTAATTGACGATAGTGGATTGAACGTTCAAAGTGCTGTTCAGTTTCAAGAAGCTGCTGACAAAGTACAAGCAGTACTTGCTTAAGCACTTAAATAATTTACCTTTTAAAAAATCCCTTTGAAATATGATTTCAAAGGGATTTTTTTCTTCCTTAAAGTTAATCGATAGTAGCAGCTATTACTAACTTACTACTCCTGTAATTTGTTCTAAAACGTAATTTGTTCTTGCTGCTGAAACGCCTGTACTTGGACATTTTTCACCTCCTAAAAGTTCATTTACAACAGTTTCAATTAAAGGTTGTTGTACATGTTTTGAAATTTCAAATTCGTATTTTTTATTAACTCCATTGTTTGTTCGTAAAACTACATGATGGTCTCCAAAAAAAGGAAATGATATTTGTCCTTTACTACCTATAATGGTGGTTATCTCATTTTCAGAAACCGAGTTGATATTAAACGCCCAAAGTCCTTTCCCTACCACTCCACTTTCAAACTCAAAAACTCCCGCCGTAATATCATCTGCTTCATATTTTTTGGATTGATTTTTAGAAAATCCTTTAGCATTACTAATGGGTCCTAAAATAAAATCTAACGCATCAAATTGATGTGATGCTAAATCATAAAAATAGCCTCCTCCTGCAATTTCGGGATTTACCCTCCAGTTAGTTGACTTTTTATTATCACCCAGTATTTCTGGCTCAATAGTCATTTGTAAATCGACATCTACACTTCGTATATCTCCTATGACACCGCTATCTACAAGTTCTTTTACTTTTAAAATATTAGGTAGCGCCCTGCGATAATATGCCACAAAAAGCGGCACATTATTTTGCGCACAACTGTTAATCATTGACGTACACTCCTTGTATGTACGTGCCATGGGTTTTTCTACATATACGGGTTTGCCAAGTGCTGCAGCTCTCAAAGTGAAAGATTCATGGGCGTAGGGAGGCGTAGCAATGTATATAGCATTTACTTCGGGATCATTTAATAAGTCATCGGCATCGCTATACCATTTTTCTATTCCATGACGTTGGGCAAAATCTTTAGATTTTTCAGCGTCTCTTCGCATTACAGCCTTTACAGTTGAATTAGCTATATTCATGAGAGCTGGACCGCTTTTTACTTCACAAACATCTCCCACCCCAATAATACCCCAGCATACTTTTTTTTCTGTTTTTTGTGCCATTTTCACTTCTTATTTAATCGCTTTTAATGATCTTATAAAGATTACTTCATATTTGTACCATTAAATATAAGTGTTCCTTAGAATTGACACATAAAATTTAGATATAATTAAAACATAAAAAACAAAGTCTATTACAGTGTTTCGGAATTCTTCCCCTTTAGATTAATTAAAATTTTTGCTTAAGTACAACTTTTGGAAATGATACAGAATCTAACTAGGCATTAAAAAAAAGACATAAAAAAAAGGTCTTTATTTCTAAAGACCTTTGTGGGCAATGAGGGATTCGAACCCCCGACCCCCTCGGTGTAAACGAGGTGCTCTGAACCAACTGAGCTAATTGCCC
>CANNCQ010000037.1 GCA_947503135.1 uncultured Aquimarina sp. | reverse complement strand
TCAACAAATTTATCTTTGATAGAAAAATTAATAATATCAAAATTAGCATTGTTTAAAATGCACAACGGGTAGTAATATTATTGTTTTTACACAATAATAAATAGGAAGAATTCATGTATTCTTTATTTTAAACACTACAGTTTTAAGTTGTAACTTTGCATCACTTTTAAAGAAGGGGAGTTATGAGAACAAAGACTTTAAAAAAAAATAAGATTAACGTAGTTACCTTAGGTTGCTCTAAAAACGTGTACGACTCCGAAGTACTAATGGGGCAATTAAAAGCTAATGGCAAAGAAGTTGTACATGAGGAAGAAGGTAATATCGTAGTAATTAATACCTGCGGATTTATAGCAAATGCTAAGGAAGAATCTGTAAATACCATTTTGGAGTTTGTGCAGAAAAAGCAAGAAGGTGAAGTAGATAAAGTTTTTGTTACAGGCTGCCTTTCGGAAAGATACAAGCCCGATTTACAAAATGAAATTCCTGATGTTGATCAGTATTTTGGGACCACTGAATTACCCCAGCTTTTGAAAGTACTTGAAGCAGATTACAAACACGAATTAATAGGAGAAAGGCTAACGACGACTCCTAAAAATTACGCTTATTTAAAAATAGCCGAAGGTTGTGATCGTCCGTGTTCTTTTTGTGCGATACCAATAATGAGAGGGAAGCATAAATCTACTCCTATCGAGGATTTAGTGGTTGAGGCTGAAAAGTTAGCAGCAAATGGAGTTAAAGAATTAATTTTAATTGCTCAAGATTTAACATATTACGGACTTGATATATACAAAGAGCGTCAATTAGCCCAGTTGCTTAAAGCATTAGTCAAAGTTGATGGTGTTGAATGGATTAGGCTACATTACGCTTTTCCTACGGGCTTCCCAATGGAAGTTTTAGATTTAATGCGTGAGGAACCAAAAATATGTAATTACATAGATATTCCTTTGCAGCATATCGCAGACCCTATTTTAAAATCAATGCGTCGGGGTACTACTAAAGCTAAAACAACTAAGCTTTTAAAAGACTTTAGGGCTGCCGTTCCTGATATGACAATACGTACTACACTTATTGTAGGATATCCAGGAGAAACTCAAGAAGATTTCGAAACTTTGAGAGAATGGGTTAGAGAAATGCGTTTCGAACGTTTAGGGTGCTTTACTTATAGTCATGAAGAAAACACGCACGCCTATAATTTGGAAGATAATGTTCCTGAAGATGTTAAAATGGAAAGAGTGAATGAAATAATGGAGATACAATCTCAAATTTCATGGGAATTAAATCAACAAAAAATAGGACAAACTTTTAAATGTGTCATAGATCGTAAAGAAGGAGAGTATTTTATCGGAAGAACTGAATTTGATTCGCCCGATGTGGATAATGAGGTTTTAATAAATGCAGCAGACCATTACCTTAAAACAGGTGAGTACGTATCTGTAAAAATTCATGAAGCACACGATTTCGATTTATTTGGAACACCAGTGGTTGTTTAATAGTAGTTGCTAAAAAAAGAATTTAATATGAAATATAAAATTATTGATCTTCAAATCAATAATATATATATTTGAGTTTAGTATAAATTTATTTAAAGGTATTACTGTTTATTTAATACACTTGTAAGTTTCAAAATAGCTACATTTGCAACCTATTTTACAAATCTATGTTTTCAGGTTTAAGAAAGAAGTCCATCTCAAAATCTATTGATTCGCAAATAAAAAAGCGCGAACCTTTCAATGGTGCAATTAAGCTAAAAAGTTTAGGAGTGCTTATTGATGCACGAAAAGATGTTGATATTTTTTCGATTGTAAAATTAGCTGATAAAATTGGAGTTAAATCCAATCAGTTAAAAATTATGGGATATAAAGATCTTAAAGCAAATATTGAAGAAGATCATGTAGGGCAGACCAATTATTTTGATGAAAAAATGGTGAATTATACAGGAGGTTTTAAATCAAAATCACTGAATAATTTTGCAAATGAATCCTTTGATGTTTTAATTAATTTTTATGAAGAAGATCATAAAGTAATTAATTTAGTGGCAGCATCTTCAAAAGCCAAATTTAAAGTAGGCTTTGCATCAGTAGATAATAGAATTAATGATTTGGTGATAGGTACACCTGCTAATAATACAGATTTGTTTATTAAGGAATTAAAAAAATACCTAAAAATATTAAATATAATATGAATCACTTTTTAATTGGAACAGGCGTAGCGCTAGTAACTCCATTTACTACTTCAGGAGCAATTGATTATGAAGGGCTTACTAAGTTGGTTAATTTTAACATAGAAGGCGGCGTAGAATATCTTGTTGTACTAGGTACAACAGGTGAGTCGGTTACCCTATCGTCTTCAGAAAAAAAGTTAGTAATAGATCATATTGTTAAGGTTAATAACAAAAGAGTTCCTTTAGTTCTTGGAGTTGGAGGAAACAATACAGCCGAAATTGCTGATCAAGCTTCAAAAGTCAATACTGAAGATTTTCAAGCCCTACTATCGGTGGTGCCCATGTATAATAAGCCCAGTCAAGAAGGAATATTTCAACATTACAAAGTAATAGCTGAAAATTCTAAATTGCCTGTTTTGATATACAATGTGCCAGGTAGAACGGGGGTAAATATGACTGCTGATACTACACTTAGATTATCTCAATTAAATAATATAATTGGAATAAAAGAAGCTACTGGAGATATCACTCAAGTACTAAAAATTTTAAAAAACGCTCCAAAAGATTTCCTTGTAATTTCAGGAGATGATATGCTTGCGTTGCCATTAGTAACTGCTGGTGGGCATGGAGTAATTACAGTAGTTGGGCAAGGATATCCAAAACAATTTTCTGAGATGATTCGATTAGGCTTAAAATCGCAAAATAAAAAAGCTTACGATATTCATTATAGCTTAGTAGATGTTACTGAATATGCTTTTGACGAAGGTAATCCTGTAGGGATTAAAGCTATTTTAAGTAATTTAGGAGTGTGTGGAGCTACAGTACGTTTGCCTTTAATGGAGGCAACAAAAAGCTTAAAACAAAAAATAGCAGATTTTAAAGTTTAAAACTATTGCTTTAAAAATGTAAAATAACACTAATATGGAATCTAACACTAATAAAGTTGAGGATCCTGGGGTAGGAAGGTTTTCCAAAGAAAAAGCAAAACGCTTTATAAGCGAAGAAGGAACCTTTAATGTTATTCATAAAAATAGAAAACGAATAGTAAATGAGACCTACACCTACCTTATTGGTTTGAGTTGGTCTCATTTTTTGTTGCTACTTATCCTGAGTTTTATAGTGTTAAACAGCTTGTTTGCGGCAATGTATTTGGTTGTTGGTGTCGAAAATATAGGAATAAAGCCCGTAGCGGTAACTGTGAATTTCTATAAAGCATTCTTTTTTTCAGTGCAAACAATAACATCAGTAGGTTATGGCTTGTATGCACCTACTAAATTACTGACAGGTATAATTTCAAGTATAGAAGCTTTTGTAGGTTTAATTAGTTTTGCCTTTGTAACGGGCTTGTTGTATGGGCGGTTTTCTAAGCCAAAATCAAATATTAGGTTTAGTAAAAATATTTTGTATACAGATTATAGGCAAGGTAAAGCACTTATGTTTCGAGTGGTAAATCGAAGAAAAAGTATGGTAGTTTTACCTAAAATAAAAGTCTCAATGTCCATAAGTAAACCCGATGGTAATAATGGATTTCAGAATGAGTTTTTTAATTTAAAATTAGAACGAAAACAAATTACGTATTTGCCTACTTCGTGGACATTAGTTCATGAAATTGATGCTGATAGTCCTTTGAAAAATTATACAGTAAATCAACTTTTAGAGTTACATGCAGAAATTTTAATTTTACTAAGCTATCACGATGATTCTTTTAATGATGTATTACATCAAGCCCATTCATATACTTTCAATGCTCTAAAAATAAATTATAAATTCAAAAAAGCTTTTGATTTTAATAGTGAAGGAAAAGTAGTCTTGGATCATGCTAAAATTGATGACATAGAGCTTATTTAGGGGTATGAGAACCTTTTTAAAGTGGTATTTTAACTTGGAATAAGTCTTTTGTTTTCCGATTTGTTACAACGAAATTACGCCTTCAATTTTTTTAGATACTTCCTTGTATTTTTCAATTACGGCATCTGGATTTTTTAATTTTACTTTTATGGAAAAGCTAGTGTATTTTCCTGTTTTAGAGGTTTTAGAATTTATAACAGCACCCATGCTATCAAAAATTTTCAAAAGACTAGCGGACTGGTCGGGAATAGCGGGTAAAATAAATTTATACATATACACGCTGGGCCATATAGAAGTATCGCTTAATTGAGTCTTAAGTTTAGCATAAAATTCTTCAGGATTAGGGGTACTCATAAGTTACAGTTTAGAATTGAGCAAAAATAAAAATTCAGAATTACGTAAACGCAATTCTGAATTAAAATATTGGATAATGTTGGTTTTATTTGTCAATAGAACCTAAAACACGTTGCATAAATGAATTTACTGCTTCTTTTTGTGTAGCTCCTCCATCAATTAATTTCTTAACTTCTAAAGCTCCGTACATATTTGAAATTAATTCTCCTATTACATCTAGTTCTTCGTCTTTCAAAGAAGAAACTTCGGTTAATGATTCAAGGGTTTCTATAGTTTCAATTAAAAAATCTTCATCATTTTCTTCTATAAAAGAAGAAAGGTGCTTAATTACTGGTAACTTCATTTACAAGTTCTTTTAATGATTCAAATTTGTTAGTTTGTACTTGGTTTAACAAGCTCCCTCCTTTAAAGGTAGCAAAGGTTGGTAAATTGTCTACATTGGCTAGTTTCCTAGATTCAGGAAATTTTTCTGCATCAATAATTAAAAAAGGTATTTCTTCATTTTCGCCAGCAAGTTTTTTAAATTTTGGCTTCATAATACGACAATTGCCACACCATGTTGCTGAGTATTGTACTAAAACCACATCGTTTTCACTCACTATTTGAGCTAAACCATCATTGTCTAATTCTTGTAACATAATTATTTTTTTTTGAGGAGTTAGATTCCCGTTTTAAAATAAATTAAAACGGGATAGTTTTACTATTAAATAATGCTAGAATTATTATCTAATCATTAAATTAATATGTTTCTAGTTAGAAGCTAAATAAGCCGCAGTTGACTTAGCATCTGCATTCATAGCTTGTTTTCCTTCTTCCCAGTTTGCAGGACATACTTCACCATGTTTTTGTACGTGTGCATATGCATCAATCAAACGTAAAAACTCATTTACATTACGGCCAACAGGCATGTGGTTTATTCCTTCATGGAAAACAATACCATCTTCATCAATTAAATAAGTAGCTCTATAAGTTACATTGTCACCATCAACTAAAACAGTACCTGTTTCTTCGTTGTAGCGCTCGTTAGTAATATCTAAAATACCTAACTGGCTAGCTAAATTACGATTTGTGTCCGCTAAAATTGGGTAAGTTACTCCTTCGATACCTCCGTTGTCTTTAGCAGTGTTTAGCCATGCAAAGTGTACTTCAGGAGTATCACAAGATGCACCAATCACAATAGTATTTCTTTTTTCAAATTCAGCAACAGCTTCTTGGAAAGCATGTAATTCAGTTGGACATACAAAGGTGAAATCTTTTGGGTACCAAAATAAAATTACCTTTTTTCCTTTGTTTTTAGCTTCATCTAATACATTTAATTTGAATGTATCGCCCATATCATTCATTGCGTCTACATCTAAATTTGGGAACTGTTTTCCTACAAATGCCATATCTTATGTGTTTTGTTAAATTATTTTGCAAATATAAGCTTAGATTGTCCTTTATAATATATTTTAAATTCTAAATATTTATTTGGCTATAGAGATATATTATATCCATTTGTTAGTAGTAGGTGAAAACAATAAACTCTTAAATGATGAAAAAAACAAAAGTTGGTATTTTTATATTTAACGATGTTGAAGTTCTGGATTTTGCGGGTCCTTTCGAAGTCTTTTCATTAGCATTAAAAAATAATATTCCATTATTTGATGTTTTTACAATAAGTGAAGATGAAAAAATCATTAAGGCTAAAAATGGTTTAAAAATAAAATCTAATTATGTTTTTACTGATAATTGTGACATTGACATTTTAATTATTCCTGGAGGTTTTGGCGCTGAAGAATTCGAAATTAAAAACAAAAAAACACTGAAATGGATTACAAAAAAAGGCAAAGAAGCAAATATAGTTGCTTCTGTTTGCACAGGTGCTTTATTATTGGCAGAATGTGGAATTTTAAATAATAAACGAGCAACAACTCATTGGATGGATTTAGATAGACTAGAAAAAAGTTATCCCAAAATCAATGTTGTTAGAAATGTAAAATATACAGATAATGGTAATGTACTAACATCTGCTGGAATTTCATCAGGAATTAATATGTCTTTTTATATAATTAAAAGATTATTTGGAAGGTATATAGCCAAATCAGTTGCAGAAAGAATGGAGTATGATATTGAAATATAATAAACCTAATGTACTGCTAGGATAATATAAAATATAGGAAGAGCTAGATTTATTCAAAAGTCTATGCTTTATTCTAAGATTACCAAATATAAAATTTACTTCCTAAAAAAAACTAAATTTTATATTTGGCTTGTAACTAAATATATTGTCCCCGTTTAATTCCTGTATTTTATAGATTTAATGTTTGCTGATATATAAAAATAAAAGGAGCCTAATTTTGGACAATTAAATTAGGAGAATAGTTTTCGAATCTTTAATTCATTGTGTTTATAAGTTGTTTTCGTGTGTCGTGAATGTAGGCCCAAAATTGCTTCTCATCAATTTTTAAAACTTTGCAAATTTCTTTAGTACTGTAATTATAATGTGTTTTTAAAATAAAAACGTCACGTTGTTGTTTGGGAATATTTTCTAATGTTTCGTTTAATAAAATTTGATTTACTTCAGTGTTTTGATTTAGTGTAATTTCCATAATAAGCTAATTGGTTAATAATTATTTATAAAGGTAGTTTTTGTTTAATCTTTTTTGTTTTTATTTATTAGGGAAAAAGTCTAATTTCAAGAAATCGGACAAAGTTGTTTTCTTTGTGATTTAATTGATTAAATTTGTAATATGATGAATACCTTTAATACGGATGTTTCAGTTGTAATAACAGATAATCAAAGGGTTGTTATTTGGGTTAATGAGCAATTTACTAAAATGACAGGCTATTCATTAGAAGAGGTGAGGGGAATGAAACCCTCTTTGTTACAAGGAAGAAATACAGAGAGACCAGCAGTTGCTAGAATTAAAGAAGCGTTAAACAAAAAAATACGTTTTCATGATCGTATTACTAATTATCGTAAAAATGGTGAAGAATATACTTGTGCATTAACCATACATCCTATTTTTGATTTAGATGGCGATTTGTCAAATTTTGTAGCTTTTGAGGTGGATAATAATTTTGTTCAGCCAGAGAATGAACCATTGATGGGGATTAATACCCCTAAAAAAAAATCGAGTTTAACGAGTTCCGAAGAGTTGATTATGTATTTTAAGCTTTTGGATCTTTTTAGGTCTAAAAAACTTTATTTGGACAATAATCTTAATCAGCATAAAGTGGCGGACTTAATGGAAACTAATGTTAAGTACCTTTCTCAAGTAATTAACAACCAAACAGAAAAAAATTTCAAGTATTTTGTGAATCAATTTAGAGTACAAGAATTTGAATACTTATTGTCTTCTCAAACGATGACTAATTATACACTTTTTAGCATAGGCGAGTGTTGTGGCTTTAAAAATAAATCTACTTTTTATAATGTTGTTTTGAATCACACAGGAAAAACACCTAAAGAAATTGCCGATATTTATAATAAACATAATTAATGCATTACTTTAAATTGCAAAAAATTAAGTAGCATTCTTTTAAAATAGCAAAGTGTATTATACCTGTATTGTTACTTTTAAATTATATTAACGACCCAGATTGTAAATAAAATAAATGAAATTAGATATACTAGCTATTGGTGCACATCCTGATGATGTTGAGCTAAGCTGCGGAGGTACTTTGGCCAAAGAGGTATCAAAAGGTAAAAAAGTAGGTATTTTAGATTTAACGCGTGGTGAACTAGGTTCAAATGGCTCAGCAGATTTGAGAGATGTTGAAGCAGCTAATGCAGCTAAGATTTTGGGGGTTCATGTGCGGGAAAACTTAGCTTTTAGAGATGGTTTTTTTGTTAATGATGAAGCTCACCAGTTAAAGATAATTGAAATTATAAGAAAGTATCAGCCAGAAATTGTGTTGTGTAATGCAGTATCCGATCGGCATATTGATCATGCTAAAGGAAGTAAACTTGCTTCAGATGCTTGTTTTTTAAGTGGATTACTACGAATAAAAACCCAATTAAACGGGGAAGATCAAGTTAAATGGAGGCCTAAACAAGTTTATCATTACATTCAATGGGAATCCTTAAAGCCAGATATTGTTTTGGATATTTCTGGGTTTAATAATGTAAAAGTAGAAGCTGTTAAAGCATATACTTCTCAGTTTTTTAATCCAAAAGATTCGGAAGTCGCTAAGACGCCTATTTCAAATAAAAACTTTTTAGATAGTGTAACTTATAGGGGTAGAGATTTAGGAAGAATTATAGGGGTAGATCATGCAGAAGGCTTTACTGTAGAACGTTACGCCGCGGTAAAATCTATTTTTGATTTGATTTAAAAAAAAAGATCTTTTTGCTTTGTAGATATATAGGATTAGCTTAGTTTTGCACTCGCAATAAATGGTGGTTGTAGCTCAGCTGGTTAGAGCGCTGGTTTGTGGTACCAGAAGTCGCCGGTTCGAACCCGGTCTTCCACCCTAAATGCCAAAGGTCTTGAAGAAATTCAAGACCTTTTTTTTGTGTTCTTTATTTTGTGGAATATTAAAGTGAGTTCGATGTAACTTAAGTTAATATTAGGTGAAAATTGTTAGTTTTAATACTTGGTTTTTTTGTAGAGAAAAGAATGTGCTGTTAAGGAGTCAAAAGGTTAAAAGTTGTGTTTAGGCAAAATTTGAGTCAATCTATCAAAAATAGTCGTATAGACTTTTTTGCCGTATGTTATAGCTTTTTAATAATTGGAAGAAAAGTTGCTGTATTTTTTTGATTTTAGGCAATAAAAAAGCCAGCAATGGCAATTGCTGGCTTCTTACACACAAATACTAATTATGCGTTTAACGTAACCTATCTACAGATTTCACGAGCTGTTCATCCTTTTTAATAGCCTTATTGGCTAATACAAGTAAAACGATAGTTATAACAGGTATAAACTGCCCAATACCTTTCTCAGAAACCAAAGCTTCTCCAGGTAAGTTTAGAGATAAATACACGAAAACACCTAGTAAAATAAGGTTTAATAGTATATTAATTCGCCCCAGTACAAACTGAAGCTTTCTATTTTTAAATACAAATATGATTAAGAACGAAAGTACACCCGAAAAAATCATCCCTTCGTAAAGAAATGGTTTGTTAAAACTACCAATAATATCATGCCCTGTTGGTAGGATATTAGAAAGTCCTGCGGAAACTAATCCAGCGATTAACAAATAAACGCTTTGTATACGTTGAATCATGTACTCTTAATTACTTTAAAGCAAAAGTAGTTTTTTCTTTTTTAGGAATAAAGTTTTATTGTTAAAATTTTATCGTATTATTGTAATACAGAGTCATTCAAAAAACTCTTCAAATCTTCATACTGAATATATATCATATTCATTTACCTTAAAATTAAGATCACATTATTACATGTTCGAAATTTCAGAATTAAAATCTAAGAAGCTTCCTGAGTTACAGGAATTAGCTAAAGCATTAAGTGTCCCTAAATATAGAACACTAAAAAAATTAGATTTGGTATACCAAATACTAGACACCCAAGCTGCAGAGCCAAAAGTAGTTGAATCAGTTATAAAAGAGAAAGTAGCGGTTAAGCCAGATGAAGCTAGTGAACCGAAACCTGTAGCGCCTAAAGCTGCTAGTGTTGATAAAGCAAAACGAGTTAGGAAACCTAGGGCTAAAGTAGAGTCAAGCACTAATGAAGTGTCAGTAGAAAAAGTTGAATCAATTAAAGTTGATTCGAAAAATGAAGTGGTTGCAAAAAGGCCTAAGCTTGAACGAAATCCTAAGTTAGAAGTTAAAACTAAGGAAGAAAGGGTAGATGTTAAGCGTGAGCCTAAGCAGCGTTTAGAGAAAGCGGAAAAGAACAATAATAGAAATAAAAACACCCATCAGCAAAGGGATAACAGGAATAATAAAGATAATAAGGGGAACCGTGATAGTCGTAACCGATATAAGGAACCTGATTTTGAATTTGATGCTATAATAGAAACAGAGGGGGTTTTGGATATTATGCAAGACGGATATGGATTCTTGCGTTCTAGTGATTATAATTACCTTTCATCTCCTGACGATGTGTATGTTTCGCAATCTCAAATTAGATTATTTGGATTAAAAACAGGGGATACAGTATTAGGACAAGTACGTCCGCCAAAAGAAGGAGAAAAATATTTCCCTTTAATTAAAGTGAGTAAAATTAATGGTTTAGGGCCACAAGTGGTGAGAGATAGGGTTGCTTTTGAGCATTTAACACCACTATTTCCTCAGGAAAAATTCAATATTGCAGATCGACAATCAAGTGTTTCGACACGTATAATGGACTTGTTTGCGCCTATAGGTAAAGGGCAACGAGGTATGATTGTAGCGCAGCCTAAAACGGGTAAAACAATGTTGCTTAAAGATGTTGCTAATGGTATAGCAGCTAACCATCCTGAAGTATATCAAATGATATTACTTATTGATGAGCGACCAGAAGAAGTTACAGATATGCAGCGTAATGTACAAGGCGAGGTGATCGCTTCTACTTTTGATAAAGAGGCACATGAGCATGTAAAAGTAGCTAACATTGTTTTGGAAAAAGCTAAACGTTTAGTGGAATGTGGTCATGATGTTGTTATTTTGTTAGATTCAATTACGCGTTTGGCAAGAGCTTATAATACAGTGCAGCCTGCAAGTGGAAAAATATTAAGTGGTGGTGTTGATGCAAATGCATTGCATAAGCCAAAACGTTTTTTCGGAGCTGCTCGTAATATAGAAGGTGGAGGATCGTTAACTATTATTGCTACGGCGTTAACTGAAACAGGATCAAAAATGGATGAAGTTATCTTTGAGGAATTCAAAGGTACTGGTAACATGGAGCTGCAGCTGGATCGTAAAATTTCTAATCGTAGAATTTTCCCAGCAATTGATTTAGTGTCAAGTAGTACACGTAGAGATGATATTTTGTTAGATGATAAGACAATGCAACGTATGTGGATTTTACGTAAATTTTTAGCAGATATGAATCCTGTAGAAGCTATGGAGTCTATAAATGGAAAAATTAAATCAACTAGAAATAACGAAGAGTTCCTAACATCGATGAATGGATAGGGTAAGAATATAAAATTTACTTTCTTTTAAGAACAAAAAAAGCAATATTTTCTTAACAGAATGTTGCTTTTTTGTTTTTGTAAAGAGATTATTTAATATAACTATGGTTAGAAAGCGGTAAATTAATTCAAAAAGTTAATTGATAGCGAATGGTGCGCTAAGTTTAAAAGAAGGGATAATAACTTTGAATTTTTTTGTTGATGTAAAATTAATCATATTATAATGGCCATTCATTGAACCAAAAGGAGAAGAAAGTAAGCAGCCACTTGAGTAAATGTGTCTTTCGCCTGGTAATAAAACGGGTTTTTTTCCAACAACCCCTTCACCTTCTACAATTTCGGTGTAATTAAGAGCGTCCTTTATTTTCCAAAAGCGTGAACTAAGTTGTACAGAGTCCTTGCTTTGGTTTTCTATGGTAACTTTGTAGCCAAAAGCAAAATGAATTTTATAGTTTTTGTAGAACGTACCTTCAAAATGTGTGTCCACCGAAATTTTAATACCACTGGTAACTTGCTGAACCATAATAAAGCCTTTTAGAAAGAAGAATTATTTTTACTACAATATAGTGATTTTTGAAAATAAAAAGAGTATAGATGTGTTAAATTAATTGGTAATGCTAGTTGAGTTTGCAGTTCCTAGCCCTACTACTTTGTCATAGCGAGCTCCAGGGGCTCTGTAATAGCAAATTATAGAGTAGTCATTTTCGGTTTTGTCAAAATCTCCAGAAATAGCACCGGTGTTGATGATACCATTTTTATCTTTAACTACGTATTTGAAATTATAAAAACCTTGTTTGAAAAGTCGCTTGCCAATATAACCTCTGTCGATAGGGGAGTAAGTAAGTAAAGTGCTTTCGTCACAACTAAAATTATTGAAATTACCGTATAGATGTACTTCTTCTTTGTTTTTTAGTCTAGGTATTTTTAACGTAAAATGTAACCATGCGTACTCTGCTTCAATGTCATTATTGATGGCGGTAAGGTTTCTTACCACAAAATTTCCATTAATATCAGGGTTGAAAGTATATGTTTTGTTTTTTCGACTCCCATGGGTGTATAAGTAGTTATGGTAAATGTCTAATAATTCAATGTGACTAATGTTAACCGTTGCATTTCTTATTTCTTTGCTATCAAAATTCCAATATTCGTTTCCACCCCAAAAGCTTGATTCTTTATTATATCTATAAATAAATTCGTTTCCAATAGTGTATTGGGGCTTTAAATTTGTTATAGCAGTATGTAAATTCTGATTTTGTAAAACTATTGTTTTTAAATTTTTGTCGGGGTTTACAATTAACAAGTCGTTTGAGTTAATGGTGAATTGAATATTTTGTTTTTTATTGATGAATTCCAGATCTCTAGAGCGCTCCACTTCAGCCCTTATGGTTACAGATTGTTCGTAAAGAATGAATTTTTTTGAAAAAACCAATTCCTCATCGTCATTGTATAATTCGAACAAATAATTACCACTTATTTTTAATCGTTGTACGTTTTGGTTGGGGAATCGAACCCTGTAGTGAGTGTATATTTGAAGTGAATTCAAAGAGTTTTCGGTATCTTGAATTCTGATATTATCAATGCCGTCTATGTATTCATTTCTTGAAAGTTGTGTGGGGGTCCAATCAAAGTTAAAATACTTTATTTTGTAATAATAAAAGGCTTCATCGCCTATGATGTCATCAAAATTAACTTCAAAACTACTATCTAACTCTATAATAGGTATTCCATTTAGATTTGTTGACGATTGTTCAAATTGAATAGTTTTAATGTAGTCAGGTGGTGACATTTCAATAGCTTTTTGACTAAAGCCGTTTAAATATATATTGCAAACGGTAATTATAAGTAGTTGAAAATGTCGCATGAAAAATATTTATGATTGTTAAATATAATCAAAAATCATGCTATAAAAATAAGTCCTTTTAAGAGTTTAATAATTAACGTTAAGAGTTTTTAAGAATTGTATTTGAAAATGATTATTTAGAATTTATTTAAATAAAGATATTACTGCTGCTTAGGCTTTCATTGAGGATGAAATTATCATTAAATTTGTATGATTTTTTAAGTTAAATTCAACTACAAATATGTCAAAAGACATTCGTATCAAGAAAGGCTTAGATATTAATTTAGTAGGTGCGGCAGAGCAATCTAAAGTCAAAGCTATTAAAAGTAATACCTATGCTATTAACCCTGATGATTTTCACGGTATCACACCTAAAATCATTGCTAAAGTGGGTACAGAAGTAAAAGCGGGCGCTCCTCTTTTTTATTCAAAGTCAAACGATCAGATTCTTTTTAATTCGCCCGTTAGTGGTGAGGTTGTTGAGATTGTTCGAGGTGCTAAAAGAAAAATCCTTTCTTTCAAAGTATTAGCGGATAAAGAACAGCAATATGAAGATTTTGGGGCTAAAAATGTAGCTTCAATGAGTGGTGATGAAATAAAATCTCACTTATTAAGTTCGGGTTGTTGGCCATTTATAAAGCAACGTCCTTATGACGTGTTAGCGAATCCGGATATTGCTCCAAAAGCAATATTTGTTTCAGGACACAACAGTGCCCCGTTGGCTGCGAATTTGGATTATGTTTTAGCAGGTAAAGAAAAAGAGCTTCAAGCTGCAGTTACAGCGCTTTCTAAATTAACGGCTGGTAAAGTTCATTTGTCTGTAGCGGATAAATCATCTCCATTAGCAAATATTTCTGATGCAGAAGTGCATACAGTAAAAGGGCCTCACCCTGTAGGGAATGTAAGTACTCAAATAGCAAAAGTAGATCCTATAAACAAAGGGGAAATTGTTTGGGTAGTTGCCGCACAGGATTTAGTTATAATTGGTGAATTATTATTGACAGGTAAATACAATGCTTCTAGAACAATAGCAGTTGCGGGTTCTTCTGTGAAATCACCAAAATATTATGAAACAAAAATAGGAGCTGAAGTTTCAACTTTTATTTATGATGCTGGTGTTGAAGGTGATAATGTTCGTATGATTAATGGTAATGTGTTAACAGGTACTACCGTTGCGCCTGATGGGCATTTAGCATCTACAGTAGATACTTTCACAGTAATACCCGAAGGTAATGATTATGAATTTTTTGGTTGGAATAAACCTGTTTTTAATAAAATTTCATATTCAAGAGCTTTAACTTTTTCATGGTTATTTCCTAAGAAGAAATATGATCTTGATACCAATACCAATGGGGAGCACAGGGCTTTTGTGGTTACAGGTAACTACGAAGAAGTTTTTCCATTAGATATATATCCAATGCAATTATTAAAGGCATTTAGTTATAATGACCTTGATGAGATGGAACAATTAGGAGCTTACGAAGTTGCACCTGAGGATTTTGCATTGACTGAGTTTGTTTGTGTGTCTAAACAAAATCACCAAGAATTGGTGCGAAAAGGTTTAGATGTAATGTATAAAGAAATCGGATAACACGGTGCTATGAGTTTAAAAGATAAATTACATAATTTAAAAGAGCAGTACAAAGGAAAAAAGATGGCCCCTGCATTCAATGCAATTCATACTTTTTTGTATTTGCCAAACGAGACTACGCATTCAGGTTCCCATGTTCGAGGAGCTGATGATTTAAAGCGTACAATGAATATGGTTATCATAGCAATGGTACCTTGTTTAATATGGGGAATGTTTAATGCAGGTTACCAACATTATTCAGCTATTGCTGGTGGTACACCTGAGTTTATTTCATTTTTTGATCATTTAAAATATTTTTTCACCCTTGATAACCTATTGATTGGAGCAAAAAAAGTGCTTCCATTAGTAATTGTTTCTTATGTAGTTGGTTTAGCAATCGAATTTTTGTTTGCAGTAATCAAAAAACATGAAGTGGAAGAAGGTTATTTGGTGACAGGTATGTTAGTTCCATTAATTGTTCCTGTAGATACTCCACTTTGGATGTTAACAATAGCAGTGGCTTTTGGTGTGGTTATAGGAAAAGAAGTTTTTGGGGGTACAGGAATGAATATATTAAATCCTGCACTTACAATTAGAGCTTTCTTGTTTTTTGCTTACCCAACTTGGATGAGTGGTGATAAAGTGTGGGTTCACGACGCAGTAAATAGAGCAGGAACTCCTGATGCTATTTCTGGAGAAACTATGTTAGGGATGTTAGCTCAGAAAAAAGAACTCGCTTACGGAATTGATGAAGCTTTTTTCGGTTTTATACCAGGCTCAGTAGGAGAGACATCAACATTATTAATTATAATAGGTGCAGCAATTTTGATTTTTACTAAAATAGCAAGCTGGAGAATTATATTAAGTGGTGTAGTTGGGGCTTTAGTAATGGGATTAATATTTAATGGAGTGACTGCTCAAGGTTGGATTACTGAAGGAAGCAAGTTTTATGCATTAATGAATTTACCATTTTGGCATCATTTATTAATTGGTGGATTTGCTTTTGGTATTACATTTATGGCTACCGATCCTGTTTCAGGAGCACAAACAACCAAAGGTAAATGGTGGTACGGATTCTTGATTGGATTTTTTGCAGTTATGATTCGTGTATTTAACCCAGCATACCCGGAAGGAATTATGTTAGCTATTTTGTTGATGAATGTATTTGCACCAACAATTGACCATTATGTGGTTCAAGGCAATGTAAATAAAAGATTGAAACGTTTAAAAGTTAAAACAGCTTAATAATGGCCAATACTGAAAAAAATTCGTACACCTTACTTTTTGCTATCGGAATGGTAGTAGTAGTAGGTTCCGTTTTAGCAAGTCTCTTTGGAGGTTTAAACGGTCAAATTAAAGAAAATCAAAAAAAGGAAAAAAAGCAGAATATTCTTTTTGCTATGGGAATAACTAAAGCAACATTAACAAAAAATGCTGATGATGCCAATTCTCCTATTGATGCAAATGAAGCTGATGCTATTTTTTCTAAATATGTTGGCGATAATCAATATATTATTGAAGGTTCAAAAGCAACAAAAACCAATAAAGCTTTTGATGTTGATGTTAAAAAAGAAGGACAGAAAGCAAAAGAAGCGGGTTATACACGTAAATTGCCTTTATATATAGGTACTGTAGATGGTAAAAAATCATATGTAGTTCCTTTATACGGAAAAGGTCTTTGGGATGCTATATGGGGCTATGTTGCCTTAGAAGAAGATTTGAAAACGGTAAAAGGAGCTTTTTTTGATCATAAAGGAGAAACTCCAGGTTTAGGAGCAAATATTAAAGAATCTTTCTTTTATGAAGATTTTGAAGGAGAAAGTATTTATAGCGGTGATGAATTTAAAGGAATCACTGTAGCAAAGGGTAATAATGACCCTACAAATCTAAGAAAAGGCGATAACAAAGTCGATGCAATTGCTGGAGCAACCATTACAGGTGATGGTGTAACCGCAATGATTAAATCTGACTTGAAAATGTACGTACCTTATTTTGAAACTGTAAAAGCAAACTAATTATGGCTGAAGTAGCAGAAAAACAAGTAAAACAGAAAGAGCCATTATTCTCTAAGAAGAATAAAGGTTTAATGACAGACCCTTTATTTGATAATAATCCAATTACTATTCAAGTATTAGGTATTTGTTCCGCTTTAGCAATTACAGCGCAGCTTAAAGCTTCAATTGTAATGGCTTTAGCAGTAATGTTTGTATTGGCAATGGGTAATGTGGTAATTTCTTTAATGAGAAATATCATACCCTCTAAAATTCGAATTATTGTACAATTAGTCGTGGTAGCCACTTTGGTAATTATAGTTGATTTAGTACTAAAAGCATTTGCTTATGAATTAAGTAAACAACTATCGGTATTCGTTGGTTTAATTATTACCAATTGTATTATTATGGGGCGTTTTGAAGCTTTTGCTTTAGGTAATGGTCCTTGGAAATCTTTTTTAGATGGAATTGGTAATGCAGCAGGTTACGGTTTAATTTTAATTATAGTCGGCTTTTTTCGTGAGCTATTAGGTTCTGGCACCTTGTTAGGGTTTAAAATTTTAGGAGATCCAATAGAAAAAACAGGATTATATGCTATAGGCTATGAAAATAACGGTTTTATGTTATTAGCACCAATGGCGTTAATTACCGTAGGAATCATTATTTGGATTCAACGTAGTAGAAATCAATCATTAATCGAAAGCTAGAAAGTAGTTTTAAAACAATACGATATAATGGAACATTTAGAATTATTTTTCAAATCAATCTTTATAGATAACATGGTATTCGCAACATTTTTAGGAATGTGTTCGTACTTAGCAGTATCTAAAAAAGTATCTACAGCTGTAGGTTTAGGGGCAGCGGTTATTTTTGTAATGGCAATAACGGTACCTGTAAACTGGTTGTTAGATACCTATGTGTTAAGAGAAGGAGCTTTAACTTGGTTAGGCGAAGAGTATGCAAGTTACGACTTAAGTTTCTTGTCATTTATCTTATTTATCGCAACTATAGCAACGATGGTACAATTAGTAGAAATTGTGGTAGAGAAATTTTCCCCATCATTGTATAATTCATTAGGTATTTTCTTACCATTAATAGCAGTAAATTGTGCTATTTTAGGAGGATCTTTATTTATGCAGTCTCGTGAAATCCCAACATTAGGAATGGCGTTAAATTACGGAGTAAGTTCTGGTATTGGCTGGTTTTTGGCTATACTAGCTATTGCTGCAATACGCGAAAAAATTAGGTATTCAAATGTACCTGCTCCGTTAAGAGGATTAGGAATCACATTTATTTTGACAGGACTTATGGCTATTGGTTTTATGAGTTTTGGAGGAATGTTGACAGGAGATGAAGGAAACAAAAAGGAAGTGAAATCAGAAGTTCAAGCAGAAGCAGATGAGCTTATTGATGAATCTGAAGAAATGGTATTAAACACAATAAACAAATAATATGATATTAGCAGCAAGTATAGGAGGAACAGTTGTTGCAACGGTAGTAGCGTTTTTATTATTGACGTTATTATTAGTTGGAATATTATTGTTTGCTAAAGAAAAATTATCTCCATCCGGGCCAGTAAAACTGACTATTAATGGAGGTGATGAAGTAGAGGTTTCATCTGGAGGAACTTTATTAGGTACATTAGGAAATAACAAAATATTTTTACCTTCAGCATGTGGAGGGGGTGGTACTTGTATTCAATGTAAATGCCAAGTTTTAGAAGGAGGAGGTGATTTATTACCTACGGAAACACCTCATTTTACACGTAAAGAAGCAGCTGAAGGATGGAGATTAGGATGTCAGGTTAAAGTAAAATCTGATATGGTAATTAAAGTTCCTGAAGAAATTTTTGGAATTAAAAAGTGGGAAGCTACTGTAGTTCGTAATTATAATGTGGCTTCATTTATTAAAGAATTTGTAGTAGAAATTCCAGAAGAAATGGACTATGAAGCTGGAGGGTACATTCAAATTGAAATACCTCCTGTTACTGTAGATTTTAAGGATATTGACATTACTGCTCACCCAGAAGAGCATGAGACACCAGATAAATTCCAATTAGAATGGGATAAGTTTAAACTTTGGGATCTTAAAATGACAAATCCTGAATTAGTAGAACGAGCTTATTCAATGGCCTCTTACCCAGCTGAAGGGCGAGAAATTATGTTGAACGTTCGTATTGCAACTCCTCCTTTTGATAGACAAAAAGGTGGATGGGCTGATGTTAACCCTGGTGTAGCTTCATCATACGTGTTTTCATTGAAAAAAGGAGATAAATGTACAATTTCAGGACCTTATGGAGAATTTTTTATAAACCATAGTGATGCTGAAATGATTTATGTTGGTGGTGGAGCTGGAATGGCACCAATGCGTTCTCATTTATATCATTTATTCCGTACTTTAAAATCGGGTCGTAAAGTATCGTATTGGTATGGAGGACGTTCTAAGCGTGAATTATTTTATACAGATCATTTTAGAGCTTTAGAAAAAGATTTTCCAAACTTTAAATTTTATATTGCATTATCAGAACCTATGGAAGAAGATAATTGGAAAGTAAAAGAAAGTTTAGATGGTGAAGGAGACGGTTTTGTCGGATTCGTACACCAGGTAGTAATTGATAACTATCTATCAAAACACGATGCACCTGAAGATATTGAATTTTACTTTTGCGGTCCTCCGCTAATGAACAAAGCCGTTGAAAAAATGGCCGATGATTTTGGAGTTCCAAAAGAAAATGTACGATTCGATGACTTCGGAGGTTAATAAAAAAAATCATAAGCTGTTCATTTTTGGACAGCTTTTTGATTATATAAATATGTTGATATATGAAAAAACAATTTTAGGAGTTGTTTTTTTTTATTGAATGTTTAAATTATATTTATAAAAAAACAATTATGACAAAAATTAATTTCAATTTCTTGTGGCTTTTAGCTATAACATTTTCATTTTCAGTATTTAATTCTATATTAGCCCAAGGGGTTAGTGTTAACGAAGAATTCAATGTAGGATCTGATAAAATAGCTGTAATTCCTTCAAAATCTGCTGTTGATGTTTTTGGGACATTACAAACCAAAGGAAATAGAATTGTTGGTAAAGATGAATTTCCTGTTCAATTAAGAGGAATGTCATTGTTTTGGAGTCAATGGATGCCACAATTTTATAATAAAGAACTTGTTAAATGGCTAAAAGAAGATTGGAATATTAATATCATTAGAGCTTCAATGGGTGTTGAAGATAATGGAGGATATATTTCTAATCCAGAACGAGAAAAACAAAAGGTTTTTACTGTAATTGATGAAGCAATTAAGCAAGGTATATATGTTATTGTAGATTGGCATAGTCATCATGCTGAAGAACACTTAGAAGAAGCTAAGGGTTTCTTTACAGAAGTAGCTAAAAAATACGGACATCAACCTAATATTATTTATGAACTTTATAATGAGCCATTGAATCAGGCTAATTGGGTTAGAGTTTTAAAACCTTATCATGAGGCAGTTATTACTGAGATAAGAAAATATGATAAGAAAAATTTAGTTGTTTGTGGAACTAGAACTTGGTCACAAAACGTAGACGAAGTTATTGGACACGAAATTGATGATAATAATGTAGCTTATACATTACATTATTATGCTGCAAGTCATAAGCAAAGCCTAAGAAACAAGGCTCAAAAAGCACTTAATGCTGGGCTTCCGTTATTTGTAACAGAGTATGGTACTACTATTTATGATGGTGATGGTTATATAGATGTTAAAGAATCTAAACTATGGTGGGATTTTCTAGATAAAAATAAAATTTCATGGTGTAATTGGTCTATTACTGATAAAGATGAGTCCTCTGCAGCAATAACGCCTGGTGCAAGTGGTACTGGTGGATGGAGTAATTCAGAGATTACAAAGTCTGGAAAATTAGTTAGAAAAGAACTTCTCAAAAAGAATCAAACTTTTCATTAAAATATAATACTTTTTATTTTATTATAATTGTCAAACCCTTTTATTTCATATAAAAGGGTTTGGTGTTTATAGACGTTATTTTTCGATTCTTAAGCTTAGTTACAGTATTAATTTTGCAGATATTGAGAATAAAAAGACGTCTGCATATACAAGGGTTTTACGTATTATGTTAATGTTCTTAGGCTAAGGAATAGAATTTAAAAGAAAGCGTTTTATTTAATTGATAATGCATATACGAAAAGAATTGTTTGTAGAGTCCGCAAATAACGCATTTAAAATATTCTATGAAATAATATAAGGTTCTTGATATTGCTCTTTTAACCTTTTAGGGAAACTAAATTATGATATTAACATTGCATCTTTTAAAATAAAAATTGGCATTATAGTGAAGAATTATTGCCAAATATGGGTTTAATTAAATAGTGTTTATCTTACTTAAAATCGTTTAAAGAAAAAATAGCGTAAATTTTATTAGATTTCAGAGGTGTTTTTTTGGAGTCAAAAACAAAGTTTTGAATCAGTGAATAATGCAAGACTATTGTTTAAAGCTAAATCAAGATATAATAGTATTTCATCAATAAATAATTTGGTATGTATTATTGATTTTATTCACAAGAAGCTTAGGTTGTAACCCAAGCTTTTTGTGAATAAAATTATTGATGGCGTTTATTTACCATAAATTTTATTATATAAATCATTATAAATATTCTTAATGATTTTTCTTTTAAGTTTCATCGTAGGGGTAAGGTGGCCAGCATCAATACTCCATTCTTCAGGAGTTAATTCAAATCTTTTAATTTGTTCCCATTTACCAAATTTTGAGTTATAAAGGTTTATTTCTTCTTTAATACGTTCTATAACTTCAGGGTTAGTTGCTATTTCAGCTTTTGAGTCTCCAATATTTAAACCCTTTAATTTTGCCCATTCTTTGACAAAAAGAAAATTAGGCTGTACAAGTGCTCCTGGCATTTTTTCACCCTCACCTACAACCATTATTTGTTCAATAAAACGTGATTGCTTCATCATATTTTCTATTAGTTGAGGAGCAACGTATTTTCCTCCAGAGGTTTTGAACATTTCTTTTTTACGATCTGTAATTTTTAAGAAACCCTCTTTGTCAATTTCTCCAATATCACCAGTATGAAATTTTCCACCCTCTAATACTTCAGCTGTTTTTTCTGGGTTTTTATAATAGCCAATCATAACGTTAGGTCCTTCGACAAGTATTTCACCGTCTTCAGCAATAGTAACCTTACTTTCGGGTAATAATTTACCTACTGTTCCTATTTTAAATCCACGTTCTCTAACATCGTTTACAGAAATCACGGGAGACGTTTCGGTAAGTCCATAACCTTCCATTACACCAATACCGGCAGCATTAAATATTCTAGCTAGTCTTGGTTGTAAAGCAGCACTACCTACAGCAATTATTTTTAAATTGCCCCCTAAGCCTTCTTGCCATTTACTAAAAATTATTTTTCTTGCAATACCTAGTTTAAATTCATACCAAGGACCATTTTGATTATATGGTTCATAAATTAAGCCTAAGTCAATTGCCCAGAAGAAGAGTTTCTTTTTTATTCCAGTTAAGCCAGCTCCTTTCGCATAAATTTTATCATATACTTTTTCCAATAATCTAGGAACGGCTGTCATTACATCAGGCTTAACTTCCTTAAGGTTATCACTAATTGCTTCTATAGATTCGGCAAAATAGATTCCTACGCTTCTGTATTGATATAAATACAATAGCATACGTTCAAAAATATGACAGATAGGTAAAAAGCTTAAAGCTTTAGCTTTACCATCTTCAATAGGGAATCTAAAAGAACTATTCAAGGCATTGCTTACAATGTTTTTATGACTTAGCATAACGCCTTTAGGTCTACCAGTTGTACCCGAGGTGTAAATTAGAGTAGCTAAATCAGTCTCTTTGATGCTATCTTTTATTTCTTCAACTTTTTGTTGATTAGAGTTGTCCTTTCCTAGCTCTAAAACCTCATTCCAACTTTTACAACCTTTTATATCATTATAACTAAAAACATCAATAAGGCTAGGAACATTATTTTTAATATTCATTACCTTTCTATAAACTTCTTCATCCGAAACAAATACATATTTTGATTCAGAGTGGTTTAGTACATATTCATAATCTTCTTGAGAAATAGTAGGGTAAATAGGTACATCTTGTGCTCCAGTTTGTAGTACACCTATATCTGTAATATTCCACTCAGTTCGATTATTTGTAGATATGATAGCAATTTTATCGTTGGGTTGCACTCCCATTCGTAATAGGCCTCTGCTTATTTGATTGGCTTTATCTATATATTCTTGGGTAGAAGTTTCGACCCAATGATCACCATATTTAGTAACTAGTGAATTAGGTAAATTTCCGTTAGATAGTTGGTAGTACGGAAAATCAAAGAGTCTTTTTATAGTGTTCATATATGTGGCATGTTAATAACTAAATATACTCAAAAAATACGCTATATTTTGAGTAATTGATATTTTTTTAAGTCTTTCCCTAAGTTTTTTTCACTAAATGACTTAAGCTTAGGAATTATTAGTTTTTTTTATTTGAATATATAAAACCACCGTCTTTGACGGTGGTCATGTTTTAAAGGCTCTGCCATTATTTAGCTTCGCTCATCTAAAACTTTTTAAGATGGGTAAATATAGAAAATTAACACATGTCTATTACAAATGCGATTATCACATTGTTTTCACT
>CANNCQ010000036.1 GCA_947503135.1 uncultured Aquimarina sp. | reverse complement strand
GGGCAATGAGGGATTCGAACCCCCGACCCCCTCGGTGTAAACGAGGTGCTCTGAACCAACTGAGCTAATTGCCCGAAATTTTTTATACAGATTACAGGTTTCTGTTGTGTGGGCAATGAGGGATTCGAACCCCCGACCCCCTCGGTGTAAACGAGGTGCTCTGAACCAACTGAGCTAATTGCCCGAATAAAACAGCGAAATAATACTGCCTTAATGCGGGTGCAAATATAACACTCTTTTTAAGAATAACAACCAATACTTCATAAAAAAATTATAGAATTTCTGCAACCACAAAAGTACTGCCCCCAATGTAAATTAAATCACTATCGTTTGTTTGTTCTTTTGCATTATCATAAGCCTTCTTAACAGTATCATACGACTCCCCTTGTAATCCAAAATATTCTGCCTTAGCTTTTAAAGATATCTCAGATAATGCCCTCGAATTATTAGGCTTTGTAAAATAATAAATAGCCTTTTGAGGGAATAACCGAAGTATTTCATCAATATTTTTATCAGCAACAAAACCTAAAACAATATGCAACACTTCACAATCCTGGCTTAGTAACTGCGGAATCACATAAGAAAGTCCCTCTACATTATGAGCTGTATCACAAATAGTCAATGGTTTATCATTAAGTTGTTGCCATCTACCTTGTAAGCCTGTATTTGTAACAACATTTTTAAAACCTTTCTCTATTGAGGTTTTTACTATATTCCACCCTTTATTTTTCAAAACCTCAATAGTTTGTAATGCTGTTTTACTATTTTGTTGTTGATAATTACCTAAAAGGTCAGTCTCGTAAATACATGCGGTATTATCCTCTGTGAAAAATAGAGTGCTTTTTCTATTTTTCGAAATGTTTTCAAATACTGCTTTAGTTTCTATAGTAGTTGCTCCTATAACACAAGGAATACTTGTTTTTATAATCCCTCCTTTTTCAATTGCTATTTTAGCCAAAGTATCACCTAAAAATTGAGTATGATCCAAACCTATATTTGTTATTACAGACACTTCAGGAGTAATCACATTGGTTGAATCTAACCTACCCCCCAAGCCTACTTCAATTATAGCAATATCTACTTGCTTTTTCGCAAAATAATCAAAAGCCATTCCTACGGTCATTTCAAAGAAAGAAAGTTGTTCTTTTTCAAAAAAATGCTTGTGATTCTGCACAAAATCAACAACAAAAGCTTCTGAAATCATTTTGCCATTAATTTTAATGCGCTCTCTAAAATCTTTTAAATGAGGCGAAGTATACAAACCAACATTGTAGCCTTCTTCTTGTAATATAGATGCCAACATGTGACTTGTAGAACCCTTACCGTTGGTCCCCCCAACATGTATTGACTTAAATTTTGTTTCAGGGTTATTAAGGTAATCGACTAGCTTTATGGTGTTGGATAAATCCGCTTTATAAGCTTTTTTACCCATTTTTTGATACATTGGCAGTTGGTTAAATAGCCATTCCGTTGTTTGATTGTAAGTCATTATTCAGATAATTTGAACTCATACACTATGCTCCCTATTTGTTTTGCAGGGGCATCGGAATCACTATTAAATTTAGTTGCCAAAGCTGCTGTCTTGGCTGGCTGTATTAAACAAGGTGCTGTGTTCGTTGTTCCTTTCATTCCAGGGTAAGCCTGTACTACTTTCCCTTCTTGATTTACTATTATTTTAACTACCACAATTCCTGTTTCATTACAATTAGGAATTTTGCGTTCTTTATTTAGCGCTTTTCTACCCCCTAACCGGTAATTGCCATCCCCATCTAAACCTTTTCCTGTTCCGTAATAGGCTTTTGCTTTTGGATCTCCATCTTCCTTTCCTTTATCTCCGTTTTCGATATCATTACCTTCCCCTTTGGCAATATCCCCGTTTTTCTTAGTTCCATTTAAAAAACTATCCAGAATGTTTTTTGTATTGGCATCTGGTTTCTTTTCAATTACTTTGATTTCTTTTTTTTCTACAGGCTTGTCCTTCGAAACTGTTTCGTTTAAACTCTTTGAATTCTGCTTATTCTTAATTTCCTTAGTGCTTTTAACCAAAGGGGCTTCTTCTGTATTTTGTGTAATTACTTTTTCAATTTCTTTACTTGAAGAGCTACTTTTTGAAGTTTTACTATCTATTGACGTAACCTTACTAGTTTCGACAGTAGATTTAGGACTTATTTTAACGCTTTTTTGAGTTTGTACATTACCACTTCCGACATCTGTAGTTCCAAAATTAATAGCAATACCCTGCTCCGTCGTTGGATCTAAGTACGATAACCCAAAGAAAAATAGCATCAAAAAAAGAAGCGCAAACAAACTAACTGTAATTAGGAATGACTTTTTCTTTTCTTTAGTTTCTAACATTTTGTTTGCATTATTTTACGTTTACAAAGTTAATACTTTAACTTAAACGCTATTTTATTAATTAGCATATGTTTCTAGGAATATATTTTTTTTAATTTAAACTAAAAAAAGCGCTTCCTTCGGTACCCATAAAGAACTGAAAAAAAACACTTTTTTAATTACAAAATAAGAATTTATCTATTTGTTATGTGAACCATCACAATAGGGAGGATTACTCGTTTTTTTGCAGGTACACAAAAAAGCTTCTTTATCCTCTTCTACCTGAAAAGACATAGATGGTGTTGCATTATGTTTCCTGTGGGAACCATCACAAAAAGGTTGATTTTTACTATGACTACAGGTACACCAAGCATATTTTTGATCGGCTTTTAACGCTACTTTTATTGGGGCTTTATTATCATTCATAATTTTATATTTATTTACAAACAATTTAAAGGCTTTAATATTAAGATTGAAATTAAATAATCCTTCTAACTGTTAAATAAAATTAAAACTACTCTTCTTCTTGCGCTTCAAAAAAACTGAATGTAGAACCTCCGTAACGTTTACTATAAGAAAAACGAGGGTGGTCTTCTAGTGATGTGTGCTTAGAATGCTCAACAATAAGTACGCCTTCGTTAATTAAAAGATTATTATCAAAAACCAAATCTACTATCTTCAAAAACTCGCTGATTTCAAAATTGTAAGGTGGGTCAGCAAAAATAATATCATGCTTTTGTTTTACTTTTTCCAAATAAGAAAACACATCACTTTTAATTGCCTGGATTGGCAAATCTAACTCTTTAGTAATTTTATTAATATACTGTATACAACCCGAATTTTGATCAACTGCTACAATAAATTCTGTACCCCGAGAAGCAAATTCATAACTTATATTACCTGTACCAGAAAAAATATCTAAAACACTAACCTGATTAAAAAAATAAAGGTTATTTATAATATTAAACAAGGCTTCCTTAGCCATATCGGTCGTTGGGCGCACTGGAAGTTTTTTAGGGGCGCTGAGTCTTCTACTTTTATGCTTACCAGAAATTATTCTCATACATTAAGAGCTAAACGGTGGATTAAAACATCTGTTTTAGATGTGCTTTTTTCTATATTTCTTATATAAGTATGAAGCAAATCAAAAACCTCATCACTACAGGAATTTAACAATTCTACAAAAGTACTATCTGAAGAAAGTGTTAACTGCTCCATTACAAATAGTATGTAATACAATACATCTTCGCTAGTTTGATAATTGAAAGTATTGCATAACAACAATTGCTTCCCTTTTGTAACAACAACGTTAAAATTACTTGCATGAAAGTAAATATACATTTTCTTTTCACTAGCCAAAGCTTCCTTTTGCAATAAATAATCGACTAAAAGCAATGATGAATGTCGGTAATTAAACTCCTCAAAACGTTCTATTAGATAGTTATTTATATTTACATAAGGTATAAATAAATTTACTATAGGTACTGATTTCAATTCATCTTCACTAATATAATCAGTTATCAACGTTTTAATGGAGTACTTAAAATACAAGGATTTTTTATTGCTATCGTAATAGTCTTTAGGTATAAAACAATATAACTCATTTGTATAAACTACCTCAATAATTGCAAACTGAGCTTGTAATTCAGGCTTTGTTTCAAAAGCATTCTTTAACTTTATATTAAGCTCTTGTTCTGTTAACAAAACACCCGCTTCAAAGTTATTTTCTGTAACAATAATTTGACCCTCAGAATTTGCAATACAAAAAGAAAATCCATTCAAATTTAATTGAATGGATAACTTATATGTTGTATTTTTTATTTCGAAAGAAGGCTTATTTGTCATAAACTATTGGCCAATTTCCGTTAGTATTAATTTCTTCTAAAGAACCTACAAATATGTGGGTTCCATTAATTTCTTCTAAAGATTTTGCTTTTAATTCTTGTTCAATATAAATAGGATTTTGATCAGCTAATAAATCTTCTTTAGCTATTTCCGCTTTATACACTGGATATAAAATTTTATTTTTCTCCACTACTCCTGAAGATAATTTTACCGCAGCAGTTTTTCCTTCCCCAAATTCAACTACATCAAATTTTCTATAATTAATTTTTGAAAATAACGAATCTTTTACTGATTCATAACCTAAAATATCAAAAACTACAGTATCCACAGATCTGTCAATACGCAATTGCTTATCAAAACGAATAAAACTAGAATCTCTTTGCTGCTTAATTGTAAATTTAGCTGTATCAATAAACTGAGCTAATTTTTCGTAATTCTGAGCGTATTTTCCAGTAACAGTTTTATAAGCTCCTTGTGCTTTTCTAATATTTTTCAATTTAGATACCGCTTCCGCAAACCTTTCTTGTTTTACTTCCTGAAATTTAACAGAACTATTTACAGAATCATACACTTTAAATCCCAAAAAAGCGATTACAACCCATAAAACTAATTGTATTACTATTTTCATTTTCTTTATAATTAGGTGTCTTTTATTTAGTCAAAAAACAAATCTACAATTTTTTTTCAATGATAAAAGTATGAGTAGTTTTTTTCTTGGTTATCTTTGAATAATTTACTTTTTAATATACTTATTTGGATAATCACAAGTTTTTTAAGCTATTACTTTCTAAATTCCCACATGAACCCACCTCTAAACAACGAGAATGTTTAAATGAGTTATCTGGGTTTTTATTAAAAGAAGATAAAGACGGGCTCTTTATTTTAAAAGGATATGCAGGAACAGGGAAAACCACTTTAGTAGCTGCTTTGGTATCACAACTTTGGCAAGCCAAATTTAAATACGTATTACTTGCCCCTACAGGTAGGGCTGCAAAAGTTATTAGCAACTATGCTCGTAAGCAAGCATTTACAATACACAGGCATATTTATTACCCAAAAAAAGCCGCAAACGGAGGCGTTAGCTTTACGCTTAAAAAAAACAAATACACAAATACACTTTTTATTGTCGACGAAGCTTCAATGGTTCCTGATATAGCTTCTGAAAGTAACTTATTTGAAAATGGTTCTCTATTAAACGATTTATTACAATATGTATATTCTGGCACCAACTGCAAAGTTTTATTTATTGGGGATACAGCACAGCTACCTCCCGTAAAATCCGAGCTAAGTCCTGCTTTAGATGAAAATGTACTATCGCTCGAATTCAATAAAAACATAAGTATTATTGAGTTGAACGAAGTTGTAAGGCAAAATAATAACAGTGGAATACTTACTAATGCTACTGAGCTAAGAGAGATGCTTAATGATAGTTTTTTTGAAGATTTTCAGTTTTCAATTGAACATAGTAGTGATGTAATTAGGTTACAAGAAGGAAATGAAATTATAGAACATCTTCAAGAATCTTACAGCAAACACGGTCATGAAGGCACAGTAATTATTGTTAGGAGCAATAAACGAGCTAACCTTTACAACCAACACATTCGAGAGCGTATCCTTTTTAACGAAAGTGAATTATCGGCGGGCGATTTTTTGATGGTTGTTAAAAATAATTATTATTGGCTAGAGCCAACTTCCGAAGCAGGTTTTATAGCTAATGGTGATATAGTCGAAGTTTTGGAAATTTTTGATATCAAAGAAATCTATTCTTACCGCTTTGCCGAGGTAAAATTACGAATGATTGACTATCCTAATATGGATCCTATTGAAACTGTATTAATTCTTGACACTTTAACTTCTGAAACAGCCTCTATGACTTACGAGGACAGCAATCGTTTATATCAAGAAGTATTATTAGATTATGAAGATGAGCGTTCCAAATACAAACGCTTTATGAAAGTTAAAAGCAATAAATACTTTAATGCGTTACAAGTAAAATTTTCTTATGCTATTACTTGTCACAAATCACAAGGGGGACAATGGCCCCACGTTTATGTAGAGCAACCCTATTTAAAAGATGGAATTTCTAAAGATTATTTACGTTGGTTATATACTGCAATAACCCGAACACAAGAAAGACTTCATTTAATAGGCTTTAAAAATGAATATTTTACAGAAAGCAATTAATCTTTCTCCTCTTAAACCCTCCAAAACGCTATATTTTTAGTGTGCATGCATAATATTTACCGATCAATTGAATATTTACTTAGCTGAAAAGCAATATTTTACGTATATTTGACTTAGTATTAGTTTTAGCTTAAATATTTACATTAAACTATATTCTTTTACACACACCACTAGACCAACCCCAAAGTTTAGTGGTTTTTTTATTCTCTATTCTTTCTAGTTCAGTCCAATTTTTAATTAATTATTGATGAAATACCACGTTATACTAATGTAGGAAAAATCTTAATTTGATATCTTTTACAAAGAATCCACAAAATAAGCCTTAAAATTGCAGTATTAGATACAATGTTACTATGAAGAAGTCTATTTCAAAATTTATTTTATTTACTGTTTTTAAGTGGAAAATTGTTGGGGATTTCCCTAAAAATATTTCTAAATATGTGATTATAGGAGCTCCGCACACCACTAACTATGATTTTGTGATTGGCTTGTTAGTCAAAACTATTAGAAATGTAAAAATTAATTTTTTAGGCAAAGCTTCTTTATTTGTATTCCCTTTTGGTTATTTTTTTAAAAGTGTAGGTGGCGTACCCATAAATAGAAAAAAAAACATGAATATGGTGCAAGCCACCGTAAATGAATTTAATAATCGATCCGAATTTATAATAGCAATTTCACCTGAAGGAACCAGAAGTAAAGTTAATAAATGGAAAACAGGCTTCTACCATATTGCCTCCCAAGCCAATGTTCCTATAGTTGCTTTTACTTTTGATTTTGGAAAAAGGCAAACGGAAATTTTTAAACCATTTTACACCACTGGAAATATAGATCAAGACTTTATTTATTTACAATCTCTTTTTAAAGATGCTGAAGGTAAATACCCTAAAAATAGCTAGATCATTACTAATAAAACCTAATGATTATTGAGTACATTTAACTAAATTAAAAAAATTAAATAATGGCACAAATAACATTAAAAGGAAACTCCATTAACACTTCTGGGGTATTACCTAAAGTTGGATCGAAAGCAACTGATTTTACTTTAGTGGCAAACGACTTATCAGAAAAAAGTTTAAGTGACTACTCAGGAAAAAAAGTAGTATTAAATATCTTTCCATCGGTAGATACAGGAGTTTGTGCTGCTTCGGTACGCAACTTTAACAAAGAAGCTTCTGAACTAAAAAACACGGCTATTTTATGTATTTCAAGAGATTTACCATTCGCTTTAGCGCGCTTTTGTGGAGCTGAGGGCTTGGATAACGTGGAAACTCTATCGGATTTTAAATCTGGTAAATTTGGAAAAGATAATGGATTAGAAATTGTAGACGGCCCTTTAGCAGCTTTGCATTCTAGAGCTATTATCATTTTAGATGAAAAAGGAACTGTTATTTATACAGAACAAGTATCTGAAATTACTGAAGAACCAAACTACACTAAAGCATTGGAAGCACTTTAAAAAGAAAAAGGAATCTCGGTTTACCCGAGATTCCTTTTTCTTTTTAAAATAACTATTTTTGAAATTATTTTTTAAGGAATTCACTGCTTCCATCCAATAATTCTACTTTCAAACTTTTGTCTACAGGATTATTTGATAACCAGATATTAAAAATTGCTCTTTTGAAGCTTAATTTACCTACTGTTCCTACTTTCTTGTAGTTAATATAAAGTGAAACTCCTAATTGAGGTTCGTAAACCACATCTACCTTATCACCTACTTTTAACTCTAAACCATTAATATGGGCTAAAAAACTATCTATTTCTTTCTGTAGCTCATTAACTGTTGACTGACTGTTTCCATCTTCAAATCCCTTTTTAAAAGCTGCAACCATTTTTTTGTGAGAAACTGCTTTTGACAAAATATCCATTCTAACGATCATTAATTCATCATTAAAAATTATATCGTTAACATCCGTTGTAGGGTTTAATAAATATAATCCGCAAGCATATACATCTATCCAAAGCAACTCCCTAAGACCTGCTCCATTTAATATTAATTGTTTGTTTTTAAACCTATATAAGGCAGGCATTGCTGTCCCGCCAACAATTTTTGTTTCAAGATTTAATCTATTAATATCTTCTTTATTAATAGATTGTTTAATTTTTTTAATATTGGTTTTAGAAGGTTTTACTTTGCTTATTTTAGTTTGACCAGCAAGGTTCAAAGCTGCAAAGACAGAAATCAATAAAAATAAGTTTCTCATTTCAAAAATATTAAGTTAAACGTAATTAGTTGTAAAATTTTGTTAATGTCACAATATAAACAAAACAAAAAGAATGCCAAACTAACTACCGTACATCTTATATTTTACTGTTAACTAATCAGTTACTAAAATCAACAACTATTTGATTTGCTACTAAATCTTCGAAAACTTCTCGTTTGCGTATTAATTTGGCTTCCCCATTATGCCACAATACTTCTGCTGGTCTGTAGCGCGAATTGTAATTACTTGCCATTGAAAAACAATAAGCTCCCGCATTTTTAAAGGATAATATATCTCCTTCAGAAATTTCTGCTATTTGTCGATTCGTACCAAAAGTATCAGTTTCACATATATAACCTACTACCGAATAAAATCTGTTTCTCCCGCTAGGGTTACTAATGTTTTCTATTTGGTGGTATGAGTCATAAAACATGGGTCTAATTAAATGATTGAAACCCGAATCTACACCAGCAAAAACCATAGAGGTGGTTTGCTTAACTACATTAACTTTAGCCAAAAAGAAACCTGACTCACTTACCAAAAATTTACCTGGCTCAAATCCTAATTCCAAATCCTTTCCATACTCTTTACAAAAAACATTGAAACGAGTAGTAAGTTTCTCTCCTAACTCCTCAATATTAGTTTCAATGTCACCTTCTTTATAAGGCACTTTAAAACCACTACCAAAATCTATAAACTCTAAGTTTTTGAATTTCTTAGCTACATCAAATAAAATATCGCTAGCTTTTACAAACACATCTATGTCTAGTATGTCACTACCTGTATGCATGTGCACACCATTAATCTTCATTCCTGTATTTTCTACAATACGAACAATATGCGGTGTTTGATGTACGGATATTCCAAATTTAGAATCTATATGGCCTACTGATATTTTACTGTGTCCTCCAGCCATTATATGCGGATTTATACGAACACATACCGGGATATTAGGGTGCTTAGCTCCAAATTGTTCTAGTATCGAAAGGTTATCAATATTTATTTGAACACCTAATCCAGACACTTCTTCTATTTCTTGAAGAGAAACCCCATTAGGTGTAAAAATGATATTTTTTGGATCTACACCAATACTCAGACCCATTTTAACTTCTTGTATCGAAACAGTATCCAAACCAGCACCCAAAGATTTCATTAACTTCAAAATCGAAAGGTTTGACAATGCCTTTACTGCATAGTTCAACTTAAGCTTTTTTACCCCGCTAAAAGCGTTGGTTAAGCGTTGATACTGCGATACAATTTTGTCCGAGTCATAAACATATACAGGACTCCCGTACTGCTCGGCAATAGTTAATAAATCTTTGTTTTCCATTTTATATGGCTTAATTAATTTTAATTTAATGAATTTTTTTATTCAAAAAAGAGTACAAATTTACAATTATAATTTTTCTTAAAGAAGTTTCACTTTAAAATACCTCATTATTAGATAGTATCGTCAAAATGAATACCATTAATACTATAAATTTAAGATCAAATTAATAAAATTGCATTTTCTCTACAGCCCGAAATTCCTATCTTTAACGGCTATGCAAAACACAGAAAACAGCATTGTTGTTCAGGGAGCTAGAGCCCACAACCTTAAAAACATTGATGTAGTAATACCTAGAGATAAGCTAGTGGTAATTACCGGACTTTCAGGATCTGGAAAATCATCGTTGGCTTTTGACACCATATATGCCGAAGGACAACGAAGGTATATTGAAACTTTTTCGGCTTATGCTCGTCAATTTCTAGGTGGGTTAGAACGTCCCGATGTTGATAAAATTGATGGTCTTTCACCTGTAATTGCTATTGAACAAAAAACAACCAGTAAAAGTCCTCGAAGTACTGTAGGTACGATTACTGAAATTTACGATTTTTTACGTTTGTTATTTGCTCGAGGGAGTGATGCCTTTAGTTATGAAACTGGCGAAAAAATGGTAAGCTATTCTGATGAACAAATTCAGGATTTAATTACAAGAAATTATAACGGAAAACGAATTAATATTGTAGCTCCGGTAGTACGTTCCCGAAAAGGTCATTATAGAGAATTATTCGAACAAATTGCCAAGCAAGGTTTTGTAAAGGTAAGAGTTGATGGTGAAATAATAGATATCACCAAAGGCATGAAGCTTGACCGATATAAAAATCACGACATTGAAATTGTGATCGATCGCTTACAAGTTTCTGAGGAAGAAGAGCAGCAAAAAAGATTACGCGAAAGTATTCAAACTGGGATGTCGCATGGTAACGACATTATAATGGTTGTGGAGCATAAAGCCGAAAAAGGGCGCTTTTTTAGTAGAAATTTAATGTGCCCAACTTCGGGTATCTCCTACCCTAACCCAGAACCCAATAACTTCTCGTTCAATTCGCCTAAGGGTGCCTGCGAAAAATGTAATGGAATTGGTACCGTACACCAAATTAACCTTAAAAAGGTAATTCCCGATGATAGTATTTCTATAAAAAACGGAGGTCTTGCCCCGCAAGGTCCTCAAAAAAATAATTGGATATTTAAGCAATTAGAATTAATAGCAATGCGCTACAATTTTGCTTTGATGGATCCTATTAAAAAAATTCCCAAAGAAGCCATGGAGGTAATCCTTTATGGAGGGAAAGAATCTTTTAGTATTACTAGCAAAGACTTAGGAGTAAAGCGCAATTATAAAATTGAATTTGAAGGAATTGCTGAATTTATAGAAAGCACCTACAAGAACGGTGATTCTGCAAGCCTTAAACGCTGGGCTTTAGAGTATATGGACTTAGTTGATTGTAGCTCTTGCCAAGGAACTAGGTTGCAAAAAGAAGCGTTACAGTTTAAGGTTAATAATAAAAATATAGCCGAGCTAGCCGCTATGGATATTGTTGAAATTAAAAACTGGTTTGATAACTTATCCAAAAATCTCAGCAAAAAACAACAAAAAATTGCAGCTGAAATTATAAAAGAAATCAGCACCCGATTACAATTTTTAATTGATGTCGGACTTACTTACTTATCATTAAACAGAAGTAGTAAATCTTTATCTGGTGGTGAAGCGCAACGTATTCGTTTAGCCACACAAATAGGCTCACAACTCGTTGGAGTATTGTATATTTTGGATGAGCCTAGTATTGGCCTACATCAGCGCGATAACGAAAAACTAATTAATTCTTTAATTCAATTAAGAGATGTTGGCAACTCGGTAATTGTTGTGGAGCACGACAAGGATATGATAGAACAGGCCGACCATGTAATTGATATTGGACCGAAAGCAGGTAAGTTTGGAGGCGAAATTATTAGCCAAGGTCACCCCATAGATTTACACAAAAACGACACCTTAACAGCTGATTACCTAAGTGGTAAAAGAGAAATTACTGTTCCTAAAAAAAGAAGAAAAGGAAATGGTAAAAAATTGAAACTTACCGGAGCTACAGGTAATAATTTAAAAAACGTATCTATAGAACTTCCTTTAGGACAAATGATTGTAGTTACTGGCGTATCTGGTAGTGGAAAATCTACACTAATAAACGAAACGCTTTACCCTATTTTAAATGCATATTACTTTAATGGTGTTAAAGTACCAATGCCTTACAAAACCATTAAAGGATTGGATGATTTAGATAAAGTTATTGATATTAACCAATCGCCTATTGGTAGAACACCGCGTTCCAATCCAGCTACTTATACCGGTGTGTTTTCTGAAATAAGAACGCTCTTTTCTATGACTCCCGAAGCTTTAATTAGGGGTTATAAACCTGGTCGTTTTAGCTTTAACGTAAAAGGCGGACGCTGTGAAACATGTGGTGGTGGGGGTTTAAAGGTTATTGAAATGAATTTCCTTCCCGATGTATATGTGGAATGCGAAACTTGTCACGGGAAGCGTTTTAACCGTGAAACTTTAGAAATTAGATATAAAGGAAAATCAATTTCCGATGTTTTAAACATGACTATTAATGATGCTTGCGATTTTTTTGAAAAAATCCCAAAAATTCATAGAAAAGTTAAAACAATTAAAGATGTTGGTTTGGGTTATATAACCTTAGGGCAACAATCAACTACATTATCTGGTGGTGAAGCCCAACGTATAAAACTTGCTACCGAGCTTTCAAAACGAGATACTGGCAATACCTTTTATATATTGGATGAACCTACTACCGGACTCCATTTTGAAGATGTTAGAGTACTTATGGAAGTACTAAACAATTTAGTCGACAAAGGTAATACCGTATTAATTATTGAACACAATATGGACGTAATTAAATTAGGTGACTATATTATAGATATCGGACCTGAAGGCGGTAAAGGAGGTGGAACTCTTGTTGCTAAAGGAACTCCTGAACAGATTATAAAAAACAAAGAAAGCTATACAGCTAAATTTTTAAAGAAAGAACTATCTTAAGAATTAACTACAAAGCTAAAAATTAAATATTACTAAATGAAAAAAGGACAATACAGCAAAAGCTGGAATACTATTAAAACTAACGATTCGTGGGCCATCTTTAAAATGATGGGAGAATTAGTAAAAGGTTTTGAACAAATGAGTGAAATAGGTCCTTGCGTATCTATTTTTGGTAGTGCAAGAACCGATGAAAATCACAAACATTATAAATTAACTGTTGAGATTTCCGAGAAAATTGCAAAACATGGCTACGGTGTAATTACTGGAGGTGGTCCAGGAATAATGGAAGCAGGAAACAAAGGTGCTTTTAATGCTGGCGGAACATCAGTAGGTTTAAATATAGATTTACCTTTTGAACAATTTGATAATAAATATATAGATCGAGACAAAAATATAAACTTTGACTACTTTTTTGTTCGAAAAGTAATTTTTCTAAAATACTCACAAGGTATTGTAGCTATGCCTGGTGGTTTTGGAACTCTAGATGAATTATTTGAAACCATTACTTTGGTTCAAACAAAAAAAATTGACGCATTCCCTATTATATTAGTAGATAGTGGTTTTTGGGGAGGATTAATTGATTGGGTTAAAAATACACTTTTAGAAGAACATGGAAATATTAGTGCAACAGATTTAGACCTTATTCATATTGTTGATACTGCAGATGAAGTTATTAGCATTTTAGATAGTTTTTACGACAAACATAATTTAAGCCCTAATTTCTAAAATCTATTTTGAAAACCCTTTTTAGTATACTTTTTTTAAGCTCATTCTGTTGGAATTATTTTTTAACAGCTCAAAATCAATCTACTATAGAGGTTATTTTAAATGATACTACCAAAAAATTAGATATAAGTCACCAATTAATTTATCATAATACTTCAGAAGACACCCTTTCTGAAGTATTTTTTATGGATTGGGCTAACGCATTTTCTTCTAATGAAACACCATTAGCTACTCGATTTAACGAAGATTTTAGACGTGCATTTCACTTTGCTAGTGAATACGATCGTGGTTATACAAAAATTCAATCAGTAACCTCCAATACAGAGTCTTTGCAATGGTTTAGACCCAAAAACATGCCCGACATTGTTGGTGTAACATTAAAAAAACCACTAAAGCCCAATCAAAAAATTACTTTTAACTTTAAGTATACAGTTAAAATTCCCAACGATCGCTTCACTCGATTTGGCTTTTCAAAAAAAGATTACAAAATTAAATTTTGGCACCTTGCCCCTGCCATTTATAACGAAGGTTGGCAATTATATAGCCACAAAAATTTAAATGATTTTGCTTCTCAATTAAGTAATTACAAAATAAAACTTACTACTCCTGAAAGGTTTAGGGTAGAAAGCAATACAACCATTTCTGCTGTTAACAATAGTGCTGCTAGTAATACGGTCTATTTAGATGGAAAGTACTTATCAAATATTAGATTGTTTATAACACTTCAAAATGATACTTTTTCTACTCGAATAGGAAATACTGTAATAGCTTCCGACATTCCTAGAGAAGGTTTGGAAGCTAACGAAGTAGTGCAAATAACCACTAAGGTATTTAATTATGTATCTAAATATTTTGGTAAAATCCCTCAGAATAAAATATTACTTTCTTATCAAGATTACTTAAAACAGCCCGTTTATGGTTTTAATCAATTACCCAAAATACTACGCCCTTTCAAAAACGACTTTCAATATGAAATAATCACATTAAAGCAATTATTAAATGAAGTCAAAAAAACGGTTTTGATCTCCAATTTAAGAGAGGAACAATGGATTTCAGATGCTTTACAAATTTATTTGTTAATAAAATATATCGAAGAGTTTTACCCTGATGAAAAATTCTCTGGTAGGTTAAGTAAAATATTTGGCGCAAAATGGTTTCATGCTTCAAAGTTAAAATTCAATGATCAATATTATATTGGTTACAAAAATACCGCTACACGTTTTCTAGAACAGCCATTAGGTATTGCTAAAGATTCTTTAATTAAATTTAATTACAATATCTCTAACCCATACAAAGCCGGAATGGGACTTCATTATTTAGAAAGCTATTTGGAAGAAGGCACTCTAGACAAAACTTTAATAGCGTTTATTAATGAAAATAAACTTAAAACAATTACCGCCAAGGATTTAAACCAAAAGCTTACCGCTAATACCTCTAAAAATATTGAATGGTTTACCAATGATTTCATATATGAAGACGCCATCACTGACGTAAAAATTAAAAAAATAACAAAAACAAAAGACAGTATTTTTGTTCACCTAAAAAACAAAGGAAAAGCTGCACCAATAAAATTGACTGCTTTAAATAAGCAAAAAGAAATTCGGACTGTTTGGACCCCTACATTTTCTGACACAATTAAAGTAGGATTTGCTAAAAAAGAGGCCACCCATTTTGTTTTAGATAAAGAGGAGCGCCTTCCTGAATTTAGTAGACGAAATAATTATTATAAAACAACAGGTTTATTTCCTAAAAAATTTCAATTCCGACTATTTCAAGATATTGAAAACCCTAAATACACTCAATTTTATACCGTACCGGTATATGATTTCAATGTGTATGATGGCCTAATTTTAGGAGCTCGATTTTTAAATAAATCGCTAACTCCAAGGAAATTTAATATTGATTTCACCCCTAGCTACGGCTTAAAATCCTCAAAATTACAAGGAAGTGTAAGCCTTAGATACACCCAACAACTCAAAAAATATGGTTGGTCTTTTTTAAATTATAGTATAAGTGCTTCCACATCAAGTTTTGCTCCCGGACTTAGCTTTACAAGATACACCCCATCAATAAGTTTATCTTTTCGATCTCCCGATTTAAGGAAAAACATGAGCCAAACAATAAATGCCCGATTGGTTTCTATAGATAGAGAGCGAGATGCAAATACCGTATTAGAAACGCCAAACTACAATGTATTTAACACGCGCTACAGTTACTCCGATGATAACTTAACCCATAAGTTAAGTTTTAATGCTGATTATCAATTAGCCGAAAATTTTAGTCGCGTTTCTACTACTTTTAATTACCGAAAATTATTTACTAACAATAGGCAAATTAATTTCCGAGTTTTTGCAGGAGCATTTATAAATAATAACACTAGTGATAGTGGCGATTTTTTTAGCTTTGCACTAGATCGCCCTTCTGATTATTTATTTGATTTTGGCTATTTTGCTCGCGATGATAATTCGGGTTTGGCTAGTCAACAATTTATTACAGCCGAAGGTAATTTCAAATCCCGCTTTGTTGATCGTTTTGCTAACCAATGGATTACAACTGCATCTTTTGAAACTAATATTTGGAATTGGATTTTTGTTTATTCCAATATAGGTGTTATAAAAAGTAAGGGTTCAAATGCTAGAGAATTGTACGATTCTGGAATCCGCTTAAATTTAGTACAGGATTATTTTGAATTATACTTTCCTATTCAATCTTCCTTAGGTTTTGAGCCGTCGTTTAGTGATTATGGAGAACGCATTCGCTTTAAAGCTTCCTTTAGCTTAGATACTATTTTGAAACTTTTTACTCGTGAATGGTACTAATTTATTGACCAATTAATTTTTATTGTTTAGATTGCTTCATATTTATATGAAAAATTACATTCATTTATTATAGTAATTCATAAATGCAAGATGAGGTTTTAAAAAAATATTTACCCAGCCAGGCTGTAATTCCGATTTTTGAGCTCATTAAATGCAACGGTGTTTATTTAAAAATTGTAAATCAAAGACAAACCAAACATGGTGATTACCGAAGATTACCAAGCGGAGAGCATATAATTACTATAAATAATTCATTAAACAAATACCGATTTTTAATTACTCTTATTCACGAAATTGCACATTTAGTTGCTTTTCAAAAATTTGGACGGTTAATAAAACCTCATGGTAAAGAATGGAAATACACTTTTCAAAATCTTATGTTGCCCTTTATAAGACCTGAAATTTTTCCATCTACTATTTTACCGCTTATTGCAAGGCATTTTAAAAACCCAACTGCGAGTAGCGATACTGATGCCGCTCTTTCAATTGCTTTACAAAAATATGATGACACTGAAGATGAAAATTGCTTTGTATACCAATTGGAGCGAGGTACAAAATTTAGGCTCCCCAACGGACAAGTTTTCAAAAAAGGATATAGAAAAATTAAACGTTATGAATGCCTTGAAATTGCTACTGGCCGTTTGTATTTATTTCAACCTAATGCTAAAGTAGAAGCACTTTCTTAAAATTAAACTATAATATAGCGCTAAATATTTATTATAAACTATGTACAATTTTAACGTAAATTGTACGGTGACAAATTAGATAATAAAAATGGAAAATAAATCTGATATTTCAACAGAAAATACTGACAATGACAGTACTAAAGACTTCATGAGTATATGGGATCAATTCAGTAATTTTTTAAAAGAATTACTAAATATTAGAATTGGATCGGACCCTAAATCAACAATAGAAGGAATTAAAAAAGATATCCCTTTTAAAGGACATACAGCTTGGATTTTGATTTTTTCGATATTAATTGCATCTATTGGACTAAACACTAACTCTACAGCGGTAGTAATCGGAGCCATGCTTATATCACCTTTAATGGGTCCTATATTAGGTATGGGATTATCCATAGGAATTAATGATATTGATACCTTACGACGTTCGTTAGTCAACTTTGCTGTAATGGTATTTTTAAGTATCCTAACTGCTTTTTTATATTTTAAAATATCTCCTTTTCAAACTGCTTCAAGCGAAATTTTAGCACGTACGGAACCCACTTTACTCGATGTGCTTATTGCTGTTTTTGGAGGTTTAGCTGGTATTGTAGCTGGTAGCCGAAAAGAAAAATCCAACGCTATACCAGGAGTTGCTATTGCTACAGCTTTAATGCCTCCGTTGTGTACCGCCGGTTTTGGTTTAGCTACTGGAAATATGCTATATTTTATAGGTGCTTTATACCTGTTTTTTATAAATACCATATTTATAGCTTTATCTACATTTATAGTAGTAAAATATTTACGCTTTCCGTTAGCCAAATATGCTACAGCTAAAAAAAGAAAGAAGGTAAATCGTATAGTAGCCATTGTAGCTGTACTAATTATTGCACCAAGTATATTTACATTTAAAAAAATTATTGAACGCTCCTTTTATGAAAAAGAAGCTGGTATTTTCCTTGATAATTACGTAGTATTTAACGGTGCCGAAGAAATAAAGCGTAAAGTTGACCCTACTACTAAAAGTATAGACGTGTACTTAATTGGAGAAACAGTACCCGAATCAATTATTTTAGAATGGCAAAAGAAAATTCAAGAAAATGAAGATTTATTGGGTTCAAAATTATCGATAAGACAAGGACAGGATAAAATTTCGGAATTAAAAACTGAAATGTCCAAAGTTAAAGAGGGTTTACTTAAGGATTTTACTAGTCAAGAATTGAATGATAAAGAAACTGAAATTTTGATTCTTAATGATAAAATAAAGCATTTAGAAGAAGAAATAGCAGTACACAAAAACAAAACAAAAGAGATTCCGCTATTAAGTTTGTCCAACGAGGCAAAAATAAACTATCCCAATATAGAGACTATTTCTTATGCTGAGGTGATAACATCTAACTTTAAACAAATAGACACTTTACCTGTTATAAGTGCCAAATGGTCTAAAAAAACAAATTCCAAAACAATAAAAGAAGAACAGAAAAAATTAGGAGAATGGTTTAAATATAAACTAGAGCTGGATACTATAGTAGTTAATGAAGTCCCGTAATTTAATAAACTAACAAGCTCTATCTAAAGGCCTTTTAACTGAGCTTGTCTTACTTTTTTAAACAAATTTGAAGAATAAACGAAGTCGGTAACGGCTTCGTTATCTGTTTTAAAAATTTGAGATTTATCCCCTTGCCACTCTAAATACCCTTGCTTTAAAAAAATAATATTTTCTCCAATTTCCATAACCGAATTCATATCATGGGTGTTTATTACAGTAGTAATGTCAAATTCCTCCGTTAGTTCTTTAATTAAATTATCTATTACTATGGCTGTTTTAGGGTCAAGGCCCGAATTTGGTTCATCACAAAACAAGTATTTTGGATTGGTTACTACCGCTCGGGCAATAGCAACTCGTTTTTGCATTCCCCCACTAATTTGAGAAGGAAGTTTACCTTCGGCACCATCTAAATTAACTCTTCGCAAAACAGCATTTACACGGTCACTCATTTCCGATTTTGATTGTTTAGTAAACATTTCTAAAGGAAAACGAACATTTTCAGCTACCGTCATAGAATCAAACAAAGCACTGCCTTGAAACACCATACCCATTTGCTGACGAAGATCTCTACGCTCCTGCTCTTCTAATTTGTTATAGTTTACCCCATCATAAAGAATTTTTCCTTTTTCCGGTGTATACAATCCTAATAAGCACTTTAAAAAAACAGTTTTACCGCTACCACTAGTACCTATAATTAAATTAGTTTTCCCCTTAATAAAATTAGCATCAAAGCCCTTTAATATATGTGCTTCTCCAAAACTTTTATGAATATTTTTTACCTGTATCATATTAACTTAAAAGCATTTGGGTGGTTATATAATTAACAATAATTATGGCTACGGTTGTCCATACAAACGAAATCGTACTTGCTTTCCCTACTTCTAAAGCCCCCCCTTTCATATAATAACCATGATAAGATGGAATAGTAACTAGTAAAAAAGCAAATATGAATGTTTTTAAAAAAGAATAAATTAAATGAAATGGAATAAAATCTTCTGTTAACCCCGTAATAAATTGTTCTGAAGTAACAAAGCCTCCAAATACTCCTGCTACATAACCGCCAACAATACCTAAAAACATGGCGATTGCAATCACAAAAGGGTACAATAACATGGCTACAATTTTTGGAAAAACTAAATAATTTAAAGAATTAATCCCCATAACCTCCAATGCATCAATTTGCTCGGTAACTCGCATGGTACCAATACTCGAAGTAATAAATGAACCAACTTTACCCGACATTATTACTGAAATAAATGTAGGTGCAAATTCTAATATAACAGACTGCCTAGAAGCAAAACCTATAAGCTCTTTAGGTATTAAAGGGTTAGTTAAGTTTAATGCTGTTTGTATTGCCACTACCGCCCCGATAAAAAAAGATATAAAAGCTACAATACCTAAAGAGCCGATGATTAAATCATCTATCTCTTTAAAAATTAATTTTCTCAATATTTTGGGTCTAGTCATACGACCAAAAACTTTTTTGATCATTAAAAAATAAACCCCAATTAGGTGTAAATAATGCATATTTAATTTATGAGTTGCTAAAGTAGCAAAATCATGATATTTTAAGTTATAACTTTCTTCTTGTTTTACATATTTAAATTTCATTTTACATCAAAAGCCACATATAAACCTCTTTTTCTATTAAAAATGATTTTTTTTATATTAAAACCACTAATTCCTTAAAAAAAGAAGTATTTTCGAGTCGGAGTGTAATTTCAATCTACTAATTACACTAAATTTTACTTTTCATAACAAAATGCAAACAGCAAATTTAGAATACAACACGGAACGTGAACATTTGATTATACCTGAATATGGAAGACATATACAAAAAATGGTTAATCACGCACTAAGTATTGAAGATAGGGAAGAACGAAACAAAGTTGCTAGAGCAATTATTGGTGTAATGGGTAATTTACAACCGCACTTAAGAGATGTTGCTGATTTTCAACATAAATTATGGGATCAACTAATCATTATTAGTAAGTTTGAACTAGATGTAGACACTCCCCAGCCCGTACTTACCAAAGAAGAGTTATATCAGCGTCCAGAAAAATTGAATTACCCGCAAAGTTTTCCGAAATATCGTTTTTATGGAAACAATATTACACGAATGATTAATGTGGCCAATAGTTGGGAAGAAGGTGAGTTGAAAGATGCACTTATCCTCACCATAGCAAATCACATGAAAAAATGCTTTCTAAACTGGAATAAAGATACCGTTGATGATTATTTAATTTACAACCACTTATACGAGTTAAGTAAAGGAAAAATTGATTTAAGAAATAGCAAAAACGATCTATCCGATGCTACTAGCCTATTAAAAACAAAAAAACGTTACTCTAATTCTAATAGCACATCCAACAAAAAAAATTACCGCTCAAACAATAACAACAACAAAAAAAATTACCGCAGAAATTAATCTTCTTCTTCGGTAAATCACTTTAACTACATACACTACAAAAAATATGGGTTCATTTAAAATTGAAGGAGGTCATTCGCTAAAAGGAGAAATTACACCCCAAGGAGCAAAAAATGAAGCACTTCAAATTCTATGTGCAGTTTTAGTAACTCCTGAAAAAGTGACTATTGAAAACATTCCTGATATTAGAGATGTAAATAAACTAATTCAAATATTAGAAAACTTAGGCGTTAAAATTCAAAAACTAGCAAAAGGGAAATATACTTTTCAAAGTGACGAGCTAAATTTAGATTATTTAGAAAGTGACAAGTTTAAAGAAGAAGGCAGTGGAATCCGCGGATCAATTATGATTGTTGGTCCATTATTGGCTCGTTTTGGCAAAGGATACATCCCTACTCCTGGGGGCGATAAAATTGGCAGACGAAGATTAGACACACACTTTGAAGGATTTATAAAATTAGGAGCTACTTTTAAATTTAACAAATCGGAACGTTTTTATGGTGTTGAAGCTCCGAACGGACTTACGGGAGCCTACATGCTCTTAAATGAAGCATCAGTAACGGGAACCGCTAATATTGTAATGGCCGCTGTACTAGCTAAGGGAGAGACTACGATTTATAATGCTGCTTGTGAGCCTTATTTGCAACAGCTTTGTAAAATGATGGTGTCAATGGGGGCTAAAATTGAAGGCATTGGATCTAACCTATTAAAAATAACTGGTGTAGAATCTTTAGGTGGCTGTACACATCGCATATTACCCGACATGATTGAAATTGGATCATGGATAGGTTTAGCCGCCATGACTAAAAGTGAACTTACTATTAAAAATGTTAGTTGGGAAAACTTAGGTGTTATTCCTAACACTTTTAAAAAATTAGGAATTACTATTGAAAAAAAAGGAGATGATATGTATATACCCGCTCATACCGACGGTTATGCTATTGAATCCTTTATTGATGGTTCTTTTATGACTATTAGTGATGCTCCTTGGCCCGGATTTACTCCCGACTTACTTAGTATTATTTTAGTAGTAGCTACACAAGCTAAAGGAGAAGTACTCATACATCAAAAAATGTTTGAAAGCCGCTTATTTTTCACTGATAAGCTTATTGATATGGGAGCAAAAATTATACTTTGCGATCCCCATAGAGCCAATGTTATGGGACACGACTTTAAATCGAGTTTAAAAGCAACTACTATGGTTTCGCCAGATATTAGAGCTGGTATTTCCCTGCTTATAGCAGCGCTAAGCGCTAAAGGAACCTCTACCATTCATAATATTGAACAAATCGACAGAGGCTATGAAAACATTGATACTCGTTTGCGAGCTATTGGTGCAAAAATTGAACGTTTTAGTTAGGCTTAATAAAACTGCTATATTATAATATAACTAAACTTATGTATTCTAGCTGCTGTACATGCATTAAGAGATGTCATGAGTTTATTAAAAAATAAAAGGAGAGCACTATTAATAGTGCTCTCCTTTTGTTTTTTAATATAACAGCAGCTTAATTTACTTACCTTTTAAATATCATTATTACTTTATTTCTTTTACTATAAACCAATCCTCTTGGCACTGAGTCGTAGTTATAAATTGACTTATTATTTTCTACCATAATTTTATCTTGACCAATAACATTTCTAAATATCAACACCTACTTTGTCATCAAAATTTGCTATCAAAATAAAAAACTTTACTTTTAAAAGAAAATTAATCAAAGCCACAAAACTATGCCAATAATAGAACAGGAAGATCTTAATAAGTTAAATAGCCAATTGCAATCTCACAAAGAAGATTTAGAAAGTATTGAGGAAGATAATACGGAAATAAAAAAACACCGACTCATTCTATTAATTACTTCGGCAGTACTTTTTCTATTGCTTTTAATAGGAATACTGACCTATCTTTTTTCTCCTAAAAGTTTTATGAGTATTTCTAAATTTGAAGCACAAGGCTACAAAGTTATGCCCGAAGCTGAGTATATACAAATTAAAGAAATACTTGAAATTCAAAGTTCCGATTCACTTGGAGAAGAGGAATCAGAAGAATCCGAATATTCTGAAGATTATGATGATTCAGCCAACTCATTAGAGGACAAAATTATTTATGCAGTACAAGTAGCTGCTTTTGAAGAAAAAGGAATAGAGTTGTACTCAAATAACTTAATTCAGTTTTCCGAAAATCAAAATGACGATTTTTACAAATATTCATTAGGCGCCTTCGAGACTTTAGATGAAGCACAACAATTTAGAAAAGAACTTTTAAAACTAGGTTTTAGAGATGCTTTTGTTGCTTCTTACAAAAATGGTAATCGATTAAAAATAGAAGAAGCTTGGTAGAATAAATCAGCTTCTATCATGAAACAAAAAAGTCCTTAGAAAATTCTAAGGACTTTTTTGTTTCATGATAAAATTAACGCTGTATTATTTGACATCCATTAATTCCACATCAAAAATCAAGGTTGCGTTTGGTGGTATTACTCCTCCTGCACCTGCAGCTCCGTAAGCTAGATGTGGGGGAATTACAAAGCGGGCTTTTTCACCAACTTTTAATAAAGCGATACCTTCGTCCCAACCTGGAATTACATGTCCGTTTCCTAATGGAAATTCAATTGGCTCGTTACGATCATAAGATGAATCAAATTTCTTACCATCGAGTAATGTTCCTTTATAATGTACAGATACTGTTTTACCTGCTTCAGCCTGAGCGCCTGACCCTTTGTTTATTGTTTTATAATACAAACCACTTTCTGTTTGATCAAATCCTACCACAGCATCTCCTATTAAATCAGCTGCTGCTTTTTTTGCTGCTGCTTCACGCGCTTCTTTAGCTCCTGTAAATTGACGAAAAGTTTCTACTGCATTAAATTTTTCCGCTTTATCACCAACACGCACAATCTCTAAACTCTCTATTAAGTCTCCTTGCGCAATACTGTCTACGATATCTTGACCTTCTATTACTTTACCAAAAACAGTATGTTTTCCATCTAACCAAGCTGTTTCAACGTGAGTAATAAAAAACTGACTACCATTAGTACCCGGACCTGCATTTGCCATAGATAAAATACCCGGTCCACTATGCGTTAATTCTGGATGAATTTCATCATCAAACTTATAACCTGGATTACCTGTTCCTGTTCCTTGAGGACACCCCCCTTGAATCATAAAATCTGGTATTACTCTATGGAATTTTAATCCATTATAGTAACCTTCGCCTTGAGGCTTTGCAGAGTTTTCTAGGTTACCTTCAGCCAAAGCTACGAAGTTACCAACTGTACCTGGTGTTTTTTCAAACTCTAAGTTTGCTAAAATTGTCCCTTTATTAGTGTTAAATTTAGCGTATAATCCGTCTTGCATTTCTTTGTTTTTTATTTCGGTGCAAATATAGTTTTTACTTCTTAGTTTTTTCTACCTATACAATAGTAATAATTTATATAAGCAAATACTATCTTATAAATACAGGTTCATTTTCGTTGGTAGTATATTCTTCACTATAAATATAACCATCTACTCCAAACCCTTTAACATCATCAATAGTTTTGGCTTCATTCTCTATTAAATAGCGACTCATTGAACCTCTTGCTTTTTTGGCGTAAAAGCTGATAATTTTTAATTTATCGTTTTTCCAATCCTTAAATACTGGAGCAACAATAGGCACTTTTATTTTTTTTGCATCTATTGCTTTAAAATATTCATTACTTGCCAAGTTTACAAAAAGTTCATTATCACTTAATTCTTCATTAAGCTGATTTGTAATAGTTTTTTTCCAGAATTCATATAAATTTTTTGCCCCATCAACTCCAAACTTAGTCCCCATTTCTAAACGGTAAGGCTGAATTAAATCCAATGGTTTTAGTATACCGTATAAACCAGAAAGTATACGAAGACTAGACTGCATCGTATCGATATCCTTTTGTGATAATGAATAGGCATCCAAGCCTGTATAAACATCTCCACTAAACATAAACACTGCTTGCCTAGCATTCTCTTGATTAAATGGCAAATTCCAATCTTGATTTCGTTGCCAATTTAAATCTGCTAATTTTTCACTTATGTGCATCAAATTAGATAAATCACTTGGTTTTTGTGTTCTCAAGGCTTTATTAAGTTGCTGAGATTGTTCCAAAAATTGCGATTCAGAATAATTATTTACAGGAAGTTCAGACTCTAGATCTAAGGATTTTGCAGGAGAAATTACAATTTTCATATAGGTAAACTTTTAATCTAAAATATAGTTAAGCGGTTATTTAGCAAATGTTATTGATAACTTTTTTGCTATTCTGCTATCAATAAAGACTATTTTAATTTCGTCCATTTACAGAATACGACCTCCATTTTGCAATACAATTCGTAATATCTTCTGGTATAGGCGAATCAAAAAACATTTCTTTCTCGGTAGTAGGGTGTATAAAACCTAAGGTTTTTGCATGTAGTGCTTGGCGCGGCAGTATTTTGAAACAGTTATCTACAAACTGCTTATATTTTGTAAAAGTAGTCCCTTTTAAAATTACATTTCCACCGTAACGTTCGTCGTTAAATAAAGTGTGACCTATATGCTTCATGTGAACACGAATTTGATGTGTTCGGCCTGTTTCTAATTTACATTTTACTAAAGTAACGTAACCTAAACGCTCTATTACTTCAAAATGTGTAACTGCAGTTCTTCCTTTTGCTTCTTCTTCACCTACCCAAACTGTATTTTGCAACCTATTTTTAGGGTGTCTTCCTATGTTAGCATCAATAGTACCTAATTCTTCTTCAATATTACCCCATACCAAGGCCACATACTCTCGGGTACTGGTTTTGTTAGCGAATTGTTTTGACAAATGGGCCATAGCCTTTTCTGTTTTAGCAACTACCAACAACCCACTAGTATCTTTATCTATACGATGTACCAATCCGGGTCGGTTACTACTATTATTCGGTAGGTTATCAAAATGGTAAATTAATGCATTTATTAATGTCCCTTCATAATTACCATGCCCAGGATGAACCACCATACCCGCTTCTTTATTAACAACAAGCACATCATCATCTTCGTAAACTACTTCAATTGGTATATTCTGGGGGGTTAATAATTGTTCATAAGTAGGGTGTGCTAACATAACTCGCACCACATCGCTTGGTTTTACTTTGTGGTTGGATTTAACAGGTATATCATTTACCCATACACTTCCCTCTTTCGCGGCCTGTTGAATTTTGCTTCGATTAGTGTTTTCTATAAAATTCAATAAAAACTTATCCACACGTAAAGGTTCTTGACCTTCACCTGCTACAATACGATGATGTTCGTGCAAATCCGAAGCTTCCTCTGGACCTATATTATTTAGATTTGTATCCATTATTTATTTTAATCCATCACCAACTACCAAATCGATAGTTGAAGTCTTCATTAATTCTGTATTAGGTGTAATGACTTCACCGTTATGTTTTAATTGCAAAACAACATCTTTAGCCATATTTGAGCTGTAAGTAATTTTACCAACCTTAAAACCTAGGGCTAATAATGTTGGCTCAGCTTGTCGCCTTGTTTTTTGTACAATGTTTGGTATTTTCACTTTCCTGTAGCCCGATGGATTAAGTACTAAATAAATTTTCCTGTTTTTTTTCACAAAGTCCCCTGCTCTTGGAGTTTGTTCTATCACAGATAATGGCGGATAAGAAGCATTAAAATTTGTAGAATCTTGAATTTTGGCCACTAAGTTTAATTCTTCCAAAATTTCAGAAGATTTAGAAAAATCGAGCTTTTGTAAATTAGGAACTTGTATACGCTCATCATGATTTGTGGTAAAATCCAACCATTTTAACGTTAAAAATACAATTACAACTATGCCTATTGACGCTATTATTAGTTGGTATAAAAATGTTTTACTTATTAAAAATCGAAAAAAACCCATGTTTAAATTTTAAACAAATATACTAAAACCAATCCTGCTTTTTTTAGTGTTTTTATACTCTAATTACTTTATTTTTGTTATTCAACTTGGTGTAAAAAAGCTGTAATTAATTATGAAAAAAAATATAGCCATTGCTATGGGCGGCTATGCCGAAGAACATAGTATTTCTATTAAAAGTGGAAATATCGTTTACAAACACTTATCAAAAGAAACATACAACACCTATCGTATTGTTTTTGAAAAAGAAAATTGGTTTTGCTGGTTAGAAGACGACTCGAAAATACCCGTTAATCGTTCGGATTTCTCTGTTGAGTTAGGTGCTAAAAAATTATATTTTGATGCTGTTTTTAACACCATTCATGGAACGCCTGGGGAAGATGGCTTACTTCAAGCATACTTACAACTATTAAACATTCCTCAAACAAGTTGCGATTTTTATACATCGGCCATTACTTTCAATAAAAGGGATTGTATTAGTATTTTAAAAGCTTACAACATCCCAACAGCTACCAATTATTTGATTAATCGTGACGATATAATAAATGAAGATGCTATTATAAACACTGTTGGACTTCCTTGCTTTGTAAAAGCAAATAGATCTGGAAGTAGTTTTGGAGTAATTAAAGCTCATACTAAAAAAGACCTTAAACCTGCTCTAAAAGAAGCTTTTGCTGTTGACGAAGGAGTAATTATAGAGTCCTTTTTGAGTGGCACAGAAATTTCTGTTGGTGTTGCCAATTTAAATGGAATCCCTACAGTTTTAGGAATTACTGAAATTGTAACTGAAAATGACTTTTTTGATTACGAAGCCAAATACCTAGGAAAATCAGAAGAAATAACACCCGCACGTATTACTGCTGAACAAGAAAATGAAGTAAATAAACTTACGCTAAAAATTTACGAAGTTTTACAAATGAAAGGATTTGCTCGTACTGACTTTATTTTCGAAAATGGCAAGCCTCATTTTCTAGAAATCAATACAAATCCTGGATTAAGTGAAGCCAGTATATTACCCCAACAAGCAGTTGTTAAAGGATTATCACTTGCTGAATTATTTAGCAATGAAATTGAAGAATGCCTAATTTTAAGAAGCTTGAATTCAAGTCATAAGTGCAATAGATTTTAAATATTGAGTGGGCTAGCCCACTCAATATTTAAGATTAAAAG
>CANNCQ010000035.1 GCA_947503135.1 uncultured Aquimarina sp. | reverse complement strand
ACTTTGATAGTCCAGTAACCATTTTTGCTAAAAAAGTAAACGAAATTAACTTTTTGCACTTATGACTTGAATGCAGGATTTAAAATAATTACTCCCCAAATAACTCCCTTACTTCATTTCTTATAAAAGATTGTGCTATTTGATTTGCACTTGATGTAGAGGCATATTTTTTCAAGCCTTCTTCTCGAAACTGATTTGTACTTTTTATACTTTCTTGCTCGCCTAACTGATGTAATTGAGAAATCACCGTTGATTTAGCAGAAACTATAGCACTCCAACAGTCGTCGGATATATATATTTGCTGTGTAGTATTGTGTTCAAACTCCTGATCTATTGTAGCCAACAATAAATGCTTATAAGCATCTATATTATCACCTACTGGCGCAACCCTAACTAATAATTTACTTAGACTGATTCTATCTAGTAATAACGTAAAGCGCTCATAAGCTTGCAATTTTATGGGAATTCCTTGTTTTTGATTTGCTTTTATCAATTGAAATTTTTGTTGTAACAATTGTTTTTTCAACATTGATTGGATAAAAAAATAGCTTATTAACCCAATAAATAAACATGGAGCAAGTACTAGTATAACTAAAGTAAAATCTACGGTCATTTTTATGTTTTTTGTTTTTTCTTTTTTGCTGCCGGAAACAACAAATTATTTAAAATCAATCGGTATCCTGGTGAATTCGGGTGCAATTCTAGCTCTGTTTTAGGATCACCTACTTTATGTTGATAGTCTTCGGGATCATGCCCGCCGTAAAAAGTAAAGAAGCCCTTACCTTTTATTCCATGAATGTATCGAGCTTCATTATTCACTTTGTTTTGACCCAAAATTAATACATTGGACTTTACCATTGTATGATCGAAAGCCGTTGTTTGCCCCATAAATCCTTTAACTAAACTGGTATGATTTTGACATAACATAGTAGGTATAGGATCCCATTTTGCGGAGTAATCTTTTAATGAAAAATAATCCAATTCTTTCTTTACTTGTCTGCGCCTTGTAGTCATATCTAAATTCGAAAAGTCATATTTTAAGGTGCGCTCCAACTCAAAATTCTTAAAAGCAAAAGTTCTTTTAAAATTAATATTAGATTGGTAATTAGGATCACTAGGATCTCCATCAAACATAGGTTCGCATATATCTACTCCTTCTGCGCTTAAAGCAATATCAAAGCTTTCGGTAGCACTACACATAGCAAACATAAAGCCTCCTCCAATTACATAATCTCTAATTTTTTTTGCAACTGCTAGCTTTTCTTCAGAAACCTTGTTAAACCCTAAATTTTGCGCCAATTCTTCCTGTCGTCGCTTTTCTTCAATATACCAGGCTGCTGAACGGTAATTTTTATAAAATTTACCATATTGTCCTGTAAAATCTTCATGGTGTAAATGCAACCAATCATAAACAATCAATTCATCTGCTAATACTTGCTTGTCGTAAACAGTTTTATATGGAATTTCAGCATAGGTAAGTATTAAAGTAACTGCATCATCCCACGGTTGCTTGCCATCGGGAGAATATACGGCTACTTTGGGAGCTTTTTCAAGTACAATAGCCTCCATGTTTTGCGAGGGACTGCTAATAGTAGTTAGTATACTATTGGTTTCACTATCAGACAATATTTCAAAAGAAACGCCTCTTATTTTACATTCCTTTTGGAGCTTATCGGAATCTGGAAGCAAAAAAGAACCACCTCTGTAATTTAATAGCCACTTTACTTTTACCTGTTGCTGTAAACTCCAATAAGTAATTCCGTATGCTTTAAGGTGGTTGCTTTGAGAATCTATATCCATTGGCAACAAAACATAATTAGCTTGTGCTATTGAGTAAAAACTCAAAAAAAACAGCACCACTAATTTAAGGAACTTCTTTTTTAAATTTAAAATTTTTATTGTAGCTAACATTTATTCTGTATTAAAACGGAATATCGTCCTCAGGATTTGAATTACTAGAAAAACCATCGTTACCTCCAAACGCATCTGACGGGCTTGGTGTTGGCAAACCTCCTGAAACAAGTGGATTAGATTCTTCTCCATCATTCATACTGGAATGAAATTCCATTGGTGTTGAGAAATCATCTAAGTTATCAAACTTACCTAACTCTCCAACAAATTTTAAGCGTATATTTTCCAAACCACCATTACGGTGCTTTGCTACAATAAACTCTCCTTGTCCTTGAGTTGGAGAGGCGTCATCATCATCCCACTCATCTATTTTATAATATTCTGGTCTATAAATAAAAGATACAATATCTGCATCCTGCTCAATTGCACCAGATTCCCTAAGGTCACTAAGTAAAGGACGCTTAGAACCACCACGTGTTTCAACTGCTCTCGACAATTGTGAAAGCGCAATTACAGGAACACTTAATTCTTTTGCTAATGCTTTTAAATTTCGAGAAATTGTTGATATTTCTTGCTCTCGATTTCCATTTTTACCAGAACCACCAGCAGTCATTAATTGCAAATAATCAATCATGATCATTTTAATACCATGTTGAGAAGCTAAACGACGTGCTTTGGCTCTTAAATCAAAAATAGATAAGGATGGTGTGTCATCTATAAATAATGGCGCTACCTCCAAATCTTTTACTCCTACATTTAATTGTTTCCACTCATGGTCTTCAAGCTTACCGGTCCTTAATTTTTCAGAACTCAAACCGGTTTCCGAAGAAATGAGTCGTGTAATTAACTGTACCGATGCCATTTCCAGCGAAAAGAATGCTACCGGTATTTTTTGACCTACCGCAATATTACGAGCCATACTCAACGTAAGTGCTGTTTTACCCATACCTGGACGTGCAGCAATAATTATTAAATCACTTGGCTGCCAACCTGAGGTTAACTCGTCTAGTTTTGTAAAACCCGAAGCCACACCACTCATACCTTCTTGGGTTGAGATTTCTTCAATTTTCTTTTTTGCTTGTGTAACTAAACTTTGTGCTGTTTCAGAAGAACGTTTTATATTTCCTTGAGTAACATCGTATAATTTAGATTCAGCGGTATCTAATAAATCAAAAACATCAATTGCTTCGTCATAAGCCTCTTCAATAATTTCGTTTGAAATTTTAATCAAGCTACGCTGAATGTATTTCTGTAAAATTATACGTGCATGAAATTCAATATGTGCAGAAGAAGCTACTTTTTGAGTGAGTTGAATCAAATAAAACTCTCCGCCCGACTTTTCAAGAACTCCATCTTTTTTGAGCTGATTAGAAACTGTTAATAAGTCAATTGCACTAGATTCTTCAAACAGTTTTACAATAGCTTCAAATATAAATTTATGAGCTTGTTTGTAAAAAACATCGGGATTTAAGATATCAATAACTTCATCAATACCTTTTTTGTCAATCATCATAGCACCCAACACAACCTCCTCTAAATCTAGAGCTTGCGGTGGCAATTTCCCTTTTTCAAGAGAAATAACATTACTATTAGAACGATTATTTGACTGTATTGGCTGTACATTTTCCATTAAGTACGAAAGTAACTAAATTGTTTATTGTAGTGACTCAACTTTAAGAGCCGATTGTAACCCAGCTATCAACAATTTAATTGTTAACAACTCTAATTTTTGTTAATAGAGCTAAAAAAATCTATAGCCATAGACCATAGATTTTAGTGGTAAGCGATATTTACTACGTTTTATTCTTTATAAACACCCATATCCGAATACTTATCTATTCGCTTGGTAATTAACTCCTCTGGTGATAAGTTTTTTAAAGAATTATAAGTGTCTGTAATTTTATTTTTAATAATCTCAAAAGTTGCTTCCCTATCTCTGTGAGCGCCTCCCAATGGTTCTTTAATAATTTCGTCGATTAATTGTTGCTTCAACATATCATCTGCCGTAAGTTTAAGCGCTGCCGCTGCTTGCTCTTTATATTCCCAACTTCTCCACAAAATAGAAGAACAAGATTCTGGAGAAATTACCGAATACCAAGTATTTTCCAACATCATTACCCTATCTCCTACTCCAATACCTAAGGCGCCACCACTGGCTCCTTCTCCAATTATAAATACCAAAATTGGTACTTCTAACTGAGTCATCTCAAATATGTTTCGAGCAATCGCTTCTCCTTGCCCTCTTTCTTCTGCTTCTAAACCTGGATATGCCCCGGGTGTATCTACAAAAGTAATTACAGGAATACCAAATTTCTCAGCACTTTTCATAAGTCTGTGTGCTTTTCGGTATCCTTCTGGGTTAGCCATTCCAAAATTACGATATTGACGCATCTTGGTATTCACCCCTTTTTGCTGACCAATAAACATATAAGTTTGATCTCCTATTTTTCCAAGACCACCAATCATGGCTTTATCGTCTTTTACACTTCTGTCTCCATGAAGCTCTACAAAAGTATCTCCACATAAAGCTTTGATATAATCTAATGTATAAGGACGATTAGGATGACGGGATAACTGAACACGTTGCCAAGGAGATAAATTTTTATAAATATCTACTTTAAGCTTATTTAATTTGCCTTCTATTTGAGCACAAGTGTCTGTAACATCTACATCACTTTCAGCACCTATAGTACATGCTTTTGAAAATTGCTCTTCAAGCTCTTTTATTGGTAATTCAAAATCTAAATATTCCATGCTCGATTATGAAATTTATTATATTGATAGCTTACAAATATAGAAACTTACTTACAAACTTTACCTACTAATTAAAAGTAAATAACTATGCATGCATATATTTAAAGTTAATAAAGTCATTTATATCAAAATTAATCCTAGGCATATAAATCAATTGCTAGAAACAACATATCACCTATTCAACTAATTTTGAATCTTTTGTAAACTGAAGCATCCAGTCATAAATAGTAATATCGTAAACATCATAATTTGAATGTTCGGTGCCAATGCCCGAATTATTGTACACTTTTTGCCAAGAAAAGTGATTGACGCGAGGAAAAATAGTAAGCTTTGCTTTAACTTTAGGGTTAGAACTATTAATGGCATTTACCATATTTTTAGAACCACTTACGTTAATAACATTATCTGCATCTCCATGAAAGGCCCAAAGCGGTACTGTTTTAAAAGGTGCTCCTTCATTTATTAAACTCCATCCTGCAATGGGAACCACAGCAGCTGTATAAGCTTGATCTCCGTATTGACTAACATAGTCAAAAGTACCGCGCCCTCCCATGCTTAAACCTGTCATATAAATTCTAGAAGCATCAATATTCATGTTTTGTATTAAATAACTAATAAAATTATGTAACTCTTTCGCATTCCAAATTCCTGGTGATTGGGGAGAAACCACAACCATTGGAGCTGGAGGATTCCAAGCTCCTTGTTCGATTAACGAAGGAGGTGTTATACCAAAAATAACTCTATTAAAAGAAGTTATAGTGTTACCAGGGCCTCTGCCACCACCTCCATGAAGGTAAACTAACAAAGGTAGTTTTTGATCCTCTTTATTACTGTACTCAATAGGAGTATAAAGTGCAAAACCATAATTAGCTTTGGTTTCTCTTAACACAAAAATCTCTTGCTTGCCTGGAGTCACAGTAAAATTTTGATCAACTGCAGCTGGCTGAGCCTCTTCAGGTTCTCTTAGAGCAACAAACCCCTCTGGTTGAGTGCACGAAACCATTGTATTTAACGGATCTCCTAAACCGTTACCATCAACATCTCTAAACCATTGTTTTTGCACACAGATTTCAGCTGTACTACTTTCCGACGAGCAACTAAATGTTACTAAAAAAATAATCGTAAACAGCAATAAATTTATAATTTTCATAAATTTAATATACCAAAATTAATTTTAAGATCTCCCAACTTATTGTTTTGTTAATACTAAAGTCCCTATGTGATCACCATCACAATCGGTACCCGTTAAGTTGAGTACTATTTTATCTTCTTCATCTAAAGTCCCTGTACCATTAAATGTTCCTTCACAACCTGGAATTACATCATCCCACAAAAAAGTTACTTGATTATTAGAAATACTTATTGTTATAAGACCGTCACCGTTATTCCCTTGTGACCCACAACAACTGGTAAAATTATTGGTAATAAATAAACTTCCAGTAAAATTACCTGCTACATCTCCATTATTGATTATTGAGGTTACACCCAAATCACTAAAATTTGGTCCATTAACAACTGAAGAATTCCAAACCCCGCTGTACCTTCCGGTAGAAAAAGATACTTCTTTTGGCGCGCAGACTGAACAAACTCCCCCACAATCAATATCCTGTTCATCTTGATTTAATATACCATCGCTACAGGATTCCAAAACAATTTCTCCCACCAACGTATTAGGTTCACTATCTGTATTATCATCATTTCCGCAAGAGGTTATTAGAAAAAAGGTTCCCAATAAAATTACTAGTGTTTTCATATTTATGTCTTTTTATTTGACTAAAATTAACTGAACACTATCTACAAATAGTCTCAAATTACGCTGAGTAGGCTCAACTTTACAAGTTGATACCTATTGAAAAATTATATGATGCCTATTGAATAAAACAAAAAAGAATAATATTACTTTTAACCTTAATAAATTAAATTTTGTGTAAGTTAATTTACACCTAAAGCATCAATCAAACCATTATTCCAACTCTAAAAACAACTTATCTATCAAAATGGGTAATACTGACTTAACAGCTGCCGTTATTTTTGGCGCAGCAAGCCTTCAAGGTTTACTATGTGCTTTGTTTTTTGTATTTACAAAAAAAGGAACTCGCTATGCTAATTATTTTATGCTGGCCATGGTAATCTCAATTACACTAATCGTACTCCAAAATTTTATGATTTTTTATGGCGCATATGTTGATTTTCCTAAATTAATATTTCTTTTTTATCCTTTAAATGGATTGGTCCCTCCTCTATTTTTCATGTATGTAACATACATGCTTGCGCCTAATAGAAAAATGAAATTTTATGATCCATTACACCTAATAATATTTTTAATCATGGCTTTCAGTCATATTCGTTTTTTTAATTTACCTGACGATATAAAAATTTCAATTGTAAACTACCTGTATTACGAAAAAACAAAAGTTAATGTAGCCGAACTACCTTTAATAATTTTTTACAAGTTAATTGCACTAGGATATGGGGTAGCTTGTTTTTATTTAATTCTAAAAAAAATAAAAGAATTAAAGCAATGGACATCAAACACCCATATTCAATACCTGAATAAATTTAAACTCATCAACTATATGTTTATTGCCTACATATTACTGTTCATCATTATTTATTGTTACCCCTTATGGATAGAAATAACCGTAGGTCGTTATGAAGTATACATCCATATCTTAAACTCGGTACTAATTGTAGCCATTTCAATTATTACTATGCAGCAACCTGATAGGTTAGTGTTTTTACTAATAAAAGCAACCAAACCCCAAATCAAAAACAAAGAAGACTTTTTGATGTTCGAAAATTTATCAGAAGTTATGCAAACTCAAAAACCTTATTTAAACCCTGATCTAAAAATACATGACTTAGCCAAATTGATAAACGCTCCTAGTCACTTACTTTCGGAATACATTAACAAAAAACTTAATATAAATTTCTTTGAGTTCATAAATCAATATAGAGTAAATGAGTTTAAGGTAAGAGTACATTGCCAAGAATATGAAAAATTTACTCTATTTGCGATTGCACTTGACGTAGGGTTTAACAGTAAAGCGTCTTTTAATAGAATTTTTAAACAGCAAACCCAAATGACTCCAAGTCAATATAAAAAAAAGGGCTCAATAACTAAAGTTGGTACTTCTGTTTGTTAGACATGTAAGATATTAGATATAAATCTAAAAACTTATTACATGAAAAATTTAAGATTAGCAGCAGGACTATTTTGTTTAATTGCAACTATTAATTGCTCCGATAGTGATTCTGATACTCCTACTGATCCAAATGAGATTCTAAATCCTAACACAACTGAACTTTTATTAAGAATTATTAATATTGAAGATGTAGAAAACAAAGGCAACAGTACTGATATATCAATCAATTATAGTATTTCGGGAGTAGACCTATCCACAATAAAAGAACTACGACTATTATTTAGTGATAACGCCAATGTAAGTATTGAAGATTTACTGCAAGTACCCGCCTCAAACTATAACATAACTGAGACATCTAATGCGGTATCAAAAACACTTGGTGAAAACCTTACTGATATTGAAGGAAATCTTATTGTGGAAAATCAAGAGTATTGGACTTACCTTGTGGGTATATATAATGATGAAATTAACGAACCATTATTAGTTAGCGAATCAAAACTAATAAATCTCAAAAATGAAACTTTAGTTACCACTCCAATACTTACTGGTGAATTTAAAGCTGGAGAAGATATCGTTATTGCTAGCGATGGAACATTATATATTAACGAAGGTTTACAAGGCACAAGATTATTTAAAGTAACTCCTAATGGCAATAGCTCAGTATTAAGTAGTAAATTAAATAACCCTGTAGGCATCGCTTTAGATGATGATGAAAATGTTTATTCATCAAATTTTAATAGTAGGGTAATAAACAAAACAACCCCTACAGGTGTAACTACTGAATATGTAAATGATAGTAGATTGTTCGGAGGCGGAGGTTTAGCATTTGATAACGATGGAAATTTATACAATACATTTTACGCTACTAGTAATGTTTATAAAATAAATGCTAACTCCATAGAAGTAGTTGCTAACAACACTCTTTTTAAAGGTCCGGTAGGTGTAGTTTACGATAAAGAGCGCGAGAAACTTTTTGTATCTAGTTTTGATACAGGTAAAATATTTTACGTTGCCCAAAATGGTACGGTTACCGAGATTGCCGATACCGATTTAACTATCGGACACTTATCTTATGCTAACAATCACTTTTATGCTACTGGCTGGAATGAGAACAAAGTTTATAAAATAGCTCTAGACGGGACTATTGTTGAACGTATAGGCACAGGTACCAATCAACAAAAAGACGGTTCCGCATTGGAAGCTTCTTTTGCACAACCTAATGGTATTGAACCCACACAAGATGGAAGTTACGTATATGTTACCCAACAAGGTAATGGTAAACTCAGAAAGATAATCATGAAAAGATAAAATTGGCCGCAACATAACACTCATCAAAATAATACAAACCAAAAAAGACTGTCACATGACAGTCTTTTTTAGTTTATAAATCATAAAAGATTATTTCAATTTCTTTTTCACAGCAACCTGTTCAAAAGCTTCTATAATATCTCCTTCTTTTATATCATTGTAATTCTTAACCTGCATACCGCAATCGTAACCCTTAGCAACTTCTTTAACATCGTCTTTGAAACGTTTTAAAGCTGCTAACTCGCCAGTATAAATTACTACACTTTCGCGAATTAAGCGTATTTGAGAGTTTCTGAATATTTTTCCGGTTTGAACCATACAACCTGCAATGGTTCCCACTTTGGAAATTTTGAATGTTTGACGGATTTCGGCAGTACCAGTAATCTCTTCCTTCATTTCTGGAGAAAGCATTCCTTCCATAGCGTCTTTAAGATCATTAATTGCATCATAAATGATAGAATACATTCTGATATCAATCTCTTCTTTATCCGCAACCATACGGGCATTTCCGGCTGGCCTAACATTAAATCCAATAATAATGGCATCCGAAGCCGAAGCTAACAATACATCACTTTCGGTAATTGCACCTACTGCTTTATGGATAATATTAACATGAATTTCATCAGTTGATAATTTTTGGAACGAATCTGTTAATGCTTCAACCGAACCATCCACGTCACCCTTAAGGATTATATTTAATTCTTTAAAGTCTCCTAAAGCAATACGACGACCAATTTCATCTAATGTAATATGACGCTGTGTACGTACAGACTGTTCTCTGTGTAATTGAGAACGTTTTGATGCTATATCTTTAGCTTCACGCTCATCTTCCATTACATTAAACTTGTCTCCTGCTTGTGGTGCGCCATCCAAACCTAGTACTGATACTGGTGTAGAAGGGCCTGCTTCTTTTACGCGTTTACCACGCTCATCCTGCATTGCCTTAACCTTACCACTATTTTTACCAGCTAGTAAGAAATCTCCAACACGTAACGTTCCTGTTTGAACTAATACTGTAGATACGTAACCTCTTCCTTTATCAAGGAAAGCTTCTACTACTGTACCCGTTGCTGATCTATCCGCATTTGCTTTTAACTCAAGCACTTCAGCTTCAAGTAAAACTTTTTCTAATAATTCAGTAACACCTAAACCAGTTTTAGCTGATATATCGTGTGATTGTATGCTTCCTCCCCAGTCTTCTACCAATAAATTCATGGCAGCAAGCTTGGTTTTAATATTATCTGGATTTGCAGTAGGTTTATCTACTTTGTTTATTGCAAATATAATAGGCACTCCAGCTGCTTGTGCATGACTAATTGCCTCTTTTGTTTGCGGCATAATATCATCATCCGCTGCAATTACAATAATTGCAATATCAGTAACTTGTGCACCACGTGCCCTCATTGCTGTAAAGGCTTCGTGACCTGGCGTATCTAAGAAAGCAATTTTTTGACCACTTTCTAGTTGAACCCCATAAGCTCCAATGTGTTGTGTAATTCCACCGCTTTCACCTGCAATAACATTTTCTTTACGTATATGATCAAGTAACGATGTTTTACCATGATCTACGTGACCCATTACTGTTACTATTGGTGCTCTTTCCGTTAAATCTTCAGGAGCATCAATAATTTCTTCAATGGCTTGCTCAAGGTCGGCTGTTACAAAATCAACAGAGTAACCAAACTCTTCGGCAACAATAGTTAAGGTTTCTGCATCTAAACGCTGATTCATCGTAACCATCATTCCTAATGACATACAAGCAGAAATTACTTGAGTTACACCAACATCCATCATTGTTGCAACTTCACTAACAGTAACAAATTCAGTTACCTTAATAACTTTGCTTTCTGCTTCCTGTATCGCCGCGTCAACCTCTGATTGTTGACGATGTTGATCTCTCTTATCTCTACGATATTTAGCTCCTTTTTTACCTTTATTGGATTTCCCTTGAAGTTTTTCAAGGGTTTCCCTTACTTGCTTTTGAATTTCTTCATCGGTAGGCTCTTCTTTAACAATAGGAGCTCTTTTTCCTCTTGGTTGAAATTTACCTCCTGAACGATTATTACCAGAACCTTTCGAATTTCTATTATTAGAATTTGGTGCCCCTGGTTTACTGATACGTTTACGCTTACGTTTATCAGCAGCTTTATCGTCTTTCTTTTTCTCTGGTTTTTTAAACTTTGTCAAGTCAATTTTTTGACCTGTCAAATTCGGACCTTTAAGTTTTTGGTATTGAGTAGTAACTTTTTCACTTTCTACCTTACCATCGGCTGTTTCCGTGGTAGACATTTCAGCTTTTGGAGCATCAACTTCTTTTGTTGCTACTACTTCTTTTGTCGAATCTTCTTGCTTAGGTGATGTAGCTACTTTAGGTGTACTAATATTTGCCTTACCTGTAATTTTAATAGACTGTTTTTTTGGTCTATTTGAAAATACCTCAGGTGCAGCAGGTTTTTCAACAACTACCTCCTCCTTTTTGATTACTGGAGCTTCCTTTTTAGGTTTTTCTGGCTTGGATTCCTCTTTCTTAGGCACTTCCTTTTCAACAGCTTTGGGCTTAGCTTCTTGTTTAGGCTGGGCTTTGGTTTTATCCAAATCAATCTTTCCGACTTGCTTTGGTCCATTGAGTGTAGCGCGTGCTTTTACAACATTACGCTCTTTTGAAACCCTTCTTTTTTCCTCTTGCTCAGTCTCAATTTGCTGGCGAATTGCTTCTTTTTCTTTTCGGTTTTCTTCACCGACTTCCTTAGAAGCTACTTTCTTAGATTTATCTGTTTGAAATTCGTCAGTAAGTAACTGATATAATTCACCAGAAATCTTTGTAGTAGGTCTCGCCTCAATCTCGTGCCCTTTTGAGTTTAAATATTCCACCGCCCTATCCAGCGAGATGTTGAATTCTCTTAAGACCTTATTTAATCTCTTGTCGTTGTTTCCAGCCATAAATGCCCTGCTAATCTAAAACTCTTTAATTTGTATGCTTTGTGAAATTTGTAGTAATTTTAATTCTTAGTCTTCAAATTCAGACTTTAAAATATTCACTACTTCAATCACTGTTTCTTCTTCTAAATCTGTGCGTTTTACAAGATCACTAACTTCTTGTTCTAACACACTTTTTGCTGTATCCAAACCTATTTTCGCAAATTCAGATATAATCCATGCATCAATCTCGTCTGAAAATTCTGTTAACTCAACATCTTCTTCAACACCTTCTCTAAACACATCAATCTCATAACCTGTCAATTGACCTGCTAAACGTATATTATGACCTCCACGACCAATAGCACGAGAAACCTCTTCTGGCTTCATCATTACTTCGGCTCTTTTAGTCTCTTCGTTTAACTTAACAGAAGTTACTTTTGCAGGACTTAACGCTCTTGTAATATACAATTGAATATTATTAGTATAATTAATAACATCAATATTTTCATTCCCTAATTCTCGAACAATACCATGAATACGAGAACCTTTAACTCCCACACAAGCTCCTACAGGATCTATACGATCATCATAAGAATCCACAGCTACTTTTGCTTTTTCGCCTGGTACACGAACCACGTTTTTAACGTTAATTAATCCGTCGAAAACCTCAGGTATTTCTTGCTCAAATAACTTCTCTAAAAACAAAGGAGAAGTTCTTGACATAATAATAGCTGGCTTATTCCCTCTTAACTCAACTGTTTCAATAATACCTCGTACATTTTCTCCTTTTCTAAAAAAGTCGGAAGGAATTTGTTTTTCTTTTGGCAAAATCACCTCATTTCCGTCGTCATCAAGCAAAATTACAGCTTTATGTCGAATATGATGAACTTCTGCGGTATAAACCTCCCCTTCTAGCTCTTTAAATTGCTTATAAAGGTTTGTATTATCGTGTTCATGAATTTTTGCAATCAAATTTTGACGTAAAGCTAAAATAGCTCTTCGTCCTAAATGCATCAATTTTACTTCTTCAGAAAGATCTTCTCCAACTTCAAAATCAGCTTCAATTTTACGTGCTTCAGTTATAGTAACTTCTTGATTTTCATCTTCAACCTCACCATCATCAACAATAACTCGGTTTCTCCAAATCTCCAAATCCCCTTTATCAGGGTTTACGATAATATCAAAGTTATCGTCTGATCCATATTTTTTCTTGAGGGCACTCCTAAAAGTTTCCTCTAATATTGACATTAACGTTACACGGTCGATTGATTTATCGTCCTTAAACTCCGAAAACGAGTCTATCAGTGCAATGTTTTCCATACTTGATTTTTAATTAAATTTCACAACCACATTCGCTCTTACTACCTCTTCGTAAGCAATTTCTTGCTTTTTATCGACAGTCACCTTCCCTTTTCCTATTGGTTTTGGTTCTCGTGCTCGCCACTGAAGTGTAAACTCAGAATCCGTTGTTGCTGTAAGTTCTCCTTCTATTTTATCGTTAGCCGTTTCAACAGCAATTGTTCTTCCTATGTTTTTAGCATATTGTCGCTTATGAACCAATCCTTCGGTAACACCCGCAGACATTACTTGCAATGCAAAATCTTCTTCATCTCGATCCAAGTTATGCTCAATAGCTCTACTCATTGTAATACAATCTTCTACACTAACACCGTTATCGCCATCTATTATTACTTCAATAGTATTTGATGGTTTAATTTCAAAATTAATTAAAAACAAATTTTTATCAACCTCTAAAGCTTCTTGAATCAGTGCTTCTACTTTGTTTTTTAACATATCTCAGTATAAAAAGAGGGGACTTTACGTCCCCTCAATGTATTTTCATTTTCAAGTGGTACAAATATACAATATTTTTTTATTAATTCAATAACTAAAAAAACGTTTACTAACGGTCGCTCTCACAAAAGATAATCATAAAAAACTATATAATTTAGCTTTTTCAACTTGCTATTTCTTTTGTTTTAGCTTTAATTTGTTTCAAACAAAAGCTAACCATGTCACACCTATTTAACAAAACTACCGCAACTCTTTCTTTACTATTATTTTTAAATTTACAAATTTTCGCTATTGGTGGTGATGGCTCTAAGGGAAATAAATTATGTGTTCGAAATGGCATTTCTAATAATGGTGACGCTGTAAATGGTTATTTTGCAATTGAAGGTATTAATAATCCCGAAAACAGAGATAACGAGGTACATATATACAATCGTTGGGGAGTTGAAGTTTTTTCTGCTTTTGGTTATGACGGCGATCTACAAGAAGTAACACCCAACCCTACTCGTGTATTTAGAGGAATTTCTGACGGAAGAGCTACTTTCAGTAGTGATCAAAAATTACCTAGTGGTACTTATTATTACACTTTACTAATAGCAACTAGTGGTGGTGGTGAAAAATCTCAAGCGGGATACATATACATCAATTAATTACTCCAAAAAAATTGCAAAACTACCTTAATGTATTAGTTTTGTACTATGCCAAAACAAAAGCAACTCAAATTTGACAAAGCTTATTTACGAATAGCTCAAGAATGGGGCAAACTATCGCATTGTAATCGAAAACAAGTTGGTGCCGTAATTGTAAAAGATCGCATGATTATATCCGACGGATATAATGGAACTCCTACCGGCTTTGAAAACCCTTGTGAAGATGAAGATGGATACACAAAATGGTACGTGCTGCATGCTGAAGCTAATGCGATTTTAAAAGTAGCAGGGTCCACACAATCCTGCAAAGACGCTACCCTATATATTACCCTTTCCCCCTGTAAAGAATGCAGTAAACTCATTTATCAAGCAGGTATAAAGCGTGTAGTTTATCAAACAGGCTACAAAGATGATTCTGGATTAAAATTTCTAGAAAAAGCTGGAGTAACTATCGATAAAATTCAAGAAATTTCCGCAAATTAAATGCTTGTAACTCGATACATCTTATTTCTTATGATTGGCTTAACCTTAGGTTTTGGGATAGGTAATCGACTCACACGTGCATCGGGGCAAATTAGTTTTTCCGAAAATAAAAACAAAGAAAAATTAAATCGATTAATTGATTTTATTGAAGACGACTATGTTAACGAAATTGATACCGACAGCCTAGTTAACAATACCGTAGAAGAGATTCTAAATAAGCTCGACCCCCACTCAACTTTTATCCCCTCTGAAAATGCACAAGCTATCGCTGAACGGATGCAAGGAGAATTTATTGGTATTGGTATTCGATATTATGTTTCCAACGATACCCTTTCAGTAATAAGCACTATTAAAAACGGCCCCAGCTACAAAGCCGGAATCATATCTGGAGATCGTATTTTACTTGCAAATTTAGACACGCTTTATGGTAAAAAATTCAGCACCACTAAGAATATTCAAAAAAAACTTAGAGGTACTATTGGCAGCACAGTAAAACTAAAGGTGCTACGCCCTGAAAAAGGCATATCCAATTACAATATAAAAAGAGAAAAAATTCCAATTGCTAGTGTAAAAGCTTCTTTTACTTTAAATGAAGAAATTGGTTATATAAAATTAGAACGTTTTGCAGAAACAAGTTATAATGAATTTAAAAAGGCGTTAACTAGCTTAACAGAAAAAGGCGTAGAAACCTTAGTCTTGGATTTAAGAGAAAATGGTGGTGGTTACGTTGCCCCGTGCTTAAAAATTGCCGATGAGTTTTTAGAAGACCAAAAACTCATTATGTTTACCAAAGACAGAGAAAACAATATTCGAAAATCAATTGCGTCTGAAAAAGGTGACTTTGAAAAAGGCACCATTTATGTTATTATTAATGAAAACTCCGCTTCGGCTAGTGAAATATTAGCAGGAGCACTTCAAGATAATGACAAAGGAATTATTATCGGCAGGAGATCCTTTGGAAAAGGATTGGTACAACAAGAAAAAAGCCTTGGAGACGGAAGCAAAATTAGACTCACCGTGTCGCGTTATTTCACTCCTACTGGCAGGTCTATTCAGCGCCCATACAACAAAGGAACTGAAGCTTATTATAATGAATATTTAGAACGTTATGAAAGTGGAGAATTACAAGATTCCACTAAACTAAAAATTAACGACAGCCTTGCTTTTAAAACTCCTAAAGGCAGAATCGTATATGGTGGTGGTGGTATTATTCCAGATATTTATGTATCCAAAGAAACGGAACGCAATTTAGAACTTTTAGATTACACTTTATATTCCGGAATGCTAAGCCGTTTTGTGTTTTCTGAACTCGATACTAATCGAAAATTCTACAATAGTCTAAGCAAAGAACAACTTATCAATCTTACTGTAAACGACCAAATATTCGAGAATTTCAAAAAATATGCTATAGAAGTTGGACTCCAATTCAGCAATTCGGAAAACGATTCTTTTATCAAAGAAAATATTAAAGCTGAAATGGCCAATCAGTTATTTTCAGAAAATTTAAAAGTAAAAATACTAAGCCGTCAGGATAAAATTATTGAAAAAATAATATCCTTAGAAAACAATAAAGATTAACCTTTACTAGACTCTTTGTATTTCTTCTCTATAGCTTTAGAAGTTAACAGAATTAAAATAATTACCAATACACAGGCAGAAGCTAAAATACCAATGATTGCAATTTGACTATCTCCCGCAAACAAATTATCTAAATCTAAATACGTAACATTAAATATTAATGTTAAAAGCGACAGTGCTATTAAAATATATAAAAAATACTTCATCCTTAATTTTTAAACAAAGGTACTGCTATTTTCAAATTTATTTTAAGGTTTTAACGTTATAGAAAATGTATCTTTGATAACCTTAACCCTCTAAAATGAAGCTGAAGTCTCTTTCCGTAGTCAACTACAAAAACATTACTTCAAAACACTTAGAACTCGACCCTAAAATAAACTGTTTTGTCGGTAAAAATGGTGTAGGCAAAACCAATGTTTTAGATGCTATTTACCATCTTTCGTTTGGAAAAAGTTATTTCAACCCCATTACTTCCCAAAACATTAATCACGAAGCAGAATTCTTTATGATTGAAGGTTTATACGACAAACTAAATCGTGACGAAAAAGTAGTTATAAGCGCAAAAAAAGGACAAAAAAAAATAATAAAGCGTAACGGAAAAAATTATGAAAAAATAAGTGAACACATAGGGTTTTTACCTTTAGTGATTATTTCTCCTGCCGACAATAATTTAATAATCGAAGGAAGCGCTACACGTAGAAAATTTATGGATGGAGTGCTTTCTCAAACCAACCCAGAATACTTACAACTACTCATAAAATACAACAAAACCTTAGCACAACGTAATGCGTTACTTAAATACTTTGCTCTTAACCATACTTTTGACCAAGAGAATTTGAGTATTTATGATGCGCAACTAGATAATTTTGGTTCTAAAATCTACGCTATTCGAAGTGAGTTTATCGAAAAATTTGCTCCAATATTCAAAAAAAGATACGAGCATATTGCCAATCATTCAGAAACCGTAGACCTTGTTTACCAATCCAAAGTGCACCACCAATCCATTTCACAATTACTAAATGAAACTCTAACCAAAGATCGCGTTTTGCAATATACGAGTACAGGAATTCATAAAGATGATTTAGAATTTAGCATTTCGGATTATGCTATCAAAAAATTTGGAAGCCAAGGGCAACAAAAATCATTTTTAATAGCATTAAAACTCGCGCAATTTGATTTCATTTTAATGCAAAATGACTCCGCCCCTATTGTTTTACTAGATGATATTTTTGATAAGCTCGACGAATCTCGCGTAGAGCAACTTATTAAATTGGTTGACGATGCAAGCTTTGGGCAAATATTTGTGAGTGATACACATACAGAACGTACCGAAAAAGTAGTTAAAAAAATATCCAAGTCATACAAAATTTTTAAACTTACCTAACATGAAGAAAGCGCTATTTACTATAAGCATTATTTTATGTTTATTAAGCTGTGAAACTTCCAAAGAAATTAATCTACAATCTCTTAATGGTTACTGGGAAATTGAAAAAGTTATCGCTCCTAATGGTGAAGAAAAAGAATATAAATTTAGTAGCTTTATTGACTTAGTGAAAATTAAGACGGATAGTTCGGGTTATAAAACCAAACTTAAACCCAATTTTACAGGCACCTATGAAGGCAATAATATAAAGCAACACTTTCAGGTCACTCATAAAAAAGACACCTATTTTATAAACTACAAAGTTGCCAACAATAAATGGTCTGAAATATTAATTGAAGCTACTCCAAATAAATTTATTACAAAAAACAACGAAGGTGTTTTGTATATTTATAAGCCCTTTACTCCTATTACTGTAAAATGAAAAAAAACAAACGCCATAATGACCAACAAAGTATAGGTGACGTCCTCAAAGATTTTGTATCTAAAAACAACTTACAAAAAGGAATAAACCAAGTAGAGGTTGAAAACTGCTGGGCAGCGGTAATGGGACCTGCAATTATTAAATATACTGAAGGTATGCTACTTCGAAACGGCACCCTTTTCATAAAACTCACATCACCTGTTTTAAGAAATGAATTAAGCTATGGAGTTTCAAAAATTAAAGACAACCTTAATTTAGAACTTAAGCAGAATTTAATTGAGAAAGTAGTTTTACGATAAAGTAATACTTGACAATAGTTACAATCTAATAACGCATTAATTACATCAAATTAGTTTAAATGAATAAAATACCTAGTTTAGATTTATCTCTTTTTACTTCCAAAGACTCTCCTACAAAACAACAATTTGTAACTGATTTAGGTAATGCTTTTGAGGAAATTGGTTTTATTTCTCTTAAAAATCATTTTTTATCAGAGGAATTGACTCTAGCTCTTTATAAAGAAGTAAAAGCATTTTTTGACTTACCAAAATCAACAAAACAAAAATACGAAGTAGCCAATTTACACGGACAGCGAGGCTACACTTCTTTTGGAAAAGAACAAGCTGTAGGTCATAGTAAAGCAGATCTTAAAGAATTTTGGCACTTTGGTCAGGAACCAAATACCGACTTCGAATTTAGCAAAAATTACCATCCAAATATTGAAGTTTCTGAAACCCCTAACTTTAATAAAGTTGGTATGGAAGCTTTTAAAATGCTTGAAAAAACGGGTATCTATTTACTTAGAGCCATCGCACTGTATTTAGGTTTAGAAGAATCTTATTTTGATCAATGGAGCACTTACGGTAATAGCATTTTACGTCCAATTCATTATCCCCCAATAACTAAAGAGCCTGAAGATGCTATTAGAGCAGGCGCTCACGGAGATATAAATTTAATAACCTTACTTATGGGAGCTTCTACCGGAGGGCTACAAGTACTTAATAAAAAAAATAAGTGGATTGACGCTATACCAAGCGAAAATGAATTGGTAATTAATGTTGGTGATATGCTAGAACGCTTAACTAATAATAAATTAAAATCAACCATCCATAGAGTTGTAAATCCTTCAAAAGAAAATTGGCACGAGCCACGCTATTCCATTCCATTTTTTATGCACCCTAGACTCGACATGCCTCTTAACTGTTTAGAGGCCTGCGTTAATGAAGAAAACCCTAAAGCTCATGAAGACATAATGGCGGGTGATTTTTTATTTGAAAGACTAAAAGCTATTGGGTTAATTAAATAGAATACTGAATAACCAATTTAATTTTATAAAAAACAATAATAAAACAAAAAGATATGTTTGGAGATATGATGGGCATGATGAATAAACTGAAAGAATCTCAGGAAAAAGTAGCCCAAACTAAAGAACGATTAAACACGGTATTAATAGACGAAAAAAGTAGTGATGATCTTTTAAAAATCACATTGACCGCTAATCGATCTATTAAAAAAATTGACATTGCTGATGAGTTATTACAAGATAAAGAACAGCTGGAAGACTATTTAATACTTACTCTAAACAAAGCAATTAACAAAGCCACTGCAATAAATGAAGCTGAATTAGCTGCAGCTGCAAAAGACGGTTTACCCAACATCCCTGGACTAGATAAATTCATGTAAATCAAAACATTTCTCTAATTCAAAAAAAAGCACTTTAAGATGAAAAACACTATTTCGGCAGTTGCCTTACTATTATTACTAGTTTCTTGTAAGAAAGAAGAAAAAATAATAGATTCTTCAGGCGAACAAACCAAGAATGAAATCAATTACAAAAAAATAGAGACGCTACCCTATAAACTAATTAAAAATTATTATTTAAAAACTTCTCGAACAGATTTAAATAAACCAAAAATTGAATCTCAAGAAGAATTCAATAATATCTTCGGATATGCTTCCAACTCTAGTAATGATGGAGCATCAACAAAAATAGATTTTTCAAAACAATATGTTATTGCTGTTACAAAAAATGAAACAAATTTAGAAACAATCCTAAAACCTTTGAATTTACAAAAAAAAGGAAATGAACTTATATTAACCTATAGATACCTTACAGGTGAAAAACAATCATTTAGTACTAAGCCTAATTTTGCGATTATCGTAAATAAATCTATCACTGGAAAGATTGTTTTAAAAGAAGTACATTAAAGAATTATGCTTGTAGAAAAAATTGCAATTTACCCTATTAAATCAGCTGGTAATATAAATTTAACTTCAACAAAAGTGACCCTTAACGGACTTTTATATGATAGAAATTTTGCAATTATAAACGATCAAAATAAAGTTATAACTGCCCGAGAGGATTTTAAATTGTTAAAACTACATCCAAAACTTAAAAATAATGCTCTCTATTTTAAAGAAAAAGAAGAGCTATTATTAAACCTAAATACAGACAACACATTAAAACGAATAAAAGTTCAGTTGTTTGATACTTTGACAGAAGTTGTCGAGTTAGCCTATACTAGTAATTGGATTTCGAACTATCTCGGTTATAACGCTAGCTTTGTTAAAGTAACAAATAGTATAGACGGTAGTACTACAAGCTTAATGGACGATTCACCAATACACTTAATTTCTCAAGAATCGCTTACAGATTTAAAAAACAAACTCGAAACACCTGTTACTTCTCATAATTTCAGACCCAACCTAATTATTAATGGTTTTAAAGCTTATGAAGAAGAAACATGGAACCGAATTAAAATTGGCAACTGTATATTCCAAGTGACAAAAAAATGTACTCGATGTAGTATAACAACTATCAACAAAATTACAGGTACAAAAAGCAAAGAACCCTTAAAAACGTTAGCAACCTATAAAAAGGATGCTAACAATATTACTTTCGGCGTATATTTGAAGCCACTTAATGAAGGGGTGATTTCAAAAAATGATAACATTCAAATACTTGAATAACTTCTGAAATTCAAATTACTTAACTAATTCAGGGAATTTCTCCTTAAAACGTTCCAATCTTGGTTTTGAAACTCTTTGCACATAAGGGTAATTAGGATTCAAACGCTCAAAATCTTGATGATAATCTTCCGCTTTATAAAAAGCTTGAAAAGGCAATACTTCCGTTCTTACTTTTTTAGATGCGTATTCTTTTTGAACTTCAGCTTTAGCTTTTTCTATTAATTTTTTTTCAACATCATTTTGATAAAAAATTACCGATCTATATGCCGAGCCAAAATCAGGGGCTTGTCCATAGGTAGTTGGGTTTTGAGAACCATAGTAAACGATCAACAAGGTTTCAAAAGTTATTTCCTTAGGATTATAAATTACTTCTACTACTTCTGCATGACCTGTATCTCCAGACCCAACTTGCCTATAAGTAGGATTTTTTGTGTTCCCACCAGCATATCCTGAAACAACCTCCTCTACTCCTTTAACACTTTCAAAAATAGCTTCAACACACCAAAAGCAGCCACTTCCAAAATACGCAGCTTTTAAGCCATCCGTTCTATTAACTTGTATAGGCGTTCTTAAATCTTCAACTTGATTACCTTTAGGAGTGTTTGCACAACTACCGAATTGAAGAAAAGCTAAAAAAACTATTAAAAATTTCATCCACTTATTTTTTACTTCCTAATAGTCTGTAGGTTTCAAAAAAACTTACTTTAAACAAGTTTAATCGCACGTAACATTTCTCTTTTTCCTGGTGGACCCTCCAAACGCTCCACTGTAAATCCAACAGCCTGCATTGCACGTCTTGCACTTCCTTTAGCCGAGTAAGTCACTAAAACACCATTAGTTTTCATTGCTTGATACATAATTTCAAAAATTGTTTCAGTCCATAATTCTGGTTGCACTCTTGCACCAAATGCATCAAAATAAACTAAATCATACTTATTACTATCAGTAATATTTTCAAACTTTTTTTCTTGCTTAGTAATGTCAAAAAAATCAGATATCTTATTTTTTTCCTCCCAAGGAACTTCATGCAAATTATAAAACACCTCTTGTCCTTTTTTACCATCAACTAAAGCTCCATAATTAAGGGCCTTCCATTCCGAATCGACTACAGGAAAAGCCTCTACCGTAGTGTAGTTAATAACAAGAGCGTTGGTTTTTGCCTCAAAGTAAGTTAACAAAGCATTCAAACCTGTCCCAAAACCAATTTCTAGAATTGAAATATTTTTTTCAAGCTCACTTACCTTATCCAAACCTTTTTTTATAAACACATGCTTAGACTCTTGAATTGCACCATGCTTAGAATGATATTGTTCGTTAATCTCAGGTAAGTGTATTGTGGTAGAGCCATCGGCTGTTTTTAACAATTCTCTTTTCATATAGGTGTTATTTGTTAAACAATTAAACTCAATTCACTAAACAAAAACAAGTGAAATGAACAAATTGTTAGTTATATGCTAATTTACAACCCAAAAAACAGATTTTGTTAGAAAATTAATAACAATACAATACTTTGATAAATTTGATGCAAATGCTTGAATTTTATTAACAAATTATAGGTATTTTTGTAGTCATCTTTATAATAAACAGCAAAAATAATACGTATGGAAACTCAACTTTCCAATGGATTGAAAATCACTAAAGCTACTTCGAGCAAAATAAATGAAGTAGACTTTGAAAACATAGATTTCGGTAGAATTTTTACCGATCACATGTTTGTTTGTCATTATAGCAATGGGAAATGGCAACAGCCCGAAATTATGCCTTATGGCCCTATACAATTAGACCCTTCCGCTAGAGTCTTTCACTATGGGCAAGCTGTTTTCGAAGGTATGAAAGCTTATAAAGATGACAAAGGTCAAACTTTTTTGTTTCGTCCAGATGAAAATTTTAAACGTATAAATAAATCTTCAGAGCGCCTTGCAATGCCGTCTTTTCCTGAAGAGTATTTTAACACAGGATTGTCAAAGTTATTAGAAATTGATAACGAATGGATAAAACCTGGCATGGGAAATTCATTATACATTAGGCCTTTTGCTATTGCCACCGAAGCCAGCGTGATGGCCTCAGAAGCTAATTCTTATACCTTTTATATAATATGTTCTCCGGCGCAATCTTATTACGGTGGCGAGGTAGATGTATTAATTGCTGATTTTTATTCTCGCTCTGCTAGTGGTGGTATTGGATATGCCAAAGCAGCAGGTAATTATGCAGCTCAGTTTTACCCAACCAATTTAGCTAAAGAAAAAGGATATCAACAAATTATATGGACGGATTCTAGTACGCATCAATACGTAGAAGAGGCTGGTACTATGAATTTATTTTTCAGAATTAACGATACATTGTTAACCGCACCTACTAGTGAACGCATCTTAGATGGAATTACTCGTAAGAGTATTATCGCTTTAGCCGAGAAAGAAGGAAACCCTGTAGAAGTTCGTAATATTGAGGTTGCTGAAATTATTGAAGCCGCTAAAAATGGCAGCTTAAAAGAAGCTTTTGGAGCAGGAACCGCTGCTGTAGTTAGTGTTATCAAAGGAATTGGCTTTAAAGACGATCATTACGAAGTACCTGTACTTTCCGATGGATATGCACAACACTTTAAAAAGTCGCTTACCGATATACAATACAATTTAACTGAAGATCCTTTTGGATGGAGAGTTAAAGTATAATATACTTACTTTAAATAGTACACAAGCGGGATTAGCAACTATGTTAATCCCGCTTTTTTTAAAATTAAATTTTAGAAAAAGTTGAACACAAAAAAATCCTATTTATCAACAAAATTGATAAATAGGATTATATTTTAATTTACTGTTAAGACGCTTAAACGACCTTAATAAATTAGATATTTTCTTGGTCTCTAAGTCCCTGAATATACTGTGCTTTTTGAATTTGAGCTCTTCTAACCACTGATGGCTTATTGAATTGCTTTCTGCCTCTAAGCTGACGCATAGTTCCAGTTTTGTCAAATTTTCTTTTAAAACGCTTCAGCGCTCTATCGATATTTTCTCCGTCTTTAATAGGTATAATTAACATAGATATGACCTCCTTTCTTTATGATTTTACAAGAGTGCAAATATACACTCTTTTCTTTAGTAACAAACTTTTTGTTTCCTTTTTTATAAATTCTTTTAACCTACAAGCGCTTCATTTGCTGCTTCATCATCGTCATCTGCTCTTTCAACATCCCTTGAGTATCTAATTTCTTAGCTTCAGTAAGTAATAATTGAGCTTCGCGCTTACGGCGCTTCTGCATAGCAATGCCTGCTAGATTTAATTTTACAACTGCCATGTCCTGGTCCATTGACAATCCTAACTTAACAGCCTTTTTAAAGTATTTTTCTGCTTTAGTTAAATTTGTTTGAGATAAAATAATACCGTTTATGTAATTATAATAGCCTTGTTGCTTTGTCACTAAAGCTTTCTCAGGATTTTTAATTTTTTCTAACACTTTTGAGGTGCCTTCTAAATCTTGTTTTCTTAATTTAAGAAACGCCATCAAGATAACTTCATTCTTATAATAAAGAAAAATGAACATACCTGCTAAAAGCAACAACAATATACCGTTACCTATATAATTGTCAAAAAACAACCAAATAGCTAATGCTACTGCAATTCCTGCTAGTACTAATTTTATATTCTTATCAAACATTTATATTTTTTTTTGTTTTGCAAAGATATTAAAAAGAATTTGTTTTTTTTCTGAACACGCCTTGTTAAACTAAAAAGTCTTCTTATATTTGCACGCAGTTTTAGAACGGATGTTATTCGCGAAGAAACCTTATTTAATAGCTAAAGACTTTATTAAAGACATTTATAATGAGTAAAAGAACATTCCAACCGTCTAAGAGAAAAAGAAAGAACAAACACGGATTCAGAGAGCGCATGGCATCTGCAAACGGAAGAAAAGTTCTTGCTAGCAGAAGAGCTAAAGGAAGAAAGAAAATATCTGTATCTTCAGAATTAAGACATAAACACTAATATGTGTATATAATTATATTATAGGTGTTGCTTTTTTTTAAAGTAACGCCTTTTTTTATACCTTTTCAATATTAAGTTGTAATACCTACGAAATGCCAAAAAATAACAATCTTAAATGTGTTTTACTAATAGGTTCTGGCCCTATTGTAATCGGCCAAGCGTGTGAATTTGATTATTCTGGATCACAATCCTTACGCTCCTTATCGGAAGATGGAATAGAAACTATTTTAATAAACTCCAACCCTGCTACCATAATGACGGATCCATCAATGGCGGATCACGTATACTTAAAGCCTCTTAACACGAATTCAATTCGTGAAATTTTGGAAGCACATCCAAATATTGATGCTGTATTACCAACCATGGGTGGTCAAACAGCACTTAACCTTTGTATTGAAGCAGATGAAAAAGGTATTTGGGAAGAGCATGGCGTTGCTATGATTGGAGTAGATATAGACGCTATTAATGTTACTGAAGATCGTGAGAAATTTAGAGAATTAATGGGTAAAATTGGTGTTGGAATGGCCCCTCAAGCTACTGCCACATCATTTTTAAAAGGTAAAGAAATTGCTCAGGAATTTGGCTTTCCTTTATGTATTCGTTCATCATTTACTTTAGGAGGAGCTGGTGCAGCGATCGTTCATAAAGAAGAAGATTATGACGAATTATTAACTCGCGGATTAGAGGCTTCTCCAATTCACGAAGTTATGATTGATAAAGCCTTATTGGGGTGGAAAGAATACGAGTTAGAATTATTACGAGACAAAAATGATAACGTAGTAATTATTTGTGCTATTGAAAATATGGACCCTATGGGGATTCATACAGGAGATTCTATTACAGTTGCTCCTGCAATGACACTTTCCGACAAAACCTACCAACGCATGCGTGATATGGCTATTCATATGATGCGTAGTATTGGCGATTTTGAAGGAGGTTGTAATGTACAATTTGCGGTTAGTCCTGACGAAAAAGAAGAAATAATTGCCATTGAAATTAACCCACGTGTATCTCGATCTTCTGCACTAGCAAGTAAAGCAACAGGATATCCTATTGCAAAAGTAGCTACAAAATTAGCTATGGGTTATACCCTAGATGAATTAGATAACCAAATTACAGGAAATACTTCTGCTTTATTTGAGCCTACTTTAGACTATGTAATTGTAAAAATACCGCGTTGGAATTTTGATAAATTTGAAGGATCAGACAGAACCTTAGGTTTACAAATGAAAGCAGTTGGTGAAGTTATGGGTATTGGTCGCTCTTTCCAAGAAGCTCTTCACAAAGCCACTCAGTCGTTAGAAATTAAACGTAATGGCTTAGGTGCTGACGGAAAAGGGTACAAGGACTATGACACAATCATTAGTAAACTTACTCACGCAAGCTGGGATCGTGTTTTTGTTATTTACGATGCTATACAAGCAGGCATACCTTTAAGTAGAATTCACGAAATCACAAAAATTGATATGTGGTTCTTGAAACAATATGAAGAGTTGTACACTTTAGAAAAAGAAATTTCTACTTTCAACATAGATACACTTCAAAAAGAATTGCTTTTAGAAGCGAAGCAAAAAGGATTTGCTGATCGACAAATTGCACACATGTTAGGTGCTTTAGAAAGCCAAGTATATACTAAAAGAGAAGAATTCAACATCAACAGAGTTTACAAATTAGTAGATACTTGTGCCGCTGAATTTAAAGCTGTAACTCCATACTATTACTCCACTTTTGAAAGTGAAATTGAATTAGCTGACGGTACCGTACTTGTTGAAAACGAAAGTAAGGTAACTGATAAAAAGAAAGTAATTGTGCTTGGTTCGGGCCCTAACCGAATTGGCCAAGGAATTGAATTTGATTACTGTTGTGTACACGGAGTATTAGCTGCTGCAGAATGTGGTTATGAAACCATTATGATTAACTGTAACCCTGAAACCGTTTCTACCGACTTTGACACTGCAGATAAGTTATATTTTGAACCTGTATTTTGGGAACATATTTATGATATTATTCAACATGAAAAGCCAGAAGGTGTTATTGTTCAATTAGGAGGACAAACAGCACTTAAACTTGCTGAAAAATTAGAGCGCTACGGGATAAAAATACTAGGTACTAGTTTTGAAGCTTTAGATTTAGCTGAAGATCGCGGGAGTTTTTCTTCATTACTTAAAGAAAACAATATTCCTTATCCTGAATTTGGTGTTGCTGAAAATGCTGATGAAGCTTTAGCTATTGCCGACGATTTAGATTTCCCTATTTTGGTTCGTCCTTCATATGTACTTGGTGGACAAGGAATGAAAATTGTAATTAACAAACAAGAGCTAGAAGCGCATGTAGTTGATTTATTACAAAAAATACCTAATAACAAATTGTTATTAGACCATTATTTGGATGGAGCAATTGAAGCCGAAGCAGATGCTATTTGTGATGGTGAAAATGTATACATCATAGGTATTATGGAACATATTGAGCCTTGTGGTGTGCATTCAGGAGATTCGAACTCTACATTGCCTCCATTTAACTTAGGTGAATTTGTAATGCAACAAATTAAAGACTACACAAAAACCATAGCTGTAGCACTTAAAACAGTAGGCTTAATAAATATTCAGTTTGCCGTTAAAGATGATAAGGTATACATCATTGAAGCCAATCCTAGAGCCTCACGTACCGTTCCGTTTATAGCAAAAGCCTATAAAGAACCTTATGTAAATTACGCAACAAAAGTAATGTTAGGCGAAAATAAAGTTACAGACTTTAATTTCAACCCACAATTAGAAGGCTATGCTATTAAGCAACCAGTGTTCTCATTTAACAAGTTCCCTAATGTAAATAAAAAGCTAGGACCAGAAATGAAAAGTACAGGTGAAAGCATTTTATTTATAGATAGTCTTAAAGATGATGCTTTTTATGAGCTTTACTCTAGAAGAAAAATGTATTTGAGTAAATAGAGAGATATCTTACTTATTCTATTAAAAACAAAAGTGGAGCTGTTAATTTAACAGCTCCACTTTTGTTTTTAATAGAATATTTTATGTTATTTTAAAAATTACTTCTTAGTCAAAAAATGCTAATTAACGTGAGTTCGATCTAATTTACACCAATATTAGGTAAAAAGTGCTGAATTTTAATGCTTGGTTTCTTGTC
>CANNCQ010000034.1 GCA_947503135.1 uncultured Aquimarina sp. | reverse complement strand
GATAATCCAGTAACCATTTTTGCTAAAAAAGTAAACGAAATTAACTTTTTGCACTTATGACTTGAATGCAGGAATCTAATTATATGATTTACAATTCTTTTTCAAAGTGATATCCTATAATTTCGTACCCTTGATTAAAATAAAATTTATGAGATCTGGAATTTCCTACGTAAGTATTAAGTTCGATAGTCTTGTAATTCCTGCTTTTACACCATCCCTCTATTTCTTCTTCAAAAAAGTTTCCGTAGCTTTTAGATCTATGTTGGTAATCAATTACCACATTATCTACCTCTAATTGTTTTCCACTATAAAGTTTAGTTGTTGTCCAACCACTAGTAACTCCTATTAATTGGTTTTTTAAAAATAAACCAAAACAAGTATAGGTCTTATATTCAAACATTTCGTTTAAATATACTTGCATGAGCACTTCTTTATACTCTTCATTTAGTTGCAAAATGATAGGTAAAATTGCGGGTATATCTTGTTTGGTTAGTAATTTTATATGTAACTGATCGCTAGACATAATATGTAAACAAAAAATTATATTTTCTAATTTATAAATTCTACTAATTTAGCTTCAGCAACTAATATTTCGTTTGTATCGTTTAAAGCATCCTCTAAAAATTGTTTTCCTTTTTCGGTTACTGGTGCAGTTGAGCTTTCTAAATACACCCCATAAGCCAATAATACTGCTATACGAGTGCCTGCTTTTTTCTTAGCAGTTCCAAACAAAGGCTCCAAATCTTCATAAGTAACTTCTTTAGCTAACTCTTGAATTTTTGTTTTTGTAATTTGTTGTTTTTCTACCGGAAGGTTGGTGTACTTTTTTCCTAATTTTTGAATTTCACTAATAGGATTTTTACTCTGCCCTCCTCCATTTTGAGGTTTCTTAACAGAATTTTGTTGTGGCTTGGGTTTTTGTTTTGCCCAACTGTCTTTTAACCCTACTGTTTTATTAAAAATTATATTTTCGGAAGAACTATCAGTATCCAATGTAAAGTAACCTAAACGTTGAAATTGAAAGTGCGTACCTAATTTAGCACTACGTAAAAAGGGCTCAACAAAGGCATTTACTATTTGTAATGAATTTGGGTTTACAAATTCTAGGAAACTCTTTTCTTTATGACTGTCGGGAGCTTCGTTATTAAATAACCTATCGTATACTCTAACTTCAGCTTTCACAGCGTGTTTAATTGATACCCAATGAAGCGTACCTTTTACCTTACGTAAGGAAGCCTCACTACCACTACCCGATTTGCTTTCGGGATCGTAAGTACAATGAATTTCGGTGATATTACCATCCGCATCTTTCACAACAGACTCACCTTTAATTATGTAAGCACTTTTTAAACGTACTTCTTTACCTAAGGTTAATCTAAAATATTTACTGTTGGCTTCTTCTTTAAAATCTTCTTTTTCAATATAAATTTCTCTTGAAAAAGGTACTTCGTGTGTCCCAGAATTTTCTTTTTCTGGGTTGTTTTCCATGTGAAGCACTTCTTCTTTACCTTCTGGATAATTGGTTATAATTAATTTTACAGGATTTAAAACTCCCATAACACGTGTAGCAGATTTATTTAAATCTTCGCGAATACAGAATTCCAATAATGATAATTCAATAATATTTTCGCGCTTGGCTACTCCTACAGTTTCTACAAAGTTTTTGATAGAAGTTGGTGTGTATCCTCTTCGGCGTAAGCCCGAAATAGTTGGCATACGAGGATCATCCCAGCCAGATACAATACCCTCCTCTACTAACTGAAGTAATTTACGCTTACTCATAACGGTATAATTGAGATTTAAGCGTGCAAATTCTCTTTGCTTAGGTAACAGATGTTTGGTATCTATTTGAGCTAAAAACCATTCGTATAATTCTCTGTGAGGTTTAAATTCTAACGAACATAAGGAATGGGATATGTGTTCTAAGTAATCACTTTCTCCGTGTGTCCAATCGTACATTGGATAAATACACCACTCGTCACCGGTACGATGATGAGTTTTTTTCATAATACGATACATCAACGGATCGCGCATTAGCATATTTGGTGAGGTCATATCTATTTTAGCTCGCAAAATATGAGAACCTTCCTCATGCTTTCCTGCTTTCATTTCTTCAAATAGTTGAAGATTTTCTTCGACACTCCTATCTCTGTAAGGCCCTGCTACACCAGGCTGTGTTGGTGTTCCTTTTTGCTCGGCCATAGCCTCGGAGGACTGCGAATCTACATAAGCTTTACCCTCTTTTATTAATTGTACTGCCCAATCGTACAATTGCTGAAAGTAATTAGAAGAATAACATTCCTGATCCCACTTATATCCTAACCAGCTAATATCTTTTTTAATGGCATCTACATATTCCTGACTTTCTTTGGCAGGATTGGTATCGTCGAATCTTAAATTTACTGGAGCATTATATTTTTCTCCCATTCCAAAACTAATCCCTATAGCTTTGGTGTGCCCAATATGTAAATAACCATTAGGTTCGGGCGGAAATCTAAAACGTAAATCACTATTGGTGTATCCGTTTTTTAGATCTTCTTCGATAATTTGCTCTATAAAATTTAATGACTTGTATTCAGAATTCATAAGTACGATATAATATTACAAAGTTATCAAAAAAGAAGCTTTAGCCTTTTGAATACATTAAGAATTTCGAACTTTTGCGGAAAATAATATCTAATTACTTTGTACTTTTAAAAAATGGGAATTATAAAACTTCAAAATATACGAATTCACACCAATCATGGTTGTTTAGTAGAAGAATCTAAAATTGGATCGGACTATAGAGTAGACTTAACAGTTAAAGCAAATTTAAATAAATCTGCAACTACGGACGAGCTAGCTGATACTGTTGATTATGTACATTTAAACATCATTGTAAAAGAAGAAATGGCAATTAGGTCTAAACTTTTAGAACATGTTGCTGAACGTATATTAAAGCGAATTTTTAATGAAATTGGTTTAGTAACCGAAGCAACCATAGCGGTTTCAAAAATAAATCCTCCTATTAGTGGAGATGTTGAAATGGTAACTATTGAACGTTCAAAAAGTAGATAGTTATATTTTATACCAACTAGGTTGCTTATAACACTAAAAATATACTATATTTGCCGACCATAATGGTGCCATGGCCGAGTGGCTAGGCAATGGTCTGCAAAACCATGTACAGCGGTTCGAATCCGCTTGGCACCTCAAAAAAAACCTTCAGTAAAACTGAAGGTTTTTTTATTTGTAAATTGTGCCGATTTTTTTGAAATAAAATCGAAAATTACTTCTCTGTTAAAACTCCGTCACTTAACTCAGACTTTAATTGGGAGTATTTAGAAGTTAATTTATCGTAATCTTTAGTTAACTTATTTGTAGTACTATACACTACATTGAGTGAAGCATTTCCTTCAAGAAAATCCTTTTTTTGACCTCTAATATTTTCAAAAGTTAGCATTGTATTGCCAATAGCTTCTTCAACTTCAATACTATTTACTTCAGAGTTTAATAAATCTACTAAAGATTCATCAAGTTCATTATAAATATTATATAAGATATTTTGTGTTTTGTAATTTTTGTTGCCATTCTTTAAATCAATTTTTTTAGCCGTAAAATATAAACATAAACGTTGAGACAACATCCGTTGTTTACCTGATTTATCAATAATATTGAGTAAATCTATATTTGTTTTTAAATTAGAATTGGATGTACTTTCTGATTTAATTTTTAAAACTAAATCATGACATATTTTAAGTAATTCGTCAGACATTACAAGTACTCTTTGAGCTTGTGATTCACTTAATGGTTGTTCAATTACTGCTTTAAAAGCAATCCATTTATTCCTTTCTTTAATAACAGCTTTCTTCACATCTTTAGAAAATAATATATTAGCATTATTAGTTAATGTTTCTAAATTTCTTTCAAAAAGAATTTTACTGATTGATAATTCAGATTTTAATGAGCTCATATTAGCTCCGTAAGCATTCAATAAATATACTTTAGCAATTTTTTGTGATAGCATTCGCTGCTTACCTGCAATATTTACTAACTGATTTTGTGAAACGTTTGAAAAAGCTGTAGAATATAATAGTACTAAGCTGGGAATTAAGAATAATAATTTTTTCATATCTAAATATTTTTTTTAAATTAAAATATTCTCCTTAAAAAATAGAAAGATTATAGTACAGCTATTTATATATTCGATAAAAAAATGTATAGTATCGATTAAATACAAAAAAAATTGTACTTAATTGTTTATTAACGTTTTGTAACTAAAAAGGGTTTACCTCTTCGATTTGATGTTGCAAGTTTTCTGCACTTTTAGGAAATAAACCTTTACTTAAAAGTATTACACCAAAAACAATCATTAGCGTGCTTACTATTCGTTTTAAATAAAAAATGCGCGAGGGAGTTAATTTCTTTTTTAATGTTTTGGCTAGTAAAATTTTTAGCATGTCTATTGCAAGATATACTCCTAAAACCACACCAAAAAAGCTAATAATACGATGGGTATTCATTTCTAGCTGAGGACTTACTGTTATAACTATAGTTAACCAAAACCCTAGTACACCAATATTAATGAAGTTTAACAAAAACCCTTTAAAAGCTAATATAAAATAGTTGTGTTTATTTATTAATTCTACAGATATATTTCGCTCTTCACAATGAGGTATTTTCTTTTCTTTTATAAAAGTTATTACACCGTAGGCTATTAATAAAACACCCCCAAATATAAAAAGAGCAGGTTCATCTTTAATTTTTTCGAGTAACTGATTGGTGCTTAAATAAGCTATAGTTATAAAAGCAATATCGGCAATAATTACCCCAATATCTAGGGCCAATGCAGCTCTAAATCCTTTTAAAGCAGCAGTTTCGAGTATTGCAAAAAATACTGGTCCAATAAGTATGGCTAATATAAAACCTAAACTTAAGGCTAATTTAATATCGTCGTAATGCATTTTTTATAGTATTAAGTAATTTAGCAGTAAGTATAAGTGACTGTACTTACTACTAAATACTTTGTACTTATTTTGTGCTATGTACTAATTCTTCCTGTTCATTTGGATCTACAAAAGTAAAATCTAAATGTCGTTTTATCAAATCGGCATTTTTAACTTTTACTAATACCTCGTCGCCTAACACATATTTTTTACCAGTACGTTTTCCAACTATTGCATATTCATCTTGTATAAATTGATAGTGATCGTCATTTAAATCACGCAAACGAATCATTCCTTCACATTTATTTTGAATAATTTCAACATAAATTCCCCATTCGGTAACTCCCGAAATAACACCTGCAAAAGATTCGTGTTGGTGCTCTTGCATAAATTTTATTTGCATAAACTTTATGGAGTCCCGCTCTGCATTTGAAGCTAAACCTTCCATTTCTGAACTGTGTTTACATTTTTCTTCAAACTCTTCCTCGCTCACACTTTTTCCTCCATCAAGGTAATGTTGTAGCAAGCGGTGTGCCATTACATCAGGATATCGACGAATTGGAGATGTGAAGTGCGAATAATGATCGAAAGCTAAACCGTAATGTCCAATGTTCTGCGTAGTATAAATAGCTTTACTCATGGTACGAATTGCTAAAGTATCTACCATATTTTGTTCTCCTTTCCCCTTCACATCACTTAATAATTGATTTAGCGACGATGTAACTGTTTTTTTGTTTTGAAGGTTTAAAGTATATCCAAATTGAGAAACAACAGTTTGTAATGAGGCTAATTTTTCTTCATTAGGCTCATCATGCACGCGATATACAAATGTTTTTTTAGGATCTTGTTTTCCTATAAATTCAGATACTTTTTTATTAGCTAATAACATAAACTCTTCTATAAGTTTATTAGCATCTTTTGAGGTTTTAAAGAATACACCAATAGGCTCATTGTTTTCGTCTAAGTTAAATTTTACTTCCGTTTTATCGAAAGATAAAGCACCAGATTTCATTCGAGCTTGTCGCATAATTTTAGCGAGCTCATCGAGCTTCAAAATAGCTTCAGCAATGGGTTTACTTACTTCATACTCTTCTCCTGTAAGGGAAATCGCTGCAGGTATAAAAGTTTCACCAGTTTCTATAACTTGTTGTGCCTCTTCATAAGCAAAACGAGCGTCGGAGTAAGTAGCAGTTCTTCCAAACCACTCCCCTACTAATTCTGCTTTATCAGTAACTTCAAATACCGCTGAAAACGTATATTTTTCTTCATGTGGTCGCAGTGAACATGCATTATTCGATAATATTTCTGGCAACATAGGTACAACTCTATCTACTAAATATACCGAGGTAGCACGTTCATAAGCTTCATCATCTAAAATAGTACCTGGCTGTACATAATGAGAAACATCAGCAATATGTACTCCTATTTCATAATTACCATTTTCTAAAATTTTAAAAGAAAGTGCATCATCAAAATCTTTAGCATCTTTTGGATCTATGGTAAACGTTAATGTTTTACGCATATCTCTTCGTTTAGCTACTTCTTCTTCGGTTATAGAAGTATCAATTTCGTTGGCATATTGTTCTACTTTTTTAGGAAATTCATAAGGTAATCCATACTGTAATAAAATAGCATGAATTTCGGTTTCGTGCTCACCAGGAATTCCTAATACTTCTTTTACACTACCAAAAGGAGAATCGGCTTTTTCAGGCCAATCTTCAAATTCAATAAGAACCATTTCACCATTATTGGCACCGTTTGTTTTTTCTTTAGGAATAAAAAAATCGGTGTACATTTTATGATCCTGTATTTCTACAAAAGCAAAGTTTTCCTTCACTTGAATTACTCCAATAAATTCAGTTCGTTTACGTTTAATAATTCTATTAATTTCTCCTTCGTGATTTCCTTTGCGTTTTCTTCTGTAAACATATACTTCTACAGTATCTCCATTAAAAGCAGTATTTATTGCATTGCTAGGAATGAATATATCTTCTTCTAACTCCTCTACAATTACGTATGCTGAACCTTTAGAAGTTACATCTACTACTCCGGTATAAATACTTTCGGAAGCTTTAAATACGTATTTACCTCTACCTTGTTCTTCTATTTGTTGTTTAGCTGCGAGCTGGGCTATTTTTTTTATAATTTGATTACGACCACTTGCATCGGTTACTTTTAATTTACCTGCAATTTGCTTGTAATTCATGGGTTGATTGCCCATTTTTTTCATAATCTGGAGAATTTTTACATCCAGATTAGTCAATTTTGTTGATTTCTTTTTTTGGCTATTACTACGTCTGCCCATTTATCATTGAATTTGCTTAAAAATACAGCTAATATTTAAACTTCTAATACATATGAATTTTAAATATTATTTTTTGAATTTAAAATATTAAATTATAGATTTCTAAATACTAAGGACTGTTTTATAATTTCGTCTAAATTTTTAAATTAATAGTTATGATCAATTATGTTACCATTGCCAGATATACCTACGAATATGAATATTCGGTATTGAAGCATTTATTGATTGAAGCTGATATTCCTTTCTTTTTTAAAAATGAAACTATGGCAAGTATAACTCCTTTTTACTCTAATGCTTTGGGAGGAATTGAACTTATGGTACATCCCGATGCTAAAGAAGATGCTATTGCTATAATTGAAAAATTAGAAAAGGAAAATGAGGGTTTGAGAGTCGTTTAATCCAAAACAAAAGTGACCCATCTTTACAATAGGTCACTTACTTTTATTAAACAATTAGAATAATTAAATTATTTTACAAATTTTTGTGTCAAAGTTCCTTTATCTGAAATTACTTGTATTAAATAAATTCCACTAGCTAAATCGTCTGTTGAAATATTAGCTTGCTTACTTGTTGCTACTTTAGCTCCTAAAATATTATAAATAACAAGTTGATTGATTATTATAGATGTAGTACTTTCTACATAAATCCTATTAGAAAAACTATATGTATCTATAATTAAATTATCCTCTAAGAAATCTGCAGTATTTACCACACTTAAAACAGGTTCCTTTAATAAGATAAAATCTGTCCATCCTCTTGTTTCATACAATTCTTGAGTACCTAATGGTATATTTAATACGATGTTCTCTCTATTATTAAAAACATTTTCTGTAATTGTAGCTGGATCTGTACTTTGTGATGTGATTGTTTCTAAAGGTATATTATTAAAAAAAGCCTCATCGCCAATATTAGTTATGCTAGGGGGTAAGTTTAAAAATTTTATAGAATTTTCTGAAAAAGTACCTTCGCCTATATTAGTAAGTTTTGATTCTGATTCAAAATTAAGTATTTCTAGATTATTACCAGCAAAAGTTCCATTTCCTATTGTAGTTACACTTGAAGGAATGGTTAAGGTATTTATTAAATTTCCTGCAAAAGCATTGAAATCTATACTTTCAAGATTTGAAGGTGATTCAAAAGTCAAAGTTTCTATAGAATTTACTTGAAATGCATTATATCCTATACTAATTACACTTGAAGATATATTTACTTGTACTAAGGAATTAAGAATAAAAGCATTATTTCCTATATTAATAACATTTTCAGGAATTTCTAAACTCGTTAATGAGTTAAATGCAAAAGCAAAATCTCCTATTTCAGCAAGGTTTGAATTAGTAGAGAAAATTAGTGTTTCCATAGAATTGAATTGAAAAGCACTATTCCCTATATTAATTACATTTTCAGGAATTTCTAAATTTGTTAATGAGTTAAATGCAAAGGCAAATTCACCAATATCAGTTACTGTTGAAGAAATAACAATACTTGATAAAGAATTACTAGAAAAAGCATTATCACCTACTTTTTTAACTGTATAAGTTATGTTAGAATTAGTGACAATTTCAGGTATAATAATATTATTTTCATTATTGCCTAAAGATTTCCCAGTTACCATTACATTATTAGTTCCTGAGATTACTTCAAAATTTAACCCTTGACTATCAAAATTTTGCGCTTTAGATATAATACAGCTGCTAAGAGTTAGTATTATTAAAAGTATTTGTTTATTCATATATTTCATTTTAAGTAAAAATAAGAATATTAAAAACAAATAAATTAGGAACAACAAAAAATTAAACAACGATGATTTTTCAATCTTATAAACATATAGTATAATACAAATCATTTTCTTTTTAAAATTAAAAAAAACAATGGGTATTATTATGTATTGTGAATAGCGGTATAACTTTTAGAAGTATTATTAGTAATTTATATAATAAGGTGTTTTTTATTAGAAAATAAACAGTTTGTAAACAGCTTAAAGTACCGTGAATAATGAAAAAGACTATTTAATTAACAGCTGTTGATAACTATAGTTAATAACCAAAATCTAATAAATAATTTAAAAATTGATGTTTAAAAACGCATTTTAAAATTGAATAAGTGGTGGAACGAAAATTAAAGATAAATTAGGATTGTTGATAGACTAACTTGTATTGAAAAATAGATTTTATAAAACAAAAAAACTTACTATAGTTGTTAACAATTTATTTACATTACTTAATAACACTTATAAGCTTTTATTAACATTGATATTCAAACTTTTTGCATCAAAGTATTTAGTTTAAATTTGTGTATCATAACAGACTAAAGACTTAATACATGAAAATAGCTATAGGAAACGACCATGCAGGTACTGAATATAAAAATGCAATAGTAACTTACTTAGAAGCTGAAGGACACGAAGTAATTAATTGCGGAACAAATTCAGATGATAGTGTGGATTATCCTGATTTTGCTCATTTAGTTTCGGAAAAAGTAAATAATGCTAAAGTTGATTTAGGAATACTTTTATGTGGTACGGGTAATGGGGTAGCAATAACAGCTAATAAATATGCTAAAGTACGTGCAGGCTTAGCTTGGACTAAAGAAATAGCAGCCATTATTAAACAACATAATAATGCTAATATATTAGTGATTCCTGCTCGATTTACTGCCGAAGCTCAAGTATTAGAAATGGTAAAAACATATTTAATAACAGACTTTGAAGGAGGAAGACATCAACGTCGTATTGATAAGATATCTTGTTAGACTAATACTTATTTTAATAAAAAATACCGCCCTAATACTTAGTAAAAGTATTAGGGCGGTTTAAGTTAAACATAGTAGTGTAGCGGTAAACGGCTACGTCTATATTTTATAGTAAAAATTACTTTTTAAGTAAGTCTCTAATTTCTCCAAGTAATTCTTCCTCTTTAGTTGGTCCAGCAGGTGCAGGTTCCTCAACAGGTTTCTTAGATTTGTTGTAAGCTTTTATAATTAAAAACATTACAAAACCTACAATAATTAAGTTAATAATAGTATCAATCCAAGCACCATATAAAATAGCATTTTCTGGAGTTGTTACTTTACCTGCAGCATCTTTAATAGCTTCTGATAATACAATTTTTTTATCAGCAAAATTAACACCACCTGTAAACATACCTACTATAGGCATTACAATATTGGATACAAATGCATTTACAACTTTACCAATTGCACCTGCCATAATTACGGCAACAGCAAATTCAACGACATTACCTGTCATTATAAAATTCTTGAATTCTTTTAACATTATTTTATAGTTTAATTAATTTACAATTTACAATCTACAATTTTTTTGTTAAAGAATAAACTATTTTTTAACAGTAAAAAGGATGAAAGTTTTGTTTTTTACGACGTATTACTTTTAAGTCTTTATTAATACTCTTTTCACTCTGGGCCCAATACCTGTAATTAACTCATAAGAAATAGTTCCTACTGCTTCGGCTAATTCATTAGCAGTATAGATTTCGTTAAAAATAATAACAGTATCACCTTCTGAACATGTAATATCAGTAACTTCTACCATTAGCATATCCATACATACCACACCAAGTATAGGGGCTTTTTGATTATTGATTATTACATACCCTTTTCCATTACCATAAATACGATCAATACCATCGGCATGTCCTATAGTAATGGTAGCTGTTTTTATAGGTTTATTACTTTTAAATATTCTGTTGTAACCTAAGGATTCCCCTTTTTGTAGTTGGTGAATTTGAGATATTTCAGCGGTTAAACTAGCAATAGGTTTTAGATTTTTATCAAATTTAGCATCATTACCAAAACCATATAGGCCTATACCCGATCTTACCATTGAAAAATGAGCTTCTGGATAATTTAAAATACCCGAGGTGTTGGTATGGTGTATTAATGGCTTTTCTTTTAGCAAAGGTAAAATTTGTTGTTGAAAATTTATAAAACTATCAACTTGTTGTTTTGTAAACTCTTTTTCCGAATCGTCTTCACTAGCAGCTAAATGTGAAAAAATAGAAGCCACTTTTAGTTCTCCTTTTCGAATAGAGTTTATAGCTTTTGGTAATTCGTTTAAAGAGATACCTAAGCGGTTTAGTCCTGAATTATATTTGATGTGGACAGGGTAATTTTTAATTTCTTGTTGTAAACAAACCTCTGAAAATAAAAGTAGTGTTCTTAAACTGTATAAATTTGGCTCTAAATTATAGTTAATTATCTGCTCATAATTTTTTGGTTGAGCATGCATTACCAAAATAGGAATAGTAATTCCATTTTTACGTAGTGTTATCCCTTCTTCTGCGTAAGCAACTCCAAAATAATCTACTCCTAAATTTTGTAAATGTTGAGCAATTTGCACCGAATCACTACCATAAGCAATTGCTTTTACGACGGCTAAAAATTTAGTTTCGTTAGTTATTTTAGAACGCAAATACTTATAATTGTGCGTAAGGTTTTTTAGGTTGATATGTAAAATAGCACTCACTAATTTCCTTTTTTAGTTGGTTGCATAATTTTATTAAAAGCCGATCTACTCAATGGTTCATAAGCATCACTTTCACCTAAAACCACCAAATTTTCATTGTTATTTTTTCGGTGACTGTAATGAGCCAAGTTACCTGTTATAGTACATATAGCATGTACTTTAGTAACATACTCTGCAGTAGCCATAAGTGCAGGCATGGGACCAAAAGGAAGGCCTTTAAAATCCATATCCAAACCAGCAACAATTACCCTAATGCCTTTATTTGCTAAATCATTGCAAACTTTTACAATACCATCATCAAAAAACTGAGCTTCATCTATACCAACTACATCACAGGTATCGGCTAATATTCTAATATTAGCTGCCGCAGGTACAGCGGTTGCTGAAATAGAAGTTGTATTATGACTTACAACATCATTTTCATCATAACGATTATCAGTTGCGGGTTTAAAAATCTCTACTTTTTGTTTGGCTATTTCAGCACGTTTTAATCTTCGTATTAATTCTTCTGTTTTTCCTGAAAACATTGATCCACAAATAACCTCAATCCAGCCATTTTGTAATAAAGGATTTATACTATTTTCAAGAAACATGACACAAAAATTTAATAGAATTAGTTGAATTGAATACAAACAATAATTACAAATGTAAGATTATTTAGTCTTAAAATTTTAGTGTAAAGTATAAGAATATTAACCGTAATTTTACGCAAAAATTCATTTAATTAGTAGCGATGAGTTGGGTTTACATAATAGATATCATAGGTACATTAGTTTTCGCAATAAGTGGTGTATTAACAGCCATTCGCCATAAATTTGATTTAGTAGGATCGGTAATTATTGGTTTAGTAACTGCAGTAGGAGGCGGTTCTTTACGTGATATTCTTATTGGCGAAACCCCCGTAGGTTGGATGACAGATATTAATTATTTATACACAGTACTGCTTGCGGTAATACTTACTTATTTATTTGAAAAACAAATTACGAAGCGAACAAAAAGTATGTTTCTTTTTGATACTCTTGGTTTAGGTATGTTTACCATTTTGGGCGTCCAAAAAACACTAAATGTCGGGCTATCAATACCTATTGCGTTATTAATGGGGGCTGTTTCGGCAGCTTTCGGAGGAGTGATTAGGGATGTATTAACAAACGAAGTTCCTTTAATTTTCAGAAAAGAAGTTTATGCGACAGCATGTATTTTAGGCGGACTCGTATTTATTGCTTTAGAGCTATTTAGCATCTATACGAATTTAAACATGATAGTAGCGATGTTAACAATTATGGTTTTACGTTATCAATCTGTAAAACGCGGATGGTCGTTACATATATAAATAGTAATTTAGTGAGGTATTCAATTTTAAGTTAATGAAAAATAAAATTCACCATCAGTTAGTACAACTAGCAGAGTCTATTTTAAAAGCAGATAGCTTATCGGCTAAGGAAATAAAAGATAAAGCGCAGCAATTGTACGAGGAATCAATTTTACTAGCTTATGCTGAAGAAAATGCTGAAAATGAAATTTCTACAAAAACAGAAACAAAGGATTCAACAGTTGAAAATGTTAAATCCGACATTTTAAATTCTGAGCGAGAAACAGCTCCTAGTTTTGAAATTGAAGAAGATGTTTTAGGAATGAATTTTGAATCTGATTCTAAATTTAGTGAGTTCGAAAAAAAGCAAGATCCAAAAGGAATACATAAAGAAGAGTTAGTTGAGAAAAGGGAAGAGGATATAGAAGAAGAAAACTACCCAGAAGCCCCTGCCCTACTTCATGAGCTTGAAAATTTAACACAAGGCTTTGATTTACCCGATTTTGAACCCGTAAATGAAGTTACTATTGAAAACCAAGTTGACGAAGAAGCTCTTGTAAGTGAAAAAAAATCATCACCAATATCAAAATCTTTAAATGATACATTAACTAAAGGTTTTAATGTAGGTTTAAATGATCGTATAGCATTTACAAATCAATTATTTGCAGGAAATCAGCAAGATTATACACGTGTAATTTCGCAGTTAAATACTACAGAAACATTAGAAGAAGCCATTCAATTCATAAACCATATCGTTAAGCCCGAATATAATAATTGGGACGGTAAAGAAACTTTTGAACTTCGTTTTATAGAACTTATAGAACGTAATTTTCAATCTTAATTATGAGCAAATTATATTTGGTTCCTACACCTATTGGGAATTTAAAAGACATAACATTTCGTGCTATAGAAGTACTTAATGAGGTAGATCTAATTTTAGCCGAAGATACTCGCACTAGCGGAAAATTATTAAAGCATTTTGAAATAGGAACCCCTATGCAAAGTCATCATATGCATAACGAGCATAAAACGGTTGAGGTTGTGGTGAAAAAAATGCAAGCAGGACAAACTATTGCTTTAATTAGTGATGCTGGTACACCAGCAATTTCAGACCCAGGGTTTTTGTTAACTCGTGAGGCTATAGCAGCTGATATTCCTGTAGAGTGTTTACCTGGTGCAACAGCCTTTGTACCAGCGCTAGTAAATAGTGGATTTCCAAACGATAAATTTGTATTCGAAGGATTTTTACCCGTAAAAAAAGGGAGACAAACTCGTTTTTTAGCTTTGGCAGAAGAAAAAAGAACCATTATTTTATATGAATCACCTCATAAATTGGTTAGAACGTTAAACGATATTGCTTCTTATTTTGGCGAAAATAGAAAGGTTTCGGTAAGTAGAGAACTAACTAAATTATATGAAGAAACTAGAAGGGGTACTGCATTAGAAGTAGCAACTTATTATACTGAAAAACCACCTAAAGGTGAAATAGTTGTTGTTGTTGAAGGTGTAGGAAAGTAGATTATTTAGTAATCAATTGTAAGTGTAAAAATCTACTGCTCATTTATAAAACGAATTGCGTTGTCATTAAATATTTCGTGCCTTTCAACATTAACTACATGCCCACATTCGGGAACCACAAAAAGGCGTGCCATTTTGTGAATTTTCACTATTTTTTCAATAATAGGTAAAAACAAATAGTCTTGCTCTCCCATAATGTAAAGTGTAGGAATATTAATGTCTTTTGCTCTAAAAAAGCGGAGTAGTGGGTTAATTTCTGCCGTAAGGCGAAACCATTTTATAAACTCTTTTTGATATAATTTTTTAGCCTCACCAACAAACAGCACACGTGATTGTTTATGATTTTTACGCGGCATAATTATAAAAGCAAATAGCTTGTATAAATACATATAGGGTACTACCGATTTGAACCATACGCCACACTTCATTAAAACTTGAGAGCGAAAATTCATTTTCATAATAGCTCCTCCCATAATCATACTTAAAACTCGCTGAGGTTCTTTCTCGGCTAAATTTCGAATAAGAATGGTTCCTAAAGAAATACCAACGAAGTGCGATTTTTGAATTTTTAAATAATCTAAAACTTCAAAAATATCTTTGGTAATGGCATCAAAGGTATATTTAGAAGAATTATTATCTACAGCATTTGTTTTTTTACTTTCACCGTGGCCTCTTAAATCTAATACCAAAACATTAAATTGAGAGGAAAACGAACGTAATTGTTTAAACCAAATATTAGAACTACCACCTGCACCGTGAACAAAAGTTACCCAGCGATTGCTTGTAGTATGTAAATATGTAGTATGGTGTAACAAGTTTTTTAAAAAATTAAAGTATCAATAACATCTCAAAGATATCTAAATTTGTAAGAACGTTTTATAAATCATTACTAAATTAAAATTAGTTACTACTAAATGCGCTGGACAATAAAACCTAAACCCCCCATAGAAAAAGTAAATCACCTTCAAAAAGCTCTTGGTGTTAGCGCAACCATTGCTAGTTTACTAGTGCAACGTGGCATTGAAACTTTTGAAGAAGCTAAAATATTTTTTAGGCCAACATTAGAACAACTTCACGATCCTTTTTTAATGAAAGACATGGATAAAGCGGTAGAACGCATTTTAAAGGCCGTAGAAGCACAAGAAAGAATATTGGTTTATGGTGATTATGATGTTGATGGAACGACAAGCGTAGCCTTAATGGCTACTTATTTAAAAACCCTATCAAACGATATTACGGCTTACATTCCCGATCGTTATGCCGAAGGTTATGGAATTTCTTTCCAGGGAATTGACTATGCTTACGATAACGGAATAACTTTAATAGTAGCTTTAGACTGCGGTATTAAAGCGATAGAAAAAATAACATACGCAAAAGAAAAAGGAATCGATTTTATAATTTGTGACCACCACAGACCAGGAACTCAACTTCCTGAAGCGTTAGCTATTTTAGACCCTAAAAGAAGCGATTGCGAATACCCTTTTAATGAATTATGCGGTTGCGGCGTAGGTTTTAAATTAATACAAGCAATACAAAGCAGTATCGACCGCCCGTTTGAAGAATTGGTTCCGTATTTAGATTTAGTAGCTACTGCTATTGGGGCAGATATTGTACCTATGAATGGAGAAAATAGAGTACTTGCCTATTTTGGAATGCAAGTTATTAATAACAATCCAAGGCCAGGATTTAAAGCCTTAATAGCACAAAATAAAAAACAAGAGCTTACTATTACCGATGTAGTATTTACAATAGCGCCACGTATTAATGCAGCAGGTAGAATGAAGCACGGACTAAACGCAGTAGAGCTATTGGTTGAAAAAAATTATGAACAAGCTAAAGAATTTGCGGAGGCTATAGAGGTGTATAATAGCAACCGAAGAGCTGCTGATAAAACAATTACCGAAGAAGCACTACTACAAATTAAAGAAAACTGTGAAGAAGAAAGAAAAACAACCGTTGTTTACCAACCACACTGGCATAAAGGAGTTATAGGTATTGTAGCTTCCCGTTTAACAGAAACCTATTACAGGCCAACGCTTGTATTTACTAAAAGTGGCGAAAAATTAGCTGCTTCTGCACGTTCCGTAATTGGTTTTGATGTGTACAATGCCTTGGAAGGTTGTTCAGAATATATTGAGCAATTTGGAGGCCATAAATATGCTGCGGGTTTAACTTTAACGGAAGATAATTACCTAAATTTTAAACAAAAGTTTGAGGAAGTTGTAACCAATCAAATAGCTACTAAATTATTAACTCCTGAGCTTTCTATTGATGCCGAACTTAATTTTTCTGAAATAGATGATAAATTCAATCGTATTTTAAAACAGTTTGCTCCTTTTGGCCCCGAAAATCTAGCGCCTGTTTTTTTAACTAAAAAAGCTATTGATTCGGGCTACGCAAAAACAGTTGGAGCCGATGATAAACATTTAAAATGCTTTATGAAGCAAACAAATTCTTCGAGTCAATTTGGGGGTATTGGTTTTAATCTTGGAAATAAAATAGATTTACTTAAAGAGAAGTCAGTTTCTGTAGTTTATAACTTAGATGAAAATGAATGGAATGGAAAATGTACCTTACAATTACGAATAAAAGATATTAAGCCCGAGTAGTCCAAACTAACTTTTATATATTTGAATTAGAATTAAAAAAAATGAATTTAAAAAAAGCTTCGTTACTAATCCTTCTAGTATTAATCCTGGATCAATGGTCCAAAATATATATAAAAACACATTTTCAATTAGGAGAATCGGTAGAGGTATTTAACTGGTTTAAAATTCACTTTGTTGAAAATAAAGGAATGGCTTGGGGTATGGAAATACCAGGAACTTACGGGAAGCTTATGTTGAGCCTTTTCAGAATAGTTGCTATTGGTTTTATAGGATATTGGCTTTGGGATAGTATTCGTAAAAAAGTATCGAACATACTTATTGTTTGTATTTCGTTGATATTTGCTGGGGCGTTAGGAAACCAATTAGATTCTACTTTTTACGGCCTCATTTTTGGAAATAGTAGAGACGAAGTAGCTAGTTTTTTACCTGAAGCAGGAGGATATGCTCCTTTATTTTATGGGAGAGTTGTAGATATGCTTTATTTTCCTTTATACGAGGGTGTTTTGCCAAATTGGATTCCTTTTAAAGGGGGTACTTATTTTTCTTTTTTTGATCCTGTATTTAATATTGCCGATTCGGCCATAAGTATTGCGGTAGTACTATTGATTCTTTTTAATAAAACAGTATTTCCTAAAGAAGAAAAAAAGGGATAGTTATTTAATTAAACCAAATAGTAAATGTGGTTCCCTCACCTACAACGCTATCAACGGTAATCGTTCCGTTTTGAGATTCTATTTGATTTTTGGTAATAAACAATCCTATACCAACAGCATCAGTATTGTGATGAAAAGTTTTGTACATACCAAAAATTTTATCTCCATAACGTTCCATATCAATCCCTACTCCATTATCGGATATTTTTAAGAATTTCCTTTTGCTTTCAATACCACTTTTAAAGTTTATGATAGCATCCTTATCAGGGTGCTTGTATTTAATAGCATTGGTAATAAGGTTTAAGAAAATACTTTCTAAATAGGCGGGTATAAACCGTACGCCTTCCAATTCATTAAAATCGAAACTAATTTTTGCGTTACCACTATTTATAATATTTCTTATTGAATTTTCGACAAGATTCAATACGTCTTTAAAAATTAAATCTCTTCGTTTCTGTTTTTTATTGGTATGTACGGTTACTATTTCATTTAAATGCTCAATTGTGGTATTTAAATTCTTTCCAATAGTTTTAACTTCATCAATTAATTCTAGCTTTTCTTCGGTAGTTTCTACACTTTCAATCAATTGAACTAAAAGAGTGAGGTTGCTAGAGTGAGATCTTAAATTATGAGATACAATATGAGCAAAATTAAAAAGTCGATTATTTTGAGAAGCAATAATACTAATTGACTTTTGCAGTTTTAATTCTTTTTTCTTGGATTCATCAATATCTTGGAAAACACCTTTTATACCAATTACTACCCCTTGTTTATTCTTAATGGGTTTCCCAATAGACCTTACCCAAATTTCATCATTAGAGGCCTTAATCATTTTAATTTCCTCATCAAAATAAATTCCGTTACAGCATGTATTAAACAAATCTGAGGCTTGTTTAATACTGTCTTCAGCGAAATATTTATAACAATTTTTTAATGAAGGTTTGTATCCTTCAGGGTAACCCAGAATTTTTTTTGCTTCGTTATCCCAATAGCTTTTTTTATTTTCAAAATCAATGTACCAACTTCCCGTAGCGGACATAACGGCGGTCTCTTGATAATGAAAAGGGCTTTTGTTTTCGTTTGACATAGTCCTTAAGCTTAATTGGAATTTTTTTCTATAGATTTTAACTGAACGCTTAACGCTTTAGTAGATAACTGTACTTCAATTAACGACAGTATTAAAGAAACCATTAATGCTACTAAGCTAGCGCCAAAAGCATAATTTGCCCACGTATTGTTATTTGTGTAAAGTAAACTCATAGTAATTACAGCTCCTAAAAAACTTATAATAGCCGCAGCTTGCATATTACGAATCAAAAAAAGGCGTTTTCTTAGTAGGGTTATTTGTGTGCCTATAACTTTCGAAAAGCTATCTAAATATTCTTTATGTAACTGTCGTATTAATGCAGCAATTGCTAAATAACGGGCGTTATAAGCAAGCATCGTTAACGAAATTGCGGGAAACAATAAAGCAGGAATACTCATGTTCAAAGTCATGTATTCTGTTTTTCAGGAGATTACAAAATTTTCTTTAGAAGAAAAAGAGTTTGTAATTTGTATTTTTTAATACACAAACATAATGTAAAAAAGTTAAATTTATTTCTAATTTCTTAATTTGTAACAATTGAAGTATTCCCCTATATCAAATCAGCTATTTAAGGCTAATCGAAGTCGTTTTTGTAAACTAATGCAACCGAACAGTATTGCAATTTTTAATAGTAACGATATTTATCCTATAAGTGCCGATAGTACATTGCCTTTTCAGCAACATAGAGATATTTATTATTTAAGTGGGTTAGATCAAGAAGAAAGTATTATTGTGTTGTTTCCTAATGCCCCAAATGATAAGCATAAAGAAATCGCATTTGTAAAAAAAACAAATGCGCATATTGCTGTTTGGGAAGGGCATAAACTTACTAAACAGGAGGTTACTGAACGTAGTGGGATAATTACGGTGTATTGGTTAGAAGATTTTGAAAGTGTTTTTTTTAAGCTTATGACTGAAGCCGAAACTATTTACTTTAATACCAACGAACACAGTAGGGCAGCTACCGAGGTGCAAACTAGGGAAGATCGATTTATACAGTATTGCAAGCAAAAATTTCCAGTACATAAAGTGGCCAAAAGTGCTCCAATTCTCCATCAATTAAGACCAGTAAAACAACCTCAAGAAATTGTAGCAATAAAGCATGCCTGCGATATTACAGAAAAAGGATTTAGAAGGGCTTTACAATTTATAAAGCCTAATGTTTGGGAATATGAGATTGAAGCTGAATTTGCTCACGAATTTTTAATGAATAGGGCCGATGGATTTGCTTACACTCCTATTGTAGCAAGCGGCAATAATGCTAACGTATTGCATTATATTGAAAATAACAAGCAATGTAAAGCGGGCGAAGTAATTTTAATGGATATTGCTGCGGCCTATGCAAAATACTCAAGTGACCTTACAAGAGTTGTTCCGGTTTCAGGCAAGTTTACTGAACGTCAAAGGGCGGTTTATAATGCGGTATTAAAGGTAAAAAACGAAGCTACAAATTTACTAAGGCCAGGTTTGGAATGGAAGGAGTATAATGCTGAGGTAGGAAAAATAATGACTTCAGAATTGCTAAAACTAAAATTGATAGATAAGGCTGATATTCAAAATGAAACTAAAGAAGCTCCAGCATTTAGAAAATATTTTATGCACGGAACATCGCACTTTTTGGGGCTTGATACTCACGACTACGGATCGCAATCGGTACCCATGCAGGCAAATATGGTACTTACTGTAGAACCAGGGATTTACATACCCGAAGAAAAAATGGGGTTTAGATTGGAAGATAACGTAGTAATTCAAGAAAGTGGAATAGCACTAAATTTAATGGCTAATATTCCCATTGAAGCGGATGAAATAGAAACATTAATGAATAATAAATAGAACCATATACCTAGATAGCTTTATGAAAATTCCTTTTAAAGAAACAGAGGTTGTATTTACTGTTTCAGGAACTGGACCAACTATCGTTTGGCTGCATGGTTTCCTGGAGTCTAAAGAAATATGGAAAAAACAGCTTGCTTATTTCAATTCAAAATTCACTAATATTTGTATTGATTTGCTAGGTCATGGGAAAACAGGTTGTTGCTTGGAAGAACACACTATGGAATTGCAGGCTGAAGCAGTAGCAAGTGTTTTAGCTCACTTAAAAATAAGTAGCTTTTCCTTAATAGGACACTCTATGGGAGGTTATGTGGCTTTGGCTTTAATAGAAAATTTGGAGCAGCAAGTTTTAGGTATTGTATTAGTAAACTCTACAAGTTACTCGGATGCTGAAGAAAAGAAGAAAAATAGAGATCGCGCTATAAAAATAATAGAAACTCAAAAAAATAGTTTTGTGCGTATGGGGATAATTAATCTATTCTCGAAAGCTAACAGAGGGCTTTTTTTAGAAGAAATAGAAGCTTTAATTGAGAATGCACAGTTAATAACTAGCCAGAGTGTTTCTTCTGCCTTAAAAGGCATGAAACACAGAAAAAATAGACTTAAAACCCTAAAAAACTACTCAGGAAAAAAACTAATAGTAAGTGGAACAAAAGATCCCGTATTACCTTACCAAGATGCTGTAGAAGAAGCCAATAGCACACAGTCGGAATTACTAGTACTTAACAGTGGACACATGAGTTATATGGAGGCTAGTTTGGAATTGAATGAAGGAGTATTAAAATTTTTAACCAGATAATAATACCTTTTGAAAATACTATCTATTTTCTATAGTAGTATTTTCAAAGGTATTGTTAGATATAGTTATATTATTGACGTTTTCTATTAATAAATCATAGCCTTCTTTCGATTCAAAGGTGTTTTCTTGTAATGCAATAAAAGCACCAGCAGTTAAGTTTAAATTCTTAAAAAATAAAGGTCTTCTAGGTACTACTATAGTATTATTAGTGAAAATTCCATTATTAATATTTTCGGCAAATAGTCCATAGGCGGCAATAAATCTGTCAGTAGTCATTGTATTTCCTGTACATAATGTATTATCACTGTCAATTTGGATACCTACATTAAAATCTTCAATAACATTGTTGCTTACAATAGGGTCTTTTCCCATAACTCTAATCCCCCTAACAAAACCTTTAATAGTATTTCCTTCGGCAATAGAACCAGAAGAATGCTGTACGTCAATTCCATTTTGATTTAAAATAAAAGTTCCGAAATTGATGCCATTTGAGACTCTATTTTTTTGATTAGCAATTAGGGTATTATTTAAAAATTTAGTTCCTCCAATATCAAAAGAAGCTCCAACAGAGTGGTCAGAAAAATTATTTTCAAAAATAACATCAGACCCAGAATAATTAATAAAACTACTTACGTTGTTACCGGTAAAAGTACACCCTGTTACGGTTACTCTTTCTACTTTTTCAAAATTTATAAAATCATTATTGTCATCAATACCCCTAAAAGGTTCAATATCTATTCCTATTCTTGGAGCTACTCCTGCAGATGAAATTACTTTTTCATTATTACTATCAAATATATTTTCGCCTAAACCGGCATCAGTAATGGTACAATTTTCAATGCGTATATCTTCACCATCAGTAATACTAATATTGTTTCTTCTGGATTGATGCATAGTACAGTTACGGGCTATAATATTTTTATTAAACTTAGTCTCGGAATTTGTTCTATGTCCTGCGGCTCCAATAATAAAGGCATCACCTGTAGAATTCATCATATTGGTGTTTTCTACAACTATATTTTGCGAACCAGAAATCACTATAATACCGGGCCATTCATGAGTATTTCTTGGCAAGCCAAGTTCGTCATTAATTGGCGAGTAATCGTGTTGAAATCGATCGCCAATAAGATTACCACCGCTAATCTTAACATTGCTTTTTTCTAAAACACTTATAAAATACCCCCTAGGCCAAAAATTGGGTTGTAGTCTTAAATAAGTATTATCAGTCATTTTTAAATGAAAATTAGAGGGTAAATGGATTGCTCTATCATTATAGCCCCTAGCATCTGACCATTCATATTCTAGATGAAAAAAAGCATCTATTCTATCCATTTCAAAGGTATCGGCAAATAAGGTTTTGGAGAAGTCTATAGTTTTTTGTAGTTTATTTCTGTTTTCAAAAGCAATCTTGTCGCTTACAGGTCCTTCTACTATTCCCCAATTTTCAGGGTTGAATTTGAATAAATTATCTTTTAATTTGGGAATAGTTCCTGATAGTGTTAATGAGTTGTTTAGAAGTTCACTATCTATAATTACATTGCTAGCTAAATTTAAAGTACCATTAATAAGTTTACCCCCCTTATTTATAAGTGTTATGCCCTCATTAATGTTAATAATTTTTCCTTCTAAATCAATTTCACATGGTACTATTATTGTTCTACTTGTAGCATCCTCAAATATGGATAAATCACAGGGAGTTGAAACTAGCTTATCAATACCTGGTTGGACCACTTTTTGCTCAGGTTCAAATGTACTATCATCATTACTATCGCATGATGTAATAAATAATAAAATTGAGAAAAGTAATATAGGATTTACTTTTAAAAAAATTTTATTCATGTGAAAGCTTGTTTTCATTTAAAGGTTTAATATACCAAATTAAGGTATAATTATCAATAGACTAATTTTTTAACTAAATCATAAAAAAGCCCTTAAAATAGGATTAGCTATTTTAAGGGCTTTTTTATAAAACGATGTATTATTTTATAGGGCTTTCAAAATTTCAGAAGTATCAGCTCTAAGTTTATAGTCTTCCTCTAAAAAATGATAGGTTACTTTACCATTGGAGTCTACTACATAAGTAGCAGCAATAGGCAATGTTCTATCGTTGTTTTCTTGGCTTTTATCTAAATCAATACCAAAGCTTTTATAAATAGTGTTTAATTCTTCAGGTAATTGATAAGCTAAATTAAGAGAGTTTGCCAATTTGTTATCTTTATCCGTAAGTACCTCAAAAGTTAATTCATTTTTTTCACTGGTCGATAAAGAGTTATCTGGAGCTTCAGGAGTAATGGCTATAAGTTCGGCTCCAGCGGCTTCTATTTCAGGTAAAATACCTTGTAATGCTTTTAGTTCGACATTACAATAAGGACACCAACCACCTCTATAAAAAGCAATAACTAATTTTTTACCAGCATTTAATTTATCTTGTAAAGAAACTATTTCTCCTTTAGCATTTGGTAACGATATTTCAGGAATTGAATCACCTGTTTTTAATGCTTTTGCTAATAAATTAGAACCTTTTAATTCATCAATAGCTTTTTGCATTACTACTTGTATATCGGCAGGTATTTGCTTGCTACTTGCATCTGCTACTGCTTGTAATTGTGCTGTTAAAGACATAATATTTTTTTTAATTTAATAGTAAGTCGCAAAAATTGAGGAGAAACAACATAATAGTTTCTTAATTTTTTGTAAAAAACTTAGAACAACATGCATATTTATTATTTATATAAAATAGCAACAAGAGCCTTAAATAAATTAAAACCCTTGTTGCATCAATCAACCTAAAAAACACTAACTACTAAAACATATTTATATGATACTATTAAAATTAATTTCCAGTCCAAAAAGCGTCACCAAATTGAGCTTCTTCACCATTAAAAGTATATGTTGATGCACTTGGTATAAATGAATCGGCATTATTCCAACGACCTGCTGTTACAGCTTGGTCGGCTCTTTGCTGATTCCTAGCACCCCATTGAACATAGTCAATAAGAATTTCAGGATCAGAAGAGCCAAATGAGTTTGTAGTAAATATACTTAAACCTCCTGAGGCTTCATTCATGTTGTAATTTACTGTTAATTCGGCATTTGGAGCTAATACTGTTGAGTCGTTTGTTCCTGAAGAAATTCTACGGTACGTACCAGGCCCTAAACAAAGCCAATAGTCACCAATATTAGTTTCAACGTTTCCGAAATTTCTAAAAGTTACCTGATTAGCTGATGGGTTTACCATAGAAACACGAATTATTTTTGAAGCAACAGCTGCTAATTCAGTAGTTCCAGTCCAAAAAGCTTCACCAAATTGAGCTTCTTCACCATTAAAAGTATATGTTGTTGCATTTGGTATAAATGAATCGGCATTATTCCAACGACCTGCTGTTACAGCTTGGTCGGCTCTTTGCTGATTTCCATCACCCCACTGAACATAGTCAATAAGAATTTCAGGATCAGAAGAGCCAAATGAGTTTGTAGTAAATATACTTAAACCTCCTTCGACTTCACTCATGTTGTAATTTACTGTTAACTCGGCATTCGGAGCAAGAATTGTTGAGCTATCTGTAGCCGTAGAAATTTGACGGTACGTACCAGGCCCTAAACAAAGCCAATAGTCACCAATATTAGTTTCAACGTTTCCAAAATTTCTAAAAGTTACCTGATTAGCTGATGGGTTTACCATAGAAACACGAATTATTTTTGAAGCAACAATTTCTGTTTCTATTTCAACTTCAATTACTTCTTCTACCTCAGTTTCTGTTACAACTTCGATTACTTCCTCAGTATCGTTAGGAGTATTTGAATTAACAGGTGTTGCAGAATCATCATCCGATTCACAACTAATGATTGCCATACATACGATGGCTGATAATAGATAATTTTTCATAACAATTTTTTATTTGGTTTGTTTTGTTTTACAAATGAACGACGATACCGCAGTTAGTACAATTAAATGTAGTTTAAGAGGAAAAAACACTTTTAAATTGGAAAAAACACAGGTCGAAAAGAAAACCTTATAGTTGTTAACTTATTGTAATATTTACTTGACGACCCCAGAGGTATCGGCTAATGTTTTAATAAAAGCTATTAGGTTTTCTTTATCTTGATTGGTAAGCTCCAATTTATCAAACGGAAGCGTTTGATGAGGTAAGTTAAACCCCATACCAGCCCCACCACCTTTTATGTAAAAATCAATTACTTCACTTAAACTAGAATATACGCCATTATGCATATAGGGAGCGGTTAATGAAGCGTTACGAATAGTGGGTGTTTTAAACATCCCTTTGTGTAAACTTTCGTTAAATAAAGAATAGAATCCGTAGTCAGTATCTAATTTTCGATTGTATTTCGTCTCAGGAATACCGATTACTTCTTTCTCAGTTTCACTAAAAAAAGGAGGAACCGTGCCGTTTATTAATGGAATAAAGTGGCAGGTAGCACAAAGCGCTTTGCCAATAAATAAGTTAAATCCTTTTTTTCTTCGGGTGAAAAGGAGTTTTCTTCTCCTCGTATATTTCTATCGAATTTAGAATTAAAACTTTTAAGGGTGGCTACAAATGAAGCTACTGCTTTAACAACCTCTCTATTAGATATTGGTACCGAACCAAAAGAATCTTTAAAAAGGTTAATGTAGGTACTATCGGTTAAAATTTCATCTGAAAATTGATGAATAGTGGTATTAAATTCTTTCTTATTTTTAAAAACAGCATTAATTTGATCTTCTAAAGTGGAAGATCTTCCTTCCCAAAAGAAAGCTTTTTGAAAGGAACTATTTAATAGTGTAGGCGTGTTTCGGGTTAACTGTTTTCCTAAGTTATCAGTGCTAAATTTTAGTCCATCAGTGTAAGCTTTGTTTGGATTGTGACAAGTTGCACATGACATTGTTTTGTTTCTAGAAATATTTTTACCTAATGCTATTTTTTTTGTCGCTAAGAAATCGATTATTTGTTTTAGCAAAATAGTTGGAATTAAAGCTGTTGTCTTCAAAAAAAGTAGGAGCATCAAAATTAAAAGGAAATGAGTTTGACCCTTTCCAAAGGTTGCTTTCTTTTCAAATTTCAACCCAATTTCTTGTTATTGGATTTAGATAATTTCTAATAAAGGTATATTGATCAAAAGAACTAAAATTTTGATTTTCTTTTAAATAGGTTGTTGCCTTCGCTATATTATTTTGAAATTCAACATCGAGCTCTTTTTTTGAATTTTGAATTAAAGGAGCAATACTTTTATTGTAGGTATAAAAAAAGTTTTTTTGGGAAACTTCAGTTTCAATTATACTTAGTCCGCTCAATGGAGTATCGAAACCTTACATAGCTAAACTTATTATCCTTATAAGTTGTTGGTGGGTAGTAACAAAATAACGCTCAGGATTTAAGGGATGTTTTTCAATTCCTTTTTTGAGATACTCTCAGCATCTATTCCATCAATACCTGCTTCTCCTTGAACACCTTGTATTCCGTCTTCTCCATCTTCACAACTAATAGCTCCAAAACAATCAATCCTAAGACAATTGATTTAGCTAAAAGTGTTTTCATTCTAATTTAATTTTTGGTTTTTTCAAAACTATGAATCAAAACAAAAATTAAGATTAGAGCTGTATTTATTATCTGTTAGCCACTTTAATGTTAAGGTTGGATGTTTTTATTAAATAAATAATAACAATTTAAAACTTTAAGCAACGAAAGTGTTAAGGGTAATGTTAGGTGTAACTTGTTTACTTTCATTAAATTAAATACTATTCGAATAATAAATACTTGATTTCGTAACTTAGAAATAACTTTACACTAAAGAGAATTTATAATTCAGTAATTATTTATAAACACTTAGATAAATTAATAAACAAAAATTAGAATAAACGTTTTATTTATTTACTATAATTTCAATTAACTTATCATTTTCAGTACCATCGTCGTTAATTAATCCAAAAGAATTGCTTTTGTAATTCCAGTTGGCATAGCCAATATTGTTTTTTTGCAAAACTGAAACTATATCCTCATACCATTTAAGTCTATCTTTTTTAGGAGTGGTATTGAAAATTCCGAATTCACCACAGTATAAAGCTAAATTCAATTCTTTTGCTTTTTTTATAGGGGCTTGTATACTTTTTTCAATAAAGCGTATATCAAAATTTTTTCCTGCCCATTGTTGCGCTATTTTTTTTGCTTCGGGACTCAATTTCTTGAGATTTTTTTGCGTAACAATTATTCCAGGATAATTTACAGGACCCGTATAATTTTTTAATTCGGTCCAACTTGTTTTGTAGTGGGAAAATAAAAAGGGTTTATAATAATGAAAGCTTAAAATAATATTTGGGTCGTTTTTAGGGACTTTTAAATCTACAAAAGTGTCTACAGATTGCCACATATTTGAGCCAATTATAATAGTTCTTTCAGGTTCAATTTGTCTAATTTCTGCGAAAGCTTTGTTAAGTAAGCTATTCCATTGCTCAGGATCATCTGCAACAGCTTCATTCATTAATTCATAAGCCACTAATTCGTTTGAAAACCCTTTTAAAGTATTGGACAAATCTTTCCATAAATCAAAAAATTTCAATTGCTCTTTTTCATCAGTCCACAGTGGCTTTTCTTTGGCATTGAAATGATGAGACCTTAAAATGTGTAAATCTACTATTACTTTTAATTGATGCTTTTCACACCAATTAATAGCATTTTCTAAAAGCTGAAAAGCTTCTTGGTTTTTATTGTTCTCCTCGTCCCACATTTGTTCTTCATCTATGGGTAGTCTTATATGGTCAAAACCTAATGCTTTAATTTTTATGACATCATTTTCTGTAAAGAAATTGGCTCTAAGGTTTCCTCTTTTTTTACCTTGTGATAGCCAATGAGCAATATTTGTTCCTTTAGTAATTTTAAAAGAAGCATTAGGAGGTGTAGTTGCAGTTGTTAAAAAATAGCATAAAAGTGTCGTTATTATAACCAACGATTTTTTTCTAAGCTTGAATTCAAGTCATAAGTGCAATAGATTTTAAATATTGAGTGGGCTAGCCCACTCAATATTTAAGATTAAAA
>CANNCQ010000033.1 GCA_947503135.1 uncultured Aquimarina sp. | reverse complement strand
TTGATAATCCAGTAACCATTTTTGCTAAAAAAGTAAACGAAATTAACTTTTTGCACTTATGACTTGAATGCAGGAAGCATAATGATCATTTTTGAATATTACTAATCCACATTACAATTTAATACAAAATGTAGTTATTTAAAATTTATTTTTATTGGTCGCTATTTAATTTCAAAGTAATGTATACGGGAAAATGGTCACTATAGCCACCTCTATAACGTCTTCCTGTAAAAGTTCTAAAAGGAGTTCCCTTATAGCGTCCTCTATAAATTTTCAAGAAATCATCATCGAATATTTTGGCATAAGAAAAACTGTGTTTTCCGCTTTCATATTTATGAAAATTATTGCTGAACAAAATTTGGTCAAACAAATTCCAAGCACCTCGGTACGATAGGCTTCCTTGATATTTGGTTAACAGTTTTTCCATAGGATTATAAAAATCCTGTTGTTTTAAATGTGTTACACTGTTATTGATTGGGTCATCGTTAAAATCGCCCATCACGATTATCTTAGCATTTTCACCTTCATTTTCTTTAATGCGATCAATAACTTCTCTGTTTTTTTCTGCAGCAGCAACGCGTTTATATTCTGTTAAGGACGCTCCATCCCTTCTCGAGGGCCAATGATTTACAAGTACATGAACTTTTTCACCATTTAATATACCACTAACTAATAGTATATCTCGGGTGTAATCTTTTTCTCCCTCATAACCTTCTACATGTAAGTTAATGGCTTCTTTTGAGGTTACTTCAAAGTATTTTTTTTGGTAAATCAAGGCAACATCAATACCTCTTTCATCAGGCGAGTCAAAATGTACAATCCCATAATTTTTATTTTTAAGGTGTTTTGAAGCAATTAAATCTTGCACCACTTTCAAATTTTCAACTTCGGCAAGTCCTAGTAAAACAGGAGCTTTACCGGTTTGGATAAAGCCAATATTTGAAATGGCAGTACCTAACTTAAATACCTTTTTCTCATAACGTTTTTGAGTCCATTTTTTTTCTGAGTCGGGTAAAAAACCATCATCTAAAGTATTGGGATCATCTTTGGTATCAAAAAGGTTTTCAAGATTATAAAAGCCTACAGTATATAAGTTATTAGGAGTCGTTTTTTTATTTGTATAATAATTTCGGTAAGCCATGATTTGTGTGTTAGGTCGCTTCTTTTAAAAAGATGGATAATAAATTATAAACTTGTTTCTATAGTCGAAATATAGCGAATAACTTACAACTTAAAGCAGTAATATTAAGAACTGTAATCTAGTATGTATATCCGTATCTTTGTAATATTAATGAATATTGAATGATAGAAAAAGAAGAAGTTGTTTACGAAAAAGCTATTTTAATAGGTGTTATAACTCGTGAACAAAATGAAGAAAAACTGAAAGAGTTTTTAGATGAATTGGAGTTTTTAACTTTTACTGCTGGAGGGGAGGTAATTCATCGTTTTACTCAAAAAATGGATATGCCCAATTCCAAAACTTTTATAGGTTCGGGAAAAATGGAAGAAGTTAAGGCATACATAGATCAGCATGGAGTAAGTACCATTGTTTTTGATGATGAACTGAGCCCCTCGCAACAAAAAAATATTGAGCGTATTTTAGAAATTAAAGTAATAGATAGAACACACTTAATTTTAGATATTTTTGCACAACGCGCTCAAACTAGCTATGCTCGTACACAGGTTGAGTTGGCTCAATATCAGTATTTATTACCTCGTTTGGCAGGTATGTGGACGCACCTTGAACGACAAAAAGGGGGTATTGGTATGCGTGGTCCTGGGGAAACAGAAATTGAAACCGATAGGCGTATAGTTCGCGATAGAATTACGTTGTTAAAAAATAAATTAAAGACAATTGACAAGCAAATGGCTACTCAGCGTGGAAATCGTGGTAAACTAGTAAGAGTGGCGTTGGTTGGTTACACCAATGTAGGAAAATCTACATTGATGAATGTAATCTCTAAAAGCAAGGTATTTGCAGAAAATAAGTTGTTTGCAACTTTAGATACTACGGTTCGAAAAGTAGTTATTGGTAATTTACCATTTTTATTAAGTGATACCGTTGGGTTTATTAGAAAACTGCCTACACAGCTAGTAGAAAGTTTTAAAAGCACCTTGGATGAGGTTAGAGAAGCGGATTTACTACTACACGTAGTTGATATTTCTCATCCGCAGTTTGAAGATCATATCGAGTCAGTACATACCATTCTTAATGAAATTGATTGTAAAGACAAACGTACCATAATGGTATTTAATAAAATTGACGCTTACACACATGAAACTATTGAGGCAGATGACTTAAGTACAGAACCTACAAAAGCACATTATACTTTGGAGGATTGGCAACAAACTTGGATGAGTAAAATAGGCGACAAAGCCTTATTTATTTCAGCAATTAACAAGGAAAATATGGAAAGTTTTAGAAAGCGAACCTATAAAGAAGTTCGAGATATTCATGTAACTCGTTTTCCGTACAATAATTTTTTATATCCGGAAGAATTTGAATCTTATTCTAAAATAGACGATAATATTGACGAATAATTTTTTATTATTACTACTGTTATTATCTAGTAATGAGTATTTTAAATAAAAAAACCAACAATAATGAAAAATACATTAATAGTAAATTATACACCAAGAGAAGGTTCAAATACTAAGAAGTTAGTAGATAAATTTATAGAATTTAACAAAGATAGAACCAACATTACATTTTTAGATTTAGCAAAAAACACTCCAGATTTGCTATTAGAAGAAAATTTAAATTTGTATGTAAATCGTAATTTTGGTGGAGTAGAATTAACACCAGAGCAAAGTAAAGTGTTGGCTAAAAACGATAGTTTTGCTACACAGATTTTAAGTGCCGATTTTATTGTAATAGCTACTCCAATGTATAATATGTCGTTGCCAGCTACTGTAAAAGCATGGATTGATGCGATTACCCAAGTAGGAAAAACATTTGCTTTTACCGAAGAGGGGATGAAAGGGCTTTGCGAGAACACTCAAGGTTTAGTGTTAATGACAAGTGGTAGTGATTTTTCAATTGAACCATTTAAAAGTATGAACCATGCTACGCCATTATTAAATGCTTGTTTAGGGTTAGTTGGTGTTCCAACTGAAAACATCACAGTTTTTGGAACTCAGCAATATGCAGATAAAGCAGAAGAGCTTATTGAAAAAGCAAAACAAGAAATAGAAGAAGTGAGTAATAAGTGGTATTAATTTAACAATGGGCCTACATATTTAAACTCGTATGTTTAAGTGTAATCAATTCTATTACTTTTAAAAATCTTAAAATTAGTAATCTAAAAAGTAAGAACCTTTAAACTGTTGAATTCGGAAAATAGAAGCTACGTTATAACTCCCAAGAAAATTAAAATACGGTATTACGGCAGTTTGAATTACTTAGAGAAGCAGTAAAATATACTCACCGCACCTCTATTTTGATAATAGCAGAAGTAAATAGCGATTTATTTTAGATATTTACAAAAGGCAAATTGTGACTTACCGTAGTACTTCAGTACCCGTGTGGATTGTCGAGTATTTGTCTAAGAAATAAAGATTAAAAAATGAAAATAATATCATATAACGTAAACGGCATACGTGCAGCGCTTAAAAAAGGATTTATAGAGTGGGCAACCGCAGCAAATCCTGATGTAATTTGTTTGCAAGAAATAAAAGCGCAGGAAGATCAATTGGACCTCTCAGTTTTTCAGGAAGCAGGATATACCTATTGCTATTGGTATAGCGCACAAAAAAAAGGATACAGCGGTGTAGCAATTCTTTCAAAAACAAAGCCTAACCACGTTGAATATGGTACAGGTATTGAACACATGGATTTTGAAGGACGTAACATTCGTGCTGATTTTGACGGCGTTTCCGTAATGAGTATGTATTTACCTAGTGGAACCAACAGTGCTCGCTTGGAGCACAAGTTCAAATACATGGACGATATTTTGGAATACTTAACAGAATTAAAAAAAGACATTCCAAACCTAGTAGTTTGTGGAGATTATAATATTTGTCACGAAGCTATTGATATTCACGATCCTGTTCGTAACAAAAGAGTTTCTGGGTTTTTACCTGAAGAGCGTGAATGGCTTAGTAAGTTTATAGGGAGTGGTTTTGTAGATTCATTTAGGGCATTTAATAAAGAGCCTCACAACTACAGTTGGTGGAGTTACAGAGCTAATGCTAGAAACAATAATAAAGGCTGGCGTATTGATTATAATATGGTTTCGATTCCATTAGAAAATAAACTTGTTAGAGCTACCATATTACCCGAAGCCAAACATAGCGACCATTGTCCTATTTTGGTGGAGTTAGATATAGATTAGTCTATTTACATTTGAAATGAAAAAGTGTTCTGTTAGTACAACACTTGCTCTATGGCGGTGTATATTTGCTCTAATTGATCATCGGAAACCACATAAGGCGGTAGCACGTAAATAGTATTACCTAAGGGGCGTAAAAACACTCCTTTGTTTTTAAAATGTGCAAAAAGTTGGTCGCGCATATTGCCGTAACGCTCCATTTTTTTGGTGAGTTCTAAAGCAAAAATTACTCCTTTTACACGTACGTTGGTTACCGCAGGATTTTCTGATAAACGTTTTTTAAAGGCCAAATGCGCCTTATGTATTCGTAATCTGCTTTTTTCTATTTCTTGCGAAAGCAATAAATCAATACCAGCACTAGCGGCAGCACAGGCTAAAGGGTTTGCGGTATAGGTGTGGGCATGAAATAAACCTTTTGACATGTCGTTGCTATAAAAAGCATCATAAATATGTTGTGAGCAGGTAGAGATAGCCATGGGGAGCATTCCTGCAGTAAGTGCTTTAGATAAGCAAATTACGTCGGGCTTCGTGTTTATTTGATCCGAAGCAAACAGGGTTCCTGTTTTACCAAAGCCCGTCATTACTTCGTCGGCAATTGTTATTATAGTGTGTGCTTTACAAAAAGCTAAAATAGGCTCTAGGGCTTCGGGTTGGTACATTTTCATACCGGCGGCGCCTTGCACTAAAGGTTCATAAATAAAACCAGCTAACGGACTTTCAAGGTGTAGCTTTTTTAATTGTTCAAGTATATGATCTACGGTTTCAATTGTGGGTACAGGTATGCGAACAACGTCTATAAAATGCTTATCAAAAGGCCCATTGTAAACAGATAATCCCGAGGCAGACATGGCTCCAAAGGTATCCCCGTGGAAGGCTTCTTCAAAAGCTAAAATAGTATGGCGTTCATTTCCTTTATTAAAGTGATATTGTAAGGCCATTTTTATACCTACCTCGGTAGCGGTAGAGCCATTATCGGAAAAGAATACCTTTTGTTGATTGTTGGGTAAAATAGCTAAAAGTTTTTCGGACAAATTTACTGCAGCTTGGTGCGTAAATCCACTAAATACAATTTGATCGAGTTGTTGCATTTGCGCATATACCTTTTCAATAATATAAGGGTTGCAATGTCCGTACATACTGGTATACCACGAGGCAATACCGTCGATATATGTGTTGCCCTCAGTATCGTAAAGTAAGGCCCCTTTAGCTTTGGCTATAGGGAGTACATCAGGGTGGGTTTTATGCTGAGTAAGTGGGTGCCATATGTTTTTAGCGTCTAGTTCTTTCATAATTTTAAAAAGAAAGTAAAGCTTCTTTTATATTTTCTGCTTGAGCATGAATAGTTTTCTGCGAAAGCGTATCCAATTCATCAATACGCCCCAATATAGTAACTCCAGTCATTTTTGTAATGATCTCCTCGGTGGTTGGGTTTTCATTCCCATTAAAAAGAATTCCTATTTTGGAAAACCCTTTTTGTTTTAAAATTTCTACAGTAAGCAAACTGTGATTAATACTTCCTAAATAATGACGCGAAACCACTATTATTTTATCGTCTTGTTGTATTAAATCCAATATAGTTTCGGTATCGTTTATGGGTACAAATAATCCACCAGCACCTTCAACTACGAGTTTATTATTATCCGAATTAGGAGTATTTACTAAGTTGGCTTTTATAGTAATTCCATCAATATCCGCAGCGGCATGTGGACTCATAGGAGTGTTTAAAGAAAATGAATTGGGGTGGTATGCTGTTTTGGAGCTTGAAACTAAAGCTTTCACTTTATGAGTATCCGAATTATCAAGATCCCCCGCTTGTATAGGTTTCCAATAATCGGCTTGTAAAGCTTCGGTTATAATAGCAGATGCTATTGTTTTACCAACATCAGTACCGATTCCTGTAATAAAATAACGTTGCATTTTTGGGAGTGTATTTATACGTTTTGTGAAAGGTAAATTTAAAGTTTTACGAGTTTAGAAACTAACTTTAAAACGGTTTCTATTTCGGAAACAGTATTGTAACTGTGCAAGCAAAATCGTAAACGCTCCTTACCCAAGGGCACAGTAGGCGATAATATTGCCTTAACATCAAACCCTTGTTTTTGCAACTGAGATGCTATTTTTTTAACTTTTAAAACCCCTTCAATAACACAGCATTGAATTGCTGAATTACTCGGTATAAAAATAGTATCTAAACTCAAATCGATAATATTACTTTTAAAATGATTAATGTTACGTTGTAAGTTAATTAAGTGTTCTGTTTCGTCATTAAGTAGTGTATAACCAGCTTGTATTAACGCAACGGTATGTGGTGGTAGTGCTGTGGTGTAAATAAGACTGCGCGCAAAATTTACTAAATAACTTTTAAGCGCTTCGCTTCCTAATATAGCTGCACCATGGCAACCTAAGGCTTTTCCAAAAGTAATTATTTGTGCAAAAACCTTATCAGTTAGGTTTAGTGACTGTACCATTCCTTCACCTTTTTTGCCAATTACCCCTAAAGCGTGAGCTTCGTCTACTACAAGATATATTTTGTGCTGCTCACAAAAAAAGGCTAACTTTTTAAGGTTCGGACTGTCGCCATCCATAGAGAATACCGATTCGGTAACTATGTAAATGGTTCCATCATTGTTCTGTTTCCACCGTAACACTTTTTGCTCTAAATCTTCAATAGCATTATGCTTAAAATTAAAGTTTTTAGCAAGTCCCATTGCTAAACCATCCCTTATAGAAGCGTGAATTAATTCATCATAAAAAACAACATCACCACGTTGAGGTACTGCCGAAAAAAAACCAATGTTAGCATTGTATCCGGAATTGAAAATTAAAGCACTTTCTTGATGGTGAAATTGAGCAATTGTATTTTCTGCAGTAGCGTACAGGTTATGATTACCAGATAGTAATCTGGAGCCCGTAGCTCCGTTTAAATTATTGTGACTAACTAACGAGTCCGCAATATCTTGTAGTTTATTTTGACTAGCAAACCCCAAATAATCATTAGAAGAAAAATCTATTAAATTAGATTGTTGGAGCAATCGCCTAAGAGAATCATTGGCTTCTCGATCTCGCAATTTTTTGAGTAAATTTTGAGGTAGCTCCTTCAAAAGTTCAATTTATTATCTGACCTCGTAAGTAAATCTAAACGACCCGTTGGTTACACTTACTGTTTCACCTGTTGAAGTAATACCATCGTTAGTAACATTATATTCAGCATTAAAAGTTCCTGCAACAATGCCTTGAACACTATCAATTTGATCAATAGATATGTTCCCTTCTTGTATAGCTAAAGTGGTAGTTGTGGAACGTGTATCGTTTAAAAGGATACCAGAAGAACCTAATAAACCAGCTCCAACAGATAATTGGATGTCACCTAATTTTAAATCTTCGCGATTTATAATTAAACTAATACCATAAGTTGCATTTAAGGTAGATGGGTTATCGAAAGTATTGAATATAACAGCAGTGGCATCAAGAAAATCAAAGTTTACAGCATTATCTGAAGGTGTAACACTAAAAAAGTTAGTTGAAGTTCCATTTAAAGTAGCTATTAAAGGGAATTCACGTCTTGGAATAGCTTGACTAACAGGTTCATTGTCATTTTCTTCAGTATCTAAAAATTCCTGTTGGCCTAATAAATCATCAGGATTCAACTCTTCAGTGTTATCCTCACAATTAATTAATGAAAAACTAAGTGCTAACAAGGATGAGAAAAAAACAATTGATTTCATAAGTAACTATTTTACTAAAACGCCTTTTTTGTTAAGAACGGGTATGTCTCTAAAAGCGTTTTCGTTAATGGTATTTTGTCTAAAGATAAATTTTTTATCGTAAAGTCTATTTTCTAAAAAATAAGTAACACTAAACTCATTTCTAAACGAAAGAATACCTTCTTGCATTAATTCAAATTTTTGAAAATCGTTCGACTCTATAGTTCCGAGCATGTGCCTAAACTTAGAGGTTTTTTTATCGGTACTGAATCCTTGAGTTACAATAATTACAGCATCAATAGCTTTCTCATTTTCGTTAATGATATAAGCATTCCAATCCTCCATATTAAACTCTGTATTCCATTCTTTCACGATTGCAATAGAAACCCCTTTTACTACAGGAAATTCAATATCTTTTTTCATCTATTGTAAATTAAACTATAGCGCCGATTTAAATTGTTCTAAAAAGCGTACGTCATTTTCATAAAACATGCGAATGTCACCAATTTGATGTAGTAACATTGCAATACGCTCAACACCCATTCCAAAAGCAAAACCGTTGTATTCTTTAGGATCTATATTGCAATTAGTAAGTACGTTAGGATCCACCATACCACAGCCACCAATTTCTAACCACCCGGTTCCTTTGGTAATACGGTAATCGGTTTCAGTTTTTAACCCCCAATAAATATCAATTTCGGCACTAGGTTCTGTAAACGGAAAATAAGATGGACGCAAACGAATTTTACTTTTACCAAACATTTCCTTGGTAAAATAAAGTAAGGTTTGTTTTAAATCGGCAAATGATACATCTTTATCAATATACAAACCTTCTACTTGGTGAAAAATACAGTGCGAGCGCGCAGAAATATCTTCATTACGGAAAACACGACCTGGTGATATGGTACGAATGGGAGGTTTGTTATCTTCCATATAACGTACTTGTACCGATGAGGTATGTGTGCGCAAAAGTACATCGGGGTTGGTTTGAATAAAAAACGTATCCTGCATATCGCGAGCAGGGTGGTATTCTGGTAAATTTAAGGCTGTAAAATTATGCCAATCATCTTCAATTTCGGGGCCTTCACTAACGTTGAATCCTATACGATTAAATATTTCTATGATTTGGTTTTTTACCAACGAAATTGGATGACGAGAACCTAACTGAATAGGGGTAGCGGGACGAGTTAAATCACCAAACTGATTTACGGTTGCTTGTTGGTCTTCTAGAGCCTCTTTTAAGGAAGCAACTTTAGCTTCGGCAGTACTTTTCCATAAATTAATGGTTTGTCCAAATTCTTTTTTCTGTTCGTTGGGAACTTCTTTGAATTTAGCAAAATACTCCTTTAAGATTCCTTTGCTACCTAATATTTTAATTCGAAACTGTTCTACTTCTTCTACAGTAGTTGCACTAAATGCTTCAGCCTCGGCTATATATTTTTTAATTTCTTCTATCATCTCGTAATCCGTAATAAGTCGCAAATTTAAGGAATTGCATAGTGACTATAGTAAATTGATTATTGAAACTTTTGCAGTATTCTGAAAAAGCCTATTCGCTATTTAATTTCTTGCATGTTTTTAATTTGTTTCAAAATTATTTTTGTGGGAATCAACGGAATTGCTTTTATATTTAGTTTTTGAATAAAAGACAGCGCTGTGGTTTTTACCAGTTCCCCCTTCATCATAGCTTCGTAACCGTCTTTAGCTACTTGTTTAGCAGAAAATGTTTTTCCAGAAAATAAATCACTTCCTTCTAATTTGGCTGTTTTTTCAAATTCTGTTGCAGTAGCTCCTGGGCAAAGAGCTGTTACTGTAATTGGAGTACCTGCAAGTTCGCCAGCAATACCTTGCGAAAAAGAAAGTACGTATGCTTTGGTAGCAAAATAAACGCTTTGTAAAGGGCCGGCAGGGATTAAACCTGCAGAGGAGGCTATATTTAAAATACGCCCCGAATTGCGTTGTACCATTTCGGGCAAAAATAAATGAGATAATTGAGTAAGCGTGTTTATGTTGAGTTGAAGCATCGCAGCTTCATCTTCCCATTTTCGCTCATGAAAATAACCATGACCTCCAAACCCGGCATTATTTATTAAATAATCAACAGTTAAATGTTGTGCTTTTATTTTATCGAAAAGTGATTGTGCTCCTTTGGGTGTTGCTAAATCTTCAGTTATGCAAACTACTTTAATAGGGTAGGCGTTTTCAAGTTTATGCTTAATTGTTTCTAAAACTTCCGTTCTACGAGCAGTAATTATAAGATTAATTTTTTTGGAAGCCATTATATAGGCAAGCTCTTTTCCTATACCAGATGATGCTCCTGTGATTAATGCTGTTTTCATAGTTTTAATTTATATAACCTGAATTGTAAAAATACTCTACAATAGCCTGTTTCATTAGAACGCTTTGCTCCCCAGCCCTTAAACTAGGTAACTGCTCTTTTACCGTATAGTGCGGCCAACCTTCGTCGTCGATATAATCAAATTCGTAGTAGCCAAAAGGCTCTAAAAGTTTACAAATAGCAATATGCATTAAGTCTAACTTTTCATTTTTTTTATAACTTCTGTGCGGCTTCCCTAATTCTTGAACACCTATTAAGTAAATAATAGCATCTAAATCTAGGATATCCCCATCGGCAAACTGTTTAGAGAGTTTATCCACGACCAACTCCCAACGTTCTTTCAATTGTAAATCTCTACTCATATTACAAAGGTAGCCACATTTTTAGTACTTTTAAAGCCAATTTACAGCGAATGAATTATTTAGATATTATACTTGGGGTTTTATTACTTATAGGATTAATTAGAGGAATTATAAAAGGTCTTTTTGTTGAATTAGCATCTTTGGTAGCCATCATTGCGGGTATTTATGGGGCTATTCGTTTTTCTTTTTATGTAAGTGATTTTTTGCAGGATAAGGTGAGTTTATCGCCTCAATATCTTAAGTTAATTGCTTTTGGAATTACTTTTATAGCTATTATTTTGGCGATTTCCTTGTTAGGGAAATTGTTGACAAAAGTAGCTAAGTTTGCGGCCCTAGGACTTGTTAATAGAGTATTAGGAGGAGCTTTTGGGATATTAAAATTTGCAATGATTGCTAGTGGTGTTATTATGTTTTTAGGCCCTTTGAATGATAAACTAGGAATAATAGATAAAGAAGTGATAGAAAGCTCCATTTTATACACTCCAGTAAAAGCAATTGCTCCTGCTATATACCCTAAGATAAAAGAGAAATACAAAGAGCAAAAAGGAAATATTCCTGAATTAAAATCTCAACAGCCTCAAAAAGAAGCTAAAGAAGATAAAAAAGCTCCAGTACAAATGAATCGATCGGCTTAATTAATATGCTCTTGTGTGGTCATTTTTTTTGCTAAAGAAATAAGGAGAGGACTACTGTAAGACTCCTTAAAATTACTGTTTAAAGCTATAATTTTCTTTGCAAACGGGAGCTTACCACTATACTGCAGTTCTTTTAAAGCCTGTTCGTAAAAACAAGATAATTGGGGCATTACTATTCTACTAGAATTATATCGTTTTCGTAAAGAAACAAACTTTTTGACATATGCTAAAAACAATTGTGGGTATTTCGAAAATGTAATAAAAACTTGAGTAAAATTAATTTTAAGACTATTTGCATTAAGGTCATATAAAAAAACCAATTCTTCTATACTACTATTGCAATGTTTAAGAATATTTTGCCTTATTAATTCGCTATAATTTTTTTCGGAAGCATAATACACTGCAAAACCTACATTGGAGTTTATGATAACAAATTCTCCTTCAATGTTTTTTTGAAGAAAAAAATCAAAATTGTTTAACGCGTTTTTAGAAATTAAAAGGCGTTTTTGACGATTTTTAAAACGAATAACGACTGATTTAAGCAATTTTGATTTTGAATGTTTCATAATTATACTTTTTTTAGCTCAAGTAAATTTACCCCTTGTCTTTGAGCAAGATTTATAGCTGTATTCCCATTAATATCTTCGGCATAAATATCGGCACCATTAGCTACCAAAAGATTAATAATTTCTTTTTGTCCAAAAGTAGCGGCGTATATTAGTGCTGTTGAATTTTGCGTGTTTTTTGCATTTACATCCGCACCTGCTTCAATTAAAAGCTTGGCTATATTGGTACTTCCTTTAAAAGCAACTCCCATAAGGGCAGTATTTCCAGAAGCATCTACAGCATCAACTTCGGGCTTTAAACTCAAAATATATTTTGTTATTTCTACAGCGCCTAAATAAGCGGCTAATAAAATTGGACTAGAGCCTCGATCGTTTTTTGTGTTAAGTAGCTCTGGCTGGTTGGATAATACTGCTTTCACCGTTTTAAGGTCCTCTGACCGAATAGCGTCAAATATATTCATACTTAAATGTTTAGAGTAAGGAGTTAGTTTATAGTCGTATATAATACATTAAATTACTAAATATAAGTTGATATTAAAATCATTGGTGCTATTTTCAAACGCTATTTCTCTTATAAAATAGATATAAACAAAAAACCACTTTTGATATCTCAAAAGTGGTTTTTATATTGTTATTTTTTTGCCTTAAAAAGGCAAATCATCTTCTTGTTCAGAACTTATGTTAGTTGCAGGTTCAAAAGCTTCTGCTGGAGGCATTGGAGGTGGCACACTTCCTGTTGGTGCTGCAGCTGGTTGTAAGTTTTCAATACGCCAGCCTTGTATGGTGTTAAAATACTTTGTCTCGCCTTGAGGGGAAACCCATTCGCGGCCACGTAAATTAATTCCAATTTTCACATCTTGTCCTGGTTGATATGCATCTAATATGTCACATTTATCTTGAACAAATTGTACACTAATATGTTGTGGATATTGCTCCTCAGTGGTAACCACAATATCTCTTTTTCTAAAACCATTATTACCAACCGTTTCTGTTGGCCCGACAAATTTTACTTTTCCTTGTACTTCCATGTTGCGTTCTGTTACATTAAAATAGTGGTACAAAAATACAATTTTTGCTTCCTTTTTTTTAAGTTGAATAGGATAACTATTAACAATCAGTTAAAAATAATATTATTCCTTAACAACTTTTAAGATGTCGGAACCATTAGTTGTTTTTATGGTAACAAAATATAAGCCCGAAGGTAATCCTTTTAGATATAGTTTGTTTTTTGCTAAGTTACTGATGGTTGAAAATTGCTGTCCTAATGAATTTCTAAGTTCTAAATCTATTATTACTGCTTTTGGACTCTCAATTGTTAAATAATCAATTACGGGATTAGGAAAAAAACGAATCTGATTATTATTATTGTCAATAAAATTATCAGTTAAACTTAAGACAGGTTCATTTTCGCTAAATGCAGAAATTTCAAATTCACCAGTCGTATTATTGGCAAAAGACCAAACCCTTACGAAAAGATTTTCATTAGGCGTTCTGCCTGTTAAATCTAATCTAGAAAAGAAATTATCGTCATTATCATCATTACAGTCGATAAGGTTTAATGAAGATAACGTGCCTGAATAAACAGCTATACCTGTATCACTAACATTTGAATTTGCAACGGCCTTAGTTTCTATTGAAATTTCTCCCAGAGAATCAGTAGTTACTTGGAACCAAACATCACCACCGTTATAACTAGCACATCCAGGAGCTGGAATAGTATTATCATTAGCAAAAGAATCGGTAGCACTTACGTTATTAGCAATAATTGAGTTGTCATCAAACTCAATTCCTGTAGTAAGTTCAATCGCTCCAGAGACTTCGTCATTTATAAGTGTTGTAGGGGGAGGCGTTGGTGTAGTCGTACTAGGAGGAATAAAAGCGGAGATATTAAATTCACCAGCTTCATTATTGTTAAACGACCAAACCCTCACAAAAAGGTTTTCATTAGGAGCTCTCCCTGTTAAATCTAATCTAGAAAAGAAAATATTAGTATCAATATCATCATTACAGTCGATAAGGTTTAATGAAGATAACGTACCTGAATAAACAGCCATACCTGTATCACTAACATTTGAATTTGCTGCGGCCTTAGTTTCTATTGAAATTTCTCCTTCAGAATTTGTTATCACTTGGTACCAAACATCACCACCGTTATAATTAGCACAACCAGGTGCTGGGATAGTATTATCATTATTAAAAGAATCGGTTGCACCTACGTTATTAGCAATAATTGAGTTGTCATCAAACTCAATTCCTGTAATAAGTTCAATCGCTCCAGAGGCTTCGTCATTTATAAGTGTTGGTGGTGTAGGCGTTGGAGTAGTCGTACTAGGGATAAAAGAAGAGATAGAAAAGCTGCCATTATCGATATTATTAGAAGACCAAACTCTGACAAAAAGTATTTCATTAGCAGATCGTCCGTTAATGTTAATCCTAGAAAAGAAATTATCGTCATTGTCATCATTACAGCTAATAAGGTTTAGTGAAGATGATGTGCCGGAATAAATGGCCATACCTGTATCATCAACATTTGAATTAGGTGTGGCTTCTGTTTCTACTGAAATTTCTCCTTCAGAATTTGTCATCACTTGGAACCAAACATCACCACCGTTATAATTAGCACATCCAGGAGCTGGAATAGTATTATCATTAGCAAAAGAATCGGTTGCATTAAGGTTAGTAGATATTATAGTCGTATCAATAGCTAAATCGGTAGCTCCTTCTGGCTCATCATTAGCAAGAGGAACAAAAGTGAAGGCAGAAATTCTAAAACTACCTTCTCGAAAATTATTAGTGTCCCAAATCCTTACGAAAAGTGTTTCTCCAGGCATTCTATTAGTAATTGCTACTGATGCTTCCCCAAATGATTCGGATTGACAGCTAATTAAATTGAGATTATTTTCTGTACCAGAATAAACAGCAATATTCGCTCTAATGCCTTCAGATTCAATAGCTGTTTCAAAAAAGATATTTCCACTGTTCCCCACAGAAGAAGTAAACCAAATATCGCCCCCATTATAATTTCCGCAACCAGGTGAAGGTATTGCATTGTTATTTAGAAATGAGTCGGTAGCACCGTTATTAGAGGCTATAATTACTTCGTCATCAAAGCTAGTGCCATTTATAAGGTTAATTGCATTTGAAGGCTCATCATTAGTTACGGCATTATAAGCGGAAACATCAAAGAAACCCTCGTTTTGATTATTTTCATCGTAAACTCTAATATATAAGGTTTCTCCAGGTGTTCTGTCTGTCAAAAAAATATTAGGATTATCAAAGAAAGTTCCAGCATCACATTCTATTAGCGTTAAATTATTTAAGGAGCCATTATAAATTGATAAAACAACGTTATTCAATTCAAAACCAAAACCATTAAAAGAGGAACCTCTAACCTCAATAAACAAGTTAGGATTATTGCCAACGGTAGTTGTAAACCATACATCGCCTCCAGCATAATTCCCGCAACCACTATCTGGTATGGTGTTATCAGTCAAAAAGGAATCGGTAGCATCAATATTTGAAGCTAGTAACTTTTGATCTTCAAAATTTGAACCTAAAGATAATTCTATAGCCGTATTTATTTCATCATTATTAACTTCAGAAAAGTTAGTGGCTAATAAATTCAGACCAAACTCGCCAAGATTTTCGCCATTATTAGAATTATTTCCCCAAATCCTAATATAAAGTTTTTCATTTGCACTTCTACCTGTTATAATATTTCTTGAATTGAAATCACTACATTCCATTAAAGACAGTGAACCTAAGGATCCAGAATAAATCTCAATACCTCCATTTTCAAAATCACTGCCAAAAAGAACGGTTCCTGTATAAGAAAAGCTTCCGCTACTAGGTACATTCATTGAAAACCACACATCTCCACCTGTGTAGTTTTGACAAGTGGGATTTGCTATTCCATTCATTCCCGAGGAATCTGTAGCCCCTATATTTGAAGAAGCTGTAGATCGCCCAATATTAGCTCCAACAATTGCATTGAGAGCATTTATTGGCTCGTCGTTAATTGGAGCTTCTGGAGAAAAAGCGCTTATTTCGAAGTCACCAAAATTATCATTATTACGATCCCAAATACGAATGAATAAAGTTTCTCCACTAGTTCTATTATTTATTACTGTTGGAGTGTCAGAGGATGGTTGGCAAGTTATTAGATTTAGAGAGTTAGGGCTCCCAGAGTAAATAGCTAAAAGGGGAGTAACATTCGATGTTGATAAAGTATTGGCTTTAATTGCTATGTAACCATTGTCGTTTACGGTAGCTGAATACCAGATATCTCCACCATTGTAATTTCCGCATTCAGGAGTTGGTAATGTAGCTATAGAATCTGAAGAATCGGTAGCGTTTACATTTGTTCCAATAATAGTATTTTCAGAATCATTAACTCCAACAATTAAATTTAAAGCTTCAGAAGGCTCATCATTGGACGGAGCTTGGGCAAATATGGAAAGTCCAAAAAAGTAAAAGAGTAAAACGATATTTTTCATTGTTAGTAGTGTTTTTTGTGATTATATAAATATAGAAATTTCTTAGTACTATCTTTACAGCATGAATGAAAAACTTCCTACGGTTTTAAAACTCAAAAGTAAAAAGCAAATAGAAGGTCTTTTTAAATACGGAAATTCAATTAAAGGATATCCATTAGTTTTAGTATATCAAAAAGAAACTATAGGAGTCCCTTTTAAAGCAGGTTTTTCTGTAAGTAAACGATTTTTTAAAAAAGCTGTAGATAGAAATTTTATAAAACGCTTAATTAGAGAGAACTTTCGAAAAAAGAAGTATATTTTTGAAGTTAACGAGGAACAATTTTTGTTAATGTTTCTATTTGTAGGTAAAGAATTACCAACATATCAAGTTATAGAAAAAGCCCTGTTGAAAATAGAAAGTAAATGGCAAAAAAAAATGGAAAAATATGATGAAGCGTAGCGTACTACTATTGGTAAGCATTACTATAATTTCTTTAGGAAGTTATAGTTTTAAAAGTGATGGATTTGAAATAGCAAAGCAAATTGAAATATTTGTTGCTTTTTTCAAGCAGCTTAATACTAATTATGTTGACGAAACCAATCCTGCTGAATTAATGGACACAGCAATGAAAGCAATTACCAAAGATTTAGATCCCTATACTAAATTTTGGACGGAACAAGATGTTGAAGCTGGTAAAATTAGAAGTAGCGGTAAATATGTGGGTATTGGAGCGAGTTTATTTACCGATGATATTGACGAAGAAGAAACAGGTTCAAAACTAATTGTATCCGAGGTTTATAAAGATTTTCCTGCCGATAAAAGTGGTTTAAAAGCCGGGGATGAAATTATTAAGGTTGATGATGTAGTTGTTAGTAATTATGAAGGTAGGCCTATAGAATTATTAAAAGGTGAAGCTGGCTCAACGATAGTAGTTACCTATATAAGAAATGGAAAAGAACAAATAACTTCAATTAACAGAAACCTTATTGAGGTTGACGCTGTTCCTTTTTACAAATTGTTAGATGACAATACGGGCTATATTGTTCTAAGAAGATTTAGCAAAAAAGCTTCTTCTAATATAATTGCAGCCTTAAAAGAATTAAAAGCCGAAGGTGCCGACAAGCTAATTTTAGATTTAAGAGGAAACCCAGGTGGACTCCTTACCGAAGCAGTAAACGTGTGTAATATTTTTGTAAAAAAAGATTTGCAAATTGTACATACCGAGTCTGTGATAGATGATCATAAGAAGCAATATAAAACCAAAAATAAAGTATTGTATAAAGATTTACCTCTTGCGGTACTTATTAACGGAAGAAGTGCTTCTGCAAGTGAAATCGTTTCAGGAAGTATGCAAGATTTAGATAGAGGAGTGGTTATAGGGTCTCGCAGTTTTGGAAAAGGGTTAGTACAAAGTAAACGCCCTTTGAAGCATAATACCCAACTTAAAATCACTACATCACGTTATTTTATTCCTTCAGGAAGGTGTATACAATCTTTGGATTATTGGAATAGAGACAGCGATGATAAACCTACTAGAATACAAGATTCTGACTTTAAAGCCTTCAAAACCCGAAATGGACGTACGGTTTATGATGGAGGTGGTGTTTTTCCTGATGTTGAAATAGAAACAACTAAGACCAGCCAAATAGCTAAGGCTTTATTAAAAGACCGCGTAATTTTTGACTTTGCAACAGCGTTTTATTATGAGCATAAATTTGAAAGACTTGAAGATTTTACATTTACTAATGCGGATTACACTTCTTTCTTATCATTTTTAAAAAAGAATAAGTTTGAATTTAAGACCAAAACAGGGCAATTGTTGGAAGATTTATGGATAGTTGCAGAAAAAGAAACATTAGATAATAGAATTTCTAACGAATATAATTCTCTAAAACAACGACTGTATGAAGCTAAAAAAGAAGCGTTAGTATCACAAGAATCTGAAATTAAGGAGTTACTTAAAAAAGAAATTATTAAGCGCTATTTCTACAGAGAAGGAATGCATGCTTATGAGGTTTCTAATAGTGAAGAAGTTAGAGAAGCTCAAAAGATTTTAGCTGATATTACAAGGTATAATAAAATTCTAGGAAATTAAATGTTATATGACACTATCCTAAAAAGGGTGATCAAAAAATTTAACTCAATATAATACATAATGGACTTAGAGGCTAAGTCAAAAGAGTAGTATGCTGAGGAAGTTGAAGATTTATTAAATCCATTCAACAATGAATTTAATAAATCCGAACTAAAAAAAGCAATAAAAAAACCCGCATTAGCGGGTTTTTTGTATTTAATAATTTAATAGAAATTATTTGTTTTGCGCATATAATGCCGAAACTTCTGACCAGTTAATTACATTAAAGAAAGCCTCTAAATAATCAGGTCTTCTGTTTTGGTAATTTAAGTAGTAAGCGTGTTCCCAAACATCAACGCCTAAAATAGGAAAGCCTCCGCAGCCAATACCAGGCATTAAAGGATTGTCTTGGTTTGCCGTAGCGCAAACATCTACTTTACCACCTTTGTGAACACACAACCATGCCCAACCCGATCCAAATTGAGTAGCAGCTGCATTTTTAAAAGCATCTTTAAATGCTTCGAACGATCCAAAAGCCTCGTCAATAGCTTTCGCTAAATCTCCTTCTGGTTTTCCGCCGCCATTAGCCGCCATTACAGACCAAAATAAACGGTGGTTATAAAAACCTCCACCATTATTTCTTACTCCTTTATTCTCTAAATCTAAATTAGTAAGAATATTTTCTATTGTTTTTCCTTCTAAATCAGTACCTGCAATTGCGCCATTTAATTTAGTAGTATACCCCGCATGGTGCTTTCCATGGTGTATTTCCATAGTTTTCGCATCAATATGAGGTTCTAAAGCGTCGTATGCGTATGCTAATTTTGGTAATTCAAAAGCCATATTATTTGATATTATTAGGTTATATTTCAAATGTACTAATTAGTATAAAAAATTCAACTTTTTTTGATTTAAATTAACCTTAATGTTAAATACAATTGCTGCTTTTACTATTTATAATGCTTCTGCGGGTTCAGGAAAAACATATACTTTAGTAAAAAACTACCTTTTAAAAATATTATCGAGCGATGATAAAGGTCGCTTTAAGAAAATATTAGCGGTTACTTTTACGAATAAAGCTGTCGCAGAAATGAAAGAGCGTATATTAAGTAGTCTTCATCATTTTTCGCAGTCCGAAATTTCCGAAAATCACGAAAGTATGTTTTTAGAAATTCAAAACACACTGAATATTTCCAGCGATGATTTGAAGAGAAAGTCAAAAGATGTTCTTCATTTTTTGTTACACAACTATACAGCTTTTAACGTGCAAACTATCGATAAGTTTACACAGTCGGTAATACGAACATTTGCCTTTGACCTTAATTTAAACACCAATTTTGAAGTAGAATTAGATAGTAAATCTATTTTAGAACAATCGGTTGATGAATTACTAAATAAAGTAGGTGAGGATACCACAGTTACCAAAATAATATTAGATTTTATGAAGTCTAATATTAATGAAGATAGCGCGTGGAATATTAAAAATAGCTTGCTCGACATTTCAAGAATAATTTTAAATGAAAATGACGTACCACATTTAAAACTTTTGGAGAATAAGACTATTGAAGATTTTAATAGGCTTAAAACGAATTTGGAACAGCTTTTATCAAAAAATACAGGGATTATAATTAAACGTTCTAAGGATATTTTGGAAACTTTTGAAAGTAAAGGTGTAATTAATGATTTCAATCGAAATACCATTCCTAATCATTTTAAGAAATTAAGTGCCGAAGGAACAGTGAAATTTTCAGAAGCTACCAAATGGCAGAATGATATTGAAAATTATAGTTTCTATACCAAAAGTTGTTCCCCATCTTCGCAACAAATAATCGATGATTTTAGACCTCAAATAATTGCCCTTTTTCACGAAACAAAAGCAATGGTATTCCAAAACGAATACATTCTTAGAATCTTAAAAAATATCACTCAAATGTCTTTATTGAGAAATATTTATAATATCTCTGAGACACTAAAAAAAGAAAATAATGTATTACTGATATCAGATTTTAATCAACTTATTTTTGAAACAATTAAAGACCAGCCTGCTCCTTTTATTTATGAACGTCTTGGGGAGAAGTACAAAGATTTTTTTATAGATGAATTTCAAGATACTTCCGTAATGCAATGGAGAAACTTAATCCCGTTAGCGGATAATGCGCTTTCTTCTGAAATAGAAAACACGGAACAAACAGGAAGTGTAACATTAGTTGGGGACGCCAAACAAGCAATTTACAGATGGCGAGGGGGAAAAGCGGAACAATTTATTGATTTGTATCAAAACGAAAATCCATTTCCAAGTACTCGAAAAATAGTAGAAAATTTAGATACTAATTTCAGGAGTTATAGTACAATTATTACTTTTAATAATAATTTTTTCACTTATCTAGCAAGTCAGTTTTTAAGTCCAATTTATAAGCAATTATATTTAGATGGGAATCAACAAAAAACAAATAGTCGAGAAGGGGGCTATGTTCAATTTGATTTTATAAATGGAAAAAATGCAGAGGAGAAAAATGAGCTTTATCTTGAAAAAACTTTAGAAGTTATACATCAGGTTATTTCCAACGGTTTCAGATATAAAGATATAAGTGTTTTAGTGCGCACAAACCACCAAGGAGTATTACTAGCTAATTATTTAAATGAGCAACATATACCTGTAATTTCTTCAGAGAGTTTATTACTTCAAAATTCCAATGTTGTTGAATTGCTAATTTCATATGCTTACTTCATTACAAATACTAGTGATAAAGCTATTAAACTGTTGTTTATAAAAGCATTATCTATTTATTTAGAAGTCGAAAATACACATCATTTTTTAAGCACATGTATTAATTCAAGTTTTGAAGAGCTTCAAAATTACCTACAAGATTATTCGCTATTATTGCCTAAAAATCCGTTTAATAGCTTGTCTATTTATGAAGCTTTCGAGCATTGTATTGCAAGTTTTAAATTACACCTAAAAACAGATGCTTATCTTCAGTTTTTTATGGATTTTGTATTTGAGTATGCTTATAAAACCAATTTAGGAGTCGTTGATTTTTTGGAATATTGGGAAACAAAAAAAGAAAAAATAAGTATTGTTACTCCTAAGGGAAAAAATGCAGTTCAAATTTTAAGTATTCATAAATCTAAGGGGTTAGAATACCCAGTGGTTATTTATCCGTTTGCAGATACTGAAGTTTATAAGACAAGGGCTACAAATTTGTGGATGCCAATTCATGAATTTTCAGAAGTTTTTTCAGAAGCCTATGTATCGTATAACAAAAATTTATTTGAAATTTATTCGAAGGATACAATAAAAGCGAAAGAAGAAATTACAGCCTTACAGGAGCTAGATAACTTTAATGTATTATATGTGGCGCTTACTAGAGCTAAAGAACAGCTTTATATAATTAGTAATAACAACCAAGACTCTAAGAAAATACCAGAAGGTAGTTTTCAATCCTATTTTTTAGATTTTTTGGCCTCAGCTCAATTTGAAAAATTAGATAACACTTGTTTTTATAAAGGAATTCAAGCTAGACAATCTAAATTAGAATCAGAGGAACAAGCCATAGCACTAGAATCGTATATTAATTCTGATAAAATAAGCCATGGTATTGCCGAGGTAATATCGAGTACTGCGTTTAGTGAATCTCAAGAAAAAGCGATAGAAAAAGGAAAAATATTTCATGAAGTATTATCTAAAATAAAAGATAGATTAGATGCAGAGATTGTTTTAGAGTTTTATCAGGATTTGCTGGATAAAGAAGATTATGAATTACTTGAAATAAATACTAATTTCATTTTAAATAGTGACTATTTCAGTTCTATTTTTAAAAAAAGTAATACTATTTATAATGAGCGAGAGTTTGCTCATGAGGGAAAAATATTAAGACCTGACCGAGTAGAGATAGATGAGCGAGGCATTATTTATATTATCGATTATAAAACAGGAGCTAAAGACAATAAGTATTTACAACAAATAGAAGAATATTCAGCAATTTTTAAAGATATCTATAAAAAAAACATAAAAAAATACATTATTTATATTGGTGATTGTCCTGAGATAGACGAAATACATTGAATTAAACTACTTAAATGCAATGAGTTAACTTTTTTTTATATATTGCGCACACTATATTTTTATAATCATCGTTTTGATTCTAAACAATATCCTATTACATTTGTTTACATTAACACTTAAAATAATCGGAATAAATAATATGAAACATCTAGGTAAATTATTAGTTGCTTTGTTAGCAGGTATGTCTTTTAGTACTGCAATAGCACAAAGTGAGTCTCAGCCATGGGCTATTAAGGTAGGCGCTAACGCAGTTGATTTTTTCAATGAAAGAAACGCTTTTGAAGATTTTAGAGTAGCAAAAACTGAAAATTGGAATATAATCCCCTCAATTTCAGAATTATCTGTAGGAAGATATATCAAACATGGTTTATCAGGTACTTTGGGAGGAAGTTTAAATAGAATTGATAGAGTTGGAAGTTTAAATAATGATGTTGATACTACAGTAAGAGTAGAAGAAGTTTCTTATTTTTCTTTAGAAGGTATGTTAAGTTATGATCTTAGACATGCATTTAACAAGCAGGAAGGTTGGTTCGCTCCATTCGTAGGTTTAGGAGGAGGTTATAACTGGATTGATAGCGATGGAGAGTTTTCAGCAAACTTAACATTAGGTATTGATTTCTGGATTACAGAAAACTTTGCAATTTCTTATGATTCAACATACAAAGGTTATTTAGGAGAATATGATGATCAAGGTGATGTTGAATTTTCAGGAAATTTAGGTGTACCTGTTACAGGTCAAGGTTCACATTTGCAACACTCTTTAGGAGTTAAATTTGCTTTTGGTGGTGCTGATTCTGATGGAGACGGTATTGCAGATAATAAAGACGAATGTCCTGAAGTAGCAGGTTTAAAAGAGTTTAATGGTTGTCCTGATTCAGATTCAGATGGAATTAAAGATTCAGAAGATAATTGTCCAAATGAAGCAGGTTCTGCTGAAAACGGAGGATGTCCAGATTCTGATGGAGATGGAGTTTTAGACAAAGATGATTCTTGTCCTCAAGTACCAGGTTTGAGAAACTTGAGCGGTTGTCCTGATGCTGATGGAGATGGAGTAACTGATAATATTGATGGTTGTCCTAATGAAGCTGGTCCAGCTGCTAATAGCGGATGTCCATATGCTGATAAAGACGGTGACGGAGTTTTAGACAAAGATGATAACTGCCCAGCGGTTGCAGGTATCAAATCAAACAACGGATGTCCTGAAGTTAAAGTTAAAGTAGTAAGTCAAGAAGTTCAAAAGAAATTGAATGACTACGCTAAGACTATATTGTTTGACACAGGTAAATCAACTATTAAAGCTCAATCTGAGAATGTTTTAAGAGATATTACTAATATCTTAAAAGAATATCCTGATGCTAGATTTACAATTGAAGGTCATACTGATAGTGTAGGTAGTGCAGCTTCGAATGAAAGATTATCTGATTCTAGAGCAGCATCTGTTAAGAACTTTTTGATTAATGGAGGTATATCTTCATCAAGATTAACTTCTAGAGGATATGGAGAAACAAGTCCAATATCCCCTAATACAACTAAAGCTGGTAGAGCTAATAACAGACGTGTTGAGATTAACTTAGTAAAGTAATTAAAAACACGAAATAATTTAAAGCGCCTTCTTTCGAAGGCGCTTTTTTTATACACAAATATTTTAAAATAGCAGAAATGATTTCTTTTATAGATAGTGTAACCAACAAACTACTCGATAAGTATGAATCGGATTTTGATAATTTAGTAATTGTACTACCAAGTCAACGCTCAGGACTTTTCCTAAAGAAAAGTTTAATTGCTGCTTTAGAAAATAAAACAAGTGTATTACCACAAATTATTAGTATTGAAGATTTTATTTCTGAATTATCGGGATTGCAAAGTTGTGATAATGAAACCTTGTTATTATATTTTTACGAAGCTTACTTAAGGGTAAACCCTAAAGATCAAAAGAAAGACTTTGAAAGTTTTTTAAGTTGGGGGCAAACACTACTTCAGGATTTTAATGAAATTGATCGTTATTTAGTAGACCACAAACAATTTTTTAATTATTTGTATTATATCAAAGACCAAAATCATTGGTTTTTGCAAGAAAATAAAACGAATTTAATAGAAAACTACATTCAATTTTGGCAGCAATTAGCAGGTTATTATGATGAGTTCACATCAATTTTAGTAAAAGAAAAAAAAGGGTATCAAGGGTTACAATACAGAATGGCATCCGAAAATAGCACAAAATTAAGTGTTACTACGCAAAATTATTATTTATTTGTTGGCTTTAATGCACTTAACGAGGCTGAGCAACATATTTTTAGAATACTAAAAAAAGAAGATAAAGCTGATTTTATATGGGATGCGGATAGTTGCTTTGTGAACGATAAAACACACGATGCTTCTTATTTCTTAAAAAAGCATATTCGTATTTGGAAGGATAAAGATTTACTTAATCAAAGTTTTCACAATAGTTTTGAGCAACCTAAAGAATTACATATTACGGGTGTTCCCAAAAATATAGGACAGGTAAAGTATGTAGGTCAATTGTTAGCTCCACTTTCTGCTAAAGAGCTAACCAATACGGCTGTTGTTTTAGCCGATGAAAATTTACTTTTACCGTTATTAAACTCATTGCCTCCTAATGTTGAAAATGTAAATATAACAATGGGTCAACCGTTGTCTCAGCTACCACTAACCAATTTTGTAGCTCAATATTTTTTATTACAACTTTCAGAGAAAGACAACGGTTTTTATTATAAGAATGTAAACACATTATTTCAGCATCATGCCATGCAGGTTTTGTTTACAGAAAAAGTAACTGTTAAAATTATAAATTATATTACAGTTAACAACTATGTTTATGTTAAGCCAGAATCTTTATTAAAAATAATACCTGATAAACTTAAAAAGTTATTTCATTTAATTTTTAATTCTTGGGAATCAAATTTATTATTATTAAATAATTTAGAGACAATACTTGAAAAATTAAAAGACTGCTTTGATTTTAATAAAGATCAAGCCCAAGTATTTTATAGTGAAAAATTATTAGGTGTAATTATACACCTTAAAGATTTAGTTACTTCTCACTTACATATTAACACATTAAAAACACTAGTTCAATTTTATAATTTGAAATTGAATACAGAAACTGTTGATTTTAGAGGTGAGCCTTTTGCGGGTCTTCAAATTATGGGAGTTTTAGAATCTAGATGCCTAGATTTTGAAAATGTAATTATTACGTCTGTAAATGAAGGTACATTACCTTCAGGGCAGAAAGGAAACTCATTTATACCCTACGATTTAAAAATAGAGGTAAACCTGCCTACTTTTAAAGAAAAAGACGCTATATATGCGTATCATTTTTACAGACTATTACAGCGATGTAAAACAGCTCACTTAATTTACAATACTCAAGTTGATGAACTAAATTCTGGAGAAAAGAGTCGTTTTTTACAGCAGTTAGAGTTACGACCCCACCCAAATCATACTACAATATCTAATATTGTTACTACAGATACAGCAAATAACTTTACTTTTATAAAAACAATTGATAAAGATGAAACAGTATTTTCAAAGCTTAAATTATTAGCAAAAAATGGTTTTTCTCCTTCAGCATTAGCTACCTATTTAAGAGATCCACTTTTGTATTACGATCGATATATTTTGGGAGTACAAGAGTCTAAGCAAATTGAAGAAGAGATCGCGGCGAACACTTTAGGGACAATTATACACGAAGTGTTATGCAATTTCTATAGCCCATTAGAAAATAAAATTGTTACTGAGGAAGATATCAAAAAAATGATAGGCCAATTGGATGTTGAGGTTGCCAAAGAATTTCAAAAAAACTATTCGGGTGCGCAAATTACTAATGGTGTAAACCTATTGAGTTTTGAAGCAGCTAAGCAGTTTTTAAAAAAATTCTTGAATAGCGAATTAAACCTTGTTAAAAGTGGTCAAGAGCTAGTAATTGTTAGTATTGAAAAAAAATACAAAACAAAAATTAATATACCAACACTCAATTTTCCTATTTATATTAAAGGTACCGTTGATAGAGTAGATCGATTGAATGGCCAAATTCGTATTGTAGATTATAAAACGGGCTATGTAGATCCTGCCAAATTAAAAATTAGAGATTGGGATAAATTACACACTGAAGAAAATTATAGTAAAGCATTACAGATATTGATGTATGCTCATATTTATTGTAAGGAAAATAATATTACTGAAACCGTTCAAGCAGGAATTATAGCATTTAAAAAATTGAATCAAGGTTTTTTACCTTTTGGACAGGCTGAAGGCAGAAAATTAAATACAGAAATAAATACAGAGGTTTTTGATTCTTTTTTAACTCAATTACAATTAATAATTACTGAAATTTGTGACCTAAACAAACCATTTATAAGTAATGAGCTTACAAATTCATAAAAATATTCCAATTCAAGGTAAATACGAACTTCCTATAGTAACAGATTTTATTTATGACGAATCAGATAAAAATCAACCTGTGGTTATTTTTTGTCACGGATATAAAGGATTTAAAGATTGGGGAGCGTGGCAGCTAATGCTAAAAGCTATAGCCAAGCAAGGTTATTTTGTAGTGGCATTTAACTTTTCTCATAATGGAGGAACAATTAAAGAACCTATCGATTTTCCAGATTTAGAAGCCTTTGGAAATGATAACTTTTCGAAACAACAAAGCGATTTAGAAGCTGTTATAGACAAAGTTACTAATAGGGATTTTCTGTTTTCAAATTTTGTGGACACTACTAGAATCACTCTTATAGGTCATTCCAGAGGAGGTGGAGCAGTAATTATAAAAACAGCGAACGATTCTAGAGTTTCGAAATTGATAACCTTAGCTGCTATAAGCACGTATAATACCAGCTTCCCTATGGGAGAAGCCTTAAAAACTTGGAAAAAGACAGGTGTTTGGAAAATAAAAAATGGGCGTACAGGACAAGAAATGCCACATTTTATTCAGTTTTATGAGGATTATATAGCAAATAAAACGGCTTTAAATATAGGTAAAAGTGCTTCAAAAGTAAAAGTACCGCACTTGCTGGTTCATGGTACGTTGGATACTTCTGTGCCAATCAAAAGTGCTCATGAATTACTTTCTTTAAACCCTAAAGCAGAGGCTTATTTTTTAGATACGGATCATGTTTTTGATTGTAAACACCCTTGGGAGCAACAAAAAATGTCAGAAGACTTAAATGCTGTTACTAAAAAAATAATTTCTTTTTTAGGAGAGTAAAAAAGTAATGAAATTAACCTCATTTAAGAGTATTCACAAAATTGCTGTACCTGCAATAATAGCAGGGATTGCTGAGCCAATATTATCTTCAACTGATGCAGCTATAATAGGTAATATTCCTTTAAATTCTAAAGAAGCATTGGCTGCCGTAGGAATAGTGGGTTCTTTTCTATCTATGTTAATATGGATTTTAGGACAGTCAAGAAGTGTTATATCTTCAATTGTTTCTCAGTATTTAGGAGCTAACAAACTCGATGAAATAAAAGAATTACCTGCTCAAGCTATAGTATTAAATATAGGATTGAGCCTTATAGTTTTAGGAAGCACCTATTTTTTTGCAGACTACATTTTTGGTTTATATAAAGCAAAAGATTTAGTGCTTCAATATAGCTTAGCGTATTACAATATTAGAGTTTGGGGATTTCCTTTTACCTTATTTGTCTTTGCTGTTTTCGGAATTTTTCGAGGGCTACAAAATACTTTTTGGCCTATGATTGTAGCTATGGTGGGCGCATTACTGAATATACTACTCGATTTTATTTTTGTTTATGGAGTAGCAGATTATTTCCCTGCAATGCATATTGAGGGTGCTGCTTGGGCAAGTTTAATTTCACAAATAGTAATGGCTGCTTTGGCATTAATTTTACTAATAAAAAAAACAGATACATCGCTTAAAATAGCAAGTAAAATTCATCCTGAAGTATATCGTTTGTTAACTATGAGTGGTAACTTAATTTTAAGAGCAATGTCGTTAAACATAGCTTTGTTTATGGCGGTACGCACAGCAACTAGCTTAGGTGATGAATATGTTGCGGCACATGCAATAGCTATTAATATATGGCTGTTCACAGCTTTTTTTATCGATGGGTATGCTTCCGCAGGAAATATTTATGGTGGGCGACTTAAGGGTGCAAATGATTATGTACAACTAAATATATTGGTAAAAAAAATTGTTTTGTACGGTTGTGTTGCTAGTGTAGTTTTAATGATTATAGGCTTTCTCTTTTACAAAGAATTAGGGTTGCTGTTTAGTAATGATATAGAAGTATTGACAGCTTTTTATGGAATGTTTTTTCTAGTGATTTTAGTACAGCCTACGAATGCTATCGCCTTTGTTTTGGACGGAGTTTTTAAAGGATTAGGAGAAATGAAATATCTTCGAAATTTGCTGTTTTTTGCTACGTTTCTTGGTTTTTTACCGGCACTATTTATAACCCAATATTTAGAATATAAGCTTGTGGGTGTATGGAGCGCTATAGGGGTATGGCTTCTTTTTCGTTCGGCAGGAATGTATTTAAAATTTAAGAGAAAGTATAGTGTTCAACAGTAAGGATTTTTTGAAATAAGTTTTATAAATTTAAGTATGATTTTAGTAGCAGTTATAATAACTACTTTTTTTATTGTAGTAGCATTTTTGGTTTCCGCAATTTTGAAAGCAAATTTTTTTCGATCAGCTTATAAACGTTATTTACGGTTAGTTATAGTAGTATTAAGTGTGTTATATATATTTACAGCCTATTCTGTGTATAAAAATGCAAAGCCCACGGAGTTAATTATAGGCGATAAACATATAGAATTTACAGGGAATTACGGGGAAAGGATAAGCCTTGATAACATCCAAAATATTCAACAGATATCACTTTTTCCAGAAATTGAATCTAGGCAAGAGGGCTTTTCTTTAATGAATATTCGTAAGGGGAATTTTGAAACGAAATCGGGTGAAATAGTTCATTTGTTATTGAATGGAAAAGATAAACCAATATTGAAAATCACAAAGAAGGATACTAAAAAAGTACTGTATTTTAATTCTTCTAAAAAGAATATGAAGGAAGAATACACTAAGCTTCAAAACATATTTTCTTATCAAAAAAAGTGATGTTCTATTTTAACCCAATAAAATCTACTGTTTTTATATGAAACTAGAATTTTACAGAGAAGAATTTGACACCTCAATAAAAAAAATCAAAGAAGCTGAAGCTATATGGGAAGCTAAATTACCAGAAGATTATAAGCAGTTTCTTTTACAGTATAATGGATGCAAAATTTACCCAATTTACCCAAATGTTAAACTTGATCGAGAACACTCACCTTGGCCAATCGAGCGGTTTTTATGTGTTGAGGATTTAGTTTTAGAAAAGAAGTACTATATGCATTATACATGGACGAAGGATCTTGATTTCCAAGACTGGGATCAATATAATCTGGATCCAGGAAAATTAATTACTGCAGCATTAGCAGAAAGGAATGAGCCTTTTGATTATTACGAGTATTTCGAAAGGTCTTTTAAATACATACTAAATAACGTGAGTTCGATCTAATTTACACCGATATTAGGTAAAAAGTGCTGAATTTTAATGCTTGGTTTCTTGTCTAAAAATGAATATGCTGCTAAGCCAGCAATTAAGTTTCCTAAGAAGTTGACAAAAGAGCGGTGTCTTGAGTGTTCAATTTGGCATATGTTCTTTAACGCGTCGTTTACAGATTCTATGATTGCTCTTTTTCTTAAGTAACGTGAGTTCGACTTAAGAAACAGGAATTTTATAGAAAGAAAAAGCAGAATATTTAGTAAATTAAAGTACTGAATTACAACAAACTAAATGTATTCTGCTTTTTAGGTCGAACTCACGTTAATTAATATTGATCCATGAGGTATTGGCTATGTGATTACCTATTGCTTTTTTAAGTTGAGATTTAGCTTCTTCTAAAAATTTGTAACTTCCCCAAGACAAGATCAATCAAAAAAGATATCTGAACCTTTTACTACCCACCATTTTTGATAGCTTATAAGGTATTTTGGGCTTAGTCCTTCATTAGAAGACTCATTAATACCTGTTAATGTTTTGTTTCTTAATTCAAGGGATACTATTTCTCCATTTGGAATAGAATTAGATGAGCAGCTAATAATTATTAAATCAAACTTGAGGTAAATCTATATTACTTATATCAGATGGGTACTGATTGGTTTTATTTGACTACATTAATTGACCTGTAAGATCATCAAGTAATAGGTTGTGGGCACTATCCACTACTATGTATACCAGTAAAACCATCAGACCTACTTGGAATATGTAGAGCTTTAAAAGGAAAATAGATAAATCTTTAATTTTCCATTATTACAGAGGTTTTCAGTACGCTTTTAAAAAGAAACACACTGATTACTCAAAGTATAAGTCGGAAAGGAAATTATTGGATAACGTTTTGATATAGAGTTTTTAAAATCTTGAATTCAAGTCATAAGTGCAAGAGATTTTAAATATTGAGTGGGCTAGCCCACTCAATATTTAAGATTAA